>JBBKVP010000055.1:0-45256 GCA_037968495.1 Pontixanthobacter sp. | reverse complement strand
TTCCTCCAGAAGCGCAAGGCGGAGTTCAAGGGCAAGTAAGATGGCAGATGTGAACGACTGGAAATCGCTGGCCGAAAAAGAGGTCAAGGGCCGTGACCTGACTTGGGATACGCCCGAGGGATTTCCGATCAAGCCGCTGTATACGGCGGAAGATATGCCCCAAGACGGCAATGCTCCCGGCCTGCCCGGATTTGCGCCATTCACCCGCGGTGTGAAAGCCAGCATGTATGCGGGCCGCCCGTGGACGATCCGCCAATATGCAGGGTTTTCGACTGCCGAGGAAAGCAACGCATTCTACCGCCGCAATCTGGCGGCGGGGCAAAAGGGCCTGTCGGTCGCGTTCGATCTGGCGACCCATCGCGGCTACGATTCCGATCACCCGCGCGTGGTCGGCGATGTCGGCAAGGCGGGTGTAGCGATTGATACGGTCGAGGATATGCAGATCCTGTTCGACCAGATTCCGCTGGAGACCATGTCCGTCTCCATGACCATGAACGGCGCAGTGATCCCGATCCTGGCGTTCTATATCGTTGCGGGCGAGGAGCAGGGCGTGTCGCCCGAGCAGCTGTCGGGCACGATCCAGAACGATATTCTCAAGGAGTTCATGGTCCGCAACACCTACATCTATCCGCCCGCGCCCAGCATGCGGATCGTGTCGGACATCATCACCTATACCTCCGCCAACATGCCGAAATTCAACAGCATTTCGATTTCGGGCTATCACATGCATGAAGCCGGTGCGACGGCGGTGCAGGAACTCGGTTTCACGATTGCCGACGGCAAGGAATATGTGAAAAGCGCGATGGCGACGGGGCTGGATATCGATGCCTTTGCGGGGCGTTTGAGCTTCTTCTTCGGCATCGGCATGAACTTCTTCATGGAAATCGCCAAGCTGCGCGCCGCGCGCACGCTGTGGTACAAGGTGATGGACGATCTGGGCGCGAAGTCTGAACGTTCGAAGATGCTTCGCACCCATTGCCAGACTTCAGGTGTGAGCTTGCAGGAGCAAGACCCCTACAACAACGTCATCCGCACAACGGTGGAGGCGATGGCCGCTACGCTGGGCGGCACGCAGTCGCTCCACACCAATGCGCTGGACGAAGCCATTGCGCTGCCTACCGATTTCAGCGCCCGCATCGCGCGCAACACGCAGCTGGTTTTGCAGGAAGAGACGGGCATCACCAACGTCGTCGATCCGCTCGGCGGCAGCTATTATATCGAAGCGCTAACCGCGAAACTGGTCGAGGAAGCCGAAGTGCTGATGGCCGAAGTCGACGCGGCGGGCGGCATGACCAAGGCGGTGGCCAGCGGAATGCCTAAACAGCGCATCGAACAGGCTGCAGCGGCGAAACAAACGCGCGTCGATAAGGGCGAAGATGTGATCGTGGGCGTGAACAAATACCGACGCGACACGGAGGACCATCTCGACACACTCGACATTGATAATCACGCGGTGCGCACCGGCCAAATCGCGCGGCTTAAGAAGAACCGTGCGGGCCGCGATGAGGCGGCGTGTCAGGCGGCTTTGAAGGCGCTGACTGCCGGCACGTCGAACGGCGGCAATATGTTGGCGCTCGCCGTAGAATGCGCCCGCCAACGCGCCACGCTGGGCGAAATTTCCGCCGCGATGGAGGCTGAATTCGGCCGCTACAACACTATGCCGACGCCGGTGCAGGGTATTTACAAGAGCGCTTACGAATTCGACAAGCGCTGGCAGCAAGTGCTGGACGGGGTGGACGCAGTGGAGCGCCGCCTTGGCCGCAAGCCCAAGATCATGGTCGCCAAAATGGGCCAGGACGGCCACGACCGCGGCGCAAATGTGATCGCCAGCGCGTTTGGCGACATGGGCTTCGAAGTGGTCAGCGGTCCGCTGTTCCAGACGCCCGAAGAAACGGTCGCTATGGCCCTCGAAAAGGATGTCGATGCGATTGGCGCAAGCTCGCTCGCTGCAGGTCACAAGACGCTGATCCCCGAACTCATTACCCGACTGAAAGAGGCCGGACGCGCCGATATCAAAGTAGTCGCAGGCGGAGTGATCCCGCCGCAAGACTATGAATTCCTGCGCGACGCAGGGGTTCAGGGCATTTATGGCCCTGGTTCAAACGTAGTCGAATGCGGCGCGGATATGCTCCGCCTGCTAGGCCACAATATGCCGCCCGCGGGTGAAGGTTTGGAGGCGGAGGAGTGATTGTTGCTCATGTAGTCAAGACCGGCCATGATGAAAACTTAATTGGTCCTCAAGAGTTCGACGCGCTTCCCCCGATTGGCTCTATCATTCATGTTCTTGACACAAATTCGAACACACATCGCCTTACCGTCGATGCAGTCGAAATGTTTGGGGTTAAGCATGATATCGAGGGCTCAGACCTACAGGCAGCGATGCTCGGTCGTATAAGAACAAGAATTTTAGCAAGTCAGGCTGTAAACTAATGACCCAAATCCGCCAAGACTGGACCCGCGACGAGATCGCGGCTCTTTTCGATCTTCCCTTTACCGAGCTGCTGTTCCAAGCGGCCTCCATTCACCGCGAAAACCATCCGGCGGATCAGGTGCAGCTGTGCACTCTGCTCAGCATCAAGACCGGCGGCTGCCCCGAAGATTGCGGCTATTGCAGCCAGTCCGTCCATGCAGATAGCGGCGTCGAGGCGACCAAGCTCATGGACGTGCGCGCTGTGCTCCAATCCGCCGCCCAAGCCAAAGACAATGGTAGCCAGCGGTTCTGCATGGGCGCAGCTTGGCGTAACCCCAAAGACCGAGACATGCCTGCCATTGCGGAAATCGTGAAAGGTGTTGCCTCTATGGGTATGGAAACCTGCATGACGCTGGGCATGTTGACGCCTAAACAGGCCGATATTCTGGCCGAGGCGGGCCTCGATTATTATAACCACAATATCGATAGCAGCCCCGAATATTACGAGCGTGTGATCAGCACTCGCAAGTTTGATGAGCGGATCGAAACGCTCGACCACGTTCGCAGCGCAGGCATCAATGTGTGCAGCGGCGGCATCGTGGGCATGGGCGAAACGCGCGAGGACCGGGTGGGCTTCGTCCACACGCTCGCCACTCTGCCGCAGCATCCCGAAAGTGTGCCAGTCAATGCGCTGGTTCCCGTCAAAGGCACGATCTTGGGCGATATGCTCGCCGATACGCCGATGGCCAAGATCGATGATATTGAGTTCGTCCGCACCGTCGCCGTGGCGCGCATCAGCATGCCGATGAGCATGGTGCGGCTGTCCGCCGGACGCGAGAGCATGAGTGATAGCACACAGGCGCTTTGTTTCATGGCGGGCGCTAACTCGATCTTCACTGGCGACAAACTGCTGACCGCTCCCAATGCAGGCGACGATAGTGACGCCGAGCTATTTAAGCGGCTCGGGATTACGGCGCTGAAGGGCGAGGAACCTATGCGGGCGTGCAAGGTGCCGGAGCCTGCTGAATGATCCTGCTCCCACTTCTACTGATTACGCAAACGACCTCGGCGGACATTGAATGCAATCAGGCCGAGGCCGACAGGGGCATCCAATATGAGATGAACCAATGCGCTTATAAGGACTATTTGATCGCGGATGAGGCGCTGAATGTGCAGTGGAAGAAAACCACCATAATCATTAAGCTGCGCGATGAGAATTTCGAAAGCACTTATGACCAGCGGCTGGGCTACTTCACTACGATGCTAAAAGCGCAAAGGGCATGGTTGGAATATCGCGATGCCCATTGCACGAACGAAGGCTATTATGCGCGCGGTGGATCGTTGGAGCCATTGATTTACAGCCTTTGCAAAACCGAATTGACCGAGGCGCGCACCGAACAATTGCGCAGCTTGGCGGAGAACGACTGATGACCAACCAAAAACTCGAAACAATGGCCGTTCATGCGGGCTGCGAGCCCGATCCGACGACCAATGCGCGGATTACACCGATTTACCAGACCGCGTCCTATGTGTTCGATGATGTCGATCACGCATCGCGCCTCTTTAATCTGCAGGAATTCGGCAACATCTACACCCGTATCATGAACCCCACCAACGCCGCGCTGGAGGGCAAGATCGCCGCGATGCATGGCGGGGTTGGCGCGCTGGCCGTGGCATCGGGCCATGCCGCGCAGATGATCGTGTTTCACACTTTGATGGAGCCGGGCGCAGAGATTGTTGCTGCGAAGAAGCTCTATGGCGGATCGCTGAACCAGCTGGGTCACAGCTTTAAGAAGATGGGATGGCATACGACATTTGTGGACGCGGATGATCCGGCAAATGTGGCGGCTGCCATCACCGACAAAACGCGCGCTGTGTTTATCGAAAGCCTCGCCAATCCGGGCGGCGTTGTTCAGGATATCGCCGCGATTGCGAAGGTCGCCTATGATGCTGGAATTCCACTGATTGTCGACAACACCATGGCCAGCCCCGCGCTGTGCCGCCCGATCGAACATGGCGCGGATATTGTCGTCGAATCGACCACCAAGTTCCTCAACGGACATGGCAATTCGGTTGGCGGCGTGATCATTGATTCGGGCAAGTTCGACTGGAAAGCGTCGGACAAATTCCCGACCATGAGTGCACCATGCGATTCCTACCATGGCGCGGTTTTGAGTGATGCGGTGGGCGAAATCGCCTTCATCATCGCCTGCCGTGTTTTGGCTTTGCGCGATCTTGGCCCCGCGATGGCGCCGATGAATGCCTTCCTGACGCTGACAGGCATGGAAACGCTCAGCCTGCGGATGGAGCGGCATTGCGACAACGCGCTCGCGCTCGCCAAATGGCTGCAAGCGCATGAGAAGGTCGCGTGGGTAGGCTATGCCGGATTGCCGGATAATCGGTATCATTCGCTCGCCCAAACCTATCTCGGCGGGAAGGGCGGCGCGGTATTCACCTTCGGTCTGAGGGGGGGATATGATGCGGGCGTAAAGCTGGTATCGAATGTCGAAATGGTCAGCCATCTGGCCAATATCGGCGACACACGTTCGCTGATCATCCATCCAGCATCGACCACGCATAGCCAGTTGAGCGAGGCTGAATTGCTGACGGCTGGTGCCGGGCCAGACGTTGTCCGCGTGTCGGTCGGCATCGAGCATATCGACGACATTATCGGTGACATTGAAAAGGCGCTGGAAACGCTGTGATCCTCTCGCTCCTTCTGCTCGCGGAAACTGTGCCCAATCCTGATTGGGATTGTGATGAACCCATCACCCAGCAAAAAATGAACTGGTGTGCACACCAGGATTTTCTTGTCGCGGATGCTGAAATGAATGCGCAATGGAAGCTTACCGCCTCGCAATTGAAAGATCTCGATAAAGCCTATGGCGATGCCACCAATGGCGGGCATCCGGGCTATTTCGAGACGTTGCTGGAGGGCCAGCGCGCATGGCTCAAATATCGCGACGCGCATTGTGCTAGCCACGGCAAATTGATCAGTGGCGGTTCATTGGAACCGTTGATCATCAATCGTTGCAAGCCCCGCCTGACCAATTTGCGGTCAACAGAGCTTGGCATACTTATAGGAATGGACGGTTAATGTTCAATAAAATCCTCATCGCCAATCGCGGCGAAATTGCTTGCCGGATTGTCAAGACCGCGCGGCGGATGGGTATTGCGACCGTCGCAGTTTATTCGGACGCTGATGCTCGCGCGCCGTTTGTGCAGATGGCGGATGAGGCTGTGCATATCGGTCCTTCTGCTGCTGCCGAAAGCTATCTGATCCCTGAGAAGATCATCGACGCTTGCAAGCAGACGGGCGCAGAGGCCGTGCATCCCGGCTATGGTTTCCTGTCCGAACGCACCAACTTTGCCGAGGCGCTGGCCAAGGAAGGCATCGAGTTTATCGGCCCGCCGGTGAACGCGATTGCCGCGATGGGCGACAAGATTGAATCTAAGAAGCTGGCGATGGCGGCAGGCGTGAATGTTGTTCCCGGCTTTGTTGGCGAGATAGACGACACAGAACATGCCGTGAAGATTTCGGAAGAGATCGGCTATCCGGTGATGATGAAGGCCAGCGCGGGCGGCGGCGGCAAGGGGATGCGGCTCGCCTATAGCGAGAAGGACGTGCGCGAAGGATTTGAAGCAACCAAGCGCGAGGGGCTGAACAGCTTCGGCGATGACCGTGTCTTTATCGAGAAGTTCATTCTCAATCCGCGCCACATCGAAATCCAGATCCTCGGCGATAAGCACGGCAACATCATCTATTTGAACGAGCGCGAATGCAGCATTCAGCGCCGCCACCAGAAGGTTGTCGAGGAAGCACCATCACCCTTCGTCACGCCCAAAATGCGCAAGGCAATGGGCGAGCAATGCGTCGCTTTGGCTGCGGCGGTAAATTACCACAGCGCCGGCACCGTTGAACTAATTGTAAGCGGTGCGGACCCGAGCGGCGAGAGCTTCTTTTTCCTCGAAATGAACACTCGGCTTCAGGTCGAACATCCCGTTACCGAAGCGATCACTGGTGTCGATCTGGTCGAACAGATGATTCGCGTTGCCGCTGGCGAAAAGCTGTCGATGACGCAAAATGACGTCAAGATCGACGGCTGGGCGATTGAAAACCGCGTCTATGCTGAAGACCCCTATCGCGGCTTCTTGCCCAGCACCGGACGCTTGGTCCGCTATCAACCGCCAGTGCCGGGCTGGCAGGGCGGCATTCGCGGGACAGATGGCGTCCGCGTGGATGATGGCGTGATGGAAGGCGGCGAGGTGTCGATGTTCTACGACCCGATGATCGCCAAACTGGTGACATGGGGCGAGACCCGCGACGAGGCGGCGGACTTGCAAGTGCAGGCGCTCGATGCATTCCAGATCGAAGGCCTGGGCCACAATGTCGATTTCCTGAGCGCAATCATGCAGCATCCCCGTTTCCGCTCGGGCGATTTGACCACGGGTTTTATCGCCGAGGAATATCCTGATGGTTTCCAAGGCGCACCAGCAACGGCGGAATTGAACAAAGCGCTGGCGGCCATCGCCGGCGTAATTTCCTCCATTCAGGCAGATCGAGCGCGTCGGATCGATCAACAGCTTGACGGCAAACTGGCCGCTCCGGGTGACTGGACCGTGCGCATTGCTGGCGAAGATCACGAAGTCCGATTGGGCGAACATGCGATTATGGTCGGCGACGAAGCAATTGATCTAGCGATGGAATATACGCCCGGCGACACGATGGTTCATGCCGAATTGGATGGCGAGCCGCTGTCCTTCCAGCTAGCGCCCACGATCACAGGCTGGAAAATCATTACGCGCGGCGCCACTCACGAAGCGCGCGTTCTGCCGACCCGCTTTGCCCCGCTGGCAGAGCATATGATCGAAAAGATTCCGCCCGATTTGTCAAAGTATCTTATCTGCCCGATGCCCGGCCTTTTGGTGGCGCTGCATGTTGGCGAAGGTGATGAAGTCGAAGCCGGACAACCGCTCGCAACTGTCGAGGCGATGAAGATGGAGAACATCTTGCGCGCTGAAAAGTCGGGTACAATTGCGAAAGTGAATGCGGCGCAGGGCGAAAGCTTGGCCGTGGATGCAGTGATTTTGGAGCTGGAATAGTCAGCGCCGTCATCTAATCCGCTATCTCGTCATCCCAGCCTACGCTGGGACGACGAAAATTAGCTCGCCTGCAGCTGTCCGTCCAAAAACGCTGCCACATCATCCAGCTCGACATCCTTTGCCATAAAGGCTTTGCCTATTCCGCGCAGCAGAAGAAAGGGCAGGGTGCCGGCGTCCATCTTCTTGTCATGCCGCATATGATCGGCGAGCGTCTTGCCGTCGCAGTTCAGGCCGAGCGTTGAAACCTCCGAAAGCATTCCTGCACCGGATATCGCTGCGGTGACAGCCTCCGCTTCACTGTCGTTCATCAATTTGCGCCGCGCGGAATAACGCGCAGCTAAGACCATGCCGAGCGCAACAGCTTCACCGTGCAGTAGGCGGTTACCGAAACCGGTCTGCGCTTCCAAGGCGTGCCCGAATGTGTGCCCCAGATTGAGCAGTGCGCGTATGCCGGTGGTTTCGCGTTCGTCCTCGGCAACGATGCGGGCCTTGGCAGCGACGCTTTGCGCAACCGCATATTCGCGTGCCTTCCGGTCGCCATCTATGACGGCGGAGCCATTGGCAGCACACCAATCGAAGAATTCGCGGTCGCCGAGGATGCCGTATTTGATGACTTCCGCAAAACCTGCGCGCAATTCGCGGACAGGCAGTGTTTCGAGTGCGTCCAAGTCAGCCAGCACCAGCGATGGCTGATGAAAAGCGCCGACGAGGTTCTTGCCCGCTGCCGTGTTGATGGCTGTCTTTCCGCCTACGCTCGAATCGACTTGCGCCAGCAGACTGGTGGGCAGCTGGATAAATCCGCAACCGCGTTTCAATACCGCGCAGGCAAAGCCTGTCAGGTCACCGATCACGCCGCCACCAAGTGCAATCACATGATCACCGCGCTCGACTTCTTCGGCCAGCAGCCAGTCGACCGTGCGTTCCAGATTGGTCCAGCTTTTCGCGCCTTCACCCGGATCGAGCACCAGCCAGCGCGGTTCAAACCCGCCGCTTTCCAGCGAAGCCGCAACCGCATCGCGCCACTTAGCCGCGACATTGCTGTCGGTGATAATCGGCACGCGTTTCTTGCGCAGCAACGCGCCGCATTGCGCGGGCAGATCGGCAAGCAGTCCGCCATCTACGCGCACTTCATAGGACCGCCCAGCCAGTTCGACGGGAATTACAGCCATGCGTCGATTGCCTCCAAAATGCTCATAGCAGTGTCTTCATGCGGACCGTCTTTGGCGGTCACGCGAACTTGTGCCTGCGAATAGGCAGGTTCACGCTGCTTGTGCAATCGGCTTAGTATTTCATGCGGATCACCGTCCTTTAGCAAGGGGCGGTTATCTTTGCGCGATGTCCGTTCGACCAGAGTGTCGATATCGCAATCGAGCCACACTGCGATGGTATTTTGCAGGATGAGCGCACGGGTTTCCGCATTCATGAAAGCCCCGCCGCCTGTGGCGATCACGCCCGCGCCTTCTTCCACCAGCCGGGCGATGACGCGGCGTTCTCCGTCGCGAAAATGCGCTTCGCCAAAACGTTCGAAAATCTCAGGTATTGAAAGCTGCGCGGCTTCTTCGATTTCTTGATCCGAATCCACGAATCCGGTGCCCATCATCTTCGCCAGCCGCCTGCCAACGGTTGATTTACCCGACCCCATCAAGCCGATCAGCACAATAGGGCGATCAACATGAAGGGCGATCTGCGCGATTTTCACGCCATCTGGTTGGGCGGCGGGATGGGATGGTTCACTCGTCATTGCGGCACTGGCTATAGTTGGGGTAGGAGAGAGCGCAAGATTAGCCGCAACTTTGTGATTGTTTCGAGGAATTCCACGTTGGCGATAGATTTACGGCGGATCGGCTGGGTGCTGGGCGCATTATTGCTTTGCGTATTGGCCTATGCATGGATCGATGGCGGCGCGACCGAAAGCCGCGAAATTGCGATTCCGGTTGCAGTTCCGGAGGCTGCACAATGAAGCGCCATTTGCTCGCCAGCGGCGCTATACTGGCAGTATGCTCGACGTTGGTCTTTGCGCAGAGCGCACCGGAATCGCTGCTCCCTCCCAAGATGAAGCCGCCTGCGACCAAGGCGCCTTCGCCCGCACCGGCACCTGCCGCGACTTCCAGTAGTTCGTCGGCAGGCTCGACGCCGGTCGTCCAGTCTGTTCCAGATGGCGGCAGTTCTGGTGGAGCGACATCTTCGCCTTCGCCCGCGCCCAGCACAGCAGGAATTCCTTCCATTCAGGAGCTTGAACGGCTCTCGACTGACGAACTGGATCAATTGCTCGGCCTCAAACCGAAGTTCGATATTCCAAAGGGCGCGCAGCGCTCGCTCGAACAAGTCGGTATCATCGGCACGGATGAAGGCGGACTTGCGCCAGCGCTTCTGGAAAATCAGCCTGCCTCTCTGGTGCGCGCAGCTCTTTCGGGCACAAAAAAGCCGATGGTTTCGCGTTGGGGCCACATCATGCTCCGCCGTGCTTTGGCAAGTCGGCTCAGCGCACCTGCAGATATGAAACCGGTTGAATTTGCCTCCTTGCGTACTGCTGCGCTCAACAGCATTGGCGAACATGCTGCTGCCCGCGCTTTGGTGCAGGACATCGATACAGTGAACTATACGAATCCTCTGACGACCGCAGCAATCGACGCCTATATCGGCACTGCGGATATTGTCGGCGCTTGTCCTGCCGTCCGGTTGAGGCCCCGCGATAGCGACGATCCTCAATGGAAAATGTTAACCGCGATTTGCCGGTCCTTCGCCGGTGAAGGGCGCGCGGGTAACCGCGAATTGGACCGAGCGTTACGCGGCGAAATTGCGCCGCAGATAGATGTTCTGCTGGCTCAGCGTTTTGCAGGGGCCGCCGGTGACGGGCGGCGCGCGGTCAATATCGAGTGGGAAGGCGTCTCCGAGATCAACCCGTGGCGCTATGCGCTGGCCCGCGCGGTGGGGTTGGATGTGCCGGAGAAGCTGCTCGAAGATACCGGGGGCTATTACCAGGTCACTACGGCGACTTCGCCAATGGTTTCACTGTCTAAACGAGCAGCTGCTGGCGACTATGCAGCGGCTAAGGGCGTGTTGTCATCCGCCGCCATGGTCGATCTCTATTCGCAGATATATGAAACCGAAGGAATTGAAGGCGAGAGCGCCGATGTCGCAGAACTGTTGCGCGGTGCCTATGTCGGCGAAGACGATGCCGCCCGCGTGGCCGCAATTCGGCGCATCTGGGCCGGCGAGGGCACGCCTTCCTATGGCCGCCAGGTCTTGACCGCCTATGCAGCGGCGCGTCTGACGCCTTCTGAAGAACTCGTTGCGGATGCCTTCCCGCTGATCTCGTCAATGTTGGCCGCAGGTCTCGATAATGATGCCATGCGATGGTCCACGGTTTTGCCGCAGGGCAGCGGCGGATGGGCTCTGCTAGCGCTTGCACAGCCGAGCCGTAACACACCAGTAGATGCCGGTGCGGTGAGCAGTTTCATTGGTAATGATGTGAGCGAGGAACAGCGCAAATCGCAGTTTCTCGTGGCGGGCCTTGCCGGTCTTGGCCGCTTGGACGGCGGAGATGTGAATGATCTCGTCGGCGATGTGGGGATTGATCTGGCCCGCGATACCAAGTGGAGCCGGGCAATATCCAAGGCTGCTGACGTGAATAATCCGGCGCTGGTCGCGATGCTCGCAGGGCTCGGAATGCAAGGCGATAGCTGGAACAAGATGACCCCCCGGCATCTCTATCACATTGTCTCGGCTCTGAACCGTGTGGGCATGTCTGCCGAAGCGCGGATGATTGCGGCCGAGGCGGTCGCGCGGGGTTAGGCCATTTCAGGCGCTATCGATGACTTTCTCGCCATGCTGGCCGCTGAGCGCGGCGCAGCGGCGAATACTATTGCGGCCTATCGGCGCGATCTGACGGCAGCGGACGAATTGCTGGGCGATTTGTCACAAGCTGATGGTGCGGCTTTATCGAGCCTTGGCAAGGCCTGGGCGCATCTGGCGCCGTCCAGCGTGTCACGCAAATCGTCAGCTTTGCGGCAGTTCTACGGTTTTCTGGCGGAAGAGGGCATTCGCGGTGATGATCCGTCGCCCGCTTTGCCGCGCCCGGCAGCGCGGCGCCTGCTGCCCAAGATATTGTCACATGATCAAGTGGATGCGCTGTTCCTGTGCGTCGAAGAGGAAGCTGCTTCAGGCAGAACTGCGTCCGTCCGTTTGCTGGCCTTACTTGAGCTTCTCTACGGCTCGGGCCTTCGGGCGACAGAGCTTGTTTCCCTGCCGCTGTCAGCCGTCCCGCGAGATGCGCCATTCCTGACTGTGATGGGCAAGGGGGGCCAAGCGCGCATGGTGCCGGTTAGCGAACGGGCAGTGCAGGCCTTGTCGCGCTGGTTGGAGGTCCGCCATGGTGAGGGGCGCTTTTTGTTTCCCTCACGTGGAAAACATATTTCGCGCGTCCGCTTATTCCAATTGTTGAAAGAGCTCGCGGGTCGCGCGAATATTCCCCCGGAAAAAGTCAGTCCGCATGTCCTGCGTCACGCCTTTGCCACTCATCTGCTTGAAGGCGGCGCGGATCTGCGGGTTTTACAGACATTGCTGGGACATGCAGACATTTCGACGACCCAGATTTACACCCATGTTGATGCCGCGCGGCTGGTGACTTTAGTGAACGAACGGCATCCCTTGGCGAATGCAACTCTTGCCCGCGGGCCCAAGGGGGACTAGCTGCGAACACATGATAACCTGGCTCGAATTCGAGAAACCGGTCGCCGAACTGGATAAACGCATCACCGAACTGCGCAGCGCAGCTGCCGGGGATGAAGTCGATATCGGCGCGGAGCTGGAACGGCTCGAGACGAAGAGCGCTGATCTGCTCGCCAGCACCTATCAGGCGCTGACGCCGTGGCAGAAAACTCAAGTTGCCCGCCATCCCAAGCGACCGCATTTCTTGGACTATGTGAAGTACGCCTTTGACGAGTTTATTCCGCTGGGCGGTGACCGCTTGTATGGCGAAGACGAAGCGATCTTGGGCGGCTTCGCAACGCTGAATGGCCGTAAAATCATGTTGATCGGCCACGAAAAGGGCAGCGACACCGAAAGCCGCCTGCGGCACAATTTCGGCATGGGCAAACCGGAGGGCTATCGCAAAGCGGTCCGCCTAATGGAAATGGCCAGCCGCTTTGGCCTGCCGGTGGTGACATTGGTAGACACCTCAGGCGCATTCCCGGGTGTTGAGGCCGAGGAACGCGGGCAAGCAGAAGCAATTGCCCGTTCGACCGAGGCTTGCCTCGCTCTGGGCGTTCCGATGGTTGCCTCCATCGTGGGCGAGGGCGGTTCGGGCGGCGCGGTTGCACTGGCGAGTGCCGAACGCGTGCTGATGCTCGAACATGCGGTGTATTCAGTAATTTCACCTGAAGGTTGCGCTTCGATCCTGTGGCGTACAGCTGAAAAAGCGCCCGATGCAGCGGAAGCAATGCGGATTACGGCACAGCAATTGCAGGAGCTTGGCGTGATCGACCGGATCGTGCAAGAACCGGTTGGGGGCGCACACCGTAATCCTAAAAAGGCTGCGCAGGCACTCGGTAAAGCGATCAGTGAAGAGCTCGACGCGCTGAGCGACATTGCGTCTGACGAATTGCGTCATTTGCGCGAAGAACGGTTCCTGCTGCTCGGGGAGTAGTCTTAGCTGGAACCTTGTGTAGTTCCGGAGGTTGGTCTCTATGTAGAATTCAACCTGCGGTTTGGTGCGCCGCATTGTCACAATGCAAGGGGACACTATGCCTATTTTGAAAACTCGTAAAATTTCTGCGCTCGCCACTACGGCTATCGGCGCATTGGCATTATCAGGCTGTGCGGCCGTAGGCGGCGGGAACATCCCGTCGGCTTCTTCGCCGATCACACCGACCGAAGCCAAGCAGGGTTCCGAAGCGCATCCGCAGCTTCTCGCTGAGTTTGGCGGGGCTATGACGGGGCCGTACGCCAATTATGTCGAGCGCGTGGGGAAGAATATTTCGGTCCAGTCGGGCCTCGGCAATGCGCAGGATGATTTCACAGTCTCGCTGCTGAATTCGTCAGTGAATAACGCTTTTGCGATCCCCGGCGGCTATGTCTATGTCACACGCCAGCTGGTCGGCCTTATGAATAATGAGGCAGAGCTGGCCGGTGTCTTGGGTCATGAAGTCGGCCACGTTGCCGCGCGCCATTCGCAAAAGCGACAGGCCCGATCACAGCGCAACTCAATTCTTGGCGTTCTCGGCCAGGTCGCATCCAGCGTTCTTTTGGGTGATAGTGCGCTTGGCAACATCGGACAGCAGCTTTCCTCGCAAGTGCCGCAGCTCGCTACGCTCAGCTATTCGCGCAATCAGGAATTGCAGGCCGATGAGCTGGGCATCCAATATCTCAACAAGGCCGGTTATGATCCGCGTGCGATGGCGACTTTGCTGAGCAGTTTGGCCGCGCAGAATTCGCTTGAAGCGCAGCTTCAAGGACGCGGCAACGCCACAATGCCAGCCTGGGCATCGACGCACCCTGATCCTGCCAGCCGAGTGCAAACGGCACTTGGAAAAGCGCAGGGTCTGACCGGCGTAAGCAACCGCGACACATTTTTGGCGCGGATTGACGGGATTATGTATGGTGATGATCCTAAACAGGGTATCATTGAGGGCCGTACCTTTACCCATCCGGATCTGCGCCTGGCATTTACTGCACCGCAAGGCTTTTACATGGTCAATGGAACACGCGCTGTCTCGATCAACGGCGATAGCGGTCGCGGCCAGCTGTCGACCGGACCGTATAATGGCAATCTCGACACATATGTTCGGGGCATATTTACAGCGCTTGGCGGCGAACAGCAGACTATCACGCCGCAAGAAATGAAGAGCACGACGGTGAACGGAATTCCGGCAACCTACGGGACCGCGCGCGTCAATAACGGCCAATCGAACGTGGATGTGGTGGTGTTCGCTTACGAATTTTCGAAAACGTCTGCATTCCACTTCATGACGATCAGCGAAGCTGGCCGTTCGGGCACCTTCAATCCGATGTTCCAGTCGATGCGGCGGATTAGTTCTGCCGAGGCTGCACGCATCGTTCCGCGCAAGGTTAGCGTTGTTACTGTAAGAAGTGGCGATACCGTCCAGTCGCTGGCAAATCGCATGGCTTACGATGACGGGAAGGTAGAGCGTTTCCGCGTATTGAACGGTTTGAGTTCAAGCCAAGGCATAACCGCAGGCCAGAAAGTCAAAATCGTCGTCAAATGACATAAAAAAGGCGCCGGGGTTTCGCCCGGCGCCTCCCTCTAGCCGTTAGGCTGGTAACAAGGCGATTAGCCTTAGTTTGCCATCTTCGTCGACACTTCGCCGAATGTCGCGCTCAGCTGGTTGCCGAGGCCGCCCATTGCGGTGATTGCAGCAACTGCGATTAGAGCAGCGATCAGGCCGTATTCAATTGCGGTGGCGCCAGCTTCGTCGCGGACGAGATTTTTGAAGAAAGTCATATGTAGTCTCCTGGTTTCAGTCTTCGGTACCCTTGCCCCCCTCAAATCAGAAAACCTGAAAGAAGGCGTGAGTTTTTCTAGTGGTCAAGTCTTTACAAATCGTAACTCTTAGTTTCCTGCAGTAGTGACCTTTTCGGTAACAACAGCCCAAAGGCCGGTGTTCTCGTTTGCTACTCCTTCCAGAGCGGCGATCATCGCAACAACAATCAAAGATACGATAAGTCCGTACTCGATAGCCGTGGCTCCCGAACGATCTCCGATCAGTCTTTTCAGAAATTTGTTCGTTTGCATGGGCCATTCCCCTCGAATACGTTTGACCGACACTGCTTCTGGCTGAAAAGTCCTAACGAAAGGTTTCCAGCCGGTACGATTGTGAAAAAAATTCCGACATCACTTGGCGTAGTGGCCGCGGCTATTACGGGCGCAGACGGCAGGGTATTGCTGCATCGCCGCCCCGAAGGAAAAGCCCATGCGGGCCTATGGGAATTTCCTGGTGGTAAGGTGGAAACGGGCGAATTCCCCCGCGGTGCGCTGGTAAGGGAAATTGCGGAGGAACTGGGCCTGACACTGCTGGAGGCAGACTTGTCGCCCGCTGCAATTGCCCAATCCAGAGCGCGCGGGGTGGATCCGGATATTGTAATTCTTCTTTACACTGCCAGCCGGTGGGGAGGTGAACCGCAGGCAATAGAAGGCAATGAGTGGGGCTGGTTCACGATCGCACAGGCGCGGGCATTGGATAAGCCGCCGCTTGATATAGAGCTGCTCGAGACCTGGGCGCGATTACAAAGCATATGAAATAATGCCCGATGCGGTTCGCAGCCACTTGCCAAGGGTGAACACCGCTTATATGTGCCGCCCCTCAAGTGCGCCCGTAGCTCAGCTGGATAGAGTACCTGACTACGAATCAGGGGGTCGGAGGTTCGAATCCTTCCGGGCGCACCACATAAAGAGCCATCCCATCCGGGGTGGTTTTTTAGTTTTCTGTCATGGGACGATCCGAATCTCGGAGTCGAAGCGAAGACGGGCTGGCGCAAAGCGCGTGCCCAATCCTTCCGGGCGCTCAAAATCTGAGATTTTGAATGAAGCTCTCCCGGAACCGCTCACAGCCTCACCCGTTTCCCTAACAAGCCAAAATGAAAGGGAAATACTATCATGGCTGATACCAGCGACATCTTCGACCGGCTCAAGGCGGACCACGACCGCCAACGCAAGCTCCTCGACAAATTGATGGAGACACGCGGTGATACAAAAGAGCGCGAGCAACTCTTCAAAGAATTCACGCTTGATGTGAAGGGGCATGCCGCGGCCGAAGAGCAGGCTCTCTATTCAACAATGCTGCGCAAACCACCAACCACTGACGATACTCGGCACTCGGTTGCCGAGCATCATGAGCTGGATGAAGCGATGAACGATTTGGCGGCTACTGATATGTCGTCTGGTGCGTGGCTGACAAAGTTCAAACAGCTCGACCATGATTACCGCCACCACATCAAAGAAGAGGAAGAAGATCACTTCCCGGACTTCGCCAAACATCTAACGGACGAAGATGCCCAACAGATGCGTGACATCTTCAATCGCCGTAAGAAAGAAGAGAAAGCTTCCGCTAAAGTCACTCCGGAGGCTAAGCACCACGCGAAGGAGTGATTTCTATTGGGTGAGGGGGCCGGACCGGCAACAGAGGAATTTGACGATTCGTCCACCGAACCCGGCGTATGGCGATACGTGCGTGCGGGCCGTGCAAGCGTAATAGTCGATGCCGAAGATTACTTCGGCCTTATGCAGCAAGCGATGCTGAACGCGAGGAAGCGGGTATTGTTGATCGGCTGGGACTTCGATACGCGAATCCACTTAGCGGAGGGGCGGCGCTGGTATCAAAAGCGCGGCGAGGGCAAATATCCCGTGCGACTGGGAAGCTTCATACTGTGGCTTACCCGTCACCGCGACGATATCGAGATTCGTATCCTTAAATGGAGCTACGGCGCGTTGAAGTTCTTTTCACGTGGATCGATGGCGGTCGATCTAGCACGCTGGTGGCCCAACCGGCAGATCGACTTTAAATTCGACACTGCGCATCCGGTTGCTTGCAGTCATCACCAAAAGATTGTCGTGATTGACGATAATCTCGCGGTTTGCGGCGGTATCGATATGACGACTGACCGCTGGGATACACGCGAGCATCTTGAGGATGATCAGCGGCGCAAGCGCCCGCGCGGTGCGGTTTATGGACCATGGCACGACATAACTATGATGCTGGAAGGGCCTGCAGCGTCTGCATTGGGCGCTCTTGGCCGTGATCGCTGGATCAAGGCGGGGGGTAAGCCACTCGAGCCGGTTCAGCACCCTGATCGAAGTGCATGGCCAGATGAGCTTGAGCCGCAATTCAAGGACGTTGAAGTCGGTATCGCGCGGACCCGGGCGGAATATGCCGGTCACCGCGAGGTTGACGAAGTGGAGCAGCTCTTCATCAAGCATATCGCGCGGGCCAAGCGCTACATATATGCCGAGAGCCAGTATTTCGCCTCGCGTACTATCGCCGAATGCATCGCGCGCCGGATGAGCGAAGACGATCCGCCCGAAGTGCTCATCGTCAATCCTTTGCATGCCGATGGCTGGCTGGAGCAGCAGGCAATGGACAATGCCCGTGCACGGCTGGTGCGATCGATTGGCGACAAGGACGCAAAGGGACGCTTTCACATCTACATTCCGTTCACGGGCGCCACGCCGATTTATGTCCATGCCAAGCTGATGATCGTTGATGACGAGATCGTGCGAATCGGCTCAGCCAATATGAACAACAGGTCGATGGGGTTAGATAGCGAATGCGACGTATTTATTGATGCTGCGCGGCCCGGAAATGAACATGCCGCCAGTGGAATTATGAGCCTGCGCCATTCGCTGCTGGCTGAACATCTCGGTCTGGAAGAAGCTGAAGTGCCGCAATTGTTGGAACATTATGGCTCTATGGCGAGCATGATCCGTCATTGCCCCCAAAACAGCCGCCAGCTACGATGTTTTGAAATGCCTGAACTTAATGATACCGAACGTGCGTTGGCGGATAATGCGATGCTCGATCCCGAAAGACCTGGCGAGATGTTCGAAATACCACAAAAGCGCACCGGGTTGTTCCGCAAAGGCAGCATCCTCCGGCGCCCAAGAATACCCTTCTTTAAAGGACGAAAACGATGAACATTCAGGTCAAACCGGACAAGGCCGACCAAGACCGCAAGCCTGACGTGCCAGAGAATGTGCAGGACGCCATCCGCACACTGATCGAATGGTCAGGCGATGATCCGACACGCGAAGGCCTGCTAGATACGCCCAAACGTGTCGCGCGCGCTTGGTTGGAATATTGTCAGGGCTACAGCGAAGATCCAGCCAAACATCTCAGCCGAGTATTCGAGGAAGTCGGCGGTTATGATGAAGTAGTGGTGCTGAAGGACATTCCTTTCCAGTCGCATTGCGAACATCACATGGCGCCGATCATCGGCAAGGCCGCGATTGCGTACTTGCCGCGTGACCATGTCGTGGGAATTTCCAAGCTAGCCCGCGTGTTGAACGGTTACTCGCGGCGTCTCCAGATTCAGGAGCGCCTGACCGCAGAAGTTGCCGAGTGTATTTGGGAAAATCTAAAACCGCACGGCGTTGCTGTGGTGATCGAGGCAAGTCACGCCTGTATGACTGCCCGCGGTGTGCGTACTCCCGGCGTTGGAATGGTCACCAGCCGATTGATGGGCTGCTTCCTTGAAGATCAGCGCAGCCGCAAGGAAGTAATGAGCCTGATGGGGTACTAACCCAGGCTTGCCCTAAGGTAGCCATGAAAAAGCCGGAAGCCCTGCAACGGGGCTCCCGGCTTTTCTATTAGGCTAGATGTTTACATCTGCTCGAGCATGTGTTCCGCGCTGCTGACGCTGAAGTCCCCGGGTGCTTCTACGTTAAGCTGCTCGACTACGCCGTCATTCACGATCATCGAGAAACGCTGGCCGCGCTTGCCCATGCCGAAACCGCTGCCGTCCATGGTCAGGCCGACTGCTTCGGCGAAATCGCCATTGCCGTCTGCGAGCATGGTAACGGAACCGGCATCATTGGATGATTTCCAAGCACCGAGCACGAATGCGTCATTGACTGCGGTGCAGGCAACTTCGTCGATTCCTTTGGCAGCCAGTTCACCGGCCTTTTCAACGAAGCCGGGCAGATGTTTGGCGGAACAGGTTGGTGTGAAAGCACCGGGGACTGAGAAAAGCGCCACTTTGCGTCCGGCAAAGAAATCGGCGCTCTGCACTGCTTCGGGGCCTGCGTCGGTTGCTTTAACCAGCTTTACGTCGGGCAATTTGTCGCCAACTGAAATCGTCATGAGTTTAGTTCCTTCGTGGAGTTAATTCTACCTCACACATAAGCGCGGGCACGCGCTGTGCAAGCTGGGTGAGCCTGCAAATGTGGTTAATTTCGCTTTACTGCGCGTCTTGAAGATTAGGTAAACACCTGAAGGCATTTTCTCGGCAGCGGGGCTTTCCATGGGGGTTGGGACCCGCACCGGGGAACCAGATCATGAATTTCTATCGTACCGTGACTATCACGCTAGCGGCAGCAACCTTGTTTGCCTGCAGCGCAGCCGCTTTCGCGCAAAGCCATACGCCGCAAACCGCATCACAAGTTCGTGGACTAGACATTATGTTGATGGTCAGCTCGCTGCGTTGCCGAACCGGTCCGCATGACTTCCGTCTGGATTACCAGCGTTTTTCAGCCAACCATCTGACCGAACTCAACGTCGCATCACGCACGATGAAGGCGGATCTGGCACGTCAGCATGGAACGAGAGGTTCGAAGCGTGCGCTCGACAAAGTCAGTATCGGCATGGCCAACCGTTTCGGCGGTGGCCATCCCTATCTTAATTGTGCCGAGCTGAAGAAAGTCACGGCTGAATTGGCCGATCTACGCGGCAAAGGTATCCTGCTTTCGGCGGCTACAGAGCTACTCGCTCCGGCCCCATCTGCCCGTTATGCGATACTAGCGCGTAATTAATCGGACCCCTTGGTGAATGGGCCGGGTGGGGTCGCAGTCTCTCCCGCCCGGCCAATCACCATTCACAGCATTTGCCTTGGCTTGGCCGAGGCGTTAAGGGCGGCGCCATATCCGGCGTCGCCTTTTCTGTTGCCTCTTGTAGCAGACAGTTGGCGCCCCACTTCCAACACGAATATTTCTGGAGAATCCTCGTGGCTGCTGACAAGCAAGACTATATTATTCAAGATATTTCGCTGGCCGATTATGGCCGCGCCGAGATCAAGATTGCTGAAACCGAAATGCCGGGCCTGATGGCTTTACGTGAGGAGTTTGGCGACAGCAAGCCGCTCAAGGGCGCGCGTATTACTGGTTCGCTGCACATGACGATCCAGACGGCTGTTCTGATTGAAACGCTAACGGCGCTTGGTGCGGAAGTACGCTGGGCGACCTGCAACATCTTCTCGACCCAGAATCACGCTGCTGCCGCAATGGCTGCGTCGGGCATTCCGATTTTCGCCATCAAGGGCGAAACGCTCTCGGATTATTGGGACTATGTCGGACACATCTTTGACTGGTCGACCGCTGACGATGCTGACCGCACAGCCAATATCATTCTCGACGATGGCGGTGATGCCACCATGTTTGCGCTGTGGGGCGCACGCATGGAAGCGGGCGAAGAAATGCCCGAGCCGCAGAATGCCGAAGAAATTGAAATGCAGCGCGCGCTGAAGGCTTACGTCAAAGCCAAGCCGGGCTATCTTTCGAAGTCCGTTGAAAACATCACCGGCGTTTCCGAAGAGACAACCACGGGCGTTCACCGCCTCTATTCGTTAGCTAAGGCTGGCAAGCTGCCTTTCCCGGCAATCAATGTGAACGACAGCGTGACCAAGTCGAAATTCGACAACCTCTATGGCTGTAAGGAATCGCTGGTCGACGCTATCCGCCGCGCGACCGACGTGATGCTGGCCGGTAAGGTCGCTTGCGTCGCTGGCTTCGGTGATGTCGGCAAGGGTTCGGCTGACAGCCTCCGCAATGGCGGTGCACGCGTTATGGTCACTGAAATCGATCCGATCTGCGCTCTGCAGGCCGCGATGGAGGGCTATGAAGTCGTGACGATGGAAGAAGCGACGCAGCGTTGCGATATCTTTGTGACCACAACCGGCAATGAAGACGTGATCACTGCCGAGCACATGAAATCGATGAAAAACATGGCGATTGTCTGCAACATCGGTCACTTCGACAGTGAGATCCAGATTGGCGCGCTCGACAATTACGACTGGGACGAAATCAAGCCGGGTACCGACCTTGTCACATTCCCGGACGGCAAGCAGGTCATGATCCTTGCCAAGGGCCGTCTGGTGAACCTGGGTTGCGCAACCGGTCACCCAAGCTTTGTGATGAGCTGTTCCTTCACCAATCAAGTGCTGGCGCAGATCGAACTCTACACCAAGGGTGATGAGTATAAGAATGACGTCTACGTCCTGCCGAAGCATCTCGACGAGAAAGTGGCCATGCTGCATCTCGAGAAGCTTGGAGTGAAGTTGACGCAGTTGAGCCAGAAGCAGGCCGATTACATCAACGTTCCGGTAGAGGGTCCGTATAAGCCGGAACATTACCGCTACTAATTGATCTAGGTCGCAATACGCCGTCTCTGCCTAATCGCAGGGACGGCGTGTCTGTTTTCCGCCGCTGATAGCCTGAATTGGCAGTTGGCCCATTGCATCACTGGCCGCAGGCGAATAGCTCCAACCAATGCAATTAACCGCCACATCCATGGTCCTGCTGGGACTGCTGCTTGCGGCGTGGACCGTCGGCGGGGTCTGGATGATGTTTGCCGGCAATGCGAAGATGCGCAAGGCCGAGTCTGGACGTAAGGCGGCCCGCAGGCTCGCGCGTATGATCGACGAGGCCCCCGCTGTACCGCTGCTGGTTCGCGCAGATGGTAGGATCGAGGCGCCTGACCGCTTGGCCGGTTGGCTGGGCCTGGACGGTGTGCCGGAATATCTCAGCGAGTTGCATCAGGGTGCTGACACAGGCCTGTCAAAGCCGCAAATTGACGAATTGACCGAGGCAGTTCGCAAGGCGCAGAAGACCGCATCACCATTTCGTATGACGTTGACCCCGCCGGGGTCGAGCCGCAGTCTGGCTTTGCGCGGCGCCTTGGCCGATCCGCAGATTTCACCGGGCGGTGCAGCATTGGTCTGGGTGTTCGATTTCAGCGAAAGCGAAGGCGAATTGACTAGGCTGCGTGATGAAAGTGACCGCGCGCGAAGTGACTTTGCCGCATTGGTCGGCCTGATCGAAGCCGCGCCAATGCCCATGTGGTTCCGCGGGAATGATGGCAAGCTGCGGCTGGTCAACAGCGCCTACGTCAACGCAGTCGCGGCCGAGAGTGCTGACGCGGTAGTCACCGAACAAACCGAGTTGGTGGAAAGCGTCGAGGGCGAGAGTGCCGCTGCAGTTGCGATGAAAGCTGCGAAACAGGGAGAGGCAATCGAACGCAATGTCACCGCTACCATTGGCGGCCAGCGCCGGACCTTGCGCGTCAGCGACCTGCCGCTGGGCAGCGAAGGTATTGCCGGTTACGCTGTCGATATTGAGGAAATGGAAGAGCAGGCCCGCGCATTCCGCGCATTCCGCGAAGCGCAAACCAGCATGCTTGACCAGCTATCAGTCGGCGTAGCGACATTCGATAATGAACGCAGGCTCACCTTCACCAATTTACCGATGCGACGTCTGTTCGCATTGAACCGGAAGATTGTGCAAGAACGCGTTGTTTTCGAGGATTTGTTGATGTCTGCGCGTGACGCTGGCCTGACGCCTGAAGTACGGGACTTCCCTGCGTGGAAGGACACGCACGTCGGGTGGTTCTCCGCGTCGGAGCCGCAAGAAGAGGCATGGCCGCTGCGCGGCGGCAAGCATCTACGGATTGTTGGACAGCCAATGCCCGATGGTGGCCTCGTGATGGTGGCTGAAGATCGGACAGAGCAGTTGGCGCTATCCGCTATGCGCGACACATTGCTCCGAACCCGGACGGCGACCTTCGATAGCCTGTTTGAATCGCTCGCTGTGTTTTCGCCCGATAGTCATCTGCAATTATGGAACCGCCGCTTTGCCGATGATTGGGGGCTTGAGGACGACTTTCTCGATGCGCATCCGCTTGCAGAAGACTTGCTGAAGCAAATCGCTTCGCAATTGGCGAAGCCGAAGCAGGTTGCAGAAATTGGTGATGTGGTCCGCGTTGCTACACTGGACCGCAAGCAGAAGGCAGGACGCATTGCGCTCAGAGATGGCCGAACTGTTGAATTCGCCGGTGTGCCGCTGCCCGATGGAAACGGGCTGCTGACGATTCTCGACATCACTGATTCGCAGCGTGCCGAGGATGCCCTACGCGAACGCAATCAGGCACTCGAGGCTGCCGATACGGTTAAGACCAATTTCCTCGCCAATATGTCTTACGAATTTCGCACACCGCTCACATCAATCGGCGGATTTGCAGAACTTTTGCAGGCAGGTGTAGCGGGTGAACTGTCCGATCAAGGGCAGGAATATGTCACCGCCATTCTGGATTCGGTTGCACGGCTGGGCGATCAGGTGGAGAATGTGCTCGATCTGTCGCAGAGCGAGGCGGGCCTGATGCCGCTCAACAAAACGCGCGTGGAGCTGATGCCGCTGGCAACTAAGGTCGTCCGGTCACGCGAACAGGCTATTGTGGACGCAGGCCTCAATTTAAATCTGCGCGGGACCAAGGCGGCTGGCGTGGTTGACGCTGATGAACGCCAATTGGCGCGTATTTTGACCCATTTGCTTGATAATGCCGTGGCTGCGACCGCAAAGGGCGGCAATATCCTGATAGATATCTCGCGGGTTAAGGGTGGCTCGCGTGTGGTCGTGTCCGATGACGGCGCTGGCATGACGCCTAACGACTTGGCCGCCGCGCTTGGCGGTCTGCGCGAAAACGATGCGGGCGGATTGGAACGCCGTCAGGGCCTCGGCCTGCCGCTCGCACGCCAACTGATCGAGGCGCATGGCGGAACGCTGGAAGTGGTTTCGCAAAAGGGCGAGGGCACCACAGCCGCGATATTGCTGCCGTGAGGGAGGAACTTCCCGATCTTGACGCAATGAGCCGCTTTGGTGCGCGTATTGCGGCTAAGCTTAGGGCAGGTGATGTCGTCGCGCTGACAGGCGGATTGGGAGCGGGAAAGACCACGCTGGCCCGCGCAATCATTGCCGCGCTTGGTTACGAAGATGAAGTGCCATCGCCGACGTTCACGATCATCGAGACCTATGGTCCGCCTGCAACGTCATTGCCGCTGGCCCATGCCGATTTCTACCGTTTGAAACATCCTGACGAGGCGTTCGAGCTGGGACTGGACGATTACCGCGAAGGCGCAGCGTTGCTCGCCGAATGGCCCGATCATGCGGGCGGCTTCGCGCAAGAGCCCGCTTGTCTTTCCATATTGCTGGAATCTGCGGAAGAAGGGCGGATTGCGATTGTGGAGGCGGGGCCGGATTGGCTATCGCGATTGCCATGAACTTACCGGCAGGACTTCACGCATTTCTTGATTCGGCAGGATGGGCCGGTGCATCTGTTGATCCGCTGCCCGGCGACGCGTCCTTTAGGCGCTACTTCCGCGTCGCAGATGGCGGCCGCAAGGCGATGCTGATGCACGCACCGCCGCCGCATGAGGATCCTGTGCCATTCCTGAAAGTCGGCGCTTGGCTGCGCGAACACGGGCTGCGCGCGCCCGAAACACATGCTGAAGATGCGGCAAAGGGCTGGGTGCTTATTGAAGACTTCGGCGACGACCGGATGCGCGACTGGCTGGATGATCATCCGGCAGATGAGGATGGAGCCTATCGCACCGCAATCGACGCCTTGGTGGACCTTCACCGCAAACCGGCCGGTCCCTTTGCGCCTTACGATATGCCGACATATCTGCGTGAGGCCGGACTTTTCACCGAATGGTATTGCCCGGTTGTCGGGATTGACGCCGATGCGGCAGGATTTGAAGCGGCATGGCGCGAGGCGCTAGGCCCGCTGGAGGCCCATCAAACGCCAGGCGTGACCGTATTACGCGATTACCATGCCGAAAACATCATGCTGCTGTCTGGCGGCAAGCAGGGTTTAATCGATTATCAAGACGCACTGGTAGGTCACCCTGCGTATGACCTGGTGTCACTGTTGCAGGACGCGCGCCGCGATGTTTCGCCCGAACTCGAAGCGCGGATGATGCAACATTATCTCGCGCACGCAGATGCGGCAGATGACTTTGAGGCGGACTATGCCCGCCTCGGCGCACAGCGGAATGCGAAGATTGTCGGCATTTTTGCCCGGTTGGCCAAACGCGATGGTAAGCCGCGTTATCTCGGCATGATCCCGCGCGTTTGGGAAGCGATGGAGCGCGATCTGGCGCATCCGGCCTTGGCATCGGTTGCTGCATGGTTCGATGCCAATGTACCGCAGGAAATTCGTGCCGCTCAAGGCGGCGAGCTATTGTGAGCAAACTCGCTAGCGACACCGCAATGGTTATGGCGGCGGGTATGGGCAAGCGTATGCGTCCGCTGACGGCGACACAACCCAAGCCGATGGTGCGCGTGGCTGGAAAACCATTGATCGATCACACATTGGATCGCCTTGCCGAAGCAGGCGTCGCGAATGTCGTGATGAACGTCCATTACCTCGCCGATGCGCTGGAGGCCCATGTGGCAGAGCGCGACCTGCCCAAGGTGGTGATTTCAGATGAGCGAGACATGCTGCTCGAAACCGGCGGGGGAATGGTCAAAGCGCAAAGCCAGTTGCCTGATCCGTTCTTTTGCCTGAATTCAGACAATATCTGGCTTGAAGGCCCGCGCAACGCCTTTGCTGACCTGTCAGCTCGCTGGAACCCGGATCAGATGGATGCGCTTTTGCTGGTGGTTCCTCACGCCAGCGCGTTGAATTTCCGTGCCAAAGGTGACTTCCATCTCGACCCTCTAGGCAAAGTGTCGCGCCGTCGTTCGGGCCGCATAGCGCCATTTATTTATACCGGAATTCAGCTAGTCTCGCATCGTTTGCTGCGGGATGCCCCCGACGGAAAATTCTCCACGAACGTGCTGTGGAGCCGCGCCATCGAGGAAGACCGCCTGTTCGGCGTCGCCTTCACCGGCAAATGGTTCGAAGTCGGAAATCCGCAGTCAATAGCCCCGACCGAAGCGGCGCTTCAACTTGGCTGAGCGGGCCAAGCTTTGAACAAGGGCCCAAACCTTTATTCTATCGCCGCGCATCGCGGTTTTGCTGACGCGCTGGTTGCAGGCCTAGTCCCGCGATATTCTGAAGAAGGCGTCGGGCTGGCGCGATTGACATTGCTGCTACCTAGCCGCCGCGCAGCCCGGACGTTGTCCGAAGCGTTTATCCGGCACGCAGGCGAAACCGGCACAACGGGTTTGCTTATGCCGCGCATGGTGGTTGTGGGCGATCTTGATCTGGACGAAGCGCTTGGTTCGCTGCTCGACCCTATTGGAACTGCGGCGGATATCCCGCCGGCGGTTGATCCCACGCATCGCTGGTTGAAACTGGCAGAGCTGATTCCGATGGCGATGGCCAAGCTGGGGCGTGAGGCGCCAACTGGTGCAGCGTTGCTCCGCATGGCTGAGCAAATCGCGACGGCGATGGACCGCTTGCTAGTCGAGAATGTCGCTCCCGATGCATTGTGGGAAGAACCCGTGATGCAGGCGATGGAGGGACTGGCGGGACATTGGAAAGAGAACACAAAGCTGTTCTACCTTGTCCAGCAAATTTGGCTGGCTGAACTTCAGGCGAACGGCCAAGTCGATGCCTCGACACGGCGTAACCTGCTGTTCGAACATGCCGCAAAACGCTGGAAGGAACAGCCGCCTCAGCAACCGATAGTCGCCGCCGGTGTCACCAGCGCCGCTCCAGCGCTCGCCAAGTTACTGCGCGTGGTATCCGAACTGCCAAAGGGCGCAGTGATCCTGCCCGACCTCGATCTGTCACTGGATGACGATGTTTGGGACGAGCTTGGTCAAGCAGGCAAGCAGGGCGACACGCCATTTGCGCGCAGTGATGCGCTGACCCATCCGCAATATCATCTGAAGTTGCTGCTGAACCGTATGGGTGTCGCCCGCGGTGAAGTGCAGCAATGGCACCGCAAAGGCATCGGCGCTGCACCTCCTGAGCGCACCCATGCGATCTCGAATTTGTTCCTGCCGCCCAATGCCAGTGGACGCTGGGTGAGATTGAGGGCCGAAGAGCGCCGCCTGTCGGGTGTGCGCTTGCTGGAAACTGCCAATCCTGAAGAGGAAGCGCAGGCTATCGCGCTGCTGGTCAGGCAAGCATTGGAAGAACCCGAAAAGCGCGTTGCGGTCGTTACACCTGATCGCGGTCTGTCATCTCGTGTGGTGGCACATCTGACGCGGTGGAACATCGCGGCTGACGATTCCGCTGGCCGCGCGCTGTCCGAAACTCCCGCGGGCCGGTTGTTATTGTTGCTCGCGGAATGCGGGGCGGAAGGCGCGGCGCCTGTACCGCTGATGGCATTGCTAGGACATCCGCTAGTGGCTGCCGGCGACAATCGCAGACAGTGGCTGCGGAACGTGCGAGCGCTTGAATTGGCTCTGCGCGGCCCGCGTGATGCACCGGGGTTGGAGGCAGTTTCGGCCAAGGTCGAGGCACTGGAAAAGGTGCACTCGGGCATTTCGGAATGGTGGAGTGAAACGGCAGCACAGCTATCCGTGCTGCTACCAATCGACGCAGAAAGTGAGCAGCTGGCCAGTCTGTTGGACAGGCTTGCAGCGGCAGGCGAGGCGTTCTGCGGTGAAGCATTGTGGGCCCGTGAAGATGGCCGTGCGCTTGCAAGTTTTGTCGAGCGTTTGCGTCTCCATGCGCGCGAGGTCGGCACCGCCATCGATCCGCGCGATCTGCATGCGGTCTTGCGCGATGCGATGGACGGTATCGCAGTCCGCCCGCCCTATGGTGGTCACCCGCGCGTCGCGATTTACGGCCTGCTGGAATCGCGCTTGACCCGCGCCGACCTGGTGATCTGTGGCGGCTTAAACGAAGGCAACTGGCCCGCTGCTTCCGCAACCGATCAGCTGCTTGCTCCGGCTGTGTTGCGCGCTTTGGGCGTGCCGGGAGCCGACTTCCGCATTGGTCTGTCCGCACACGACATGGCGGCCGCGCTGGGCGCGCCTGAAGTGGTGCTGAGTCGCTCGGAACGCGACGTGTCTGGCCCTGCAATCGCCTCGCGCTTTTTGCTTCGGGTCAAGGCGCTGCTCGGCGATGATCTGGTTCATAAGCATGAGGAAAGCGAAGCGCTTGCTCTTGCGCGCGCGATTGATGATGCGGACCCGGCACCCGCCTATCCAAAGCCGGAGCCCAAGCCTAATGCTGCACAGCGCAATGTCGAGATCAGCGTAACCGCGCTCGACCGGTTGCGCAGCGATCCCTATCAATTTTACGCAGCGAGCATCCTGCGGTTGCGTGATCTTGAGGCATTGGACGCTGAACCTTCCGCCGCGTGGAAGGGCACGGTTGCGCATGAAATTCTCGAAGAATGGCACACCAATGGCGGCGATTTCCGTGCCGTGGCCGAGCAGGTTCTGGACAAGCGCAACGCTCACCCGCTGATGCGCGGCCTTTGGCAGCCTCGTCTGTTTGCTGCGCTTGAATGGGCCGTGCAGGAAATCGCCGATTTGCAGCGCGAAGTGGTGCGTGCGGAGGACTGGGGCGAAATGCGTGTGGATGGCGTGCGGATTTACGGCAAAGTCGACCGGATCGATCGCTTGCCCGAGGGCGGCCTTGCGATTGTCGATTACAAGACCGGTGATCCACCATCCGGCGTACAGGTCGCCAAGGGCTACTCGTTGCAGCTTGGTACCTTGGGGCTGATGGTGAAGGCTGGCGGCTTCAAGGAGTTGTCTGGCGAGCCAGAGAAATTCGAATATTGGTCGCTGGCGAAGGACAGCTCGAAAAAGAGCGACACCGGTTTTGGATACATCAAGTCTCCCTTAAAGCTAACATCCCGACAAAATGGGCCATTGCCCGAAGACTTCCTGCCGGACGCGGAACGCTACCTTCATGAGGCGCTTGGGCGCTGGATCAAAGGCAATGAACCTTTCACAGCGCGGCTGAATCCCGATGCGAAAACGTACGACACTTATGACCAGCTGATGCGGCTGGACGAATGGCTGGGGCGCGATTGATGCCCAATAACAAAAACACCAAGGTCTTTCCCCTTAAGGACAATCAGCGCGAGGCGGTGAATCCGCTGGAGACCGTTTGGCTGTCCGCTTCTGCAGGCACCGGCAAAACGCAGGTTCTATCGGCCCGCGTGCTGCGCCTGCTGTTGCAACCGCAAGTCGACCCTTCGCAGATATTGTGCCTCACATTCACGAAGGCGGGCGCCGCCGAAATGGCAACGCGCGTCAATGATGTGCTTGCGAGTTGGGTGCGGAAAGACGCGACAGCCCTTGCCAAGGATTTGGGCGCGATTGGCGCGAGCGTCGATCCTGAAACGCAGGCCCGGGCGCGGACATTGTTCGCCAGTGTTCTCGACACGCCAGGCGGGGGCCTCAGGATCGATACGATCCACGCATTTGCGCAGTGGTTGTTGGCGGCGTTTCCGGAAGAAGCTGACCTCACCCCCGGCACCCGGGCCATGGAAGACCGCGACCGCGAATTGCTGGCGCATGAAGTGCTAGCGGAGATGTTGGTCGAGGCTGAGAAGAACAAAGAACGTGATGTGCTGGATGCAATTGCCGACCTGTCCATGCGGATGGGGCCAGACGGGGTGCAAGGCTGGTTGATGCGCTGCGCCGAAGCGCGCGAGGTTTGGATAGGCAAACACACTTGGCAGGCTCCTCTGCGCCCTCGTGTGAACCGATTGTTGGGCCTGCCTGCTGGAGCGTCGGCGGATGATCTGGCGGCGCTTTGTACTGACGAGCAATTCGACGTGGAGTCGCTTCGCAAATGTGTGAGCGCATTGGAAGATTGGGGCACGAAAAATGGTCTCGCGGCGGTCGAGGGCTTGCGTGCTTGGCTTGCGATGACATCCGCTGACCGGCTGGATAATCTGGAAGTATTCTTCGGGACTCTGCTGACCAAAGATGGCGTGATCAAAAGCCTGTCCAACATGGAGAAGCGCGACCCAGCATACGGCGAATATTCTGAGCGCGTGCGCTTGCGGATTGAGGAAGTGCGCGGCCAGAAGGCACTGCTTGATCTGGCAGAATGGCTTACACCCGCACTCTCGCTTGGCGGCCGGTTTGCTCTCAAATGGGAAGAGGCGAAGCTTCGCGAAGGTCTGATCGATTTCGACGACCAAATTCGCCGCGCCGCTGCTTTGCTGACCCGCTCGGACCTTTCCGAATGGATCCGTTACAAGCTCGACCGTCAGTTTGATCACATTCTGATCGACGAGGCGCAGGACACAAACGAAAGCCAGTGGTCGATTGTCTTTGCGCTCATCGAGGAATTTCTGGCAGGCGAGGGTGCGCGTGACGGCATCATGCGGACGCTATTTGTGGTCGGCGATTACAAGCAGGCGATCTTCCGCTTCCAAGGAACTAGCCCTGAAAACTTCGATGCGGCCAAGCTGCGCGTCCGCGATGCGATGGCGGGTGCTGCGGAGAATGCACGTCTGAACCGAGACGGCAATGATACGCGCCCATTGATGGAGCTTGGGCTGGGCCGGTCATACAGGACAGCGCAGCCGGTCCTGCAATTTGTGGACGCAGCGATTGCAGCGATTGGTCCAGAAAGCTTTGGCCTGAAAGAGCGTGCCGAGCCCCATTACGGTGCGGATCGTCCGGGGCTCGTGACCCTGTGGGATCCGGTAATGGACGTGCCGGACGAGGACGCAACCGAAGACGACGCCGACACATGGATTTCGCAGCCGGAACGCGCGATGGCCGAGAAGATCGCGCGGCAGGTGAAACATTGGATGGATCACGGCTTCCCGTTGGTGAAGGGCGATGCGCGCAACGCTGGGCCCGGTGATGTAATGGTGCTGGTCCGCAAGCGCCGCGATTTGGCGGGACTGATTGTTGCGCGGCTTCACGCCGCTGGCGTGCCGGTTGCTGGTGTGGACCGGCTACGGCTGGGTGCTCCGCTTGCGGTAAAGGACTTGATGGCAGCGCTGCGCTTTGCGGTTCAGCCGGACGATGATCTCAGTCTCGCGAACCTGCTTGTATCGCCGCTTATTGGGTGGTCTCAGGATGATTTGCTGGAGTTTGCTTTCCGTCCCAAAGGGATCCCGCTTTGGCGGCATTTGCGCGATACGCGCGGGGCCAAGACCGGTGCGGCAATCGAACAACTTGAACGCTTGCTTGAACGCGCTGACTTCGAACCGCCACAAGCGTTGCTGCACTGGATGCTGGTTGGCCCGTGGCAGGGCCGCCGCAAGTTGATCGCGCGCCTTGGCCGTGAGGCTGGCGACCCGATTGATGAATTGCTCAACGCCGCGCACGCCTTTGCGAGTACTAACACGGCCAGTCTGCAGGGTTTCATCCGTTGGTTTGATGCAGGCGATGGCGAGCTGAAGCGTGAAGCAGGCGCTAGCGAAGGGTTGGTGCGGGTAATGACCGTGCATGGCTCCAAAGGGCTGCAGTCACCTATCGTCATTCTGGCCGATTCGACCGGCAATCCGGATGCCTCTCCGATGCGCGGGCTCACCTTGCGCGAGCCTGTGCCCGAGGGGCAGGAGGCGAACTTCATCGCGCAGAAGTTGCCGTTGCCGGGGCTTCGCCGCGAGGAGAAGCATGGCCGGATCGTCGAGGCGGAAGAAGTCGCTGCGAAGGCTGAGCGCGAGGAGCATTGGCGGCTGCTCTATGTCGCGATGACCCGCGCTGAAGAGGCGCTGTTTATCGGCGGCGCGCTTGGCAAGCGCGAGCAGGAACCTGCACCTGATAGCTGGTATGCGCGGCTTGCTCCGCTGTTTGACGGCGAATGCATTGATGATGAGCTTTGGAGCGGACGACTGGAGTGGGGTGCGCGTGCCCCTGCAATTGCCGGAAAGACCGAAGCTGCCGAGAATGCACGCATCGCGCTAGCTGATTGGGTGAGACAGCCCATCGGTCCGGAGCCGCGTCCGCCGCGTCCGCTTGCTCCGTCGTCGGCTGGTGAAGACCTGGGCTCCGATCCGCCGCTTCCACCCGAAGTGCTGAAAGTCGCAGCCCAGCGGGGTGTGTTGATGCACAGCTTGCTTGAACGGTTGCCCGATGTGCCGCACGATGACCGAGAAGCTGCAGCGTTGTCGTGGCTTAAATCGCAGGCTGGCGACTTGCCGGAAGCCGCTCACCAGGAAATGGTCACGGCAGCGCTTGGCGTTCTCGATGAACCCGGCTTTGCGGCTATTTTTGGCCCGGATGCCTTGGCAGAAGTTCCGCTCGCCGCGACTGTTGATGGTCAAGTCATCGCAGGCACGGCGGACAGGCTTCTGGTAACACCAGATAAGGTGACCGTGGTCGATTTCAAAACAGCTCGCAGGCCGCCGTCCGAACTCGCTGGAGTACCGCGTTCGACGCTAAAACAGATGTCCGCCTATGCTGCGGCACTTCAAATTATCTTTCCCGATCGCACCATCGAAGCAGCAGTGCTCTACACGCAAACGCCTGTATTAATTGTAATTCCAGCCGATCAGCTGGAGCGCCACAAACTGGCCTTGGGCGCACCTCAGTAAAGCTATTCGGTTTGAGGCGTTGCATGGCCAGACCCGCACTCTAAATAAGGTGCAACAAGGAGATTCTTTATGGCGACTGTGAATGTAACTGATGCCAGTTTCAAAGCTGATGTGCTCGAATCCAGCAAGCCCGTGCTGGTCGATTTCTGGGCCGAATGGTGCGGACCGTGCAAGATGATTGCACCCGCGCTGGAAGAAATTAGCCAAGAGCTAGGCGAGCAGGTCACGATTGCCAAGATGGACATCATGGAAAACACCGGCATTCCCGGCGAAATGGGCGTGCAGTCGATCCCGCTGATGGTCTTGTTCAAGGACGGCAAGCAGGTCGCGCAAAAGCTGGGCGCTGCGCCCAAGGGTCAGCTCAAGGCTTGGCTCGAAAGCGAGCTCTAAGTCTTAGCTAGGTAGCGCGGCCAATCGCGCGGCCAAACCTTCGAACAGTTCGGGCGAGCTGGCTCCTATCAGGCCAGTTCGCCCGTGCTCGTCTACGCGGTAGGCGCTGCCATCGGGCCGGGCGGCTATGCCGCCCGCTTCATTAAGCCACAACACGCCTGCCGCATGATCCCATGCGAGCGTGCGTTCGAAGATCGATACATCGTTTTCGCCCAGCGCCAGGCGGGGATATTGCTCTGCTGCACAGCGCGGAATGTCGACCAAACTGTAGTACGGGGCGATAAGCGTATTGGTCGCTTCGCGCTGCGCATCATCCATGAAGATTAGCGAGATTGCAGCGACGGGCGGTGTTTGGCCTGAAGCTTTCGCGGTGATCCGCTCGCCATTAATGTAAGCACCTCTCCCGCGATGCGCGGTGCACAGCCGGTCGGCGATGGGGTCGTAAATCCAGCCCGTATGCGCCTTGCCAGCGTCCGCCATCGCGAGCAATATGCCGAAGGGCGCATTGCCTGCGGCATAGTTGTTGGTGCCGTCGATAGGATCAACGATCCAGCATGAACCGCTTAGCCGGTCTAACACTGCGGGATCGGCATGGGCCGCCTCTTCGCCAACGATTGGCAGGCCGGGAACGATTTTCTCCAGACCTTCTTCGAGCATTTCTTCGGCGAGCCTGTCTGCCACGGTGACAACATCATCAGCGGCCTTGTTTTCGATCTGATCAGCCGAAAGCGAACGGAAATGCGGTAGGATGATCTCGCGGGATACCTTGCGGAGCAGGTCGCCAATTGCTTGGTGGAATGCGTCAATTTCTTCCGGTGTCTGCGCCATCAGCTGCGGTAATCGGCGTTGATATTGATGTATCCGTGGGTGAGGTCACAGGTCCAAACGGTAGCGCGGCCTTTGCCGATGCCTAGATCGACCTGCACATTTATGTCCTGACCTTCGAGATGCTTGGCCACGGGCGTCTCGTCATAATCGGCGAGCGGCAGCCCCTCGCGCGCGGCCCAGATGCCGCCGAAACCGATGGATAGTTTGTCACGGTCTGCCGGTTCGCCAGCCTTGCCTACGGCCATCACTACGCGGCCCCAATTGGCATCGCCGCCCGCAATCGCGGTTTTGACCAAGGGTGAATTGGCGACCGCGAGGCCGATCCGGCGCGCGCTATCGTCCGACTGCGCACCAGTGACGGCGATCTCGATAAATTTTTGCGCGCCTTCGCCGTCGCGCACCACCAGATGGGCCAACTGGCGGCACATATCAGCCAGTGCAGCGGTAAAGGCATCCGCGCCTGCGTCATCGAAACTGGCAAGCGGCGCATTGCCTGCCTTCCCCGTTGCAAAGGCCAGCACGGTGTCGCTGGTGGAGGTATCGCTATCCACGGTAATTGAATTGAAAGTATCACCATTTGCAGCGCTCAGTAGCTGCTGCAGAAACGCCGGTTCGACCGCCGCATCGGTGAAGATATAGCCGAGCATCGTCGCCATATCGGGCGCGATCATGCCGCTGCCCTTGATGATCCCGATCAGTTCCACCCGCGTATCGCCAATCATTGCCGAGGTGTGCGCACCTTTGTTGAAAGTGTCAGTTGTTCCGATGGTTGCTGCGGCTTCTTCCCACGAGCATGGAGCAGCCTCGATCGCTTTCGCAACGCCTTCGCTTGCCTTGTCCTTGGGCAAGGGGACGCCGATCACTCCGGTGGAGGAGACGAATACTTGCTCCGCTGCGCAACCTGTTTCAGCGGCGACTTGTTGCATGATCTGCTCCACCGCCTCGCGCCCGCGATAGCCGGTGAAGGCGTTGGAATTGCCCGCATTAACCACTAGTGCCCGGGCGCGGCCAGCCTTGATCTGCTCGCGGCCCATTTCAACTTCGGTCGAGCAGCAAACGCTTTGCGTGAAGAGGCCTGCGACAGCCGTTCCCTTGGCCAATTCGACATAGGTCAAATCAGCGCGGTCCCAGTCTTTGTAACGCGCACGCGCAATGCGCGGCGTCGCCCCCGCAATATCAGGCATCTCGGGAAAGGGGTGAGCAAGCGGAGAGCGGGTCAGTTCCATACCGCGCGGGTTACCGTCAGTCGTGGGGCGCTGCAATCATTGATGCGGTTCGTCGGCGTTTCTGACTTACACTCAGCAAAGCACTCGGTGTCTACCAGCGTTTCATTTACGGGGTTCACCGATGGCCATCGCAACTTAATTGGAACGATCAATGTCAATACAATCGAAGCCATAACAACGGAGAAAGCTACCGAATCACCAACTGCGTGGACAAATTAACCTTCCGTCTCTATCTGCCCTAGCAATGCTACGCCGTTTTCTCACAGCCTTTGCCCTGATTACGGGACTTGCCGCACTTGGTGCGCCTGCGCATGCCGTGGAAAATCTGGGTGAGCGACTTGAGCTTGGCGCTCAAGTTGAGGTCTCCGGCCAAACGGAAGTTCACGCCCCTGAAAGCGCTGAGCACACAGCAGCCTATCAGGAAACGGCTGCGCCCGCCGACTGGTCAATCCAGCTGCGACCCGCACAGATTCTCACAGTCTATTACGGTATCGACCGCGCGCGCGATTAAGCGCCGCCTGTTCACATCTACCCCGCTTTTGGGCTGACCGGCGCGCCCGCGCCCAGCAGCGCACATCATATCACTATAGTTACAGGAATCGCCCTATGCTCGGCGCTATCAGCAAGAAGTTTTTCGGCTCGGCAAACGACCGTTACGTCAAATCGCTCGACAAGATTGTCAGCCAGATCAATGCTTTGGAGGAGCAACTGCTCGATTTCTCCGATGCGGAGTTGAAGGGCCAGACCGTCAAATTCCGCCAGCAGTTGGAAGAAGGCAAGACGCTCGGCGACATTCTGCCAGAGGCATTTGCGACCGTTCGTGAAGCCTCCAAGCGCGTGCTGGGAATGCGGCACTTCGATGTCCAGTTGGTTGGCGGCATTGTGCTCCACCGCGGCGAAATTGCCGAGATGCGGACGGGTGAGGGTAAGACGTTGGTGGCGACGCTGGCAACCTATCTCAACGCGATTGAGGGCAAGGGCGTCCACGTCGTTACGGTCAACGATTACCTCGCCAGCCGCGATGCTGAATGGATGGGGCAGCTTTACACATGGCTTGGCCTGACAGTTGGTGTGATCATCCCGAATATCGGCGAATTTGAACGCCGCGAGGCCTACGCTGCCGACATTACATACGGCACGAACAACGAATTCGGCTTCGATTATCTGCGCGATAATATGAAGCATGAACGCGGCCAGATGGTCCAGCGCCCCTTCAATTACGCGATTGTCGATGAGGTCGATTCGATCCTGATCGACGAAGCGCGGACTCCGCTGATCATCTCCGGTCCCACCGAAGACAAGACCGAGCTCTACGTCCAGATCGACGCGATTGTGAAGCAGGTCGATCCGGAGATGTACGAGGCGGACGAGAAGTCCAAGGCCATTCAATGGACCGAAGATGGTGCGGAAAAGATCGAACAGATGCTGATCGAATCCGGCCTGATGGAAAGCGACAATCTGTATGATGTGGAAAACACGCAGATCGTCCATCACCTTGATCAGGCGCTCCGAGCGAACATCATGTTCAAGAAGGACACTGATTACATCATCAAGGACGAAAAGATCGTCATCATTGATGAGTTCACGGGCCGGATGATGGATGGCCGCCGCTGGTCGAACGGCCTGCACCAAGCGGTTGAAGCCAAGGAAGGCGTGAAGATCGAGCCCGAGAACCAGACGATGGCTTCGATCACCTTCCAGAACTACTTCCGCATGTATCCCAAGCTGTCGGGCATGACGGGTACAGCCGCTACCGAAGCGGCTGAATTCTACGAAATCTACAAGATGAATGTCGTCACCATCCCCACCAATGTAGAGGTGCTGCGAATCGATGAGGATGACGAATTCTACAAGAATACGCAGGACAAATTCCAAGCCATTGCCAAGGCGATTGCCGAGAAGAACGAGATCGGTCAGCCGGTTCTGGTTGGTACGGTTTCCATCGAGAAGTCCGAATTGCTCTCCCAGTTCCTAAAAGACGAAGGCGTCGAGCATGCAGTTCTGAACGCCCGCTTCCATGAAAGCGAAGCGCGGATCGTGGCGCAGGCAGGCCGGATGGGCGCTGTAACAATCGCTACGAATATGGCGGGCCGCGGCACAGATATCCAGCTGGGCGGTAACGTCGAATACCGCGTTGAAGACGAGTTGTCGGACGGGCCCGAAGGCAAAGAACGCGACACAGCAATCGCCAAGATCAAGGAAGAAGTCGAAGCCGAGCGCCAGAAGGTTCTCGAAGCGGGCGGCTTGTTTGTTCTCGGCACGGAACGGCACGAAAGCCGCCGGATCGATAACCAGCTGCGCGGTCGTTCGGGCCGTCAGGGTGACCCCGGCCTCTCGCGTTTCTATCTTTGCCTCGAAGACGATTTGCTGCGTATCTTCGGTCCGGACACACTGTTCAGCAGGATGATGAATTCGAACCTCGAAGATGGTGAAGCCATTGGGTCGAAGTGGCTCAGCAAGGCCATCGAAACCGCTCAGAAAAAGGTTGAGGCGCGCAACTATGATGTGCGTAAACAGGTCGTCGAATATGATGACGTGATGAATGACCAGCGCAAAGTTGTGTATGAGCAGCGCTCCGAAATCATGGATAGCGAAGCGGTCGACGATGTGGTGATCGATATGCGCCACGACACAATCAATGCAGTTGTGGCGGAGGCTTGCCCTCCGGGTTCCTATCCCGAACAATGGAATATTGCCGGACTGAAGGAACGCGTCGAAGATGTAATGGGCCTGACCCCACCATTCGACCAGTGGATGGAAGAAGAGGCGCTCGAACCTGAAATGATCGAAGAGCGCATCCGCGCTGAAGCCGATGAAAAAATGGAGCGCAAAATTGCTGCCACAGAAGGCGGAACGTGGAAACAGGTCGAAAAGAGCGTGTTGCTGGAACGGCTCGATTACCACTGGAAAGAACATCTCGCGACGCTCGACGCGCTGCGTCAGGTGGTATTCCTGCGTGCTTATGCGCAGAAGCAACCAATCAATGAATATAAGCAGGAAGCGTTCGGTCTGTTTGAACGAATGCTGGAAATCATCCGCGAAGATGTCAGCCGCATTTTGCTGAAGAGCGAGCTCAGGATTCAGCCTCCGGCCGCCGATCTGCCAGAACTGCCTGACTTCCTGACGGGCCATATCGATCCGCTGACAGGTCTCGAAAATTCCAACGATGGCGATGGCTCGGCCACGCGTGAGGCCATGTTTGGCTCGCTAGCGGGTTCACCGCGCGCAGCAGTTGGCCTGGGCGGTTCGGCGACGGACAACCCCTACGCGGGCCTCAATATAGCACGGAACGCCCCATGCCCTTGCGGTTCGGGCAATAAGTACAAGCATTGCCACGGCGCAATCGGCAGCAAAGCCGCCGCTGAATAATCAGGAGTTACCGCCTCTTCAGCCGTGTGGTTTGCGCCACATGGCTTGAAGAGGCGGGGCGTCCGGCGTGGCGTGGATGAATTCGAGATGCTTGAATCCGAATGATCCGTAGAAGCGGACATTGGCCGGGTTCGAATTCTCCAGATAAGCGGGCGTGCCGTCGGCATCGAGCTTGTCGAGCATCGGCTGCATCAACACGCGGCCCAAGCCGCGACCGCGGTCACTCTGCCGCACTCCGATGGTGAACAGATAGGCATGCGGCTCGGCCGGGTGGTGCTTGTTCATGGCCTCGGTCGCGGCATACACTCGGCCCATAATTCCGGCGCTCCCTTTCAGAACCAGTTTCGCCCCAAAAGCTGGCAAGGCATGCATGGGAATGTCGAGCTTTCCTCCGGGCATCATCCACATGGCAGCGGCTTTGTCGCCTAGCCGGTGACACACACCGCGCGGGACATAGACGTGCTTGGCAAGTGTGCGGAACGTCATCTCCATCGCGCCGAATTTGCCGAATAGCCATAGGTTGAAGGGATCGTTCTGAAACGCATCCGCCGTGATGTCACCTATCTGCACCGCTTCGCGTTTTCCAGCGAGAATCACACCGTGAGGTAGCTGCAAACCGTTGGACGTCATCGGTAATCTTCCTCTCATAAAAAAGTAACGTGGGCCAGTCTACGCCGCAGAGCAACTGCGAGTAGGCTGGTGCGGCTCTGGCAAAGCAGTTATCTGCTCGTGGTGCCATTTCTTGCAGCCGCCTTTTTTCTGACCGCAATACTTTACGCTTCCGTCGGATTTGGTGGAGGTTCGACGTACAGCGCCTTGCTAGTGCTGGCAGGGCTAGACTACCGGCTGCTGCCAATTCTCTCGCTATGTTGCAATATTTTGGTGGTCGCAGGTGGGACGTGGCGTTTTGGCCGCGCGGGAATCATCCCGTGGCGAAGCGCTCTGGCTGTAACCGCAATTGCCGCACCAATGGCGCTGCTGGGCGGTCTGATACCCATCGGACGCGATGCGTTCCTTATCGTCTTGGGGGTTAGCCTGATATTCACTGGCCTGACGTTAGTTCTGCCGCGCAAGGAAGGCGCACCGGACGCCCCAATGGCCATTGCCCGCTACATGCCGCTGGTCGCAGCACCTCTAGGCTTTCTGGCGGGGCTGGTGGGCATCGGCGGCGGGATATTCCTCGCGCCCCTGCTGCATCTCGTGCGCTGGAATTCGGCGCGCGCGATCGCCGCGACCGCAAGCCTGTTCATTCTGGTCAATTCAATGTTCGGACTGGTGGGGCAATTGCTCAAGCGGGGGCCGGATATGTTTGGTGCGGCGCTTTCCGGCGGTCTGCCGCTGCTTCTCGCGGTAGTGATCGGCGGGCAAATAGGCAGTCTGTTGGCCGTCAAATTCCTACCGCAAAACCTGATCCGCTGGCTAACAGCCGCGCTCACCATCTGGGTGGGCGCGCGGCTTTTGCTCTAAGCTGAAAAAGGCTGGTTCCCCGAGTTGGATTCGAACCAACGACCAAGTGATTAACAGTCCATTGGCGAGACTATCCGGCGCTTACCAAAGCGTACCTAAGTAGCTATTTACAAATGGGTTTCAGCTTTTGTTCTGCCGTGAGAACATACCATGAAAGCCAGTGTAATCCCATGCCCTCTTACACCAATTTTACACACGCTCAATTTTGGAGTGCTCCGTAGGAATTTTTTAGCGCCACTTACCAAATTGTTCTTCTTTCGTTCTTGCGCGAATCGTGATGCAATGAGACTCGATGGCAATGGGCAGCAAGACATTCCACGGCTTGAAGGACTACATACGACATAGCTGCCAGATAAATGTCGAGTGTATGAGGTGCAGGCATTCCGCAAAGATCGACCCGCGCGAGATGCACGTTCTCTTCGTCAAGCGCGGCTGGCCAACGCACAGAGCTTCATTTGAGCGGAGACTGAAGCGCAGCCAGTGCAGTAGCAGTTACGTCAGGTGCGGACCTTCACCGCACGGGTAATCCGATATTACAAACTTGCTCAAGTTGAATGTCCGCTAACGACCCAATTGCGGCCATTCGGAGCGATGACGTACCTCTACAGCAAATTTGACCGTTCGATTTCTTTGTTTCCAGCTGGCAGAGAAAACATCATTCCATCCTCCCCTACGACGATCGGTCTGTCGTAATAGCTTTCCGCGTCGCCCAGGAAAGCAGGATAGAGGAGTGAGCTAGGCATGCGCGGAACTATATGGGAAAGCACCAGCATTCGGGCGCTAGTTGCATCAGCGCTCTGGGCGGCTTCGGATGGAGATGAGTGGTAATCGATCACATCACGCATGATCTGTGCGGCGTTCTCGTCGTCCCGGTCCTGCAACGCGCCTGCGAGTTTCCTCACCAGTTCAGGCTGCAGCGCCTCGTGCACAAGCAGATCAACTCCTTCGCAGACACGCTCCAAATTGGCGGACCGCGAGGTGTCTCCGCTGATGCAGAGTGATCGGCCCTTGTAATCGAAACGATAGCCAACCGCTGGTTCCACCGGCGAATGGTCAACTGCAAAGGCTACGATCCGCAGTCCGTCTTCGTCATGAATGGTCTGGCTGGCTCCCGGCAAACGGAAAGTTCGTGCTTCACTACCTCCTCCCGTGGGTGGGACTATAGTTTCACCATGGTGTGCGATGCGATAAGAGTCGTCGATCGAATAAGCGATATTCAGCCCCTCCACCACGGTTTCGGTCCCGACAGGTCCGACGACTTTCAACGGAGAAGTATGGGCGCCCCTGACCCAATAGACCAGTTGTAGGGGACCCATGCCGTCGAAATGGTCCGAATGGAGATGGGTCAGATAAACCGCGTCGATCTCTCCTGCATCAAAACCCATCAAGGCTATGTTGCGCCCGCCGCCTTCGCCGATATCGACCACGAACATCTGGTCGCCAGCGAGGACTATATTGCATGGTCCCGCCCGTTCAGGATTTGGCATGGGCGAGCCGGTGCCACAAAGACCGACGTGAAGCCCCTCCGGGAGTTCAGCCACCACATCGCGATCGAGATTTCGCTCTATTCCCCGCTCGAACAAGAATGCGCCAATTTCGGGCCGAAAAGCATAGGCAATTACTAAACAAAGCAGGACTAGCATTCCGGTCGCTAAGCCGATCTTAGTTTTCACTCGCATTGCGCACCTATCCCCCACTCACAAGTCTTGTTGTTCCCGCGAGCCGATCAAGTCAAGTGAGGGTAGAGTTGAAGGCAAATGCGGCTTTTCGGCTGGATGACCTGATGGTGCCCAAGATTGTTGAGGCTAAACACGGATTGGGGCATCAGCGAGTTTTTCACTACGTCCGCTTTCCACCCACTTTGTGGCGCAGTCGCTGAGCAAGTGAGATGCCAGTAGCGGACCAGCCGTTAACGACCCAATTGCGGACGTGCGCCAGCCTTTTAACCAATCAGATTAATCCTCAAGCGGGCTAAGGACACGATCAAGTAGAGCCAATGTAACCGGATCTCTCGGGCGCAATTCGAGGGCAGCTTCAGCTTCAGCTCGGCCACCATCCATATCGCCTTTTGCAAAAAGAGCGGCAGCCAAATCACGGCGAACTGGATACCAAAAGGCGGGCGGATCGGAAAAAACCGAAAAGTCTTCGGTTTCCTCAATCTCGGCAGCATTACGAAATGCTGTCGCAGCATCCGCGTAGCGACCTTCTAACATAGCCAACCGCCCCGTTAGAACTTCGCGAATGATGCCAATCATCTGGTCTGGAGCAGGTGATTTATCGTCATCGCTGACGCCCACGAAAACTTCGGGCACTGCTGCGATCTCTTCAGCCAATCCAGCTTTGTTATTCTGAAACGCATACGCCTCGCCGCGCGCGTAGTGCCAAGCAGCTTGCAGATAGGGTAATTTGGGTTCGTTTAGCGCCAGTGTGGATACAGGGTCATCGAAGCGGGCCAGAGCGAAATAGCCTGCGGCAGACAGTAATTGCATTATTGGCGAACCTTCCTCGCGCTCCTGCGTCGCAGCCACCAATGGCCGCGCCAATGTGAGAGCAGTGCGCGAATCTTCGGCCATCATCGCTCCGCCTAGTCCGAAAATCACATTATGTGCGTGATAAGGCAGTTTGAACACGCCGTGTTCGCCGTCATGACCCATCAGCGCGGCATTATCCTCATCGATCCGCACCGCGCGCAAATTGGTATCGGCGGCATCCTGATAGCGACCAAGCCAATACCAAGTGTGCGAAGGCATATGGACCAAATGGCTGGCGCGTTGCGCGAGATCGGCCAACCGGTCGGCAAAGGGCTCGGCCTTGGCTGATTGGCCTGCAATCTCGCTGGAGTGAATGTAAAAATGGATCGCGGGTGTGCTTTCTGGAGAACGTGCTAGGACCGGTTCGATTAATTCCATCGCGCGGACGGCAGCCGGTTTCCACTCATCTTCTTCGCTGGCTGCGACCAGAGAAGCGTCTGCTGTTAAAACCTGAATTATGTCGTCTTGAAGATAGCGTGCTGCAAGCACCTCCATCGCACTGTGAAAAGCCTTGTCACGCTTCTTCACGTCGCCGCCCTTGTAGCGCTGAATCAAGGTTTTGGTGAGATCGCGTTCGCGGGGAGATCCATCTTCCCGAGCCATTTTTGAGGCCTTGCGCGCCAAGACCAACAGCGGTTTACGCTCGTCATTATCGCTGCCGTAATTCAAAGTCGGGCCAGACATAAAGGCCTCGCCCCACAGGCACATGGCACAGGCTGGATCGAGCCGGACTGCTTCCTTCATTGCGTCGATCGCCGCCTGATGCGCAAAGGCTGCGCCCAGCTCCATACCATTAGAGAAAAAAGCCTGAGCTTCGGGCACCTTGGTGGAGATGGTGAAGCCGCCGCTGCCATAGCCCGAAAGCAACACTGTGTGCTTCGGCTCTGCGATTTCTGATCCAGCGTGCTCGACATCCATATGAACTGCTTCAGGTGCAGCCGAGGGCTGCGCGGTGTCAGGCGTTGCGGGCTGATCTTGCGCAAGAAGAGGTGAGGAGATGGTTAGCACCACGGTGCTGACCATCATGCGCGCCGACATGTTCAAATTCATAATTTATCCCCACCAAGTAACTCGCGTCTTCGCTGCCATGCAGCAAACCGGAAAGCAAGCTGGAGTAGTTTATGAAGTGGACGTAACTATTTATGCGATTTGGTAGAATACAGCTTAGTGAAACTGACGTAAGCTCAAGGAAATCCGCCTTATTTAAATCGTATTTCTGAAGTCCTTTTCCCACCCATAATCAGACGTTCGCGGGTCCAATTGCGGACTGTCGGCTTTTGAATAGGAATTTTGACATAGCGGACGTTGCGTCTCGCGTATCAGGAATGGCAGTTATCCACCCACTTTCGGTCGTTTTTCGCCACAGAACGCCAATACGGGTGCCGACCCAATCGTGGACATTCATGACGCATACGATAGCCCCAGCAAAACGGACTTTCATCGAAGCGATATGGGCCAAGCGCCATTTACCATGGAAGCCTGAAGGTCGGCGGGCATTCCAAGGTAAATGGCGCTTGACCGGCCACCCAGCGGCGTCAACAGCGCCAGGAAATGAAAAATTCCGCCCACCTCACTGCAGCGCAGGAATACCTGCTCGCTTTTGCCGCCGCCGTCATCACCGCGAACGCATATTACATTCATCCCATTATCGGCGATGTCGCTAAGCATTTTGGTGTTAGCGCAGCCCGCATCGGTTTGGTCCCAGCTCTAAATCAGCTGGCAGTAGCGATTGGCATCCTTCTGCTGTTGCCGCTTGGAGACCGCTACTCAAACCGTTCGTTGAGCATCATTTTTACTATCGGACAATGCGCAGGGCTCGTTGTTATGACGCTCGCGCAAAGCTTTGAGCTTTTCACGGCTGGGTCAACGCTGCTGGGATTCTTTACCATAGCTCCCTACCTTCTCCCAGCCTACGCCTCGAAACGCGTTGCTCCGGAACGCCTTGGCCATGTGACAGCGATCATTACGGCGGGGGTAATCTTTGGCATTCTTGTTGCAAGGGTCGGATCCGGTGTGGTGGCAGAATACTTCGGCTGGCGTACAGTCTATTGGATAGCGAGCGTTGCAATGATCGCAATTTCGCTTGCGCTTCCTCGCATCATGGAAAAAAGTTCGGTGGAAAGGGGTGCGAGTGCACTCCCTTATTTCAAGCTCATCGCATCCCTGCTCGGTTTGCTCCGCAGTCATCGCGAAATTATTTTGTCCGGAGCGATCCAAGGCATTGGTTTTGGGCAGTTCATTGCGCTTTGGTTGGGATTGGCTTTGCACCTTACGGGGCCAGACATGGGGTATGGTACTGATGTGGTCGGCTACCTTGCAGGTTTCGCCGCGGTTAGCGTTTTTACCACTCCCTACTGGGGGCGCTTGGCCGACAAAGTCGGCCCACGAAAAGCGCGGGTTGTATTCGCGATTGTTCAAGCCGCTGGCATCTCCTTGTTGTTACCGTTCGGCGGCAACTTGTGGCTTCTGATGCTTCCAATAATTGTCGGCAACATTGTAGGGCCCGCAATTGACGTGACGAGCAGGATGACATTCCTGTCTTCAGAACCGGAACTCCGGACGCGTTTGACAACTGTTTACATCGTGATGATGTTTGTGGGGGGGAGTGTGGGAAGTGTTGCAGGGACCGGGGTTTTCGCTGCCTTCGGATGGACCGGCACTGCCATCTATGTTCTGGGATCATGCCTCTGCCTTACGGCTCTCGCCGTTTTAGGGTTTTGGTTGTACGGGGAAAAAGACGCCGCCGCATAACAGTTGAGCCGATGCGATGCGTGCCCCGTAGCGAAGCGTCC
>JBBKVP010000054.1:0-121008 GCA_037968495.1 Pontixanthobacter sp. | reverse complement strand
TTTCGCGCAGCACAGTCACGGCTTGAACCGCCTCACGCTCCAACTGGCGTCCCCGGTCAATCTCACCACGTAGCGCGCTTGTCCGCTCGGCAACTTGCGGCACCGTCGTCGCCAACATTGCGCGCAAATAGACCATGTCGCGCACCGAACCGGGCCTAAGGGCCGACAAGGCAAGTGGACGGCGGGAAAGTTTCTGCAGGGCGCCCGTCAAGCGAACCAGCGGCTGTTGCCTGAGCGAGAGCCGAACTGTCAGAGCCTGCCTTTGTGAATCAATCAGCGAAATGCGCGCCTGAGCGGCTGCGATTCCGGCCTCTGCTTGCTGAACGCGCGCAGCAAGCGCGGCGGCCTCACTTGCGGTCTTTTCTGCTGCCTTTGTGGCGCTTTCGGCTACTGCATCGAGCTTGTCAGCACGGGCCTGAGCAGCCTTTCCTTCGGACAGGGCTCGCTGCAGTTCGGCGCGGGTTTCGGCGGCATCATTGTAAACTGAACCGCGCTGCGCCGAGCCCTCCACTTGCCAAATGCCAAGCGCCAGAGCAGCCAGCACTGGCAAAGCTGCAAGCAGGAACGGACGGCGCAGTTTCATCACTCTATCCTCATGCCCCAAGTTCAGGCCCGATGGTAGGGGTGCCCTGCAAGGATGGCGGTGGCACGGTAGAGCTGTTCCATCAGCATAGCCCTAGCCAGAAGATGCGGCCAGGTCCCTTTGCCGTAAGCCAGCAGCAGATCGGCGGAGGCGCGCTCTTCCTTCGAATGGCCGTCTGCGGCGCCCAGCACAAAACGCGCCTCGCGAACGCCATCATCGCGCCAATCGCCAAGAATTTTGGCGAAGGCTTCCGAGCCAAGGTCTTTTCCCCGCTCGTCGAGCAGCACGGTACGGACCGGGGTTTGCGGATCGACAATTTTGCCGCCGCTTTCGGGCAATTCAGTCAGCTTGAGAGGCCAGGTGATGCGTTTTTCGTAACGTGCGACCAGCTCCGCTTCGGGTGAGCGGGCGATTTTGCCGCGAGCAACGACGTGGAGGAGCATGAGGGCTTAAGTCCCTTCGTTGCGGCCTTTTTTCCAGTCTTCGCTGTCGTCACCAATCGCCCACATGCGTTCCAGATTGTAGAACGCACGGACTTCGGGGCGGAACAGGTGCAGCACCACGTCGCCGGCATCGAGCAGAACCCAATCGGCGGCGGGAAGCCCTTCCAGACGGACGGGGCCGAAGCCAGCCTTCTTGACCGATTCGGCCATCTTGCTGGCAATCGAGGCGACCTGACGCGTCGAGCGGCCCGACGCGATCACCATGTAATCGGCGATGCTGGACTTACCCTCGAGCGGGATCGAAACGACTTCCTGCGCCTGATCGTCATCAAGTTGATTGAGGACAAGAGCATGGAGTGCTTCGGGATCGCGCGTGGCGGAAAGGTCGGCCCCTCCGGCTGCGAGACCGGCTACTGCTTTGGTTGGCGCCTGAGTCATAGGCGGTTGGCGAGCTCCTGAAAATTTGGCTTTAAATGCAAGCGGGTAGCACGGCAGATCATGCCGGACCTTCTGCTTGTAAAAATGGAATGGGATTGCGCGTAACGTGGTCCCTGGGCGGCGCCCCTGCGAAGCGACGGGCCCAGTCTGGATCTGCCCGGCGGATAGCTGTGGCAGAACGGGTATCGGGATCGAAACGTAATTGGACCAGTGTCGGTGCGCTCCATCGATGCGCGGCGGAAAAGCTGGCGGCGGGCACGCGGTAGCGCCTCAGCCAGGCCATCGCGGGGCTCGCGATAGCATCCGCCTCATAGCTGGGCCTTGCGATAACCGCAATCGGCATGGTGCGCGCTATATCGCGCCAGCGCCTCCACCGGTGGAATTGCGCGAGATTGTCGGAGCCCATGAGCCAGACAAAGTCCCGCTTCGCATAACGCCGCTGCACAGCCGCCAGCGTATCCACTGTGTAAGGAGAACCAAGTTCGCGTTCGATAGCCGTCACTTTGATCGGCGCGCCCCGGGCCATTTGCTGGGCCGCTTTTACCCGAGCAGCCAGCGGTGCCATGCCCTTCTTTGGCTTTAAGGGATTGCCGGGTGAGACCAGCCACCACAGCTCGTCCAGCCCGAGCGCTTCCATCGCAAACAGACTGATTCGCCGGTGGCCGCCATGCGCAGGATTGAAGCTGCCTCCCAAAAGCCCTGTTCTAATCATAAGTACAGATCATGGGGCGTGTCTCAAGGCCGGGTCTGGCCCGTCCCGCGCACTTGCCATTTATATGTCGTCAGTCCTTCGAGAGCGACTGGACCCCGTGCATGTAAGCGCCCGGTGGCAATGCCGATTTCCGCGCCTAACCCGAATTCACCGCCATCAGCAAATTGGCTAGAGGCGTTGACCATCACAATGGCCGAATCGACTTCGTTCAAAAATCGCTCGGCTGCTGCATCATCTGACGTAACGATCGCATCAGTATGGGCGGAGGAATGGCGCGCAATATGTTCTAGCGCCCCGTCCATCCCATCGACAACGGCAACCGACAGGCGGGCTTCGAGATATTCCGTGTCCCAATCGTCCACGGTTGCCGGCGCAATGCGGCTGTCCAGTGAGCATGCCCGTGCATCGCCAACCAGCGCGCAACCAGCATCAATCAATGCATCCAGCACGGTGCCCGAATGCGGGAATTGCGCGTCTAGAAGCAGAGTTTCCATCGCTCCGCAGATGCCGGTCCGGCGCATCTTGGCATTCAGCGCCACATCGCGTGCCATGTCAGCTTCGGCTGCTGAATGGATGAAAGTATGACAAATGCCATCGAGATGGGCGAGCACCGGCACTCGTGCATCAGCCTGCACGCGCGCAACCAACCCCTTGCCGCCGCGCGGAACGATCATATCGATGAGGCCGGCAGCCTTAAGCATCGCGCCGACCGCGGCACGGTCCTGTGTCGGAAGCAATTGCACAGCCTCCGCAGGAACTCCTGCAGAAACAAGTCCTTCTGTAAGTGCCGTGTGAATGGCGCGGTTTGAATGCACCGCCTCACTTCCACCGCGTAGCAAAGCGGCATTACCCGCCCTTACACATAGAGCGGCCGCATCGGCGGTAACATTGGGACGGCTTTCGTAAATGATTCCGAGCAGACCGATTGGCACGCGCACCCGGCTGAGCCGCAGCCCGTTGGGCCGTTCACAGCTGTCGATTATCTCGCCTACCGGGTCGGGAAGCGCGGCAACCGCACCCACCGCATCGGCGATTCCCGCCAGCCGCGTCTTGTCCAAGGAAAGCCGGTCGAGCATGGCAGGAGCCAGACCACGCTCGCGTCCAGCCGCCAGATCGCGGGCATTTGCGGCCAGAATATCCGCCGAGGCCGCACGCATTGCGCCGGCCGCCGCACGCAAGGCTGCGGCCTTGCGTGCATCGCTCAATCCAGCCAGAATCCGCTGCGCACGGCGGCCCTGTGTCGCAAGGTCGCGAACCAACTCTTCTGGCGATAAATCCACTTTGGGCGGTGCGTTCATGGTCATTGTGTAGCAGCGCATAATAGTCATGTCAGGACAGGAAATAGGCATTTTATTAGCTTCATGACGTCAGATTATTCACGCTTCTGAAACAAGATTATCGCGCAAAATAACGCTTCATCGCGAGACTCGTTCGGTTCGGCGACTCCATCAGTGGTTGGATTCGACCTATGGCTTTTCCCCTGTTAGCAGATCTATCACCCGTTGATTGACCTTGGGGGTCGCACTTGACTAATAGTACTGCCGCTGGCGGCAAATTGGACCGCCTGCGTGCCTGGTTCCCTGATCGTGAGTTTTTCATGCGATCGCAGGGCCAGGTCCGTTTTATCAAAGTTTCATCGCGTTTGCAGATGATTGCCGCTGGCATTGCTGTCGGCGCGCTTGCCTTCTGGGCCATTTCGATGGGCGCGATGGCGATTTCGCAATATAGCGCGCAGTCCGACCGCATGGCTCTGCTGGAGCGTGAGGCGGAAGTGGCGACATCCGAAAGCCGAGTCGCAGCTTTCCGTGACAATATCGATGCTGAAGCAGACGAAATTAAGCGCCGCATGGAATTCATCGAGAAGATGGTGACCGCGCTGCCCGAAGACGCGAAAGATGGCGAAACCGTTAGCGATTCTTCGAGCGAAACAAAGAAGATGGTCGAAAAGGTAAGCGCCTCGATCCCTGAGGCCGCTGCTTTGGCTCGGCTTGAAGCGCGTCAGTTATCGTTTGTCGAACGCCTCACCCGCTTTGCTGATCGCCGCTCGGCCCGTGCTGAACAGGCAATTCGTAAGCTGGGCTTGGACCCTAGAATGATGTTGGCTTCTGCCGACCGCGAAGCGATGGGTGGCCCGCTGCTCAGCCTCGCAACCAGCAGCGATGGCTCGCTCGACCCGCGCTTTGAGCGCCTCGGCCTCAGCCTGGCCCGCATGGAAGCGCTGGAGAGCGGCCTTGACGGTATTCCGCAATTCCGCCCCGCCAATGTGGCCGCGCTCAGTTCCAACTTCGGCTATCGCCGCGATCCGATTACGGGCGGCGGCGCAATGCATAGCGGAATGGACTTCAAGGGTCCGCTAGGTTCACCAATCTATTCCGCAGCCGTCGGAACTATTCGCTTCACCGGTTACAAAGGCGGATATGGCAAGGTCATTGAAATCGACCACGGCAATGGCCTGATGACCCGTTACGCTCACCTGTCGCGCTTTGCCGCCAAGGTCGGTGATACGGTAAATGCCGGTTCGCTAATCGGCGCAATGGGCAGCACTGGCCGGTCGACCGGCTCGCACCTTCATTTCGAAGTGCGTATCAACAATCGCGCCGTAAACCCGCGCCCCTTCATGGAGTCTGCGCCCGATGTTCTCAAAGAAGCCCGATACGGAAACGCCCGAAAGGCCCGCTCAGATGGCTAAACCCTCAAACAATGGATCAACATTCTCGGTAATCGGCGGCGATGTGACCATTACCGGTAACATCAGCGCCAGCGCTGACCTGCATGTCGATGGCCGCATCGAAGGCGACATTTCCTGCACCAGCCTGGTCCAAGGCGAAGGTAGCGAAATCCTCGGCGCGATCACCGCCGAAAGCGCGCGCCTATCGGGCCGGATCGTAGGATCGATCACCGCTCGCGAATTGGTTGTTTTGAAGACCGCCCATGTCGAAGGCGATGTGCATTATGACGCATTGACCATCGAACAAGGCGCAGCCGTCGAAGGGCGTTTTGCGCCCAAGAAGGCGCATGCTGCTCCGTCAGCTGCAGCGCCCAAAACCCCGGCCAACCCGGCGAAAACTGCTCCCAACGATGACGGCGAAGAGGCGCATCTAACGCTGGCTCGCTAACCGGCTCCTCAGCCACTCAGCATTTAGTTTAGCACCTCGGCCCGCAATGCCTTGCGGTCGAGCTTGCCGATCATTGTCTTGGGTAATTCATCGCGGATGATGATTTCGCCAACGCGCTCGTGCTTGCCGACCTGCGGGTTGAGCCATTCCTTTAGTGCGTCGCCGGCCTCAGACGCGCCTTCGTTCAACGTGATGTAGGCATTGGGCATCTCGCCAAGATAATCGTCAGGCACGCCAATCACGAGAGCTTCTTTCACGGCCGGATGATCGACCAGTACAGCCTCGATGCGGCTCGGGAATACCTTAAATCCGCCGACGGCAATCATATCCTTGCTGCGGTCGACGATCTTGATGTAGCCATCCGCGTCGATCATCGCGATGTCGCCTGTTCGCAGCCAGCTCTCGCCGCCGACCTCAGCAAACGCGGATTTCGCCGCGTCGGGCCGGTTCCAGTATCCACCCATGATCTGCGGACCGCGAATGACAAGCTCTCCGGGCTCGCCTGCAGGCGCGAGCTTGGTCGGGTCCTCCTTATCAAGCAGCTTCACGCGCGTTTGCGGAAGCACTTGCCCGATGGTGCCGGGACGATTTTCGCCCTGATAGGGATTGGTCGAAACCACGCCCGCGCTTTCGGTAAGGCCGTAACCTTCGACCAGAAGCGCCCGGCTCTTTTCCTGAAAGTTCTCACGAACAGGGGCCGGAAGCGGTGCGCCACCCGAGATACATACTTCAAGCGACGAGAAATCCGTCTTCGCAAAGGCCGGATTATCGAGCAATGCCTGATACATCGTCGGAACGCCCGGGAACGCAGTGGCGCGCTCCTTCTCTAGCAGTTTCAGAGCCTGCCCGGCGTCGAAGCGCGGTAACATGGCAATGCATCCGCCTTTGAAAACGGTGCGGTTGAGAACGCAGGTGTTGGCGAAAACATGGAACATCGGCAGCACGCCAAGAATGATGTCATCGATATCGGTAAAGGGATCAATCGCATCGACCTGCCGCGCATTGGCGCTGAGGTTCTGATGCGTCAGCATTGCGCCCTTGGGTGTGCCGGTGGTCCCGCCAGTGTATTGCAGCAACGCCAGATCATCTGGACTTGCGCGGGGAGCGAACTGCGGCCCATCACCGAGCCAGTGCGACCAGCTCCCATCCGCCATCCACTCACGCCAGTCGCCAACGTCGGGCCGATCGGGAAAGGGGCTAATATTTTTACGCCCCACTACCTTTAGGGCAAGCCCCTTATACCACGGCAGCATATCTGAAAGCTTTCCGACACAAAGCTGCTCCAGAGAAGAGCGATCAAGAACCTCCAGAGCTGTCGGCAGAAGCGCGGGAGCATCGATTGTTATCAGCAGACGGGTCCCTGAATCTTCAACCTGCTCGGCCAGTTCTTCAGCGCTGTAGAGCGGCGAGAAGTTCACCACGACACAGCCGGCTATCATCGCGCCGTAGTAGGCTGCCGGATAGATTGGGACATTAGGCAGGAATAAGCCCACACGATCACCGCTTTTGAAACCCTGACCAAGCAACACAGCAGCAAACCCACGAGCCTCAGCCAGCACATCCGCATAGCTATAGGTGCGGCCCATAAACCGGACCATGTTGGAATCCGGAGCCTTACGAGCGCTATTCTCCAACATTTCGGGCAAAGTCATGGGCGGAAATGCCATGTCCCATGCGCAGGGGTGCTGATATTGTTCCGCTGTTGGATGTTCGGGAGCGCTACTTACATTCATGTAAATATTGTGACGGAGCGCTGGCAGCAGAGCAAGTGATATCTCCAACAAAAACGGGGCCGCGCAGCATCCCGCACAGCCCCGTCAAACTTCTGTTCGAAGAGTTACTCGCTTGGCAGTGGCGCGGGCTCTTCACCCTCTTCGGCTGTTCCCGTGCGCTTGGCTTCGAGCCATGCTGCTGCTTCAGCTTCCTGAGCCGCAACAACAGCTGCGTCTGCTGCATCGACGCGCTCCTGCTTCAATTCGGCGATCAATGCTTCCTTGTCGCTGCCGAGGCGCGCATCAGCAGGCACTTCGTCGACAATACCAGCCTTCTTAGCGGCCTTGGCCACAACCGCATCAAGCTCACGCTGCGCGCAAAGGCCCAAAGTCACGGGGTCCTTCGGCTGAATATTCTGGATGTTCCAATGTGACCGGTCGCGAATGGCGTTGATCGTGTTGCGGGTCGTACCGATCAGCTTGGAAATCTGCGCATCGGAAATTTCCGGATGGCTCTTCAGGATCCAGGAAATGCCATCAGGCTTATCCTGACGCTTCGATACTGGCGTATAGCGCGGGCCTTTGGTGCGGCTGACCTGAACGGGTGCCTTCTGCATGACGAGGCTGTAGCCCGGATCATTCTGACCCTTCTCGATTTCAGCCAGCGTCAGTTCGCCCGAATGGAGCGGGTCACGGCCGGTGTATTTGCTGCTCGCAAGATCATCGGCCATCGCCTGAACTTCGAGGATATGCAGGCCGCAAAATTCGGCAATCTGCTCGAATGCGAGCGCGGTATTATCAACCAGCCATGAGGCGGTTGCATGGGGCATAAGGGGTGCTGGTTGGGACAAGTGTCGTCTCCGTAGAAAATATAAGGGCCGCCCCTTTCGGAGCGGCCTGTGTTTGGACGATGTAGGCGAACACGCGCTTTACGGCAAGCACATACGCATCGGGTGCTAGTGCATCATGTAGGCCGCTTCTTCCAGAACATAAGCCAACGTGCGGTAGCGATCTCCCCGACCGGAAAGGAATCGAGCGCCGGATAGTCCGTCAGTTTCGCAGCCGCAAACTGTCGCTGGCTGTTCTCAAGGTCATCGCTTGCACTGGGAATTGAGCGGGTACGGTCATCAAACATGGTGTTGGCCCTCTGCAATGAGCGGTCTGAACTCAACAACAGTGTTAGCGGCGCAATGTTACAGGCGAATCACAATTGCGTGACAGTTTTGAGAAATTCGGCCTCACTCAAGGCCACCCTAAACCTCTCTTGCAAAACCATTTATTAGGGTCGGCGCCGTAAAGGCCCGCTCAATCACCGAGGGAACGGAGACCATGATACGTTTGATTCTGGCCGCTATAATGACCTTAACGTTGACCGCCTGCGGCAACGATGAATTCTTCGTAGACATTCCCCAGCCCGCGGATAAGACAATGTCAGATCTCGGAACATTCCGGTCAGGTTCGATGGTTCAATTGTTAGGAGCTCGGCCGATGACCAAAAGCAAGCCGGACAAGAATTCAGTTCTATAGACGATGGGCGAAGAAGGTGGCCAAGCCACCGTGCTCATTCGTATCGAGAGCGTTGATTCCAACAGCTCCCGCATCGACGTTGCAATCGATACGCCGGATAAGACGATAAATATCGGCGGCACGCCAATGGTTGTCGACGAGCACAAAATCCAAATGGGTTTTAGAAAAGGTATGGCCAAATATGCCGAAGCGGTAAGAGATGGGAAGAGCCGAGCCTCCTCTTTGGCGGCTGCGTCGGAGATCCTTGATATGGCGGCTGTGATTGTCGACGATTCGAGCATGGATTTGGCCCAGCGGCTCGAAAGCAATCCCGAACTGGGCTATAAACTGGCCAACTCGATGGGCGGTTAGGGCAGTAGCGATAATTCACCTAACCGCCAGTCAACCTATGCAGCGTCGGCTCCCTCAACTGATACGCGCCCGATAGATGATGCAGAGCGCTGGCAGCTGGATGCAATGGACGACGCTAGCGGGGCGTCGACCGATCCGAATACTGACGGCGGCGGGTGGTAAGAACTATGCTGCGACCTGCAGCACGATCTTCCCGATATGGTCTCCCGCTTCCATCCGCGCATGCGCAGCAGAGGCCTCGGTAAGCGGAAATATCTGATCCATTTCCGGCCGCAGCTGGCCACTGGCCGCAAAATCCCAGACATTCTGATGGATTTCATCCGCTAACAGTGTTTTGAAATCATCTGGACGGGCGCGCAGCGTTGAACCTGTGAGCGTCAAGCGGCGTGACATGATTACTGCCATATTTAGCTCCGCCATCATCCCGCCAAGAACTGCGATAGTCACATGGCGGCCATCGTCAGCGAGGCATTTAAGGTTACGAGGCACATAATCACCCGAAACCATATCGAGAACGATCTCGACACCCCGGCCGGAAGTGATCTGCTTCACCTCCTCCACGAAATCGTCCGTCTTGTAATTGATCGCATGGTTTGCGCCGATGGCCTTTGCTGCCGCGCATTTCTCGTCGCTACCGCAGGTTACGATGGTTTTGATACCAAACAGCCGCGCCAGCTTGATGGCCATCGTACCGATACCGCTGGTGCCGCCATGCACGAGCAGCGTTTCGCCCTCACAGGCCCAGCCCCGTTCAAAAACATTGTGCCAAACGGTGAAAAGCGTTTCGGGAATAGCGGCTGCTTCGGCCAACGACATTCCTTCTGGCACAGGCAGACAGTGATCCGCCTTGGCGAGACAATATTCAGCATAGCCGCCGCCTGTGACTAGGGCACAGACCTGATGCCCCACGCCAACATTTTCAACACCATCGCCTGACGCCAGGACGTCACCCGCAATCTCGAGACCCGGTATCGGCGATGCACCGGGAGGGGGCGGATATTTCCCCTCGCGCTGGATTAGATCGGGGCGGTTCACTCCGGCAAAGGCGACCTTGACCAGCACTTCACCGGGCCCGGGTTTTGGCACAGGCAATATCTCGGCACGCAGAACCTCAGGTCCGCCCGGCGCGTCATAGCCAATGGCCGTCATTGTTTCCGGAATCTTGCTTACCATTATGCCCCCTGCTTTCCGCAAATGTTGCGGATGCGTCACTCCCGGCGAACAACTAGCGCCGCAGTCCATTGACAGCAAGCCGCCAGCACATGACACTGCCCGCGATGAATGAAGACGACGCCCCAAGAGCCAAGGGTGATGCCGCCGGCAAGCTTTCCGGCGAGGAGCTTGATAGCTATTCACTCCATGAGTTGGATGAGCGCGTTGCCATGCTGAATGCAGAGATCGCCCGGGTGAAGGCGCATCGCGAAAAAGCAACTTCTCACCGCAATGCGGCAGACGCCCTTTTCGGCGGCGGCCGAGTATGACCCAAAGTCCCTCTCGAAATCCCGAATGCGATACCCATATCACTGGTAAGTCAGGCGGGATTTACATTCCGCCTTCATGCTTCGAAGCCATTCTCCCAAAGCCAATCCGCGTAAGGCCGCCCCACGCAAAGAAAGCGATTTAATGCCAAGTTTCGCACAGAACCTCGAAAAGACGCTCCACGCCGCACTGACCAATGCGTCTGACCGGAGCCATGAATATGCCACGCTGGAGCATTTGCTGCTGGCGCTGGTCGAAGATAGCGATGCTGCACAAGTCATGACAGCTTGCGGCGTCGATCTGAGCGAGCTGCGCGAAGCGGTGAAGCAGTATCTTGATCAAGAATATCAGTCGCTTAAAACCGAAGACGGGGCTGATCCGCAGCCGACCGCCGGTTTCCAGCGGGTGATCCAGCGGGCGATCCTGCATGTGCAGTCGAGCGGAAAGGATACGGTTACCGGCGCAAATGTGCTTGTGGCGCTATTCTCCGAACGCGATTCCTATGCCGTCTACTTCCTGCAGCAGCAGGATATGAGCCGCCTCGATGCCGTCAGCTTTATTAGCCACGGCATCGGCAAGGGTGGCCGCCAAATCGAAGACCAAAGCCCGCCAACCGGCACAGATCAAGAAGATAACAGCGATCTTCCTGGCGGCGACAAGGGCAAGAAGGAATCTGCGCTCGACCAGTTTACCGTAAACCTCAACAAGAAGGCCGAAGATGGCCGGATAGATCCGTTGATCGGCCGCGGCCCCGAGGTTGACCGGACGATCCAGATTCTCTGCCGCCGTTCGAAGAACAACCCGCTTTATGTGGGCGACCCGGGCGTTGGTAAGACCGCCATTGCCGAAGGTCTGGCGCGTAAGATCGTCGAAGGTCAGGTGCCCGAAGTGCTGCAAAATGCAGTGATCTACTCGCTTGATATGGGCGCGCTGCTGGCCGGCACCCGTTATCGCGGTGATTTCGAGGAGCGGCTGAAGCAGGTCGTCAACGAACTCGAGAAAATGCCCGAGGCCGTGCTATTTATCGATGAAATTCATACAGTTATCGGTGCTGGCGCAACCAGCGGCGGGGCTATGGATGCCTCCAACTTGCTGAAGCCTGCGCTTTCGAGCGGTGCGATCCGCTGCGTTGGATCGACAACCTACAAGGAGTTCCGCAACCACTTCGAGAAGGATCGCGCTTTGCTACGCCGGTTCCAAAAGATCGATGTGAACGAGCCGACAATCGAGGATACGATCAAGATCCTCAAAGGTTTGCGTTCTGCATTCGAAGAACACCACGGCGTTCGCTATACGCCGGACGCTTTGAAAACCGCGGTCGAACTGTCCAGCCGTTATATCAATGACCGCAAGCTGCCGGACAAAGCCATCGACGTGATCGACGAAGTCGGAGCGATGCAGATGCTTGTGCCGCCCAGCCGCCGCAAGAAGAAGATCACCGCCAAGGAAATCGAGCAGGTCATCGCGACGATGGCTCGCATCCCGGCGAAATCGGTTTCGAAGGATGATAAGCGTGTGCTGCAGCATCTCGACCGCGACCTGAAGCAGGTTGTGTTTGGTCAGGACGCCGCTGTGCACAAACTCGCTACGGCTATGAAGCTCAGCCGGGCAGGTCTGCGCGATCCGGATAAGCCCATCGGCTCATTCCTTTTCAGCGGCCCGACCGGTGTTGGTAAAACCGAGGTTGCACGCCAACTGGCCAGCATCATGGGTATTGAACTCAAACGCTTCGACATGTCCGAATATATGGAGCGTCACAGCGTTTCGCGCCTGATCGGCGCGCCTCCGGGCTATGTCGGCTTTGATCAGGGCGGTTTGCTGACCGATGCCATCGACCAGAACCCGCATTGCGTGCTGCTACTCGACGAAATCGAAAAGGCCCATCCGGACCTGTTCAATATCCTGCTGCAAGTCATGGATAATGGCCGCCTGACCGATCATCACGGCAAGACGGTCGATTTCCGCAATGTTGTGCTGGTGATGACCACCAATGCCGGGGCTGCCGATATGGCGAGCAGCGGCATCGGTTTCGGGGATGTGTCGAAGGAAGATGCAAGCGAGGAAGCGGTGAAGAAGATGTTCTCGCCAGAATTCCGTAACCGCCTCGATGCGATCGTGCCGTTTGCCTATCTCGGCACCGGGACCGTCAGCCGCGTGGTCGACAAATTCATCCTTCAGCTCGAACTGCAGCTGGCCGATCAGGACGTGCATATCCAGTTCGACAGCGACGCCCGCGATTGGCTAGCGAAAAAGGGCTATGACAAGCTCTATGGTGCCCGTCCGATGGCCCGACTGATTGAGGACAAGATCAAGCAACCGCTCGCAGAGGAGTTGCTATTCGGCAAGCTGATCAGCGGCGGTGAGGTTCATGTGAGTGTGAAGGACGGCAAGCCGTCATTCGAAGTCACTCCTGCTCCGCCAAAGATGCCTGCGGCGAAGAAAAGAAAAACGGCAGCAAAGAAGCCCGCCGCAAAGAAAGCTACCCCCAAGAAACCGGATGCCGAGGCTGGCGACAGCGACGGCGGCAAGGATAAAGGCGGCAAAGACTAAACGCCCGCACAGGTAACGCTTGTGGGGCACAACATGGGGACTAAAAAATGGGTTTCAGGACTGTGCGTCATTTAACGGCGTCTCTTTCGGCTCTTTGCGTGGGGGCACTTGCCATCGGTTCGGTGGGCGCAGCGGCGCAGGATGCGCCGGTACTGGCCGAGCGAACGATGGACAGCGGCCTTCCGCTGACCGAAAACCAGTCCCGGACCCAGCTTCCCTATCTTGCGCTCGCGCTGAAGGTCGATCCGGCCACGAAGAGCATCACCGGCAAGGCAGACTATAAAATCCTTGCGACCGGTGATGTTACCAAGGCCGAATTCGACCTCGACCCACGCTTTGCGATCTCGGCGATCACTGTAAATGGTGCGGCAATTGGTTCGGACGGTTGGAGCAATCCCGAAGGCTTGCTTTCCATCGACCTGCCGGACGCTCTTTCTGCCGGTGATACTGCCGAAGTCAGCATTTCATACGCGGGCAAACCGCATGTTGCGCTACGCGCACCGTGGGATGGCGGCTTTGTTTGGGATAAAACACCCGCTGGCGCCGACTGGATTTCGACCGCCATCCAGATGCAGGGCTGTGACATTTTCTGGCCATGCATGGACCATCCCAGCCGCGAAGTTGAGCTGCTCGACAGCGCCATCACCGTTCCCGCTCCACTGGTTGCAGCGGGTAACGGTGTTCTCCAAAGCGTTGATCAGGATGGCGACTGGATGACTTACAATTGGCGCGCCAAGAGCCCCAATAGCTATGGCGTTGCGCTCAACATCGGCCCCTATGAATTGCTTGAGTTCGATTACAAAAGCCGTTTCGGCAACACGATCCCGGTTAAATATTGGCATCTGCCAGAGAGCAAGCAACAAGCCCCGGTCCTGATGGCAGAAATGCCGATCTACCTAGATTTCTTCGAAGAGCTGATCGGCCCCTATCCGTTTGCGGACGAGAAGGTCGGCATTGTCGAGACCTCGCATCTCGGCATGGAACATCAAACCATCAACGCCTACGGCAACCAATATCGCCCTACGCCCGAGGGTTACGATACGCTGATGCAGCATGAATTTGCGCATGAGTGGTTTGCCAACCAGCTTTCCAACGCGGAATCGGCCGACATGTGGCTGCACGAGGGATTCGGCGCTTACATGCAGCCGCTCTATCTGTGGTGGAAGGACGGCGAACTCGCCTATCACGCGTCCATGTGGGAAGCGCGCAAGGGTCTGATCAACCGTTTCCCTGTCGCTCCGCGCGAGCGTATCAGCAGCACCAAATATCTCGACACAGACGCCGGATGGGGCCGCGATATTTATGCCAAGGGGTCGTGGGTACTCCACACATTGCGTGAGCATCTCGGCAATGGGGACTTCTTCAAGGCCACCACCCGCCTGGTTTATGGCCGCGATGATCCGAGGCCCGGCAATTTCAAGCCGGTCGTGAAAAGCACTGACGACTTCCTAGCCATCATCAATAATGTGACCGGCAAAGATTATGGCTGGTTCTTCGAAACTTACCTGCGCAGCGCCGAACTGCCGAAGCTCGCAGAGACGCGCGAAGGTTCGATGCTCAGCCTCGAATGGCAAGCGCCGGGCGGGACATTTCCGATGCCCGTCGAAGTGCTGGTGGACGGCGAGACCAAGGTCGTCGCCATGACCGGTGGCAAAGGCACCCTCGATCTGGGCTCAGACAGTGTGCATTACATCGCCGACCCAAGCGGCAAGATACTAAAGGACGATCCCGATATCACACGCTGGCAGGAATATATGCGCAAACGTGGCGGCGGCCCCCGCTAGACCTCAAAAGCGGAACCCAATCACCGGGCACGGCTTTCCTTAGTGATGGCCGCGCCCTTTTCTTGGATCAAACCCGAACCCTACGGGATTTATGTCGCCCCCGCCGATTTCTGGGTTGATCCCTCGCGCGCGGTCGATAATGCTCTGGTGACGCACGGCCATGCCGACCATGCGCGCGGCGGACACGGTACGACTGTGGCAACGCCTGAAACGCTAGCGATCATGAAGCTGCGGTACAACACAGCCGACGGCGCAACGCCGGTTCCCTATGGTGAGACACTCAAGCTGAAGGGCGGCGTCGACGCGACTTATATTCCCGCCGGGCATGTCTTAGGCAGCGCCCAAATCCTGCTCGAGCATGCCGGTGAGAAAGTGATCGTGACGGGTGACTATAAACGCCGCGCTGATCCGACTTGCCCGGCTTTCGAAGTCACGCCTTGCGACATTCTGATTACCGAGGCGACATTCGGCCTGCCGCTCTTCAACCATCCGCCAATTCAGGACGAAATCACCAAGCTGCTAAAGGCCTTGGTCGATAATCCTGATCGCTGCGTGCTGGTTGGGGCCTATGCGCTCGGCAAGGCGCAGCGCGTAATTGCCGAGCTGCGCGCTGCCGGTCATCACGATACGATCTACCTCCACGGGGCGATGGAGAAAATGTGCCGGCTGTATGAGGAGTGGGGTGTCGAGCTAGGTGATCTGAAACTTGTCGCCGATCATACGAAGGATGAAATGCGGGGGCATGTCATCATCTCACCGCCATCAGCGTTGGCTGACCAGTGGAGCCGCCGCTTGCCCGATCCGGTTACCGCAATGGCATCAGGCTGGATGATGGTTCGCCAGCGTGCCCGGCAGCGTAATGTCGAGCTGCCGCTGATCATCAGCGATCATGCTGATTGGAGCGAGCTCACCCGCACTATTGAAGAAGTTGATCCGCAGGAAACATGGGTCACGCATGGACGCGAGGAAGCGCTGCTGCGCTGGCATCAGCTGACCCAGCGGCGGGCGCGGGCCTTGGCCTTGGTTGGCCGGGAGGATGAGGATGAGTGAGCCCGCAAGCGGTTGCAGGGCTCACTCGGTCCGTCAGATTATCGCTGCCTATTCGGCAGCAGCGTCAGTGGCGGCCTCTTCCGTGCTCAAAAGAGCCAGATCGGCATCGAGCTTCGCGAGCATTTCATCGGTTACCATGCCTTGCGAGAAGGGCTGAACTTGACGAAAGCTCATTGCCTTGAATTGGCCGTAGGCTGGATGCTGAGAAATGCCCGGCATATGCTTCTCAACAACAACAGCAGCGCTCACGTCCGCCATCAGAGCTTCAATAGGCAAGTTGGTCGAAAATTTGGCCCCTACTTCCGTCGCCGCTTCAGCAGCTTTTTCGCCGTGATGGTCGGCTTGCGCGGAAACAGCAGTGGCAAGCAGGAGCGCAGGAGCAGCAACGCGGGCAATTGTAGTGAACTTCATATATCGGATTCCTTCAAAGGCTGGAGCGCGTTACCGCGCGCGGAACTTCCTATTGGTAGCGGCGGCTTAATCACGTGTGAAGCGGGAATGAGCTGATGGAACGCTTCGCAGCTCTGATCGATGCGTTGGTCTATACCAACAGCCGTAATGCCAAGCTGGCGCGGATTGCTGAATATCTACGCGAGACCCCCGATCCGGACCGCGGGTGGGCGCTGGCGGCGCTGACTGACGGCTTGGACTTCGCGGCGGTCAAAAGCACCGCCATACGTAACGCAATGAAGGAACGGGTTGATCCGGTTCTATGGACTCTCAGCCGCGAGTTTGTGGGCGACACGGCAGAAACTGCCGCGCTGCTTTGGCCCGAACCATTTGGCGAGACGGAGCCTCCGCCGACGGTCACTGAGGCGGTCGAAGCACTGACCGCTATGACCCGCGCCACAGCTCCGACTGAATTACCGGCCTTGTTGAACCGGCTTGATTCGTCAGGCCGCTATGCGCTGCTGAAGCTAGCCACCGGAGCCATGCGAATCGGAATCTCCGCACGTCTTGGCAAGGTGGCGTTTGCGCAGGCTTTCGATGTTTCGGTCGATGATGTTGAGGAATACTGGCACGCTCTAGCACCACCCTATTCCGAACTGTTCGCCTGGGCCGCCGATGGCGCAGAACCGCCCGATACGGAAAACATCCCGCTCTTCCGCCCGTTCATGCTCGCCCATCCGCTCGAAGACATGGTCGTGGACATGAAAGACTATGCGGCCGAGTGGAAATGGGACGGGATCAGGGTGCAGTTAGTCCATGTGGCTGGCGAGACGCGCATCTATTCACGTTCAGGTGACGATATTTCGGCCACTTTTCCCGAAATGGCGAATGCACTCGATGTCCCTGCAGTCGTTGATGGTGAATTGCTAGTGCGCGGCAATGTTCAGGGCGGTGAAGCCAGCCCTGACAAACAAGGCGGCGCAGCAAGTTTCAATGCCCTGCAACAGCGTCTCGGGCGGAAAACGGTGAGCAAGAAGATGCTGGCCGAGGCACCTGCCTTTGTGCGGCTTTACGACACGCTGATCATTGATGGCGAGGATTTACGGACGCTGCGGTGGGAAGAGCGCCGCGGGCATCTCGAGAAGCTGATGCCGCGCTTACCGGACAGCCATTTCGACCTGTCGCAGATCGTCCATGCAGAAACTTTCGAACAGCTTGCCGAAATCCGCACCACTACGCGCGACGATGCCATCGAGGGGCTAATGCTTAAGCGCCGCGACAGCCCTTACGTGCCTGGCCGCAAGACGGGTCTATGGTACAAATGGAAGCGCGATCCGCTGCTGATCGACTGCGTGCTGATGTATGCCCAGCGCGGCAGCGGCAAGCGCAGCAGCTTCTATTCGGATTACACGTTCGGCTGCTGGAATGGCGATCCGGACGAAGGCGCTGACCTGTTACCGGTCGGCAAAGCCTATTCCGGCTTCACAGACGAAGATCTGAAGAGGATCGACCGGCATGTGCGGCAGAAAACACTCAACCGTTTCGGTCCAGTGCGCGAAACCGACAAGAGTTTGGTTTTCGAAGTCGCATTCGATTCAGTGCATGAGAGCAAGCGTCACAAGTCAGGCCTCGCCATGCGCTTCCCGCGAATTCACCGCATTCGCTGGGACAAACCAGCGCATGAGGCCGACCGGGTCGATAGTCTCAAGGCGTTAATCCGCGACTAGTTGCGCCGCGCAACTGGCGCTGTCGTGGCGTCAGTCCAAATCCGCCGCATCCACCGCTGCGCTGTGGTGCTTTGCGTTCTCTGCATAATGCACGACGCCAGCTCGCATTTCGGCAATCGCTGGTTCGGGCAGATCGCGGAGGAATTTCGCTGGGCGACCTGCCCATAATTGGCGCGGCTCCATAATCTTGCCTTCGGTGAGCATGGCGCCTGCCGCCAACATCGCATCGCTACCAATCCGCGCTTTGTTCATGGCAATTGCACCAAGGCCGACGAAGCCGCGATCCTCGATAATGCAGCCATGAACCATCGCGAGGTGTCCAATCAGCACATCGTCACCAATAACACATGGCGAGCCTTCGGGATCACCCGGTCGCTCGGGATCACAATGCACCACGCTGCCATCCTGAATGTTTGTCCGATCGCCGATCACGATCCGGCTAACATCGGCGCGCAGCACGCAATTGTACCAGACGCTGCTATCGGCCCCGATCTCGACATCACCGATGATCCTGCAACCAGGCGCGACAAAAGCGCTGTCATGGATTTTCGGCGTTTTGCCGTGGATCGAAATGATCGTGACGCCGGGTCTACGAATTGCCATCAGTAGGCTCCCAGAAGATTTTTCCATTGAATGAAGGGAATGGTCGACGCGTAATCGTCGGTCCATGCGGCCGGTGCAGGATCGCCGAGCTTGGTCCACTCCAACTCAGTCTCGCTCTGCATCACTTTGGCCAGACTTTCCGCGTCAGGCGCCATCACCACCCAAAACGAATCGTTCGTCATGTCATTCTTTGGCGGATTGTCATTGCGCAATGCGGCGTACCAGCCGCGTTCCTCGACAGCGGCAGCAAGCACCGGGCGCAAATTGATATAGCGGTTGGAAATATGGAAGACGAGCACACCGTCATCCGTAATGGCGCGCTCATATACATCGAGCGCCTCCATCGTCAGCAAGTGCAGCGGAATGGCATCTGAGCTGAAAGCATCGATCACTAGAATGTCGAATGCTCCCGGGGGCAGCGCCGCAAGCTCGAGTCTCGCATCACCGATAAGCGTCTTCGCATCAGGGGCACATTCAGGGAGGAACGTAAACTCGCGGCGCGTCGAATATTCGAGAATTGCCGGATCAATTTCAAAGAATGTGTAGGTCTGTTCGGGCTGGCGGTAACAAGCCAGTGTTCCAGTCCCGAGCCCGACAATTCCGACACGCGCATCAGCGCCATAGATCGCGCTGGCGGAACGGAGCGCAATTCCTACGCCCGATGTGGCGCCGTAATAGCTCGTCGGCTTCAGCTTGTCTGCAGGGTCGAGAAACTGCTTCCCATGCAAGGTTGTGCCATGCGCCAATGTACGGAGCGCGGGGTCTACATAGTCACGCACCGTATAGACGCCGAAGTAACTGCGGCTGCGTGCATCATCGAGCGAAACAGCGAGCGTGTCGAGTCCGCCGCGCGATGCCATAAGCACTGCTACAACGATCACGAATGCCCAGCGGCGGACCTTCACGATCAATCCGCACAAGGCAATTGCCAGCATCAATCCTGCAACGAGCATAGAATCGCGCGATATGAGCGCCTGCCGCATTACCCAGACGAGCCCAATGGCCACCAAACAAACGATCCCGACGATCAACAACTTGCGGTTCTCGGTCGAACCAATCCGCTGAAGCCAGCGCGGCCAGACACCGAGCGGCACCAAAGCCGCAGCAGCGAGAACCAGAATCGGATGTTCCCACACCCAGTCGAACACTAGCGGTGCGATGAGGGCAGTAAACAATCCGCCCAGCACGCCGCCAGCCGACATCACGAGATAAAACAGCGTAAGCTGCGACGGATCCGGCCGGTCATCGTATAGCCGCGAATGTAGGGCGACCGCGATGATGAACAGCATCACGACAGCAGCCAGAGCGACAGACATATTGCCCCCGCCCTCGGACACAGCTGCCATCCCGCCTGCTAGGAGCAGAACCAGCGGCGCAGGCCGGATAAATATCGCGGCAAACTTACGATTCTCTGAAAATGCCGGCACGAAACTGAGCAGATAAAGGCCAAGCGGGATCACCCACAGCAGCGGCATCGCGAAAATGTCAGTCGTCAAATGCGTGGTGGTTGAAAGCATCAAACCCGAAGGCACCGCCGCCAGCGCCAACCAATATGAAATCCGCTTTATGCCAATGCTTCCGGCAGACGCCGCGGCGTCTTCGCTATCCATGGGGCCGGCATGCCAGCGCGCCCATGCGGTCAGGCCGACGAGCAAGAAAAGCAGGCCATAACCCGAGCTCCAGGCAAGACTTTGCGATTTCAGAGAGAAGTTTGGCTCAAACAGCAGCGGATAGCTGATCAGTCCAGCAAAGCTGCCCAGGTTGGATGCGGCATAAAGCGCGTAAGGATCGCCAGCATTTGAATCGGCTGCGAACCACCTCTGCATCAACGGCGCTTGTGCAGAAACGAGAAAGAATACGGGGCCAATCGTCAGCGCCAACAGGGCTGGAACCCACAGTGCCTCCCAGCCCGGCGTGGGCGGGGACAGGTTCGCCAGCGTAATCGGCAGCGTCAGGGCAGCCAAGGCCAGAAGCGCGAGGTGGATGGTCGCCTGCCGCCGCACAGCCAGTTTCCCCAACATATGGGCATAGGCATATCCGCCCAGCAGCAGTGCCTGATAGACCAGCATCGCGCTGTTCCAGACGTTTGGCGCACCGCCCAGCCTCGGCAGCGCAAGCCGCGCGACCATCGGTTGCACCAAAAACAGCAGAAAGCTGCCAGTTAGAATCGCAACGACGAATAAAGTGCGCCGTGATGTGCCCCCCCGAGCGTTCATCAGCTCATTTCCTTCACATAAGTTACATGTGGCCGAAGAGGATCGCTCTTGGCCAATTTCGAGTGATCAAAGTCCATATCCGGTCGGTGCGTCATACCCAGCCGCTCCATTAGACCGCGGCTCGCTTGATTGCTCCGTGCGGTAATTGCGACAACCCGCTCTCCCGGAAAATTTGTGTCCGCCCATGCAAGGCAGGCCTGCGCTGCCTCGGCCGCATAGCCCCGCCTCCAACAATCGCTGGCTATCCGCCAGCCGATCTCCAGTTCGCCGACGATCGACCCTTCATATCCGCGATCGAGCCCGCAAAAACCGATTACGCGCTGGTCTTCACGCCTTACCAGCGGCCAGTAAGTGTAGCCGCCGTTGCGTGCTGAACGTGCTTGCAGATCAGCAATGAGGCCGGCAGTTTCCTCGCGCGTTTTCAACGGACCTAATGTGGCCATGACTTCGCTGTCGATGTGCAGGCGGTGGAAGTCGTCAAGATCCTCCTCGCGCCAGTCACGCATCACCAAGCGCTCGGTTTCCAATCGAAAATCAGCTTTGTTACTCATGAGGAAAGCAGCCGCGCAGCCAGCGGGGCATGATAGGTCAAAACCCCGCTACAGCCCGCGCGTTTGAACGCCATCAACGTTTCCAGCACTAGCGCATCGCGGTCGCCTGCACCGACAGCAGCAGCTGCCTCAATCATCGCATATTCGCCGCTCACTTGATATGCGAAGGTCGGAATTTCGAAGCGTTCTTTCACCCGGCGGATAATATCGAGATAGGGCAATCCGGGCTTCACCATTACGCTGTCAGCACCCTCGGCAATGTCGAGGGCGACTTCGCGCAGAGCCTCATCGCCATTGGCTGGGTCCATCTGGTAACTTTTCTTGTCACCTTTCAGCAGACCGCCTGAGCCAACCGCATCGCGGAACGGCCCATAGAATGCGCTCGCATATTTGGCGGCATAGGCCATGATCTGGACATTGTGGTGCCCGCCCATCTCAAGCGCCATGCGGATGGATTTGACCCGCCCGTCCATCATATCGGACGGCGCGATAATATCTGCGCCTGCTTCAGCCTGATTGATCGCCTGATCGACCAACACTGCAACCGTATCGTCATTCACAACATAGCCCGTGTCATCGAGCAAGCCGTCCTGACCATGATCGGTGTAAGGGTCGAGCGCGACATCGGTCAATATGCCCACATCATTCCCGCAAGCATCGCGCACGGCCTTGATCGCGCGGCACATCAGATTGTCGGGATTGAAAGCCTCTGCCCCGTCATCGCTGCGGCGGTCAGCTTGGGTGTTGGGAAACAACGCAATGCAGGGAATACCCAGCTCTGCCGCCACCTTGGCTTGCTTCGCAATATTATCAACCGACCAGCGCGAGACGCCTGGAAGCGAGCCGATGGGTTCCTCCGCTCCGCTACCTTCGGTGACGAAGAGCGGCCAAATCAAATCGGCTGGCGTCAAGACGTTCTCGCGGTGAAGCGCGCGGCTCCACGCAGAAGAGCGACTGCGGCGCATACGCAATGCGGGATGGGAAGCACTCATAGTTACCTGTTGCCCCAATAATGCGGCGGCCTCAACCGACCTTCTTCGGGGCAGCGATCCGGTCAATCTCGCGAGCAGGCTCTTCAGCGGGTGCATTTTCGGGAACGAGGCGCTCCAATGCGGCGCCGGCTTGGACCTTCTTGAGGGCCGCCAGCTGGCTACGAAACTTCTGCAATTCGCCGCCGCTCAATTCGGATCTAGTTACGAAACTAACCGAGCGCGGGTCAACTTTGCGTGAACCACGGTAAAGTTCGTAATGCAGGTGCGGGCCGGTGCTGAGGCCGGTCGAACCGACATAGCCAATAACCTGACCGCGCCGCACATTGCTGCCGCTGCGCGCAGCGATCCGGCTCATATGGCAATAGCGGGTGGATAGCCCGCCGCCGTGCTGGATTTTCACGGCATTGCCGCAACCACCTGCTCGGCCGGCAGACGTCACGACGCCGTCTGTTACCGCAACAATCGGCGTGCCATAACTCGCCTTGAAGTCGAGGCCGGAGTGCATGCGCTTATAGCCGAGTACCGGATGACGGCGCATTCCAAAACCCGACGAAATCCCGCCTGGAACCGGAGCAACGAGGCCGCTGCGCTGCTCACCAACACCTGATGCCTCGTAAAAGCGGTCTTCGTTGCCCCAGCGCATCAATTGCGTCTTGGGCTTTCCGCCCCGTTCGATTCCGGCATAAACCACATCACCTGCCTGCGTTTCGCCGGTCGCTGCACGGCGATAGCGGACGATCAGATCAAATTGGTCGGTCGATTTGATATCGCGGTCAAGGTCAAGCTGACTGTCGAGCGCTTTCAGATATTGCTGCACCGCCTTAGGCGGCGCGCCAGCGGCGCGTGCCGAACGATAGAGGCTACTGCCCACCACGCCGCGAATACGCAGCGGTGTGCTGTCAACCTGGATCGGCTTGCGAACCAAGGCGATGCGTCCACCCTGACGTTCGAGCGCTAGATCAAGGTCGAAGCGCGCGCGGAAGCTCAGCGCATCAAGCGGGCGCGGGTCATCCGAAGAAGGGCGGCGACCCAGAGTGATATCCATCCGCGTGCCGGGCTCAATTTCCGAAAGCGGTACCGCAGCGGAGATCATATTAGCCACATAGGTGGCCTCGCCGCTTCCGACGCCCGCACGGCGCAACATACGTTCGAAGCTGTCGCCTTGTGCGAGTGTTGCCACGAGCGAAATGCTCGGGCGCTCAGGCGCGGATTTCAGCTTCACCACTGCTGGCGTTGCAGCCATGCGGCGGCCACTGTCGCTACCCAGTGCAAGCGGCAGGATCATTTGGCTGCGGAATTCGTCGCGGGCGGCGTCATTGATCCGCATGGCAGGTGCAGCCTCGAGCGGCGAGAAGTCGGGCCAGAACGCGAGTGCTATCGCTGACAGACCCAGTAATGTGCCAGCACCGCGAAACCACCGGCGGCTGCCGATTTCCTGCGCGAGGTCAGGCGTCAGATCAATTGTCTCAAATTTCTCGGAAGCGCTCGCCCGCCATTCGTGAATTCTGTCACCAAAACTTCGGACGCGCTGGATTGTTTTGGGACTATCCTCGGCGAGCAAATGCACAGTGCCCAGAGCCAGCGTGTCGCTGCCACTTACCCCTGTGCCAATTTTTTCGTCATCATCTGACGTAAACAAACCTGATGCTCCCGTGGAATTCAGCCGCTCCTATGGCGCAAAACCTCATAAATTAAAGTTAACATCGGCCTAACCCGCGATGGTGCGACATCTGTGCACGGTCAAGTCATTCCCCTTATACCCTGCTTGTTTACCCGCCTGCGCGATGCCACATTGATTTGCGTGATCGATAGTCCCCTCAAGGCAGTTCTCGGGCCGACCAACACCGGCAAGACCCACTTGGCGATCGAGCGCATGTGCGCCCATTCAAGCGGGGCCATGGGTTTCCCGCTGCGGCTGCTTGCGCGCGAGGTATATGACCGTGTTTGCGCGATCAAAGGCGACAAGGAAGTTGCGCTAATTACCGGCGAGGAACGGATCGAACCGGAAGGCGCGCGGTGGCTATGCTGCACAGCCGAGGCAATGCCGAGGGACGGCGGCGGCAAAGCATTTGTCGCGCTGGACGAGGCGCAGCTGGGCGCGAACCGTGAGCGGGGCCATATTTTCACTGATCGGCTTCTGCATGCGCGCGGGCGTGACGAGACGATGTTGCTCGGCGCAGCCACGCTGGAACCGATGGTCCGCGCATTGGAGCCGGACGCAGAAATCATCCAGCGCCCCCGGTTCTCCACGCTCACCCATATCGGCCCGTGCAAATTGTCACGGCTACCGCCGCGCAGCGCAATTGTCGCCTTCAGCACAGAGCAGGTTTACGTCGTAGCCGAAATGCTCCGCCGATTTCGCGGAGGCGCGGCGGTCGTGATGGGCGCGCTCAGCCCAACAACGCGCAACCGCCAAGTTGAGATGTTCCAAAGCGGCGAGGTGGATTACATCGTCGCCACCGACGCAATCGGCATGGGCCTCAACCTCGATGTGCATCATGTAGCCTTCGCCGGACTAACCAAGTTCGACGGCGTCAAAAAGCGGCGATTGTTCCCGCATGAAATGGCCCAAATTGCCGGGCGCGCCGGTCGCCATCAGCGCGACGGATCTTTCGGGACGCTCGCCGGAATTCGCAAGGACGGGCAGACCCCCGAATTCACCGACGAAGAAGTCTATGCCATCGAGGAGCACCGCTTTGCCCCGATTACCAAACTGTTCTGGCGCGATGCCCAGCCGCGATATGATAATCTCACCACGCTGATCACCGACTTGGAGGCCCCGCCTGATGATCCGGTGCTGGCCCCTGCTCCGGAGAGTATTGATCTCGCCATTCTAAAGCGGCTTGCGGACGACCCTATCGGCGATGACGTCAAGGGATCAGGCAATGTCCGGCGTTTCTGGGAAGCTTGCTCGCTACCGGACTTCCGCCAACTCGGTATCGAGGGGCATTCCCGCTTCGTAGCGCGTCTGTGGCAAGATTTGCGCGGCGGGGGCTATCTTGGCGCAGACTATATGGCCGCTCGCATTGCCGAACTCGATAATATGCAGGGCGATATCGACACGCTGCAGGGCCGAATCTCGGCAATCCGCAGCTGGGCCTATATCGCGCAGCGCCCCGATTGGGCGCTCGCCCGCGACGAAATGGCCGCCCGCGCCCGCGCTGTGGAGGCACGTTTATCCGATGCTTTGCACGCCCGGCTTGCGGAACGTTTCGTAAATCGCAGAACTGCTCTATTGATGAAAAATATGGGACAAGACGGATCATTATTGCCGGTCGAACTTAAAGACGACGGCTCACTAACGGTCGAAGACGAATCAATCGGCATGGTCGAAGGTTTCCGCTTCATCGTGGACCCGCTCGCCGGACATGCAGATCAGAAGATGCTGCTGGCGGCTGCTGAAAAGGCGCTGCCACGATTGCTTGCACAACGTGCGCGCAAATTGGCCGAGGGCGGATTTGCGGACGTCACGCTTGAAGATGGCGCGATCGTCTGGAGCGGCCAGACAATCGCGCAAACCAGCAATGTTCAGGGCGAAACAAGGCTGGAGGCGGCGCGCAGCCTTTCCCTGTTGCCCGCTCAGGCCAAAGACAAGCTGCTCGACGCCTTACGGAAATGGCTCGGTATCCGGCTCGAGCCGCTGGCGCCGCTCCACGCGCTTGAGAGTGCGACCCGCGATCCGGAAGCAGGGCCCGAAACCCGAGCATTGCTGATCAAGCTCGTCGAAGGACACGGCGTTCTATCCCGTGAGAACGCCGGACTCGATCATGTGCCGAAAGAAAATAGGCGCTTGCTGCGCCGTCTTGGCGTCGTGATCGGAGCGCTCGATATTTTCGTGCCTGCATTGCTTAAGCCTGCTGCAAGGCTCGCGCTGAATGAAAGCGGCGCGGACAAGCGCCCGCTGCAGGAAAATATGCAGCCGGTCATCGAGGGCATGAAGCGCCAACCGGCGGGATACCGGATGGCCGGACAGCAGGCGATTCGTGTGGACGTGGCAGAGAAGATTTTGCGCGCCGCACATGATGGACGCAGTGCAACCAAGGCCCGCAAGTTCCGCGTCGATCCAGCTTTGGCAACTTCAACCGGCCTGAAACCGCCAAGTTTTGCGAATTTGATGCGGCAAGGCGGATTTCGGCAATTGCCGCATAAGCTGCTAGCGGAAAAAGCCCTTGGTCCACCTGCTCCCATTCTGTGGCAATGGCGCCCGTCACGCGGCAAGCCTGGGAAGGCTCATCAGAACAAGCGTGATCCGCAGCCGCCACAGCAACGCAAAGCCGAACCGCCCGCAAATGGCGCCTTCGCCGGTCTGGCGGATCTGCTTAGGTGATTGGGCGCAGTTGATCAGGCCCCGATGATAAGATTCGACCGTCTTTTGTGCCTGCTGCGCCTCACCAGAACCCGCAGCATCGGCCAAAGACTGGTCGCGGAAGGCCATATCCGCCGCAATGGAGAGCGGGTTACCAATGATGCAACGAAGGTCGATATCGGCGACATATTGACCCTGCCGCTGGGGAGCCAAGTGCGCGTGATAGAACTTTTGTCATTAGCTAAAAGGCGCGGGCCAGCGGCGGAAGCCCGGGCTCATTACCACCAGTTGGAACCGCAATCGCTTGACCCGGCGGGCGAAAGCACTTTAGCAGCCAGTGAAATAGAGACCCCGAACTGCCGCACCAAGAGGATTAGACCGCAATGACCTATGTCGTGACCGACGCATGTATCAAATGCAAATATATGGACTGCGTCGAAGTCTGTCCTGTCGATTGCTTTTATGAGGGCGAAAATATGCTCGTCATCAATCCATCGGAATGCATCGATTGCGGCGTTTGCGAGCCTGAGTGCCCCGCCGAAGCGATCCTGCCAGATACGGAAAGCGGTCTCGAAAAACTGCTCGAGCTCAACACCAAATTCTCGGCCGAATGGCCCAACATTACCGTATCGCGTGAAGCGCCAGCGGATGCCGATGAGTGGAAGGGCAAAGAGAATAAGCTTGAAGAGCACTTCTCACCGGAACCTGGTGAAGGTGATTAGAGGCCCCTTAATTTAGGCTGCGCATCACAACAGTGGTATTTTGCCACCGAATCTGCTATATAATGGTCCAGCTGGCTGATTCCTGCGGGTCTCGGTGCAGTCGTATTGATTGAAAGGCAGGCCTACTTCCCCTCAAAATTGTGACAATCTGGAACGCCCGCGCTGCGGACGGATGGATTTTTCACCCTTTTGACATTTGGCCTCGTCTACAGAAAGGATTACCTCATGGCAGGCAAGGCTCTCGCCTTCGATGTCGGCGATTTTGTCGTCTATCCCAAGCACGGCGTTGGCCGTGTCACCGAAATCCAGAATGAAGAGATCGCCGGCATGGCGCTCGAACTATATGTCCTGCGGTTCGAAAAAGAACGCATGACCCTGCGTGTTCCGACCAATAAAGTCGAAGCGATCGGCATGCGTAAGCTCTCCAGTGACAAGACGCTGAAAGAAGCAATGGAAACGCTCAAGGGTAAGCCCAAGGTCAAGCGCACTATGTGGTCACGCCGCGCGCAGGAATATGAAGGCAAGATCAACTCGGGCGAATTGTCGGCAATCGCCGAAGTGACCCGCGATCTGTTCCGTCCTGAAGATCAGCCAGAGCAATCCTATTCCGAACGCCAGATCTTTGAAGCGGCATCCAGCCGCCTCGCACGCGAATTGGCTGCGATGGAAAAAACTGACGAGCCAACTGCTCTGACGAAGATTCTCGACGTGCTGAAAGAGCATGCGCCGCAATATTACGGAAATGACGACGACGATAAAAAATAGCCGTTTGCTTCGGAGGGTGATCTTTCGACAAACGACATAGGGGCTGCGCTGAAAGGCGTGGCCCCTTTGTTTGCCGGCTTGAAACTTGAGCGCCTTGGTGTATTATCCAGGCAATACAGAAGGCAATTAGAGAGGCAAACATGCTCCATAAATTCTTCCGCAAAATCGCGCCCGTGGCGGCACTCGCCATGGGCCTAGCCGTTTCAGGCTGCGACGACATGAACGTAAATTTTGATTCTGACAAAGGCGTCCCGCTATCGGAACTCGACATGTCGGGCGACACACCTACTGAACTGGCCGTTGCTGGGCCCGATACAGTCCGCCTTACCGAAGGCGATGAGCTTGCCATCACAGTCGAAGGCGATAGCGAAGTAACGGATGTTCTTCGGTTCGCCATCGAGGGTGACACTCTGCTGGTGACACGCAAAAACAAAAGCAACGTTAATGGTAGCGCCGTTGTGAATGTCACCATGCCCGCGCCCAAACAGATCAGCGCGCTTGGTTCCGGCACGATTGAAGCCAAATCCCTGGCAGACGAAGCCGACGTCAACATTCTCGGATCAGGCAAAGTGACCACGGGCGCGATCAAAGTATCATCGCTCAACGTAAACATCGGCGGATCTGGTGAGTTTCGTTCTAGCGGTGCAGCAGAACAGCTGGATCTAAATATTGGCGGTTCGGGCTCCGCGAGCATGGGCGCGTTGAAGGTGGGCAAGGCCTCGATCAATATTGGTGGATCGGGCTCGACTGACTTCTCCTCTGACGGGGATGTCGAGGCGAACATTTTGGGCTCTGGCGATGTAACCGTACGCGGCAGTGCTAAATGCAAAATCAATGCGATGGGTTCAGGAACGCTCTATTGTGATTCGGGCGATACTTCCGGTTCCGAAACTCCAACTGCCCCTCAACCACCCGCCGCACCAGATTCTCCGGCTAACGAAGGCTAAACACCAGTCCGCCCATATTAATCGACGAACAACTATTGGGCGCTATGGCGGTGAGCGAAGGAGCTTCCGCCATGCGCCCGATTATTGTTCTACCGCTTTGCATTGCCATTACCGCACTGACCTCTGGCTGCCTCGCCAAAACTGCGCTTGATGTCGTCACAGCTCCGGTCAAACTAGTCAGCAAGGCTGCTGATGTCGCCACTACCAGCCAATCTGAAGCCGACGAGAAGCGTGGCCGCGAGGTGCGCAAGCGGGAGGAAGGGTTGGGCAAGCTGGACCGCAAATACGAAAAGAAGCGCGACGATTGCGACGATGGAAACCGCAGCGCGTGCGATGATGCACGGGACCTCTATGCCCAAATGCGCGATCTTACACGCGGTGGCCGCTAGTCTGCTGCCGCGCGTTTCAAACGGTCGTTGATTGCTGCGCCCAAACCTTCTTTAGGGACGGGCGCGACCGCGACATTCGGCTTATCTGATCCTGCCGCTTGATGAAGCGCATGGTAAAGGCGCGATGCCGCTTCCGCTTGATCGCCAGCGGCTGACAGGTTCAAGTCCCCCGCGGTATCTCCAAATCCAATATGAAATTCGTTCGCCTGCGCAGTTAGCGCTTCTAGCCGGAGCGGCTTGCCAGGTGAGTAATGGCTGGCCAGCTGGCCGGGTGCCTCAATCTTTGCAGCCGAAACGTCGGTGGGCTTGCCCAGGAGCCCAATCAGATCGGCCTCTGCAATTGGTCCGTAGCGAAGCAACTGCCAACTGCCATCGCCGCGCAAAGCAACGATGGTTGATTCGAGACCTCGCTCGCATGGCCCGCCATCCAGAACCAAATCCACCGCTTCGCCAAGCGAACTCGCAACATGCTCTGCTTCGGTCGGACTAACCCCGCCGCTTCGATTGGCAGATGGCGCAGCGAGCGGCAGCCCAGTGGCGGTCAAAAGTGACTGCATCGCAGGATGTGCCGGTTGCCGCACAGCGATGGTGGGAAGCCCTGCAGTGACAGCAGCCGCCAGACGCGAGCGCGCCAACAACGGCAGCACCATTGTCAGCGGTCCCGGCCAGAAACGATCCGCAAGTTCCCGGGCGCGGCCATCAAACCGGGCGATTTTCTCAGCCTCCTCCACTGAAGCGACATGAACAATCAGCGGATTGAAGCTGGGGCGCCCCTTCGCATCATAAATTCGGGCCACCGCCTCATCGCTGTCAGCGCGCGCGGCGAGGCCATAAACTGTCTCGGTCGGAACCGCGACGATTCCCCCGGATTTGAGCAATTGAACCGCTTTCGCGATTCCCGCCTCATCTGCGAGCAGCGTTTCCGTAGCGTTCTTGCCGGTCATCCTCTCGCGCTATAGATGGGGCGCACAAAAGCCAAGAAAATCACCAAGGAAACCTTACGTGCACAGCTTCACTCCGCCTACCCAAGACCAGCTTCTCGCCATGCGTGTCTGCGCCGGGATCGAGGAGCTTGCGCAAAGCGAACGCTTCGCAGCAGCAGAAACCGATATGGTCGAAGCTATTGCCGAAGGTATCGGCGCATTTGCATCTGGCGAATGGGCGCCGCTCAACCGGATCGGCGATACCGAAGGCGCAAAGCTGGAAAACGGCGTTGTCCGTTTGCCCGAGGGTTTCGCCGAAGCCTATCAAGGTTATGTCGAGCAGGGCTGGAATGCGATTTCCTCGCCGACAGAATTTGGCGGCCAGGGACTACCAAGCACGCTCGGATGCAATGTGCTCGAAAACCTCGGCACAGCGAACTTTGCGTTCAATCTGCTGCCGATGCTGTCCATCGGCGCAATCGATGCCATCGAAGATCACGGGACCGACGCGCAAAAAGCGATGTATCTACCCAATCTGGTGAGCGGCGAATGGTCGGGGACGATGAACCTGACAGAGCCGCAGGCCGGTAGTGACGTGGGCGCACTACGTTCCGCCGCGACCCCGATTGAATCTGGCGAACATGCTGGAAAATATCTGGTTCAGGGCCAGAAGATCTACATCACTTGGGGCGAGCACGAGCTTTCCAAGAACATCATTCACTTGGTTCTGGCCCGCACTCCCGGCGCGCCCGAGGGCAGCCGCGGCATTTCGCTATTCGTTGTGCCGAAACACCATGTGAATGCGGATGGCTCGCTTGGCCCGCGCAACGATGTCCGTTGCGTCAGTCTCGAACATAAGCTCGGCATCAACGCCTCGCCCACCTGCGTCATGAGCTTCGGTGACAGTGGCGAATGCATTGGCGAAATGGTCGGCTCAGAATTTGGCGGCCTGCGTGCCATGTTCACAATGATGAACTCCGCCCGCATAAATGTCGGTGCGCAAGGCGTTGAAGTAGCCGAGCGGGCGCTTCAGCAGGCAACACATTACGCCATGGACCGCGTCCAATCTGCCCGTGCAGGCGGCGACAGCCGCGAGCCGGTGTCGATCATCGACCATCCCGATGTCCGCCGTATGCTGCTGCGGATGCGCAGCCTGACCGAAGGCATGCGCGCGCTCCTTTATTACACGACCGGCCAGGTTGATCGCGGCACGCTGGGTGATGCGGAAGCAAAGATGCGCAGCGAATGCCTCGTCCCGATGATCAAGGCGTGGGGCACGGACACAGGCGTTCTCGTTGCTAGCATCGGTGTGCAGATTCACGGAGGAATGGGCTTTGTCGAGGAAACCGGGGCAGCGCAGCATTACCGCGACGCTCGGATCGCTCCGATTTATGAAGGCACAAACGGCATTCAGGCCGCCGATCTTGTTACCCGCAAGCTCGGCTTCGAAGGTGGCGCTGTCTTAGGCCGGTTGCTGCAAGGCATCGTCGATGACGCTGGCGAGGCACCGGCTCTGGCAAAACTGGCGGGCGAATGCGCTGAAATCGCCACATGGATGGCAAACGAAGCGAGTCTCGATGACCGTTTGGCGGGCAGCGTTCCCTTCACCGAAATGTGCGCGGTCGCTGTCGCAGGATGGCAGATGCTGAAGCAAAAACGTGCGGTCGAGGCGGGCGATGCCCCTGCCCTGTCCGCGCTCAAACCCGTTACGGCGCGCTATTTCCTCGAGCACATCGTGCCGGAAGCTAGCGGCTTGTCAGCGGCGGCGCGCGGCGGTAGCGAACTGTTTTATGCGCTCACCGCTGAGCAACTCGCTGGATGACAGATCAAGGCGATCCGCTAGCCCGCATCGCCGATGCGCTGGAGCGGATTGCACCGCCAAAAGACGACACTGACTGGCTCGCTAGCCCCGCCTACACTTGGGATGCCAAGCGCGGACGGGCGATTGAGCGCCTCGAGGCCCCGGCGCTTGGAACATTGCTTGCAGTCGATGCGCAGAAGGAAGCAGTGGTCACTAATATTGCGCGGTTGGCCAAGGGTCACGCCGCGCATGATATGCTGCTATGGGGTGCGCGCGGCATGGGCAAATCAGCACTACTGCGTGCGAGCATCATTTCCGCGCAGCAGGGCAATCCCGGCGCAATTGCCTTGGTACAGGTGGCGAGTGATGTGTTGTACGCCCTGCCCGATCTGTTTCGCATTCTGGCAGAGCAGAGGCGCAATTTTCTCGTTTACATCGATGATCTGGGCTTCTCGCCCGAGGACACCAATGGCCCGCGCCAGCTCCGCAGCTGGCTGGAGGGCGGCGTTGAGGCACGGCCGGATAATGTCCGGCTGGCGGTAACGTCCAACCGGCGCTCGATCGTACCGCGACAAGCGAGTGAGCAAGACGGCGCCCTTATTTTGCGCGACGCACTAGACGATGCGCTAGCGTTGTCGGACCGCTTCGGCCTGTCGCTCGGCTTCCACAATTGCTCACAAGACGAATATCTCGCCATCGTCGCTGCCTATGCGAAGTCAGCGAGCCTTCGGTTCGAAAACGCGGGCGCATTGCAATGGGCCAAGCAGCGCGGCGCACGATCGGGCCGCACTGCCTGGCAATATGTCACTGAGCTGGCTGGCCGCGCAGGCCGTAAACTCTAAAGTTTACTCGGCTGCTTTGGCAGCCGCTGCGGCCTTCGCCTCGCGCGAGAAATCCTGATTGAACCGGCCTTGCGGATCGCCCGTCAGATTGCGTCGCGGTGAAAGGCTCTTGCGAACTGGAGCGACTGGCTTGGCGGCGGGCTCTGCACCCTCCGCGATAACCCGCCAGATGATCCCGGCAGTATCGTCGCTCATCAGCAATGCGCCGTCGCCTGCCCAGTCGACCCATGTCGGGCGGCCGCGCGTGGTGCCATCACCTGTCAGGAAGCCGCCGAGCACTTCCTTAGGCTTGCCTTGAGGATTACCGCGCTCGTCAAATTCAACATAGACTAGGTCATAGCCGGACGGCGGTTTGCGGTTCCACGAACCATGCCGCGCGATAAAGGCGCCTTTGCCGAACCCGGCGCCCATCCGGCTACCTTCTTCGGTAAACACCAGCCCCAAAGCCGCCACATGGGGCCCCAGCGCAAATTCGGGGTTCCGGACATAGCCGGGCAGAGTCGCTGGCATCGGAGCCTCGACACGGTCATCGACATTGTCTTTGTAGTAATACCAAGGCCAGCCGTAATTCACGCCGATTGGCACGTTGGTCAGATAATCCGGGACCATGTCAGAACCGAGCATGTCGCGTTCGTTCACAGTGGTCCACAGCTCCTCGCTCCAGGGGTTGTAAGCCATCCCATTGGCGTTACGCAGGCCCGTTGCGAAGATCCGCGACTTGCCGCTTTCGATGTTATATTCGTGGATCGCCGCACGGCCCTTCTCGATCTCCATGCCGTTTTCGCCAATGTTGGAGGCAGAGCCGACCGCAACATAAATCACGTCACCTTCGGGCGGCATGAAAATATTGCGCATCCAGTGGTTACCGGCAGGCGGTAGGTTCATCAGTTTTGCCGGATCGCCGCTCACCACATCAGCGCCAAGCGCATAATCGAACGACACGAGTGCATCGTGATTGGCGATATAGAGCTTCCCGTCGCGCCATTCGATGCCTGAAGGTGAGGCCAGATCATCGCGCAGAACCTTGCGCGTCTCAGCCACACCGTCACCATCCGTGTCACGCAGCAGAACCAGCTGTTCAGGAGACGCGCCAGCTGCACCGGCCTTTTCAAACAACCAGCCCGCAATAAACCCTTCGATACCCCCCATCGGCTCGCCTGCCGGAGCGCGGGTAAGTGTTACCAGCACATCGCCATTAGGCAGAGTATGGATCACGCGAGGGTGATCAAGCCCTTCGGCAAAGCGGCTGACCGCAAGCCCGTCTGCAGCGGTTGGGGTTTCGCCATCTTTCCAGCCAATTGGTTCAGCAATTTCGACTGTCGGAAACGATTCCGCTTCGGGATCGGTCAATAGCGGCTCTGTGCCAGCAACCTCGTCAACCGAATGATCAGCCGGGTTTCCGCGGACAAGCCAGGCACCGATAGCGACGACTGCCAGAACGATAACCAGCAGGGCGATGAGAATTTTGCGCTTTGTTGTCATGGAAGCCGTGTTAATTCCTCCGCGCCCTTGCGGCAATGGCCTAGCTGACTAACTATCCTTCCATGTATGATTTCAAGACCGATCCAGGCCTCCCGGCAGACGAAATGTACCGCGAACTTGTCGGGGCCGCCGGTGCGCTAGTCGATGGTGAGAGCGATCCGGTCGCCAACATGGCCAATGTCGCGGCTTTGCTGTGGCAATTTGTGCCCCGGCTGAACTGGGCAGGCTTCTACCGCGTGATTGATGACGAGCTCGTGCTCGGGCCCTTCGCCGGCAAGCCCGCATGCATCCGAATCGCGATGGGGCAGGGCGTTTGCGGGACCGCTGCGGCAAGCGCGGAGACCCAATTGGTGGCCGACGTTCACGCTTTTCCGGGGCACATTGCCTGCGACGGCGACACACTATCCGAGCTGGTCGTGCCAGTCATGCGCAATGGCAAAGTGATCGCCGTAATCGACCTCGACAGCCCTGAAACCGCGCGCTTCGGCGGTAAAGATGCGGCCGGGATCGAAGCCCTTTCCCGCGCAATTGCTTCTCATATTTAGGCCAAATCCGAACTCCGACCAAGCGCCCCGAAACGGGACAGCACCGCGTGTAAGGTTGGGTTTCCGCGACTCACGATGCTAAATTTCGCGTTAAAGATCCGGAGAATCGGCGTAATTACCGTATTCTGGGCCGTGATGCCGGAGTGCTTTTATGGGGAAGAAAACATGATCATTCGTTCGGCAGCTGCCTTGGGTGCTTTGAGTGTAGCGCTTGCTGCGACACCTGTTTCTGCGCAAGACGCGCCCGAGATGTCCTATGAAACCGTAACCTATGCCACTGGGCAGCAGGTCGCGAACGAGGAATATGAAACGGTGATCATGCGGCAGGAACCTTTCGTTCAGCCGCTTCCCGCAGACAATTATGCGTCTGCGCAGCCTGCCGCGCAGACGCACGCTCTTCCGCATGTTGATACATATGCAACCCCGGCGTACGAATACGCCCCTGCGCATCCGCATATGTCCCATCAGATGGCTGGGCCAATGCATCACGCACCGCATGGCACCTATCCGCAGCAAACCGTAGCCTATCCTCCACAGCCACGCTTCGACCGCGAAGAATGGCTCGAAGAATGCCGCACCCGTTACAAGCGCGGCGACAGCAAGGGCGGCATTCTCGGTGCGCTGCTCGGCGCAGTTGGCGGCGGTATCGCGGGTAACCGCATTGCCGATGGCGAACGTCTCGGCGGAACCTTGATCGGTGCAGGTATCGGTGGGCTCGCCGGTGCAGCTATCGGCTCAGCCATTTCGAGCGGCGGCAAGCGACGCGCGAAGAAGGGCTGCGAAGCCTGGCTCGACCAATATTACAGCGGCGGATATGGCGGCCAATACGGCTACTACCAGCCGCAGGCTTACACCTTTGTCTACACGATGCAGCCGGTACTCGTAGCGGTTCCTCAGCAACGCATTGTTCGCGAATATGTGACCGAGGAATGGGTCACGGAAACGGTCCACGTTCCGCATACAAGTCACCTTCCTGCGAAGCGTAAGATCGTTCGCGACAAGCGGGTCAAGACAACACCAACCAAGCGTATCAAATATAGCAAATAACCCGGGTTCGCAGAAGTCGCCCTGGCTGGTCACCCCCTCGATCAGCTCCCTTTACGGGCTAGTTCCATTGAGGATTCTGGCCCTTAACCGGGTCAGTTTCTTTATTGGGAAAGGGCGATTTCTGCGGCGGCAGCGCGCATTCGCACAGGTCCGAACCGCTTGATATCCATATCGCGGCCAATCGTGAATGTCTGCGACAGCGACTGCCTTACATCGAGGATCTTCGCATCTTCGCTGACAATCTGCAGGCTGTAACTCCCATAAGGTACCCGATCGAACAGGAAGAAACCATCAAACTCGCTGGCGGCGCGGGCGGTGACTACGCCCTTCGCATTGACGAGCTCCAACCGAACTCCGCCGCGGGGAACATCGGATACGGAATGAAGCACGCCCTCGACTTCCCCAGTCGGCGTAACTGCCAGCTCAATTTCTGCCGCCACGCCGGGGCGCGGTGTTACCACTATGCCGGCACTGCCAGGCGCCAGGAATGGATCATCGAGGCTTGCCTCATCAATTCCGACCACCACGGGAATATAGGGTTTCAACCCGTCTACTATCGTACGTCCGCTAGCATCGGTGATTGATTCTGTGGTTCGGAAACCAGCCTCAACGCCAACATTTTCAAGTACTTGCTCGTCAGGTGATCGGAGGCCGTCGCCATTATCATCGCGGAAGACGGTGACAGACGCCTGGCCCATGCGCGCAAGCTTGTTGCGCGAGAAACGGATACCGCCATCAACCGGGTGCGGTCCAAAGCTGAAGTTGAGCGACAAGCGGCCACCTATCGCTCCGTCAGACGCCGCCGTCGCACCAGCGCTCAAAGCAAATTTGTCGAACTGCCGTACATACGCAAGTTCACCACTGGTTCGGCTAGCCCTAGCGTCATGGTTGAGCCTGAAGGCAACATCAGAATCTGCGTTCAACCGCTTTTCTGCGACGAAACTGGCTTTGCGGAACCCTGTATATCGTCCAGAAAGTCCAAACTCCGCTTCGCCTCGCATACGAACGCCAGCGAGCCTTGAGTTGGCAAGAAGGCGCAACCGTTTGCCATCATTCGTGCCAGTTCGAGCGCCACTAGTTTTTACGTCGGCCAGTTCGGCAGTAAGCGCGACGTTGCGCACACCGAACGAAGCCCGGGTTGACCATTCGGTAACCTGGGTCCCGTCACGTTCAGTCGTATGACTGGCGCCGACTTGCACGGGGATCGACGTTTTGCCAATTTTTAAAGTGCTATCGAGCGTAAAGCTGTGTTCACGTAGTTGGTTCGCGCTGACTAATTCGCTCTCGAACTGTCCGTCGAGCCAGAGTGTTTGCGCCTGGAAGTTGAGCTTTCCAAGCTGCCCGAGTGCCTCTGCGCGATAGGCACGGCCTCGGCCGAATTCTTGCGACGCAGCAACTTCCACCAGCATCGGGCCAATGGCGCGCAATACGCTGCCTTCAGCATAGTTTCGCCGCTTCCCAGCAAGGGCGATGCTTTGAACAGACAGGCTGCCCATAGTGCGTTCGTTAAACCCGCGCTCGATACCAAGCCCGCCGCGCCAGCCCGTTTCCGCCTCAGCCGTGTCGCTGTTCAAATTTATGAGATCTCTGTTCTGCTGGACAATGCCTGCCCAATATTGCGTCTCCCCGGGAGAGATGCTCTGCAGGCCAACCGGACGATCACTTCGCTCGCGCCGGATCTGGCCCTGAGGGCCATAAAGCACGACTTCCAGTGCATTTTGCCCGTAGAAAAGCTCGACATCGACAAATTCATACCGGCCATCCACCCGGCTACTCTGGAAGGCAATGAGCTGGCCATTGCGGTAAAGTTCCGCGTCCCAGCCTGTCGGCAAGATGCCGCGCAATGTGGTGGCCGAAAAGCTCCCGCCACGCCCGATTGGCCGGTTTGAAATGTATGCTCCTCGGCCAACGGCATTTTGGCCGCTAAGGCTCGAGGCTGGCGTCTCGACGTCGCCTACTGCCACTTCTTTCGCTTTTAGTGGCCCCAGCAGTCCGCCTGCAGCGTCAATCTTATAAGCGCGTAAACGAACACTGTTGGGCATACCTTTCGCATCCGTGGCGAGCCGCGCTTCGAAACTTGCGCCTGCCGCCTCGCCGCTGGCATATAGTTCGACCCGGCGCTCGACCTGAACTGAACGATTGGCACGAGAATCTACTCCGAAACTGACCACCGCATCAACTGAGGGCGTGCGCCATGCACGATAGGGTAATTCAGATTGATCAAGTTTTGACAGGTCAAAGGTATTGCGCTTCGGCCGAAGTCGCGCCGCACGACTTTTTCGTTCGATCGCAGCGATGAATGGCAAGTCTTCGCCGCCCTCGATGATGATCGCTGCATTTGAGAGGTCAGGCATGAATGTGATGCCAAACCAGCGCGACAAAGCCTTGCTGTCGGCACACCAGCCTTCCGGCGTGTCATAAATCTCGCCGTTTGCAAGCTTCGCAGTTCCGTTCATGGTTTGTACCGTATTTGCTTCACGGTCGATGGTGAGCTTCTGATCTTCTGCAAATAACCAACCAGTCGCGCGGCGCGACTTCTTATCGAGCCGGACAGGTATATCGAATGACTGGATTATATCAGCCAAGTCGAAGCACACGCCATTGTCAGTTTGGTAACCGCGAATCTCGCCGTTGAGGCGGAAGCGTTTAACTTTCGCTTCGAGCAGCAGAAAGTCATCATCATTCGCTTGCCAGCCACTGGTCGCTGCGCTGGCCATACTTTGCGCGTGAGCTGGCGCGCTCGCCCCAAACACAGCAAAGGCCGCTGCGATACTCGCAGCGGCACTGAACCGTTTGGAACGACTTAAAATCATGATGTATCTAGAGAATATGCCAATCAGGCAGTTCTCTTAGCCGATCACCGTGTCAACGGCGGCTATCAGATCACCGCCCTTTTCGGGCATCTGCCGGTACTCGATGCGGACAGGTCCGCGCATCACTGCGGCCTGTTCTGCATTCAGGCCCATACGGACTGTCCGTTCGCTGAGTTCCGAGTAGACCGCTACACCGCGAGCTAGGTAGATTGGCTCATCACTTCCCTGCTTCATCACCCGGATCTCTCCGTAGGTCGAGCCCCCACCTTGCCGGGCAATACTGAGCGTCAGTACATCCTGTCCGTCGGGGCCGGCAGCGATCTGCGGGTTTTGTATCGCTGCGATCGCCTCAAGCCGACCTTTCCGAACAATGATGGGGATGGTAACGCCGTATATCGGAATGAGCTTGATACTAATGCCAGATGCAGGAGCGTCGGCATCGGATGGTGCAACGGGCCGAGCCTCTGGAATGGCCTTGAATGACATATGCACACGATATTCGCCGTCGGGCAGTTCAGCCCCGGGGCGCGCACTAATGCGAATCGCCTGCGGTTGACCTGGCGCAAGCCGAACCCGGCGAGGAGCATAGCGGATCATCCCGAGCGCTGCTTGCTCGATCTCATTCACTTCGTCTTCGGAGACTTCCTGCAGTTTACCGTCGCCATTCATCCGGCGAAGCTCGAGGCCAATCCGGTAGGTGGCTTCGGCTGTCCCGATATTGCTTAGGATAACTTCGGTGCCACGGCTGCCATCAAGAATTACGCGAGTTGGTGCGACAAGCAGGTCGCCCTGCGCAGCGAGCGAACCCGGCATGAACATGGCAGCCGTCGCGATCACTGGAAGCAATGTGCGCGTTATGAATCGGGTAATTCGGATAGTCATCTTTCGGGTCTCCGTCGGACGGGCGGATGCTTGAGCGCAACCCCCGAGAATTCCCGTATGTCATAAGACATTACCGTTAATTTCGCGTAAACCATGTCTGACAAGGCGGCTACTTAAACGCAAAAGGGCCGCGCCGCATGCTGCGGAACGGCCCCGTTGATTCTTTGGCGAAGTTAATCGCCGAAAGTCTTACTGATATTCGACCGATACGTTGAATGTGCCGGAATAGTTTCCTGCCACTTCCGTGCCGTCAAATACGAGACGTCCGCCGACAAGGAACGAACCATCGCCTGCAGTGTCAAGTGCAGCAACGTCCCCGACCTCACTTGAAACGATCTGGTTCAGAACCAGGATTTCCGAAGCGAGGGTCTTGGTGATGTCGCCACCAAGATAGAGGTTGGCGTTATTAGGAAGTGTAATATCGACATTCTGGTCAGCAGAGCCTTCTACGGAGAACGACGCAGCGGAAGTCGCGCCAATGCAAACCAGATTAGCAGAGCAAGCCGACGGTGCCGTAGCAGTGTCAGCGGCAACGCGAACGGCACCGGCGCCATTTACAGCGACCTGACCGAAGTCAAGTATATCAACAGCGGTAAGCGTCAGAGCGCTAAGAATTTCAGCTTCTGCAGTTGCAGTTGCAGTGTCGGCGGCATTTGCGGCCGAAGTCATGCCAAGTGCGGCAACGAGAGTGACGCCGGCGGCGCCAATACGGAATTTGTTAGTCATCTGGATCTGGTCCCTTCCAAAGAATTCTGACTGGGGCCACCCCCTAGGCAGCCCCGGCGAACGGGGTGATCCCCATCCGATGGACGCTTTATAGGAGCGGGAGGTTCAATCTTCCTTGCCGCCTTTGGTTAACACGGCAATAGTTTTCCGTTAACTTTTAAGGGGCTTGGGAGACTGTTTCAGAAGACCCCTATATAGAGAGCCTAAATCGGCGGCCTAAATATCGCCGCCAGTCAGACGCTGACAAAGCAGGTCAAGCTGATCGAGAGTGCGATATTTGATCGAAACCGTTCCAGAACGCGGATCAGTATCCGTAGCGATCTTCACGCTCATCCCGAGAAACTCCTCGAGATGGTTCTGAACAGCAGCAATATCTGCATCTTTTGCAGAATCACGCGGCGCCCGCGCCTTACGCTGAGCCGGCGCGTCGCCAGATCGGGCCATTTTTTCAACATCGCGCACCGAAAGTTTCGCCGAAACGGCCTTCTTTGCGAGAGCTTCGGCTTCATCATGGCCGATCAGAGCGCGGGCATGGCCCATGCCGAGCGAACCATCTTCGACAAGATCAAGCACGCTGGCGGGCAAAGCGAGCAAACGCTGCAAATTGGCGACATGGCTACGCGACTTATCGACCATCCCGGCAATTTCTGCCTGGGTTAGCCCCTCGCTATCGGCAAGACGGGCGTAGGCACGTGCCTCTTCGACGGGATTGAGATCTTCGCGCTGAATATTCTCGATCAGAGCGAGCGTCATCACGTCGCGTTCATTCAAATCGCGAACAAGGGCCGGGATTTCATGCAGACGCGCTTTCTGCGCTGCGCGCCAGCGACGCTCGCCGGCGACTAGCTGATATCGGCCGCCAATATGGGGCCTAACAATAATCGGTTGGATCACCCCACGTGCAGCAATCGAGGCAGCAAGTTCGTCAAGCGCCTTTTCATCAAAGTGGCGGCGAGGCTGGTCAGGGTGCGGTTCGATTGCCGAAACGGCCAACATCCACAAGCCGGAATCTCCGGAAGACATTGTTTTAAAAAAACTATCATCGCCTGTTCGCATTGGTGGTTGCACAAGGGGCTCTTCTCGCCTTGTTTCACCCAAGAGCGCACCAAGGCCCTTGCCCAACTTGCGCGGTATCACCTTGGCTGCCGGAGCAGGAGTACCTGTCAGGCGAATTGGGTCAGACGGATCACTCATGCGGCTTTCCTTTTTTCGGGCAGGCGACCGATCAACTCGCGGGCCAATGCCATATAAGCACGGCTGCCCGCGCAGGAATGATCGTAAACAAGCGCTGGAAGCCCGTGGCTTGGCGCTTCAGACAGACGAACATTACGCGGGATCACCGCTTCAAAGACCAACTTACCCAAGCAATCCCGAACATCATCCGAAACTTGGTCGGTCAGGCGGTTGCGGCGGTCAAACATAGTCAGAACGATACCAACGATGCCCAAATCGGGGTTGAAACGCTGCTGAATCCGTTCAACCGTCTGCAGAAGCTGGCTGAGGCCCTCCAGGGCGAAGAACTCGCATTGCAGCGGTACAAGCAAAGTGTCCGCTGCGCCCAAAGCATTGAGCGTCAGCAAACCGAGCGACGGCGGACAATCAATGAAGCAAATATCGTAGCCGGTGGGCCCGGACAGAGCGGCACGAAGGCGGTCAGTCCGTTCGGTCACTGACACCAACTCAATTTCTGCGCCACTGAGGTCTTCGGTCGCCGGGACTATGTCTAACCCCGGAATACTCGTCGGCATGATGCAATTCGCAAGGGGAGCTCGGTCGACGATCAGCTCGTAACTCGAACGATCACGGTCCGCCGCATTGATACCGAGCCCTGTCGACGCGTTACCCTGGGGATCGAGGTCGACTAGAAGTGTTTTCCAGCCGGTTGCAGCCATGGCTGTCGCAATATTGATGGCTGTAGTGGTCTTGCCCACCCCGCCCTTCTGATTGGCAATTGCGATCCGAATCATGACTTGTGACGTTCCTTTATGTGACCCCTACCGACCAATATCTGCGCTTCTTCGCTGGTCTTCGACTGTTCCACGTGGAACATTTTGCGCGTCGCCGGCTTACTGTCTGCCAATTCTTGCGCCGCCGAACGCCCTTTCGGCAACACCCAAACGGTATGCCGTGTGGAAAACCGTGCGGATAGTTTGAGCAAAACAGGTAACGGAGCGAACGCCCGCGCCGAAATTACACTAGCTTCAAAGGTCTCGACATTCTCCAAACGAGCGCCGTCGACACTGCAATTTCCGAGTTCGAAGTGATCAATGCACCTTTCAAGCCAGTCGATCCGTTTACGTCGCGATTCGACTAGACGCATCTTTTGTCCCGGCCGCATGAGCGCAATGACAATCCCTGGCAGCCCTGCCCCGGTGCCTAAATCAAGCCAAGAGCCATCTGTTTCACGTGAAACATGCTCCAAAAGCTGAGCGCTATCAGCAAGATGTCGCACCCACATATGCTCCAGCGACGATTTGGAAACGAGGTTCTGAAGCCCGGCCTCTTCCGTCAAAAGTGCCGCGAACCGGTCGAGGCGATCCATTGCCGGTGCGTCGCAAAGTTCCGCAACATATTTGCGGGCTTGCTGTTCAGTTTCGATCATGCGGCGATGACTGCCTGTTTGCGTGCATGGACAAGCAGTGCCGCCAATGCTGCTGGGGTGATTCCGGAAATTCGGCCGGCTGCAGCGAGGTTCGCTGGCCGCGACGCTTCCAGCCGTTCGATCATTTCATTCGATAATCCCGGCACTTCACGGAATCGGTAATCAACGCCCAAAAGCACGTTCTCACTGGCTTTCAAGTCACGGAGCTCCGAATCCTGCCGCGCGAGATAGGGTGCGTATGCGCAATCCTCCGCAACTTCGGCTGCAGCCTCGGTCAGGGGGTCCAGATCCGCTGGAAGCCATTCCGCAAGTCCGGTCAAATCGACACCGCCGAAACGAAGCCAATCAGATAAGCGCCGCCGCCCACTGTCTTGGCGGACAGGCAGACCCGCCGCAGAGAGTGTCGCAGCAGACACATCAGTCTCAAGAGCTTCATGCCATTTCGCGCGAACATCCATCCTGCGCTTCAGCATGTCGGCGCGGTCTGTTCCAACGCAGCCGACTTCAATCGCCATCGGTGTCAGCCGCGTGGTCGAATTATTTGCCCGCAAACGCAGCCGGTACTCAGCGCGCGCGGTAAGCATCCGGTATGGTTCACTCACCCCGTGCAAGGTCAAGTCATCGACCATGACGGCCATATAGGAATTTGACCGATCCAGCGCCGGCAAGCCCCGGTCCAAGACCCTCGCCGCTGCGTGCATCCCAGCCATCAGTCCTTGTGCTGCCGCCTCTTCATAGCCGGTCGTACCGTTAATCTGTCCTGCGCAGTAGAGACCTGGAATCGCCCGCACCTCAAGCGAAGGATGTAATGCACGGGGGTCTATATGATCATATTCCACCGCATAACCGGGCACTGTCATGTCGACCCGCTCTAAGCCCTCCATACTCCGCAGCATGGCAAGCTGAACATCCGTCGGTAAAGAAGTGCTGATACCGTTGGGATAGACCATCTCGGTGCCGAGGCCTTCTGGCTCGAGAAACACCTGATGGCCGTCGCGGTCGCCGAAGCGGTGAATCTTGTCCTCAATCGATGGGCAGTAACGCGGCCCCTCGCCCTGAATCGCACCGCCGAACAGCGGCGAACGGTCAAGGTTCGCGCGAATGATGTCGTGCGCGCGCTGGTTCGTGCGGGTAATAGCGCAGAAAACCTGAGGATTGGTGCGACGCCGGTTCATGTCGGACATCGTCCACGCTTCATCATCAGATGGCTGTTCCACCAGCCTTGACCAGTCGATGGTGCGGCCATCGAGCCTGGGGGGGGTCCCGGTTTTCAGCCTCGCCATTGGTAAGTCAGCACCGCGCATCTGCTCCGCCAGTCTTTGCGCGGAACCTTCACCAATCCGGCCGCCAGTTAGCCGTTCCTCTCCGCGAAACAGCGTCCCGCCGAGGAATGTTCCAGTGCATAGGATAACGCTCTCAGCCTCAAGCTTGGTCCCATCGCTCAGCACGAGCCCTCGGGCCTGCCCGCCCTTCAGAATAAGCGCTGCAGCCTCGCCAGTGATCAACTCTAGGTCGCCCTGATCCTTCAATTGCTCCTGGATCGAGGCCTTGAATAGCTTCCGGTCGGCCTGAATCCGCGGCCCCCACACCGCGCTACCCTTTGACCGGTTGAGCATTCGGTAGTGAATCGCGGCAGCATCTGCGGCCTTAGCGATCAGGCCGTCAAAGGCGTCAACCTCACGAACAAGATGCCCTTTGCCCAATCCGCCAATCGCCGGATTGCAGCTCATCGCTCCAATTGCATCGAGGTCGAAACTCACGAGCCCAACACGCGCGCCCATGCGGGCTGCTACGGCTGCGGCCTCCACGCCGGCGTGCCCGCCGCCAATTACAAGGATATCACGAGGTTTCATTGTTCCGCCGATATAGCGATTACCAGCGCACAACCAAACGAAGTTTCATGTGAAGGGCTCAAAAGGCCCCGATTGTTCATTGTTCCACGTGGAACATCACTTACCGATACAGAACCGTCCAAACAGCGTGTCGAGCATATCTTCAGTGCCTGACCGCCCGACCAAACGGTCAAACGCCGAGCGACATACCCGCAAGTTCTCTCCGAGGATCAAGAGGTCATCGGGTACCTCGCCCCGCAAAGCATCAGCAGCTTCCGCGATCAAGCCCGACTGGCGGGCATTGAGAGCGACATCGCCCGGCTTCGGCATTGCATTACGGGCGTGCACTATGATTGCATCACGGAACTCATTCATCCCCTCGCCGCTAACAGCTGAAATACGGTGATCTGGCGAGGTCTTGGTCGCACCACCACCTTCGTCAATCCGAGGTTCGACTTCCCAAGAGCCATCTGGCCCTTCGCCCTCAGGTCCGAGCCACAAGACCAGATCCGCCCTAACCAACTCGGCGCGTGCGCGGCCGATGCCAATTGCTTCGATGTCATCTGAACTTTCGTCCCGAAGACCAGCCATGTCGACTAATGTTAGCGGAATCCCGCCCAGAGCGACCGAACGCGTCAAGACGTCACGCGTTGTGCCAGCTGTAGGAGAAGCAATTGCCGCTTCACTTTCAACTAATGCATTGAATAACGTTGATTTTCCGGCGTTTGGTGGTCCAGCTAGCGCTATCCGGTAGCCCTCTTTCAGGGCCTCCGCCTTGGGTCGGTCAAGCCAATCATCCAACTCGCTCGCAAGCGCAGACAGCTTCGCGGTGAAATCGCCCGGCAGCGGATCGACGTCATCCTCATCCGCGAAGTCCAGTGCCGATTCAACCAGCGCCGACAAGACGAGCACCTCTTCGCGCCAAGCAGTCACCTTCTCGGATAAGGCACCGCTAGCCAGTGCCATTGCAGAACGGCGCTGCAGCTCGGTTTCCGCCTCGAGAAGGTCAGCCAGCCCTTCAGCCTGCGCAAGGTCAATGCGGCCATTGGCAAATGACCGGCGAGTAAACTCGCCCGGCTTTGCAGGCCGCAGACCTTCGACGTCACTCAAGGCTGTCTCAACCGCCGAAACGATGGCCCTGCCCCCATGGAGATGGAATTCGGCGCAATCCTCACCCGTCGCGCTCGCCGGGCCCGGAAACCACAACGCCAAGGCCTCATCAAGCTTCGAACCAGTCTTATCTCGGAGTGATACGAGGCTCGCACGGCGCGGAGTAGGTAATCTGCCTGCCAAACTGCGTACCGTATCGGCTGTATGAGGCCCGCTGATCCGCATAACCGCTATGGCAGCGGGTGGCGCACCACTCGACAGGGCAAAAATTGTGTCCATCGCGGAGTCTGTTACAGGAACTGGCTAGCGCGAGAAACGGGCTATCTCAGTCTCTGCCTCAGTTTCTGGCTCAGTCGCTGGACTTCTTCTTGGAAGCTTTGCTCGCCGCCATGGCTCCTGCATTCAGACCGCCTTCAACGAAATTCTGAAACAATTTCATGCCCATCTGGCCCATTGGGGCGAGGTTTTTGGCATATTCTGTAAGCTGATCAGGGCTCGAAACCCCCTTCATCGCCTTCGACATCATATCGACATAGATGTCATTCGCTTTACCGACATCGGGCAAACCCATGAAAGTGCGCGCCTCTTCGGGCGTGCAATCGATTTCGACGTGGACCTTCATACACTCTTCTCCGTTGGGCTTCTGTGGCCGTCTCATAAGATTTGGGCGTCCCATGCCCACTTGGCAAGGCCCAGTGCCTCGCGATAGGGCGCAGCGACACCGTGATTGAGGAAAATTTGATGAGCAGTCTGACCGCACCGCGCTATCTGATACCTGTCCTTCTAATCGCGGCGGTCACTGGATCCGTGCTACTTGCCCCCCTCCACCTGGCATTGATACTGCTCGTTCCAGCCCTTTTGATAGCTCTGCTCGACTTCTTCCAGCGCAAGCATGCGCTGAGGCGAAACTATCCGTTGATCGCCAGGCTTCGATGGATTTCGGAGGATCTGCGGCCATTTATCCGGTCCTATTTCGTCGAAGGCGATCTGGAAGGCCGCCCCTTCAACCATGAACAACGCAGCCTCATCTACGCCCGCGCTAAAGGAGAGCTCGATTCCCACCCGATGGGCACCGAACTCGACGTATATTCGGACGAATATGAGTGGCTTGACCATTCTATCGTTCCGAAAGAGGAAGCCCCCGGGTACTGGCGCGTAAATGTTGGCAAAGGGACCTGCGCCAAGCCTTACAATTCCGCCCTACTCAACATTTCTGCAATGAGCTTCGGCGCACTATCGGCAAAGGCTATAGAGGCACTTAATCTGGGCGCCAGTATCGGCGGTTTCGCTCATAATACCGGTGAAGGCAGCATCAGCAAATACCACCGCGCGCATGGCGGTGACCTGATCTGGGAACTGGGTAGCGGTTATTTCGGGTGCCGTGCCAAGGACGGCAGTTTCGACGCCGGATTATTTGCTGAAAATGCTAATGGTGATGCGGTCAAGATGATCGAAATTAAGCTCAGCCAAGGAGCCAAGCCCGGTCATGGCGGCGTCCTCCCCGGTTCAAAAGTAACACCGGAAATCGCCGAGGCACGCGGCGTAACGGCTTGGGAAACAGTCTATTCTCCGGCAGCGCACACAACATTCTCCACACCAATCGAAATGTTGCATTGGGTCACCCAGCTCCGAGAACTTTCCGGCGGCAAACCCGTTGGCATAAAGCTTTGTGTCGGTCAGCCGCATGAAATTCTCGCCATTTCAAAGGCAATGCTCGAGACTGGAATCAGACCTGATTTCATTACCGTAGACGGGGCGGAAGGCGGGACCGGCGCGGCTCCGCTCGAATTATCCAACAGTGTCGGCATGCCGTTGCGAGAAGGGCTCATCTGGGTCCGCAATGCGCTTGTCGGCGTGGGTCTGAAGGATAAGGTCAAACTGGCAGCAGCCGGAAAAATCCACTCTGGCGCCGGCATGGCCAAAGCCTTCGCGCTGGGCGCTGATTGGTGCAACGCCGCCCGGCCCTTCATGTTCTCACTCGGCTGCGTCCAATCGATGCAATGCCACCGCGGAGATTGCCCCACCGGCGTGGCGACACAGGAGAAATGGCGTCAAAGCGGTTTGGTAATCGAAGACAAGGGCCCGCGCGTGGCCCGTTTCCAGCAGCAGACAGTCCATTCCTTGCGCGAAATTGTCGTCGCGATGGGCCTCGATAATCCCTGGCAAATCACCCCACGCGACATGCGAGAGCGGCTGAACGGCGCATATTCAGCCCCCGTCGACAAAATTTACGAATTTCTGGACGACAAAGTCTTGCTGGATGATCCGGGCAGCACGAAGATCGCAGACTATTGGGAGCAAGCTCAAGCAAGTAGTTTCAGAAGGCGCGCCTAGTTCAAAACGGCGAAATTATTCACGATCCTACGAACGCACCGATCAAGATTGGCTGGGAGTTGCTCGTCAAGTTTTGCGCGTCTGTTTGCAATGGAATCGGCAATGCGAATCCGGCGCATGTTCCAATCTGTGAAGACTCGCTCGTCCACTTCGACATCCTCCATTTTCAGGACACCTGTATGGCGCGGATCTGCCATTATTCGTGACATTAACAGAAGCAAGACCGGGCTTTCGCCTTCAAGGAGCTGCAAAAAATTGCGTCCATTATAAATCAGAAAGCCGCCGATATTTCTTTCGGCATTACTGCGAGCCGCATGTTCGATGATCCCCTCGACTTCCTTGTTAGACAAGGCTGGGGCAGTGGAGATATAACAGAATTGGCGGTACTTCACTGCTGGTAACCTACTGGTTCATAGTGTCGAAGAAATCTTCGTTGGTCTTGGAATCCTTCATCTTGTCGAGCAAGAATTCCATCGCATCGATCGTACCCATCTGCATGAGGATACGGCGCAGAACCCACATCTTCGAAAGCTTGTCTTTCTCGACCAGAATTTCTTCCTTGCGGGTACCTGACTTGCCGACATCCAGTGCTGGGAAGATACGCTTGTCCGCAACCTTGCGGTCGAGAACGATTTCCGAGTTACCAGTGCCCTTGAATTCTTCGAAGATAACTTCGTCCATCCGGCTGCCTGTATCAATCAGTGCGGTTGCGATGATCGATAGTGAGCCGCCTTCTTCAATATTGCGGGCCGCACCGAAAAAGCGCTTGGGGCGCTGCAATGCGTTTGCGTCAACACCGCCGGTCAGGACCTTGCCGGAGCTCGGCACAACAGTGTTGTAAGCTCGGCCAAGGCGCGTGATGGAATCGAGCAGGATAACGACGTCACGTTTGTGCTCGACCAGACGCTTCGCCTTTTCGATCACCATTTCGGCGACTTGGACGTGGCGTGTTGCAGGCTCGTCAAAGGTGGAGGAAACAACCTCACCCTTCACGCTGCGCTGCATGTCGGTAACTTCCTCTGGTCGCTCGTCGACGAGCAGCACGATCAGGAAGACTTCGGGATGGTTGTCAGTAATCGCTTTGGCAATATTCTGCAGCAGAACTGTCTTACCGGTGCGCGGCGGCGCAACGATCAAGGCACGCTGGCCCTTACCCTGCGGCGCGATGATATCGATAACCCGGGCGGACTTGTCCTTTACCGTCGGATCAAGTGTGTCGAGTGACAGCTTTTCATCCGGATAGAGCGGCGTCAAATTGTCAAAGTTGGTCCGCATACGAACCGCATCGGGATCGTCATAATTGACGCTGGTTATGGTATTTAATGCGAAATAGCGTTCGCCATCCTTCGGCGCGCGGATTTCACCTTCAACGGTATCACCCGTGCGCAGGCCCGCCTTGCGGACCATGTTGGGCGATACATAAATGTCGTCAGGGCCGGCGAGATAGTTCGCTTCGGGACTGCGGAGGAAGCCGAAGCCATCCTGCAGAACCTCGATCGTGCCAAGGCCCATGATGTCATCGCCGTATTCTTCGTCTTCAGCAAGTTCGCGCAGGATGCTGAAAAGCAAGTCCTGACGGCGCATAGTGCTGGCCGCTTCTACGCCGAGATCTTCGGCCATCTGGACGAGTTCGGCAGGTGTTTTTTGTTTGAGATCTTTAAGATGCATTTGTGTTTTCCAACAAAAGGAATTTCGTGTCTGTGATGGCCGGCGGACCTATGGGCTTGGAGAAAGCGGGGCCGGTCGCTTGGGCGACCAGATGCCGGATTGAGGTTTGTTACGACTGCGAAGCTGCGGCGTCAATTCAGGAATCGACCAGCCGAGTTCAGGGGGTCAATCTTAGAACGGTTTGACGACTACCAGAATTACAATCAGCACTACCGCGACACCTGGTACTTCATTGAGTAAACGCAGCCTCTTGCCTGTAATCGGGCGCTCGCCTCGCGCCAATTTCTTGGCGTAGCTGCCGAGATACCCATGGTAACCGCTTAGGAGGAAAACCAAAAGCAATTTAGCGTGGAACCAGCCGCCAATTGACACCATTCCGGTTCCCAACAGCGATAATCCTGCGAGCCAGACGACAATGATCGAAGGAAGCAAGATGATCTTTAGTAGTTTGCGCTCACGGTCGATCCATGCCGCTTCCTCTGGTGAGCCTTCAGCCGCTTCCTGATGATACACGAAGAAACGCGGCAGCATGAACAAACCAGCCATCCAGAAGATGACAAAGATGATATGGGCGGCCTTCAGCCAAAGGTAAATCATCGCGAGGACATCCTGCATAGGAGTGACTTAGGAGAGCGGGCGGCGAATTTTAACCCCGTAATTTCTTGAGCAGCGCTTCTACGTTCGAAATTGGCGTCCGGCGATCAATACCATGTCCAAGATTGAAGATATGCGGTCGGCCTGCAAAAGCGTCAAGGATCGCGTCAATACGGTGTTCGAGCGCATCACCGCCAGCAAGCAGCAAAAGCGGATCGAGATTGCCCTGTACTGGTAATCCTTCAGGAAGCTCGCGCGCAGCCCAGAGCGGATCGATTGTTTCATCCACGCCCAGCGCATCGACACCCGTTTCACGGGCATAGGCTGGAAGCTTCTCGCCCGCACCCTTTGGAAAGCCAATCACAGGAACGCTCGGATGCCGCTCATGGATCGCTGCCGTGATCGCAGCATTGGGTGCAATCACCCAGTGTTCAAATTCGGATGGAGCCAAACTGCCCGCCCAGCTGTCGAACAGCTGGATACCCTCAGCACCCGCTTCGATCTGACCAGACAGATACTCGATAGTAACCGCAGTGATAGCATCGATGATTTCGGCAAAAGCCGCCGGATCGCGGTAAGCCATGGCGCGCGTATCGAACTGATCGCGGCTACCCTCGCCTGCCACCATATAGGTCGCAACAGTCCAAGGACTTCCGGCAAAGCCCAACAAGGTGGTCTGAGAGCTTAAAGCAGATCTGACCTTGGCGACGGTTTCATAAATCTTGTTAAGGCGCTCTGGCACAGCTTCCAGAGCAGATAGGGCGCTATCCACAAGCGTTGGCGAGAGCTTGGGACCTTCACCGGCAAGGAATTCCAAATGCTGGCCCATTGCATGGGGAACAATCAGAATATCGGAAAACAGGATTGCCCCATCAAAGCCGAACCGTTTTATCGGCTGGATCGTAACTTCCGTAGCGGCATCACTATCATACACCAGATCGAGGAAACCGCCTTTGTCAGTCCTTAGCACGCGATACTCTGGTAAATATCTTCCAGCCTGCCGCATAAGCCAAACCGGCGGCACGCTAAGCCGCGATCCACGCAGTGTTTCGAGGAGTGGGCCAGGCATGAAAAAGACGTCCTAACTAAATATATAAGTATATATATAGATTATGTTGAAGATAGTTGGCCCTGTGGAAATTGGGGACGAGCGCCCTCTGCCTGATTTGTCCCGCTTTGAACAGATCGGATCGGTGATTTCGGTAGTATCCGAATCCCCGCCAGAGTCCGATACGGCGATGAGTCAAACGACTCTTTTCCACGCTGTCCCCAGCCTGTGTATGGGTTAACTTGCCTGTGTTCAAAACACCGTGGAGATAGCTGGCAGTGGGTATGGAATTGGCCCAAAAACTTGTCCGCGCTTTCATCCCGTGGTTTATGCCGGTGATTGTCCACAGCCATTAGGCACCCAATCTTCATGACCAGACTCAATTTGCATCTCGTATCGGACTCGACCGGCGAGACGTTGGAAATGGTCGCCAAGGCAGCATTGGCCCAGTTCGACGATGCCGAAGTCGTGCGCCACTTTTGGCCGATGGTGCGCAGCCGTGTCCACCTCGACCGGATCATGACAGAATTGGCCGCCAAGCCAGGCCTAGTGCTTTTTACCTTAGTGAATGATGAAACTCGCGCGCGGCTGGAGGAGCATTGCCGTACGCTGGGCTTGCCAGCTGTGCCTGCGCTTGATGCCGTAACCGAGGCGCTCGAAAACCAGCTTGGGCAAGAGGCTCATGGCCGGCCCGGCCGCCAGCATTTGATGGACGAAGCTTACTTCAAGCGCGTTGATGCGATCCATTACACAATCGCGCATGATGACGGGCTTGCTTACGAGGATTGGGAAGAGGCGGAGATTATTCTGGCTGGTGTGTCGCGCTGTTCGAAAACGCCGACGAGCATTTATCTCGCCAATCGCGGCTATAAAACAGCCAACATTCCGCTGGTGATCGAAAGCCCACCGCCTGACGATCTTTTCCGTTTGCGCCATCCGATGATTATCGGCCTGACAACTGCGCCTGAACGGCTTGTCCAAATACGCCGCAACCGGTTGCTCAGCCTGAATGAGGGCACCGAAACACCCTATGTCGATGATGACAGCGTGCAGCAGGAGGTGAAATTTGCCCGGCGCATGTTTGCTGATAATGGCTGGCCGGTCATCGACGTGACGCGCCGCTCTATCGAGGAAACTGCTGCGGCAATTATCAAGCTCTATAATGAACGTGAAGCGCGCGAGACTCCGCCGCGCGTTGGTGCAAAGCCTATATGATTATCTTGGCATCAAAGAGCGCATCGCGGCGCGCAATGCTCGAAGCGGCTGGCGTTGCATATGAAGCTGTACCCGCCGATGTGGATGAGCGTGCACTTGAAGCGCAGTTTGTGGATGCAGCACCAGCCGATGTCGCGATTGTACTGGCCGAAGCGAAAGCGCTGGCGGTTTCAAACCGCAGGCCAGATGTGCTCGTCCTTGGCAGCGATTCCCTCGTTACCGTTGACGGAAGGCGTTTCGATAAGCCTTCATCGCGCGAAGATGCGGCCGAGCATCTGCGGCTTTTCTCCGGCAAAACCTTAGAGCTACACAGCGCTGCTGCACTGGCGCATGGCTCCGCGATAAAGTGGCGGCATTCGGCAAAGGCGATGATGCAAGTACGGGAATTATCCGACGGTTTCATCGAAACTTATCTCGAAGCTGAATGGCCTGAAGTTTCCTATTGTGTCGGCGTCTTCCGCATCGAAGCCATGGGCGTTCAGCTGTTCGAATCCATCGAAGGTGATCAATTCACGGTACTCGGAATGCCATTGCTCCCCGTACTGGGCGCACTTCGGGACGAGGGTGTGCTCCCGAAATGACGATCACCTATTCCGCCGCGACACCCTATGCCTATGTCATCGGTGATCCGATCAGCCATTCGAAATCGCCTCTGATTCATAATTTCTGGATCGAAAAGTTGGGCTTGAAGGCAGAATATGCTGCCGAACGGATCGAGAATGACCCTGATGCCCTCGCAGTGTTTTTGGCTGGTGCCTGCGGCGACGCCAATTGGCGTGGTTGCAACGTCACGATGCCCCATAAGCAGACAATCATGGCGCATATGGACAGCCTTGATCTGGTCGCCGCGAAGGTCGGTGCAGTGAATACGATTGTGCGTCAAGAGGACGGTTCCTTGCGCGGGTTCAATACCGATGTTGCCGGATTTCTCGAGCCTTTGCAGGGCTTACTCGGCCAGACGCACCTGTTCCGTATGGCGCGAATTATTGGTGCTGGCGGTGCGGCGCGCGCAATCGTGACTGCACTTGCGGCCGAGAATTTCGTGCAAATTCTTGCAGCCCGTGATCCGGCAAAAGCGCAGGCTCTGCTTGATGAGCTTGATCCCGGCGGCGAGCATCACACAGCACCGCTCGCCCATTTTGCCGAGGCGACAGACTTCGAATTCGATGACCGCGAAGGTTGCTGCGACTTGATCGTCAACGCCAGCCCTCTGGGCATGCGCGGCCAGCCACCGCTCGCCTTTGACCTCAGCCACGTGCCGCCGGGCAGCATATTCTACGACATCGTCACCGATCCAATCGAGACGCCGTTCCTCAAGGCGGCACACGCCGCCGGCTTCCAAACCATTGACGGCTATGCGATGCTAATCGGGCAGGCCGCAGCGGCCTTTGAGAAGTTCTTCGGCTCGCCTGCACCGCGGCAATATGACGGTGAACTGCGCGAAAGGTTGCTGGCATGAGCGGCCCCAAGATCATCGGCCTCACTGGCTCGATCGGCATGGGTAAATCGACAGTCGCTGTGATGTTTGAGCAATGCGGCGTTCCGGTATTCGATGCCGACGCTGCCGTGCATCAATTGCAAGGCAAAGGCGGCGCATTGCTACCCGCAATTGAAGAGTCCTTCCCCGGAACAACCGGTCCGGACGGTCTCGACCGGGCGAAGCTCGGCGCGCTGGTCTTTGGCGATGACGCTGCCCTCGCCCGGCTTGAGGCAATCGTGCATCCCGCCGTCGCCGCGATGCGTCAGGAATTTATGATAGAACATGGCGGCGCTGATCTGGTGCTGTTCGATATTCCGTTGCTGTTCGAAAAAGGCGGTGCCGAGGCCGCCGATTACGTGGTGGTCGTTTCGGCTTCTGCGGAAATTCAGCGAGAGCGGGTCTTGGCACGGGGCGGAATGACACCGGAGAAATTCGCGCAAATATTGGCCCGACAAGTTCCCGATTCGGAAAAAAAGGCCCGTGCGGACCATGTCATCGACACGGGACTGACACTGACAGAAACGCGCCAGCAGGTGGCACAGATGGTCCAAGCCCTGCGATCCAATGTTTCACCTTCCGGGAAATAGAAACATTCCAACTCGGGCCTTGCCAGCGCCGCAATCGAGTCCGATATTGTAACCAATGCGTGAAATCGTTTTCGATACGGAAACTACCGGCCTCGACCCCAAGACGGGTGATCGGATGGTTGAAATTGGTTGCATCGAAATGGTCAACCGGGTCGCGACAGGCCGCAGCTATCACGCTTATTACAATCCCGAACGCGATATGCCCGAACAGGCCGAAGCTGTGCATGGGTTGAGCATAGGCTTTCTCTCAGACAAGCCGAAATTTTCCGAAACAGCGCATGAATTGCTCGAATTCATCGAAGATTCTCCGCTGGTTGCCCATAACGCGCGTTTCGATTTCGGCTTCCTCAATAGCGAACTGACGCTGGCGTTTATGGCGGAAGTCGACATGGCGCGAATGATCGATACCATCGCCATTGCAAAGCGCCGCCATCCCGGCGCTAAACTTTCGCTCGACGCGCTCTGCAGCCGTTACGGCATCGACCGCAGCCACCGCGTAAAGCATGGCGCATTGCTCGATGCCGAATTACTGGCGCAGGTCTATGTCGAGCTTACGGGCGGCCGGCAGATCGGGCTTGAACTCGCGGCCGAACAGGCCAGTAGCGTTATTGAAATTTCCCGTGGTGCAGAGGTCCAGCGCGAATTTCGCGCCCCGCGTCCACATTCCGCTTCCGAAGAGGAGCTCGCCCGTCACAAGGTGTTTCTCGAAAAGATGGAAAAGCCACTCTGGGTTAGCTGAGAGGCTGGCCGGATTCCCTGCGGCCTCGCTCTGGCCGCGTTAAAACAGGAGAACGCATTACGATGGATATCCGTGTGTCAGGTCACCAGGTCGAAACCGGTGCTGCTTTGCAGGACTATGCCGCAGACCGTCTCGATACAGTCGTATCGAAATATTTCGATCGAGCGATTTCATCGCACGTCACCTTCAGCAAGGCGACGGGGCATTCTTTCGAGTGCGATATCGTGACCCATGTGATGCAAGGCACCATCGTAAAGGCTAGCGCAGAGGCCGGCGACGCGCATCAGGCCCTTGATCAAGCTGCGACCAAGATTGAAACGCAGATCCGGCGCTATAAACGCCGCCTAAATGACCGGCACGCCCAAATGTCACACGCGGCACGTGAGGATGAGGCGGCATATACAGTCTTCGCTCCGTTAGAAGATGAGCCCGAAGATGATATTGAAACGGCTGATGCGCCGATGATTATTGCCGAAACCCGCGTCGACATCCCTGAAGCGAGCGTTTCCGATGCCGTAATGATGCTGGATTTGCGGGACACCAACGCCATGTTCTTCAAAAATGCTGGAACCGGCAGGCATAATATGGTCTACCGCCGCAACGATGGTTCGATCGGCTGGGTCGAACCGTCTTAATTCTTTGATGTCCTGAATGGCAGCGTTCGGTTCAACCGACCGCACGCAGGGCGGGCACCATCGCCAATTAGATCAATCTGGCTGAGAATGCGCTGGTTTGTATGATATCGAGCGAGCCTGAAGCCATCTTATAACATTCTGATTTGAACGGACAATGAGCGCAGAATTCAAGATTATTCCCGAGGCGGTTTTGGCTGCCTCACCTGAAGATAAATCCGCGATCCTTGACGCGTTGGCGGGTGTGTTTGCACGCGCCTATTCGCTTGAAGCTGCCGATGTGCTCGAATCGCTTCAAGAGCGTGAGGAACTGGGCAGCACCGGATTCGGGCGTGGGGTCGCCATCCCGCACGCGCGGATCGAGGGATTGAAGCGTCCTATGGCGGCCTGCCTTCGCCTCGATCAGCCCGTTGATTTTGATGCAGCGGACGGCATGCCGGTTGATCTGGTCTTTGGGCTTATCTCTCCGGCAGAGGGCGGCACGGCGCATCTTCGTGCATTGGCTGCGATTTCGCGGCTGCTGCGCGATGAAGCGATGCACGAAGCTCTAACGGAAGCGCCTGATGAAGATGCCCTGCGCGGGCTGCTGACCAATATTTCGGATCGTGACGCGGGCTGATTCGCAACCGGGCGGCCCCGAAACAGGGGACGGCGCTGCGCAGCATTATCGCGCATTGGAGGGACTTTATCGCTCCGCGCCGATCAATGAGAAATTCCGCTCCTCACTCGCCATCGAGGAAGAGGGCCGGTCGATCATTCGCTTTACAGTGGATGAAACCTGCTATCACGCTGCGGGTGCTGCTCACGGAACGATCTACTTCAAGATGCTCGACGATGCGGCATTCTATGCGGCGAACACGCTGGTGACCGACCGGTTCTTGCTGACGACTTCCTTCAACATGCATTTTTCCAAACCGGTGAAGATCGGTGATGTTACGGCGCATGGGCATTGGGTCAGCGGACGCCGCCGTGTGCTCGTTGCCGAATCGCGCTTGCTCGATTCCGAAGGTGAGGAAATCGGGCGGGGAACGGGCACATTCATGCGTTCGCATATCCCGCTGTCGAACCTCGACGGTTATGGGCCGACAGGCCAGTAAATTGGACTCGCGGCTTCCCGCCCATCTAGAAATCAATGGCCTTATCAGGGTGGTGCAGGCGGCTGGCGGCTTCGCTACGGTTATCGAAAAGGGTGAACGCGATGCTGGGACGATCCTGATTGTTACAATGGACAGGCAGGGTCATCAGAAGCTTTTTGAAAGAATGCCTCAGCTCGACGGTTCGCGTAAGTTTGTTACGTCGCGTGAACAGGATGAAAGCAATCCATTGGAATTTCAAGAATATTTAGGACGCCGAAAGCGCCAGGATAGCGATATCTGGATTTTGGAGTTGGACATCGCAGATGCGGAACGGTTCGTCGTTAATATGGGAACCGGTTAGTTGACGTTTAGGTGAGGCAGGCTATTTGCCCTCCTCAACACCAGACGCGCAGGCGGCGTAGCGGGCAATAAGGTCCGTTCAGCAAGCACGCAGACGGGGAACGGCCGGCAGGCCAACACCGACCCAATCTAAGAATCACGCACGCACCACGGGTCCAGCCTGCGCCAGCGCTCGTTCACCGCTGATTACGACGAGATATATGAGCCGTAAGACTCAAAAGGCTGCAGCAATTGCCGTGGCCGCAACCTTGATTACTACTTTTGCCCTAGCGGAAAGTTCCGGCGTGGCAGCAGAATCCGCTGTAGCAGCGATTCCAACCGACATTTCCAATCCTGCTATGCAGGATGCCGCCAATCCAGCCTTCATCTCCGAAGAAGTGGTTCAACCGCTTCCGGTAGAAGAACTGGTAGAAGAATCCGCTGAAGTTGAAGCTGTTCCTGTCAACGCAGGTTCGCTTCGCGAGCTGGTTTCTGCGACAAACACATCTGGCAACCTGTCACGCGACATGCATTGCCTCGCCAGTGCGATCTATTTCGAATCGCGCGGCGAACCGCTTGTTGGTCAGCTTGCCGTTGGCACCGTGATTGTGAACCGCGCGGAAAGTGGCCAGTTCCCTTCCGACTATTGCGGCGTTGTTACCCAGCGTTCGCAGTTCTCGTTCGTGAGGGGTGGCCGCATTCCTAAGGCCCGCACCAGCACAGCCGCATGGCGCAAGGCCAAGGCGCTAGCCAAGATCGTCCATGAAGGTACTTGGGAAAGCGCGGCAGCCGATTCCCTTTACTTCCACGCAACTTACGTGAAGCCGCGCTGGGCACGCAAGAAGACCGCTCGCGCGCAGATCAGCACGCACGTCTTCTACCGCTAAGAGCGGCTATAGATTTGAACTAGGGAAGGGTCCTCATCCATATCCTGGATGGGGGCCTTTTCATTTTGGTGTAGGCTCAGCGATTTCGACCCACACAGGGGTATGGTCGCTGGCTCTTTCCCGTCCGCGAAATTCTTTATCGACACCGGCAGCGACCATTCGGTCGGCCAGTTCGGGCGATAGAAGCAGATGGTCGATGCGGAAACCATGATCGCGCTGCCACGCGCCGCGCTGGTAATCCCAATAGGTCCAAACGCCGCCGCGAGGGTTGAGCGTATCGAGTGCATCGGTCCAACCGTCACCTAGCAGCCGAAAATAAGCGTCACGTGATTCGGGCTGCGTCAACGCATCGTCGGCCATGGCTTTGACAGAATAAGTGTCCTTTTCCTCGGGTATGACGTTGAAATCACCCAGTACGACCGTGGGAATTTCTTGGTCCCAAAGCTCTTTCATCCGCGCACGCAGCCGTTCCATCCACGCGAGCTTGTAGTCGAACTTGGGGCCGGGCTGCGGATTGCCGTTGGGTAGGTAAAGGCATACGATTCGCACACCGTTTACGTCAGCCTCTAGGTAGCGTGATTGCACATCTTCCGGATCGCCCGGTAAGCCGCGCTGTGTTTCAACAGGTTCAACGCCGTCGGCCAGTATCGCCACGCCGTTGAAGCTTTTCTGTCCGTGCCAGATGGCCTTGTAGCCAATCTTCTCGAACTCTCCCGCAGGAAAGCCATCGTCCATCGTTTTGATTTCTTGCAAGCAAGCGACGGCGGGACGAGTCTCTTCCAGCCATTCGAGCAAACGCGGCAGGCGCGCTTTGATCCCGTTGATATTGTAAGTGGCAATTTTCATGCTGCAGTGTCTAGCCGCATCATTCCGGCGACGTCCATCATGGCATTAGCCATAAGGGCTTAAATTCCGAAGCTGGATCCGCAACCGCAACCGGCGGCAGCCTGCGGGTTCTCTACCTTGAAAGCTGCGCCGCCGAGCGATTCGACAAAGTCGACGGTGCTGCCTGCAACGAGGTCGAGGCTCACAGGATCAACCACAAGGCGCACACCGTCTGTTTCGCTGACTATGTCGTCACCGTCCGGGCCATCAGCCAAGTCGAATTTGTACTGGAAGCCGGAACAGCCGCCGCCCTCTACTGAAAGGCGCAAAATAGCCGGCTTGGCCTGCTTTTCAGCAATCGTCGCCACGCGCTTTGCCGCGTTTGGGGTCAGGGAGAGTGTTGGGGCGTCCATAGAGCTGATGTAGTGACGCTGCGTTCAGTTCTCAAGAAGTTTGAATGTAGCTGCGCATTGCTTCGGCTTCGCTTTGCACTTCGTCGATGCGTGATTTCACCAGATCGCCGATGGAAATGAAGCCGCGCATGTGATCGCCTTCGACAACCGGCAAGTGACGGATACGGCGGCGGGTCATCAGCGCGAGTGCGTGATCGACCTTAGTATTTGGCGCGACGGTGATCGGTTCTGCCGTCATGACTTCGCTAATCTCGCGGTCGAGGCACAATGCGCCTTCCGCAGCCAGTTTGTAAATTACATCGCGCTCAGAAAAGATTCCGACAACCTTGCCATCTTGCATAACTGGTAGAGCGCCAATGCGTTTTTCTGAAAGCAGGGCAATCACATCGCGGACCTTCATGCCGACTTCGCATGTGATGATGTCGCTGCTGGTACGACCTTCTATCAGGCGGGAAACTTCCATTGGTGCTCTTCTCCTGCTGCTGGCTGCGGACAAAATATGCCATGTCTTTTACAGAAAGGCGAATCGCAATGGCCGCACCACTGGACCAAAGGCCAATTGCCAAATGCCGCGCATGTCCCCATGTGAGGCCTAATGGCTCTCAAATCCCCCCTCGACGATCCGGAAAAGGCAGCCTTTGCCTGGGCACGTTATCGCCGCTTGATGCGCTTCATGATGGCGGTGACGCTTGGTGTCGTCGCGATCGCGCTGGCGCTGCTACATAAGCAAGGGCCGAGTGTTTCGGTGCACTTCTACATCGCAGTGGCGCTGGGAATTGGCCTGATGATGTTGCTGACGGCCGCGCTGATGGGGCTGGTGTTTCTTTCCAACGGGACGGGACATGATGAGGCGATTTCCGACCCGTTCGACAAAAATAAGAAGCCCTAAGGCGCCTCACCATCGCGCGTATGCAGGCGGAATTCTTCGACCACTTGCCCGCCAATCAAATGCTGCTGAATGATCTGCTCGAGCGCTTCCTCGGTGCAGCCATGATACCAGATATTTTCCGGCCAGATGACGGCAATGGGCCCTGCAGCACAGATTTGCAGGCAGTCCGCCTTGGTCCGCGCGACTCCGCCGCTGACCTGCTTCTTAGGCCCGACGAATCCGAGCTGCTTCATGCGCTTCTTGAGATAATTCCAAGATTTCTCGCCGGTTTCCCGGTCGCAGCATTTCTGTTTTTCTGACACCGCGCATAGAAAGATATGGCGCTGCGTTTCCTCGCCGCCGATCTTTGCCAGTGCGCATTCCGCTCTATGCAGCTCTTTTTTCGATTTCATTCAGCAGTCCAGCGGGTCAACCAGTCGAAGACGGTATTGTGCCATTGCAGCGAATTCTTCGGCTTCAGCACCCAGTGGTTTTCATCGGGGAAGACGAGCAATTGCGAGGGAATCTGTTTTTCCTGCAAGGCGGTGAAACTGGCGATGCCTTGCGTATAGGGCACGCGGTAATCCTTCTCGCCAGTAATCACGAGCATCGGAGTTTTCCAGTTTGCAACGTGATTGACCGGGTTCCATTTCTCATACAGCTCAGGGTTTTCGGCATAGGATCCGCCGAAGTCCCACTTGGGAAACCACAGTTCTTCGGTCGTGTAATAGAAGCTGCGCATTTCGAACAAACCGTCATGCTGCACCAGGCAGTCGAACCGGTCAGGCCAATTTCCGGCGATCCAGTTCATCATGTAACCGCCGTATGACGCCCCCATTGCGCAAGCGCGGTCGCCGTCGATTGACGGGTCCAGCTTGAGCGCCGCGGCGAGGCCTTTCTGCAAGTCTTCTAGCGGCTTGCCGCCCCAATCCTGATTGATAGCGTCGGTGAATGCCTGCCCGTATCCGGTTGAGCCGTGAAAATCGACCGAGATCACGGCATAGCCCTGGCTCGCGACAACGCGCGGATTCCAGCGGCTGGACCAGCCATCATTGAACGAGCCTTGCGGCCCGCCATGGACGTAAAGGATAGCGGGGACGGTTTCATTTGCCGGCACGATCGGGCGGGTGATCTGGCCCCATACGGTGTCGCCGCCTGCGCCCTCAAAATTGAAGCGCTGCGTCGTGACCGAGGTCAGCCGGCCAAGTGCCTCGTCCGTATCGCGGTAGCTGATCCGCCGGCCGGGCGCTTCGTATTGCGAGACATAGACATCATTGGGAACTTCGATGGTGCTGCGCGTGAATACCAGCCGGCCCCCCGGCAATGCCGAAATGCTGCCAATATTACCCTCGCGACCCGGTGCGAGCGTTAGGCGCGTCACCTTGCCCGACTTCACGTCGATCCGGAATGCAGGTGTGTCGAGTACATCCTGCGCTGTCGCGATGATGTGCTTGGAATCGGGCGCCCATGTCAGTGAACTCACCGACCGGTCCCAAGCCTTTGTCAGTGCGCGCACTTGGCCGGTACGAAGATCGCGCAGCATCACTGTCAGCTTGTCAGCTTCATACCCCGCGCGTTCCATGGCGGCATAGGCAAGATATTTGCCGTCGGGCGACGGAGTCGGAAGTATGTCGGTAGCTTTGTTGGCCTCTGTAATATTTACCGGAGCCCCGCCGGAGAGGTCGGATTGATAGATGTCGACGTTGGTCGAATAGGGTTCATTCCGGTCGGCCACGCGCGCCGCGAAAAAGATACTGGCGCTGTCAGCCGCCCAAGCGATGTCCTCTGGCCCGCCAAATGGGCGAGTGGGGGAGCTGGCGACTAGCGCGCCGTCGCCAGCGGGGCCGTCGAGCGCAGTGCCGTTCTCGGCCATGCCACCCGAGATATCATATGCAAATACGCGGCCATATTCGCCGGGCGTTTCGTAAGCATCCCAGTGGCGGACGAAGCCGGCATCACCTTCGAAAAGCATGCCTGTGCCGGGACCGGTCAGGCTGGTGTTGCCGCCTTCATCGCAGTTGAATGTAGCGCATTCGCGCGCGACATTGCCGAAGACCGCAATCTTCGAGGCGTCGGGTGAAAGGTGGAAACCGAGCACATCTGCGCCAAGTTTGGTAACCTGTTCGACCTCATTTTCTGCGCCTGACGGGCTCAGGACAGCGCGCCAGACCTGCGAAGTGCCATCGCTTCCGCCTGAAGAAAGGAAATACACCCGGCCATCAGTTCCGAAAGCTGCATCGCTGGCGTCGGGAGCAAGATCAATTTCCATCGGTGTACGTTTCAGATCGGTGATGTCCTGCAAATACATCGCCGTACTGCGTTCATAGGTTCCGGGGTTTGTCTTGGTAACCGTATAGATCACATTTTCGCCATCCGGACTGGTGGCGGATATGCCAACACGCGGCATGGTCACCAGATCCTGCGCCGTCATGGGAGCGGGTTTGGCGGCCTCTTCCTGCGCAAATGCGGGGGAGGCCAAAGCGAGCGAGAGAGCAGTTAGCCCGGTTATTCTGATCATGCGCGGGAAAGTAACGCCTCGCCCGCCACGTGCAAGTAAATTGCCGAAGGCTAGCCGCGTTTGCCAGCGATTCGCGAAATTTCGGCAGCGACCATCTTTTCCACCAATGGCGGGAGGTTGGTGTCGAGCCACTGTGCGAGCATCGGGCGCAGCATTTCGCGAACCATGCCTTCCAATGACGTTTCACCTGTGCGGACAATCTGCGGTTGTTTGCCGGGCTCCGACAGCATGGCCAATGCTTCGAAGTTTTCCCGCATTGATCCGCGGGTTGTTTCTGCTGTCAGTGGCTCATCACCATTGTCAGCCAGCGCCTCTTCCGCGAAATCAGATGCTGCAAGGTCGAGCACTTCGTTAGATGTATCATTGGCTTCGCTCGAATCCGCTGCCTCGGCTGCAATCGTTAGGCGAGTGCGCGCTTGTGCAGCATCGGCGCGGTTATCGCGTGCGATCACTTTCTTGATCGATTCGAGAATTTCCTCGACCGAAGCTTCGCCCTGCTGCTGCATTTTCGCCATTCCCACTATGCTTAGTAGACGCCGTTTTCCGCGTCCGCAGTTCCGTCTTCTGGAATTTCGCCATCTTGGGCCTGAGAGTCAACGGTGCGAGTCGACATTGCGGCCGGATCGGGATCGCGGTCCCAGTCCCACCAGCTACCTTCGACCCGCTGGTAATTGGCATCGGCATCATACAGCGGCACGTCATCACTCAGACCAAGATCGCGGGCTTCTGCACGGCCCATTGCAGCCAGCAGCGTAAAGCCGGCGACATAAGCGTTGCGGCGCGCAGTCACCAGTTGGACTCGTGCTGAAAGCAATTCACGCTCGGCGTCGAGAATATCGAGCACGGTGCGATTGCCGACGGTATTTTCGGCGCGGACACCTTCGAGGCTGAGCTCGGCAGCGGAAACCGCCGTTTGTGTCGATTCAATAATCTGGTTAGCCGCGCGCCAGCTAGAATAGGACGCGCGCACTTGCGCAATGACGTTCCGTTCAGCGGCGATTTCCCGTTCGAGCGCGCTGCTGGCTCGGGCCTGCGACTGCCGCTGCAGCGCAGCCACTCTGCCGCCGTTAAAAATCGGGATCGAGGCTGTTACGCCAGCTGAGGCAGAAGTTTGACCTTGCGACTGGCCGCCGCCCAGCGTGCCGAGGAAGTTATTGTAATCGCCTCCCGTGAACACGCTGATGGTCGGTAGCCGGCCTGATCCGGCTACTTCAATGTCATATTCAGCGGCGGTCGCGCGCTCCCTTGCTGCGATCAGATCGGGATTGTTTTCGAGCGCGATATCAACCGATTCGGCCACTGTTCCTGGCAGACCGGGCAGAGGCGGCGGAGGCTGCAGATTATCCGGCGTATCGCCGACCAGTTGGATATAGGTCTCGCGCGCGGCAATCAGATTGGCGCGCGAACTTTCCAGATCACTTTCGGCAGTGGCAAGCCGTGACTGCGATTGGGCAATGTCGGTGCGGGTAAGGTCGCCGATTTCAAACCTGTCGGTTGTGGCTTCCAGATTCACTGACAGCACATTGACATTGTTGAGCGATAGCCCGACGATAGCCTGCTGAAGCAGCACATCCATGTATGAAGAAACAACCCGCGAGAAGAGCCCGGATTCGGTTCCGCGTAGGTCGGCCTGTCCGGCCTCAACGCGGGTTTCGGCGGCGCGGACACCATATTTCACAGCCCCGCCGGAATAGACCGGAACTCCCAGATCGACGCCCACGGACGTTTGCCGGTCGGGCGCGATAAAGCTGGTGGTCGATTGCTTCACAAACTCGATGTAATTGGCGGTCGCGTTGACGTTGGGGCGACCCGCCGACTTCTGGATCGGGACGTTCTCGTCCGTTGCGCGCTGATCGGCCCGTGCACCTTGCAGTGTCGGGTTGGTGAGATAGGCCTGGACCAGCGCTTCCTTCAGAGAATCCGCCTGCGCAGGCTTAGCCAGCGCAAATACGGATGCCGCGACTAGCAGCGCTTTCGAAACATTGCCCCTCCCGCCCATGGTCAGAAACTCCAACCGGCGGGTTTGTCGAATTCTGGCAATCGCGGAAACCCAACCTCGGCGAGCGGCACCAGCGTAACCTTGCCGGCAGCTTTGCGTCCAGTGGCAAGACGGGTCACGCCGTTGCGGAGCATTCCCGTCACAATGCGGCCATTGTCAGCCATGCGGCGGATCAGCTCTTCGGATAGTTCTTCAACTGCGCCATCGATCAGCAGGAGCGTGAAACCGCCCTGCTTACGGGACTTGGTGGCGGCTTCCTCGGGCGTGATGACTTCGAGCGAACCGACCATCGGGCGCACTAACTCAGCCAGATAGCCGCTGCCGCCATCAACCAGCAGAGCCTTGTCACCCAGCATCGGTGCAGCTTCTTCCAGCATCATTCCGTGGCTGAGTGGCGCTGCTAGATAGCGCCCGCCACCGAGCGGTGCAGCCCGGTCCATATAGCAAGTGGAGCGCGCCTCTGCTGGGACATGATCTTCGCGCGGCACAGTAAAAAAGCGCGCTAGAATTGCCGGATCATTGACGCCGGTAACCCTGAGCTGGCTATCGATCATCGCGCGGCGCGCGGCAGCGAAGTCTGTCGAAGGGCGGGTCTTGATCAAGGTCATTGCGTTTCCAACTGCTGTCTTATTCTTCTAACACGCGTAGGGCCAAAACCCATAAGCCGCTAGGCACTTTTGGCCAAGTGCTTTGACGATAGGGCACTTGCACTACTATGCCGCCTGTGACCGTTATACCCCGCATTCGATATAGAGGATTGTAGACTCGATGAGCGACATGGTGATTATTCGCGAAGACGACCTGATCGAAAGTGTCGCAGACGCGTTGCAATATATCTCATATTACCATCCGATGGACTACATTCGCGCGCTTGGCGTAGCCTATGAGGCGGAGCAGGGCCCGGCGGCGAAGGATGCGATTGCGCAAATCCTGACCAACAGCCGGATGTGCGCCGAGGGACACCGCCCGATCTGTCAGGACACGGGCATCGTCAATGTATTCCTGAAGTGGGGCCAGAATTGCCGCCTTGAATCAGACAAGAGCATGCAGGAAGTCGTCGATGAAGGCGTTCGCCGCGCCTACACCCACCCTGAAAACAAGCTGCGGGCTTCGATCTTGGCCGATCCGGCTTTCACCCGCCGCAACACGCGCGACAACACACCCTCGGTTCTGTCGGTCGAGCTGGTCCCTGGCAACACCGTGGGTGTCGACGTCGCAGCCAAGGGCGGCGGCAGCGAGAACAAATCGAAGTTCAAGATGATGAACCCCAGCGATAATATTGTCGATTGGGTGCTTGAACAGATTCCCAGCATGGGTGCAGGCTGGTGCCCGCCGGGGATGCTAGGCATCGGGATTGGCGGCACGGCGGAACATTGCATGAAGCTTGCCAAGCAAAGCCTGATGGATCCGATCGATATGGGTCAGTTAAAGAAACGCGGCGCACAAAGCGACATCGAGCAGTTACGGATTGATATTTTCGACGCCGTCAACGCGACTGGTGTGGGCGCACAAGGGCTGGGCGGCCTGTCGACCGTGCTCGACGTGAAAATCTACGATGCGCCCTGCCATGCAGCGGGCAAACCTGTCGCGATGATTCCCAATTGCGCAGCCACGCGGCATGCGCATTTTACGCTCGACGGATCGGGACCCGCATTTCTCGAAACGCCTAAACTCGACGACTGGCCCGACGTGAATTGGCAGCCGGACGCCGCAGCCAAGCGGGTGAATCTCGACACGCTTACGCCCGAAGAGGTTGCCGGGTGGGAACATGGCGACCGCATTCTTCTATCAGGCAAGATGCTCACTGGCCGCGACGCAGCGCATAAGCGCATCAGTGAAATGCTCGAACGTGGCGAGGAACTGCCGGTGGATTTCAAGGGTCGCGCCATCTATTATGTCGGCCCGGTTGATCCGGTTATGGGCGAAGCTGTCGGTCCGGCTGGCCCAACCACCGCTACGCGAATGGACAAGTTTACCGAGATGATGCTCGATCTTGGCCTGCTGGCGATGATTGGCAAAGCCGAGCGCGGAAATGATGCGGTCGATGTTATTTCACGCTTCAAAGTCTCATATTTGATGGCCACCGGCGGTGCGGCATATCTGGTCAGCCGCGCGATCAAGGAGGCAAAGGTCGTCGGCTTCGAAGACCTGGGCATGGAAGCGATTTACGAGTTCACGGTCGAGAATATGCCTGTGACTGTGGCGGTCGATAGCAAGGGCAACAATGTCCATACGCTGGCACCGGCCATTTGGCGCAAAAAGATCGCTGAGGGAAACCTTCTATCCACGAATTAGGGCGGTTCATCGTCGCTTCGGCTGCGTGACCGACCGTTCGACTAAGTGCATAGGCTGTTCGACCGCGGTGCTGGCATGATTGGTGTCTTTGCGCCAATGTCGAAGGCCTAATGGATATGACCGCAGCCAAGCAAAACTTAGCCGAACCTCGCGTTCGCGTACCATTCAAAACAGTGCTTGCTTCAATGTTTGCGCTTTGGATGGCCTATTTTGTTCTGACGACCGCCAGCAGCCTGATTGCAGGGCATGGCTTCCAAACAGAGATTCTTCCGCGCCGCGCATTGATCTGCCTTGCGGGCATAGTAATCACGATTGGCCTTTGGCTGATCCTGAGGCTTTTCGACAACCGAAGTTTGCTAGTGAAGGGCGCGGTTGCTCTGGTTGTGGCGCTTCCCGCTGCGCTGCTTATCGCTCAAGTGAACCAGTCCGTATTTTCTGACATTCGTGACAAGCTCTATGTGAAAATGGGGGAACGCGACGGCGTTTCCATCCGCCGTGATGCTTCTGGCAATTTGCTGGCCGAGATCCCGGCGCTCGACACGGAAGACGAAGGTGCGGCACCGCAGCCGGCTGGCACGCTGACGCTGGAGCGCGCTGATGACAAGTTGGGCAAGTGGCGCGGGCTGCTCGATGCCGCTCTTGGCCGCTACTTCTTGTTACTGGCATGGGCATCGCTGTATCTGGCTTTGCTTGAAGGCGCGCAGGCGCGCGCTGCCGAGCGGCGCGAGGGAGAGTTTCGAAGAGCCGCGAAGGCATCAGAACTGCGATCCCTGCGCTACCAGGTAAACCCGCATTTCCTGTTCAACACGCTCAATTCGCTGTCCTCGCTGGTGATGACGGGCAAGACCGAGCGGGCGGAGCAAATGATCCAGGCGACCGCCAGCTTCTATCGCCACAGTCTCGCCGAAGAGCCTACTGCCGATGTGCCTCTGTCCGAGGAATTTGCCTTGCAGAGGCACTATCTCGACATTGAGGCGGCTCGCTTCCCCGACCGGTTGCGGTTCGAATTCGATTTGCCCGATGATCTCGCCGATGCGATGGTGCCGGGCATGATCTTGCAACCGCTGGTAGAAAACTCGGTCAAATACGGCGTTGCACCGGTTTCGCGCACGGTCAAAATCTTGATTCAGGCCCGCGAGGAATATGACCGGCTGGTACTCACCGTCAGCGATGACGGCCGAGGCGTTCCTGACGCCGCAAATCACGGTTTCGGTATCGGTCTTGCCAATGTGGCTGACCGGCTGGAGGCGTGTTTCGGGCCGTTAGCGAGCATTTCTTCAGGTCCAACGGAAACCGGCTACTCAACCCAATTACGGATGCCTCTCGAACATGGCCACTGAGAAAAGCTCCGAAACACCCGGGGCAAGCCTGCGCACATTGATCGTCGACGACGAGCCTCTGGCCGTTGAGCGGATGCAGGTCATTTGCGCTTCGCTTGATACGATTGCGGTTGTCGGAACAGCCAATGATGGCGCTGCCGCGCTGCGCCTGATCGAGGCGCTTTCGCCCGATCTTGTTCTGCTCGACATGACTATGCCCGAACTGGATGGACTGTCAGTCGCGCGCGCCCTTTCAAAGATGGATGTGAAGCCCGCGATCATCTTTGTGACTGCGCATGATTCCTTTGCAGTCGAGGCTTTCGACTGTGACGCGGTTGATTACGTCCTCAAGCCTGTGACACCCGAACGGTTGAAGCGTGCAATCGAGCGCGCGATCGACAGGCGTAGCTCCGCCGGCACAAAGGAAAGCGAGTGGCTGAGTGAATTATGGGTTCCGCATCGCTCTGAACTCATTCGGATCGAAGTCGCGCAGGTCAGCCAAATCGATGCCGAGCGGGACTATGTCCGGCTACATGTTGGTGCCGAAGAGCAGGGCGGCCGTAGCTATCTATTGCTGCAGACCATCGCCGGGCTCGAGAAACGTCTCGATCCGGGCGAGTTCATTCGTATCCACCGGTCAACAATCCTGCGCCGCGATGCGATCCGGGGCCTCAGGCATGACGGGCTTGGCGTCTGGTCGGCAGAGCTTGCTGATGGCGAGGCCTTGCGAATTGGCCGGACCTATCTTTCGAAAGTAAAGGCGATGGCCGGCCGCTAATTCCACCCGGTTTTGTTTGAATTTTGCGGACACAAAAAGACCGCCTTGCGGCGGCCAGTTAGGATCCGGGCATGGGGGACTAAACCTTCCCGGATCCATCTGAGGTATCGTCAGCCGCCGAGTTGGTTGTCGCGGATTACCGATGCCATTTGCACGGAGACCTTCTGACGGGCCTCTCGGTGACAAGCGATTTCAGTCTTCGATGTATTCAGGCGGCCTTGGGAGTCGAACCGGCAGGCTTGGACTGCCGCCTTGTCGAGTCGGCTCTGCAGCTCGTCCTGTCCTTCTTGGGTCGTCAGGTTGAGGTCTGCATAATTCACCTGAACAGCCACTTGGCCATTACCAGCCATTGCGGGTTGGGCCACCATTGCTGCGGTCGCCAGACTTAGGGCGGCTGCCATTTTGGTGAAATTCGATTTGAGATGCCAAGTATTCATGGTCATTTCCTTTCATTTCTTGGTGCAAGCGGCTGGCCAGGGGAGGCCGAAGGGAGAGAGAGGCCGTTTGCGTAAGATGGTTATGGCGGGGATCAGAAAGTTTCACGAGCACCCCTATGCCAAGACATGATACGTCCCGACTGGCGCAGCATGCTGCCGACGAATTACGTCAAACTGCCCACGAAAGCCCTTTGGCAATCGACGAACGTTGTCCCATAGTGGAGACTAATGGCGCTTGTGATCACCTTCCTGCTGGGAATCGGCAATTTCGCCTTGCACAAGTCTGTGTTGGAGAGCGGACACCCGATGATTGGCCAAATGCCTTGGTTCGTTCACATGCTCGGCGGCAAAGGCAGTTTGGTCAGTGAATTCGTGGTTTTGCTCGCCGCTATGCTGCTTGTCTGGAGCGGTTCACCTGAAGTCACCTGGTATTATAGCGGCTACACTTGCTTCAACATATTGGCGGCGTGGCTAATCTGGACGCGCCGGGTTTGAGTGCGCTGATGTGCCAATGACCACCTTTTCACTTGCGCTGCGCTCATTGAAGCTGCTTGGGCGCCGATATGACTGAAACCACTCTGTTCCATGTGAGCGACGTCCACTTCGGAGTCGAAAACCGCGAAGCGCTGGACTGGTTCGCTGCGGCGGTTGAGGCGGAGAAGCCTGCTGCAGTGCTGTGCACGGGTGATATCACCCAGCGCGCGACGCATGAACAATTCGCCGCGGCTCGGCAATATTTTGCGGGGCTAGGCGTGCCGGTTACAATCGAACCGGGCAATCACGACATGCCCTATTACAATTTATGGGAGCGTTTCACCGATCCCTACCGCCGCTTGCGGACGTTGGATGATGTCATCGCTTCGCAGCTCGATCTGGGGCGCATCGCCGTGGTTCCCCTCAAGACAACTGTGCGGATACAGCCGCGCTTTCCCTGGTCAGATGGGTATGTCCGCGACGAGGCATTGGCCGATACACTTCGCCGGTTGAAGGCAGTGGGAGACAGGCATGACTATGTCATTGTTACCTGCCACCACCCGCTCGTGCCGGCCAAGCTGGGTGAAAAAAATCCGACCATCGGGGGTGATGAGGCCTTTGCTGCGCTTGGCATGGCTGGTGCAGATGCCGTGCTATCAGGTCATGTGCATCTGCCCTTCGATCTGATGCGCGATGCTGCCGGGCGCGAAGTGCACGTAGTGGGCGCGGGAACACTCTCAACCCGTCTGCGCGGTGCTCCAGTGTCTTACAACGTGCTCCGGTATAGCGCGGAAAGTGGCCTGACGGTCGAACGCCGGGATCTCCTGCCCTAAGCCAAACAAAAAGGGCGACCCGTGGGCCGCCCTTCCGTGTTCGTATTGCCGTAAGCGTTTAACGCTTCGAGAACTGGAAGCTCTTACGAGCCTTGGCCCGGCCGTACTTCTTACGCTCGACGACACGGCTGTCGCGGGTGAGAAAGCCAGCTGACTTCATCGTTGCGCGCAGTGCAGGCTCGTATTTGGACAATGCCTGGCTGATGCCGTGCTTAACCGCGCCGGCCTGACCCGAAAGCCCGCCGCCCTTGGTTGTGGCGATAACATCATACTGGCCATCACGCTCGGAGATCGTGAAAGGCTGGTTGATCACGAGGCGCAGGGTTGGACGTGCGAAATACACTTCCTGATCGCGGCCATTGATCGTGATCTTACCCTTGCCCGGCTTGATCCAAACGCGTGCGGTGGCATCCTTACGGCGACCGGTCGCATAAGCGCGGCCCTGTGCATCGAGGATCTGTTCGCGCAATGGCATAGTCGGAGCGGATGGCGCTACTACGCCAGTTTCTGCAACCGCCGCAGCGTCCGCATTAGGTGCGTCGCCCGCAATTGCCTTCAAATCAGCGAGATCGGTGACAGTAGCAGTGGCGGCCTTTGGCTCGGGAGCTTTCGCTTCAGGAGCTTCAGCCTTGGGGGCCTCTGCTTCAGCAGGCTTAGCTTCTGTTTGTGGCTTGGCTTCGGCTTTAGGCTCGGCGGCCTTCTTGGCCGGAGCTTTTTTGGCAGCAGGCTTCTTTGCAGGAGCCTTCTTCGCAGCGGGCTTTTCAGCAGGCTTCTTTGCAGCTGCCTTTTTTGCCGGAGCTTTCTTAGCCGGAGCCTTCGCTTCGGTTTCGGTCTTCGGAGCTTCGGCTTCGGTTGCCTTAGCGTCAGTTTTCTTGTCGTCAGCCATCATTTAACAGCCTTGTTCTTGCGGTTCATCGAAGCAACATCCATCACTGTGGGCTTCTGGCCCTCATGTGGATGCTCGGTACCGTTATAGAGGTGAAGCGCCTTCATCTGCGCACGGCCGAGTGGGCCGCGCGGGATCATGCGCTCGACAGCTTTTTCAATCACGCGCTCGGGGAAACGACCTTCGAGAATTTTCGCAGGTGTTGTTTCCTTGATGCCGCCGACATAGCCGGTGTGCTTGTAATAAACTTTGCCGGTCATCTTGTTGCCGGTGAAAGCTACCTTGCCCGCATTGAGGACGATCACGTGATCGCCGCAATCGACGTGCGGGGTGTAGCTTGGCTTATGCTTGCCGCGTAGCAGATTCGCGATGATCACCGCGAGACGGCCTGTAACCAGACCTTCGGCATCAATAATATGCCAGTTCTTTTCCACCTCGGCGGGTTTAATCGACCGGGTGACCTTGGTGAGAGCCTTCATGGCTTTGGTCCTTAGATTCGCTTACAAATAAATAGGCGCACTCGATCAGAGCCCGATCAAAGAATGCCTGAATGGGCGCGCTTTTGACGCAAAGCGGCTGTAAGTCAAGCAAATCGGGCTTTTGCGCGGAGGTAAAATAATACCGTTCATGAAGGTGGGCGTTAGAAGCTAGCCTTGTGGGACAAGGCTCCAAAGCTCGGTTGAATGGCGGATCGAGCCTTCCAAAGTGGTCGTAATGCTGCGCTCTGCGCGGCCCATCAGGCCGGTTTTCTGCGATCCTTCGCCTAGGAATCTGATTTCAATTTTACCTTCCTTCCCGTTCGGCAGGCTAATCGTTTGCTGGTCGGTGCGATCCGACTCGGCAGGACAGAAGAGGTCAGCGGGCGGTAAACTGGCACCCACTTGAATTGCTTTGCGGCTCGAGGTCGATGTCACAATTTACTCGCTTCGCATCGGCCCAAAGCATGCGCGCCCAAGGCAAAAGCGATTACGAGCAATGCACCAACCACTTGGTGCGCAACGGCGAGCCAAAGGGCGACGCCGGTCATAACAGTCGCAATCCCGAGCAAAATCTGTGTTCCGAAAGCCGAATGGATGGCGATGGACGCGCGGCGGTCAATTGGCTTCACTTTGCGCGCCATGATGACGAGCGCTGCCACTGCTACCCACGCCCACCAGCGGTGCACGAAGTGGAGTAGGTATGGGTCATGGGTCAGGCCCCAGAACAATCCGCGCGCATCATCCCACTCGGGCACGAAGCGGCCCTGCATCAGCGGCCAGCTGTCCGAGGCAAGCCCCGCATTAAGGCCAGCGACCCATGCGCCGAGCAACATTTGGACGAACAGGATAGCGCCCGCGATCCAAACGATACCCGTCAGCCGCGCAGGCCTCGACGCCGGATTGCGGTTCAACGAGCGCAAATCGAGCGCAGTCCACGTAAGGCCGCCCAATGTGAAGAATGCTGTGAGCAAATGGATCGAAAGCCAGAAATGGCTCACATCGGTCATAGTGCCCGACAGGCCGGAGCGGACCATATACCAGCCAAACACGCCCTGCATTCCGCCCAGCGCGAGGAGCGCCAGAAGACGCGGCTTATATCCGGCAGGAATTGCCCGCTTGATCCAGAACCATGCGAGCGGCAGGGCGAATGCGAGACCGATCAAGCGGCCCCACAGGCGGTGGAACCACTCCCAGAAATAGATGAATTTGAACGCCGCCAGATCCATTCCGGCCGGGCCCGATTCGTTGATGAACTCAGGCGTAGCGCGATATAGCTCAAACTCGGCCAGCCATTGCGCCTCGTTCAGCGGAGGGATCGCGCCGGTGATTGGATCCCACTGGGTTATCGACAGGCCGGATTCTGTCAGCCGGGTTATCCCGCCGACCGCAACCATGATCAACACCATCACGGCAACAAACAGCAGCCAATTGGCGATTGCGACAGGGCGCGCAGTTACGCTTCCAATCGTTGACGCGGCGTTTCTTTGAAGAGTGGTTGCGACCATGTTTGTCCAAATGATACCGCGAGATGCAAATCGCAAGGATCAAATTCTCGATCACTGTATCTTGCGTTATGATACAACATATCATAGATAGGGCGAGATGTCGCAAGCAATGCTTCCTTCGGGCTCCCGCCCTGTCCGCCATTGGCTGGACCGTGCCGGAGTCGTTTTGTCTGCACTTTGCGCGGCGCATTGCATTGCGGGTCTTGCGCTTATCGCACTTGTGGGCGCGAGCGGCGGCATTTTCTTTGCGCCACAGTTCCACGAGGCTGGACTTGCCATTGCTGTGATAATCGGCGGGCTCGCCGTTGGCATGGGCGCACTCAGGCATCGCCGCGCTACGCCGATTATGCTGGGGGTCTCGGGCTTGGCCTTGATGGCCTCAGCATTGACCGTGGAACACGGCCCTGCCGAGGCGCTTTTGACCATTGCCGGTGTCGTTTTGGTGGCCGCAGCGCACATCATCAACTTGCGCAGCGCGTAGCACGCGCTATCTGGCCTTTATGGCCGCTTCACTGAAACTCACCGTCAATGGCGATGCGCATTCCGCACCCGCCGGTTCATCCATCGCCGATCTGGTTCGTCTGATGGAGCTCGATTCTGCCAAGGTGGCGGTCGAGCACAATGCTGTGATCGCGCCGCGCTCGCAGTTGGCTGATGTGATGTTGGCCGATGGTGATGCGCTGGAAATCGTCCATTTCGTTGGCGGGGGCCAAAGCGATAGGCAGGCTGATGACACTTGGTCAGTCGCTGGTCATACCTTCAGATCGCGCCTGATTGTGGGAACCGGCAAGTATAAGGACTTCGAGCAGAACGCTGCTGCGCTAGAGGCGAGCGGAGCCGAAATCGTCACTGTTGCGGTGCGCCGTGTGAATGTAACAGACCCGAAGGCTCCAATGCTGACGGACTTCATTGATCCGAAAAAGACAGTCTACCTGCCCAATACAGCTGGGTGCTTCACTGCCGACGACGCGATCCGCACTTTGCGGCTGGCACGGGAAGCGGGCGGCTGGGACTTGGTGAAGCTAGAAGTACTCGGCGAAGCGCGCACGCTCTATCCCGACATGCGCGAGACATTGAAAGCAACCGAAGTGCTTGCAGGCGAGGGCTTCAAGCCGATGGTCTATTGCACCGACGATCCAATTGCCGCGAAGCAGCTCGAAGAAGCGGGTGCAGTCGCAGTAATGCCGCTCGGCGCGCCAATTGGTAGCGGACTTGGCATCCAGAACCGCGTCACCATCCGTCTGATCGTCGAAGGCGCGAGCGTGCCGGTGCTGGTAGATGCTGGTGTTGGCACAGCAAGCGACGCAGCCGTGGCGATGGAACTCGGCTGTGATGGCGTGCTGATGAACACCGCGATTGCCGAAGCGAAAGACCCGATCCGCATGGCCCGCGCAATGAAGCTCGCCGTTCAGGCCGGGCGCGACGCCTATCTCTCAGGACGCATGGGAACGCGCAAATATGCTGACCCCAGCTCGCCTTTGGCTGGCCTCATCTGACATAATTGTGCCCGGCGTTTACCTAACGCTAACCATATTCGCGCAGACCGGTTCTCAGACACCAATCGGGGTGATTTGAGGGTAAGACACATGGCAACCACAGGCACTGTTTCGATGACTATCGCGGAAATGCGTGAATTCGCTAGCTTTGATGCGGCAGAGCAGCGTTACATTCGCCGCAGTCTCGACATTGGTCTGGGGCGTCAGGATGCATTCAAACTATGGGCCCGCGACGCCGCTGAAAGCGCCGCAATCCGCAGCCAGTATGTCACCTATCAGGAACTCAAAGGCCTTCGCGAAGACATCCCAGCTGAAACCGGCTTCGACCAAATTGAAGGTTTCATGGGCAAGCTAATGCGCGTTGCCGCATTTGACCTCGCACAAGAACGCATTGCCAGCTTCTCTGCCTTCCGCTTTTTGTATGAGCGTTTGCTTGGCGCGGATATCCGCCCTTGGTTGCCCAGCGCGTTCTGCGGCGCTGCTGCTCTGCCGCAAATCCGCCCGGACCGCCGCAAAGACTTGCTCCAAAGCCTGAGCGAAGCGGCCGCAACCGCGCCCGGCTGGTCCGACCGCGAACCAAGCTTCTACCCTGAGTTTATTGAGGCTGAGAGGGCTTGAATTTGAGTATCGTCGGTTTACTGACCTTCCATGACTATCGAGCAAACCTCACAGATCAATCAATAGCGTGGGTCTTGTTTGGATTGCTTTGCGCGAGCTGAACAGGCCGGTGGCACACAGAAGTAAATTCTGGCGTTCAAGAAGGCGCTCGAATCTTGGCAAAAAGTTGAGAAGCAGCAACAGTTTCTTGCTCACGGAGCGGCTACTACGATCACCGATCGCAATGGACATTGGGTTGTGATACTTGATCTCACGGCCTTTCGTTCGAATATCCCCTCAGATGAGCGCTGGACCGTCACTCAAAAAGAAGCAGAGAATTTTGAAGGCGAGTTGGGCCAAGCGTTCAAGAAACTTAGCGGCAAACTCGGCCAATATCGAAAGCGGCGTGCAGCTTAACTCCGGTAAAGCCCGTCCAGCTTCGGCTGATACCGTTCGCGGATTTTGTGGCGGCGGATCTTGAGGCTCGGCGTCATTTCTTCATTTTCAATGGAGAACGGCTCGTTGGCGAATTCGAACTGGCGCACTTTTTCTACTACCGACACATTCTTGTTCACGCGGTCGAGCGCGCCCCTCACGGCGCTGCGGAATGCGGGTAGGTCTTGCAGCGCGGTCATGTCGAATTTTTCGTCGTTCTTTTGCGCCCATTCAAGCGCCCATTCAGCGTCCGGCACGATCAATCCAACCAGATAGGGCCGCTTGTCGCCTGCCACCATCGCCTGCGCGATTTCGGGCTGTAGTGTCAGCATGCCCTCGATTTTCTGAGGCGCGACATTGTCGCCCTTATCATTGACGATCATATCCTTCTTGCGGTCGGTGATCACGATGCGGCCCTTGTTGTCCAGATGACCAATATCGCCAGTATGTAGCCAGCCATCTATCAGCGTGCGCTTCGTCTCTGCAGCATTCTGCCAATAGCCATGCATCACCAATTCGCCGCGGCAGAGGATTTCGCCGTCTTCGGCGATCTTGACCTCAACCCCGCGCAGCGGAGCGCCTACAGTGTCCATCTTGATGCCTGTTGCAGGCCGGTTACAGCTGATGACAGGACCAGCTTCTGTCTGGCCGTAGCCCTGCAGCATTGTCAGTCCCATCGCATCGAAGAAAATGCCGACTTCGGGGTTAAGCGGCGCACCGCCCGAAACCATGGCCTTAAGCCGTCCGCCAAATTTCGCGCGGATTTTCGGGCGCAATGATTTTTCGAGGATCATATCCATCGGCTTGTCGAGGATGCGGCCCTTTCCGTCAGCTTTGCGCGCTCCGATCGAGAGCGCGCGGTCCATCAGATAATTGGGCACGCGGCCCTGTTTTTCGATCTGCTTGATGATCCGCGTACGGAGCACTTCGAACAGGCGCGGGACCACGACCATCACGGTTGGCCGCACTTCCTCGATATTGCTGGCTAGCTTCTCAAGACCTTCGGAATAGTAGATTTGCGCGCCCACGCCGATGGGCAGGAATTGCCCGCCCGAATGTTCATAAGCATGGCTAAGCGGCAGGAAAGACAGGAACCGGTCATCTTCGTCGAGACCAAAATCCTCCATCAGCACTTCGGCAGCGCCCGCAACATTGCACAGGATTGCACCGTGATGCTGCAGCACGCCGCGCGGTGCTCCGCCTGTGCCGCTGGTGTAGATGATGCAGGCGGTGTCTTCGCGCTTTATGGTGGCGACGCGGGCATCGACCGCTTTGCGTGCCGCATCTGCATCGCCGGTCAGCAAGTCGCTCCAATTATGGCCGCGGAACGTGCCGACCTGACTCTGTTTCTGGCCGTCTATGGCGATCAGATGTTCGGCAATACCCGACTGCAGCATGGCAGGCAGCAGCGGTTTCGCCAGCTTATCGCCCGACACGATGACAGCGAGCGCGCCGGAATTTTCAAGAATATGTTCGTGATCGTGAGTGGTGTTGGTGGTGTAGGCCGGCACGGTGACGCAGCCCGCCGCCATGATAGCGAGGTCGGCAATGCACCATTCGGGGCGGTTTTCCGAAACGAGCATGACACGGTCGCCATTCTCAAGGCCCAATCCGCGCAGATTTTCCGCAAGGATGCTGACTTTAGCGGCAACTTCGGCCCAGCTTTCGGTCTGCCATTTACCGTCTTCCTTGCGGCCAAGGAACGGGGCATCGCCCTTCTCGCCCGCGCGCCGATAGAACAGTTCCACCAGACTGTTTGCTGTTTCGATTTCGTCAAGCTGCGCCAAGCACCCGTTCCTCTGTCCCGCTAATTCCGTCCCGCTATTACGGGTGAGTAACGCTTAGAGTTCCGCAGCTCCAGCGGCAAGGGCGCGCGTTATGGATCGCGGTTAGGGCCAGCGACTAAGGGCGCGCAACAACGCCTTCGCTGCGGGGGTCTGCTGCGCCAATCCAGCTGCCATTGACCTTGCGCGCCGCATTGGCTTTCAACGGCAGTTCTCGCGCCATGATACTATGGCCAAGCGCTTCGAGTGCCGGAGCCATCGCTTCCAGTGCGGAACCCTGTTCGATGGCGATCCCGTCGCCCGGCGAGAACAGCACTGGTAATGCGAGCGCCTCTGCAGGGGTCATGCCGAAGTCGATCATACCGATCAGCCCGCGCGCAACTTGCACAGGAATGGTTGATCCGCCCGCCGCGCCAATGGCCATCACCAATTCGCCATCCGGCCCGTAGACAAGTGTGGGCGACATGGAACTACGCGGACGCTTGCCGCCTTCGACGCGGTTGGCAATTTTCTGACCGTCTTTCTCTGGAGTGAAGCTGAAATCGGTAAGTTCATTGTTGAGGTAAAAACCGCCAAACGTGAGTCCCGATCCAAACGGCCCCTCAATCGTTGAGGTGTAGCTGACCGCGTTGCCCGCACCGTCAACGACGACGAAATGCGAAGTACCGTTTTCAGCTGGTTCGTCACCATCGGGCGGGGCAAATGCAACTCCTCCGGGCGCACCATGCGACACGGTCGCCATGCGCGCATCGGGGGCAATCAGGCTGCCACGTGCGGTCAGATAGTCATCGTCCATCAGGCCCGTCACTGGTACTGAGACAAAGTCGCCATCGGCTAGATACCGCTCGCGGTCGGCATAGGCGAGGCGCTGCGATTCGGCGAACAGGTGCCAGAATGTCGGGTTCTCCGCGCCCAGGGCTGTCAGATCGTAGCTCTCAAGCTGCTTGAGAATAGCGAACACAGTCGTTGCGCCTGAAGATGGCGGCCCCATCCCGCAAATCCGATAGCTGCGATACTCGCCGCAAACTGGATCGCGGGGCATTGCGCGGTAATCAGCGATGTCAGCCGCCGTCATAGCGCTTGGCTTTGGGGTGTCGGCTGCGACCTTCCGTGCGAGAGCTGCGCCGCGCGGACCTCCATGAAAATACTGCGGGCCCGAAATCGAAATCCGCTCTAGGGTTTCCGCAAGGTCCGGATTGCGGATCATGGTGCCGATTGGCAGCACTTCACCGGCGGAATCGAAAAACAGCGCCCTGGCTTCGGGATCGCGGCTTGCACGGTCCTTATAGCGCGAAAGATATTCGTAGCCGCGCGGGCTTAGCCCGAACCCTTCCCGCGCCAGTTTGATGGAGGGAGCGAACAGGGTGGTCCAATCCAACTTTCCGTATTGGTAGTGCGCCATTTCGGCGAGGCGCAAATTGCCCGGAACGCCGATGCTGAGGCCCGTCATCACCGCGCCGCGGTAGCCGATAGATTCGCCGTCCTCGTCCAGAAACCAGTCTTCGTCCGCCGCTGCAGGAGCGGTTTCACGACCGTCGATTGTCGTCACCGTTCCGTCTGGGGCGCCGCGCATATAAAAACCGCCGCCGCCAATACCGCTGCTTTGCGGTTCGACCACGGTCAGCGCCAGCATCGTAGCAATCGCGGCATCAGTGGCGCTGCCTCCTTGGCGCAACATTTCTGCGCCAGCCTCTGCCGCGCGGGGATCGGCGGCGCTCACCAGTCCGGCAGTTTGCGGCGGAAGGGGTGTGGGAACCGTAGTGGCACAAGCCGCCAGCAAGATGGGGCATAGGAGTGGGAGGAGAATGCGCTTGATCATGCGGGCGCTGCTAATCGCTCCCGACAGCCTCCGCAATCCCGGAAAAGCCTTCGCGCTTCATCAGCTTGGCCAGACCGCGCGTGATTGTCCGCGCTATTGCGGGCCCTTCATAGACCATCGCGCTGTAAAGCTGGACCAAACTCGCCCCCGCCCGGATGCGCGCCCACGCGTCCTCCGCAGTCGCAATGCCGCCCACGCCGATCAGCGGCATGTTGCCGCCCGTCGCAGTGCGGAAATCGCGAACACGTTGCAGCGCCAGATCACGCAAGGGTTCGCCAGATAAGCCGCCGGTTTCGTTAGCGTGGCGCGATTTGAGGTCAGGCCGCGAGATTGTCGTGTTGGAAACTATCAGTGCGCCAAGCTTCTTATCCATCGAAATGCGGGCAATCGCGTCCACATCCGATGGCTCTAAGTCGGGCGCGACTTTTAGAAAAATCGGAACTTCCGATGTACCGCGCGCTTCGATTACCCCGTCGAGCAAGGCCACCAGCGCGCCCTCATCCTGCAATGCGCGCAGGCCCGGCGTGTTCGGGCTGCTGATATTCACGGCGAGATAGGACGCGTAAGGCATGACCGCTTTTGTCATGGCCGCATAATCGGCACTGCGGTCGGGGCTGTCTTTGTTGGCGCCGATATTCACACCTACGATCCCGCCGCGATCCTTTCGCGCTTTCAGCCTCGGCAATGCGCCCGCCAGCCCGCCATTGTTGAAGCCCATGCGATTGATGACCGCGCGGTCTTCGACCAGCCGGAACAGGCGCGGTTTGGGATTGCCCTCTTGCGGCAGCGGGGTAATCGATCCGACTTCGCTGAAGCCGAAACCCATCGCGAGCATCGCGTCCGGCACCTCGGCATCCTTGTCGAACCCGGCTGCCAGCCCGACTGGACTTGGAAAACGCAGCCCCGCCACATCAATTGCCAGCGGTCCGTCCACAGGATGGCACTTCAACATTGGCTTTGCGCGTAGGGCGGCAATCGTCAGCCGGTGCGCGCGCTCCGGATCGAGCGTGTAGATGGCGGGTCTGAGAAGATCGAACAGCATTGGCAGGCGCTATGGCAAAGCGGCATCGTGCAGGCAAATGGATTGCAATGAGCACGTAACGTCGGCAGTCTTATACGCAACATTATTTCTCGGGAGAATTCGGATGCTGAAACGGTCTTTGCTTGGTGCGGTTGCGGCGAGCGCACTAGTGGCTGGTTGCGCAACGGTGCAAAATGATGATGCCGAGCAAGCGATGCGCGCAGCCCAAGCAGCGGGCGATTCTACAGCCGCAGTTCTTGCGGAAGTGCAAGCTAACGAACGCGATCTGAAAAATCGGTTCGAGGCCTATGACCAAGCCAATCTCGCTGCTTCGCCAGAGAGTCAGGCATATCGTGGACAACGCGGCGATGATTACGGCAAATGGGACGATTATTCCGATGCCGATACGATTGAATATCAGCGCCGACTTCAGGATACCGCCAAGGAAGTAGCGACATATAGCCCCGCTCGCCTAAGCGATCAGGATCAGCTTTCGCTGCGCCTGTTTGCATCGATGGCCGCGCGCTCCGCGTCGCTCTTCCCGTTCCGCGATAATGGCTATCTGTTCAATCAGATGAGCGGCGCGCAATCGGGCCTCCCGGCGTTTCTGATCAATATTCACTCGGTCAAGGACGAGCAGCAGGCCCGCGATTACATTTCGCGGATCGAAGGTATCGGAACCGTGCTCGACACGCTTACCGCCAAGAGCCGCGCCCGTGCCGATCAGGGTGTGATGCCGCCGAAATGGGTCTATCCTTATGTGATTTCCGATATCGATAACTTACTGGAAGCGGGAATCAGCAACGCTGTGCTGGAAGACTTTGATGGCAAGGTGGATGCGCTCGAATTGGACGCGGAAGCGGCGATGCAGTTGCAGTCCGCAGCGGAAGAGGCGTGGGTCGGAAAGGCCGATCCTGCCTACCAGCGCCTCCTAGCCGAAATGAAGCGCCAGCAAGCCATAGCGCCAACCGACGATGGCGTGTGGCGGCTGCCGAATGGCGCAGCCTATTACACGGCGCTGCTTGCCAGCTACACCACCACCGATCTGACGCCGGATGAAATCCACAATATCGGCTTGCGCGAAGTCGACCGGATCCACGGCGAAATGCGTAAAATCATGGGGCAGGTCGGCTTTGAAGGCACGCTGCAGGAATTCTTCGCCTTTACCCGCGATGATCCGCAGTTCTTCTACGAAACACGCGAGGGTTATCTCGAAGACACAGCCACCAAGATGGCGGCGATGGAAGCGAAATTACCTGAATTCTTCGCTACGCTGCCGACCGATCCGTTGGTCGTGAAACCGGTCGAGGCATTCCGCGAAAAATCGGCAGGCAAGGCTTTCTACCAGCGCCCGGCACCCGATGGATCGCGCCCCGGCACCTATTATGTGAACCTCTACAACCTTCGCGATATGTCGAAGAACGAGCTTGAAGCGCTCGCCTATCACGAAGGTCTTCCGGGCCACCATTTGCAGCTTTCGATCCAGACCGGCCTTGGCGATATTCCGCCCTTCCGCAGGTTCGGCGGCGTGACTGCCTATTCCGAGGGCTGGGGCCTTTATACCGAGGAATTGGGCAAGGACATGGGCTTCTATACCGTTCCCTATTCCGACTTTGGCCGGTTGGGGATGGAACTGTGGAGAGCCTGTAGACTGGTTGTGGATACCGGCCTGCATCACAAGCGCTGGACCCGCGAAGAAGCCATCGCATATCTATCCGAAAATACGCCCAATCCCGAGGGTGATGTTCGCAAAGCTATCGAACGCTACATCGTCTTTCCGGGCCAAGCGACGGCTTATATGATTGGCAAGCTCAAGATCATGGAATTGCGCGACCGGTCGCAGGCTGCATTGGGCGATGATTTCGATATTCGCGGCTTCCACGATGTGATCCTGAAAAGCGGCCCCGTGCCCCTGTCGATCATGGAAGAGAATGTCGATGCGTGGATCAACGATGAAATGGCGAGTTAACGGTTAGTTCGTCATTCTCACGAAGGCGGGGATCCATACCCCGGTTCTGGCAGTCACGTTTACCTATATGACCGGCATATTCAGGGTCAATGCACGGGTGTGATACCGGCAATGGGGATTGATGAGGCTCAGCACAAGACGACGGAAAGCCCATATTGGCAATCCAGGAAACTGATGCGAGAGGTGTGTTACGGGGAGAAGGACGCCTCGCCACCACCAACATTTAGCCACCATTCCGGCTCGCTCGTCAGTGCCCGAGATATGGCTTTCGCCGCCACGAAAATTGGCGGCTCACCTCAGAAAGAAAAAGATATGTCTGACAAGACCCATGATATCGTCGACACCGCCGTCGCAGCCGGATCGTTCAAGACTTTGGTTGCTGCCGTAACTGCGGCCGGCTTGGTCGAAACTTTGAAGGGTTCAGGCCCGTTCACAGTATTTGCGCCGACTGATGATGCATTCTCAGCGCTTCCAGCCGGAACAGTCGATGATCTGGTAAAGCCGGAAAATAAGGACAAGTTGACTGCCATCCTTTTGCACCATGTAGTGCCGGGCGCAGTTAAGTCATCCGACGTTGCTGGTAAGAAGATGGACCCAGAAACTGCTGGCGGCACGACCGTCCACGTCGACGGCACAGACGGTGTCACAGTCGGCGGCGCCAAAGTGGTAACGGCCGACATTGAATGCACAAACGGGATTATCCACGTAGTCGACAACGTAATCCTACCCAAGGACTAAATCCGAAAACTCTGGCGGTCGGGGCGTAATATCCTCGATCGCCAAACTACAGTTACGATTGCTATTAACCAGTGCAGTGTAGTTATCGGGCTGGATAAGAATACCCGTGTCCCGCCAAATGCTAACGACTCGCAACAGTCGGAATTGCGTTGAAACGGCTGAAATCCGTCACTATCTCCAAATCAGAGTAAAACAGTCTGATTTGAGATTATGCGCCTGTCCAACCTAGCCGATTACGCCGTAGTCACGATGAGCGCCGCCGCGCGCCATTGCGGCTTTTCGCGTGTGTCGGCTGCGGAATTGGCGGCGGAAACCGGCCTGCCGGTACCGACAGTGCAGAAACTCGTCAGCAAACTTACTGCCGCTGGCCTCCTGCGCTCGTCACGCGGTGTGGGTGGCGGATTGCAGCTGGCTCGTCCGGCGGCGGCGATCACTTTGGCCGATATTGTCGAGGCCGTCGAAGGCCCTATCGCGCTCACATCCTGCGCCGAGCATGGCAAGCATGATTGCGCGCTAGAGGATAGCTGCTCGGTCCGGCCGCATGTAGGCATAATTAACGAAGCCCTGCGCGGCGCGCTCGCGAATATCGCGCTTACGCAGCTCGCGAATACACCTGAAAAGACCCCCGAAATGGAAATTGCCCGATGAACGAACAGGTCCAGATCAAGGATAAGGCCGCGAAGGACGCCGCCAAAGCCCTCGAAACATACGAGCATGGCTTTTCCTCCGACATCGAACAGACCTTCGCGCCTAAGGGCCTGAACGAAGACACTGTGCGCTTCATCTCCGGCAAGAAGAACGAGCCGCAATGGATGCTCGACTGGCGGCTGAAGGCATTCCGCATCTGGCAGGATATGGAAGAGCCCGATTGGGCTAAGGTCGGCTATCCCAAGATCGATTACCAAGACGCCTATTATTACGCCGAACCGACCAAGAAGCCGGAGCTCGGCTCGCTTGATGAACTCGATCCCGAAATCAAGCGCGTCTATGACAAGTTGGGTATTCCGCTTGGCGAACAGGAAGTTCTCGCCGGCGTAAAAGGCGCGCGTAAAGTCGCCGTCGATGCCGTGTTCGACAGCGTCAGCGTCGCGACGACATTCCGCAAGGAATTGGAATCTGCAGGCGTCATCTTCCGCAGCATTTCGGAAGCGATCAAAGAATATCCCGAGATGGTCCAGAAGTGGCTCGGCAAAATCGTGCCCATGCGCGACAATTACTTCGCCACGCTCAATGCAGCTGTCTTCTCTGACGGCACCTTCGTTTACATTCCGGAGGGCGTGCGCTGCCCGATGGAGCTATCCACCTACTTCCGCATCAATGCCGAAAATACCGGCCAGTTCGAACGCACGCTGATCATTGCCGAAAAAGGCAGCTACGTGAGTTATCTCGAAGGCTGTACCGCCCCGATGCGCGATGAAAACCAGCTGCACGCCGCGGTGGTGGAACTGGTCGCGATGGAAGATGCGGAGATCAAATATTCGACCGTGCAGAACTGGTATCCCGGTAATGCCGAGGGGCTGGGCGGGATCTACAATTTCGTCACCAAGCGCGGCTTGTGCCAAGGCGACCGCTCCAAGATTTCATGGACGCAGGTCGAAACCGGCAGCGCGGTGACGTGGAAATATCCGTCCTGCGTGCTCAATGGCGAAGACAGCGTGGGCGAGTTCTACTCGGTTGCCGTCACCAACAATTACCAGCAGGCCGATACTGGCACGAAGATGATCCACAATGGCAAGGGATCGCGCAGCACGATCATCTCCAAGGGGATCAGCGCGGGCAAGAGCAACAACACCTATCGCGGGCTGGTGCGCGTGGGCGCAAATGCCGACAATGTCCGCAATTTCACCCAGTGCGACAGTCTGCTGTTGGGCGACAAATGCGGCGCGCATACCGTTCCCTATATCGAGGTGAAAAATCCCACCGCCCAGATCGAACACGAAGCGACCACCAGCACGATTTCCGACGACCAGCTGTTCTACGCCATGCAACGCGGGCTGGACGAAGAAGAGTCCGTCGCGCTGATCGTCAACGGCTTTGCCAAAGAAGTGCTGAAGCAGCTGCCGATGGAGTTTGCGGTCGAAGCGCAGAAGCTGCTCGGGATTAGCCTTGAGGGGAGTGTGGGGTGATGTCATTTTTAGTTTTGCTTCTTATGTCACCATTGGCTGCACCTGAACCAGATCTCTTTGAGCTCCCGCGCGAGTTCTGGGGCGGGTACAATAGTGAATTGTCGGACTGCGGGACCGGAAACAACGACAGTCGATTGAGGGTGTCGTGGGATTCAGTGCAATTTTACGAGTCACGAGGTTCGATCCAAGAAATCATTCGACAGAGTGACGGGTCGATTGTCATTTTGGCTAAACATGAAGGCGAGGGGCAATCTTGGTCGAGTCTTTACCGAATGAAGCTTTCAGAAGATCGGAAAGCCTTGACCATCATCAATCCCCAATCAGCAAGTATGCAGCAATCTGAGTTCGTTCGATTGAGATGCCCATCGTGACTGAGCGCAAAAAACTCTCGCTCGGCGCCGCCTCCGACCGCGAAAATGCTGACGCTGCACCGCGCGGCCGCAAGCATATTTCGTCCGATCGGCTTGACCGGATCAACGACCGTGCGCGCGATATGAAGCGCAATCCTACCGAGGCTGAAAAGGCGCTGTGGGAATTGCTGCGCGACGGGCGGCTGGAGGGCTACAAGTTCCGCCGCAAGATCGTGATCAGCTCGGTCATTGTCGATTTCGGCTGTTCCGACCGGATGCTGGTGATCGACATAGATTCCGGCGATGTCGGCGCGGATGAACTGACCGCACTGCGCAACAAAACACTGGCTGAAAAACACATCCTGCCGATCAGCTTCACCGAAGACGAAGTGTTGAACGAAATCGAGCATGTGAAGGAATCCATCCTGAGCGCCCTCGAAACGCCTGACATGGACTCCGGCGATCCGCGTATCCGCGCCCCACGAACAAGAGACCGACATGCTTAAAATTACCAACCTCACCGCCACCGTGGCAGACAAGACCATTCTTGATGGCCTCACGCTCGAAGTGAATGCGGGCGAAGTGCACGCGATTATGGGGCCCAATGGCGCGGGTAAATCCACGCTGGCTTATGTGCTGGGCGGCCGTCCGGGCTATGAAGTCACCGGCGGATCGGTGGAGTTCATGGGCAGGGACTTGCTAGAGCTGGAGCCGCATGAGCGTGCTGCACTCGGCTTCTTCCTGGGCTTTCAATATCCGGTCGAAATTCCCGGCGTGTCAAACGTTCAATTCCTGCGCGAGGCGCTCAATTCGCAGCGCAAGGCGCGCGGCGAAGAACCACTTTCCGGCGGCGATTTCCTGAAGTTGGCGCGCGAGAAGGCGGGCCTGCTGAAGATGGACATGGAAATGCTCAAGCGGCAGGTCAATGTTGGCTTCTCTGGTGGCGAGAAGAAGCGCGCCGAGATGGTCCAGATGGGCATTCTCGACCCGAAATTTGCGGTGCTGGACGAAACCGATAGCGGGCTCGACATCGATGCGCTGCGGATTGTCGGCGACGGCATCAACACGATCATGCGTGGGCCGGATAAGGCTGCGCTGCTGATCACGCATTATCAACGCCTGCTCGAAGTGGTGAAGCCTGATAAGGTCCACGTTCTGGCTCGTGGCAAGATTGTGAAAACCGGCGGGCCCGAACTGGCAATGCGGCTGGAAGAAGAAGGCTACGAGGTGGTTGCGGCGTGAGCGAGCTAGCCACCCTTCCAACGAAACGCGACGAAGACTGGCGCTATTCCGACGGCGAATATCTCGCCGCGGCGGATGTCGAGGCGATCAACCACTGGCGCACTCTCGAAGTACCAGCTGGTGAAACGCGCCGCGAAGTCGAGGCGCATCAGTCCGGCGGCATGACCGACCGCTTGCGCGTGCATGTCGGCAAAAGCGGCCGCTTCGAAGCATTCCACTCCATCACCGGCGGCAAATACAGCCGCGTAGAAATCGAAGTGACGCTGGAAGAAGGCGCGCATTTCGAATTTGGCGGCGTAACCGTTGGCGGCGGCGACAAGGTGCAAGAATTCGTAACCCGCGTGATCCATGCCAAGCCGAACAGCACCTCCAACCAGGTCGTCCGCGCAGTGCAATGGGGCAAGTCGACGGGTAATTTCCTCGGCCGCATCGAAGTAGTTCGCGACGCCCAGAAAACCGACGCGGCGCAAAACTTCCGCGCTTTGCTGCTGGAAAAGGGCGCGACCGCGAACACCAAGCCGGAACTCGAAATCTTTGCCGATGATGTGCTGTGCGCGCATGGCGCCGCAATTGGCGCAATGGACGAACAAGCGCGGTTCTATATGGCCGCACGTGGACTGCCGCCTGAAGTCGCTCAGCGTTTGCTGGTGCAGGCCTTCATCGGCGACGCCTTCGCTGCGCTCGAAGATGACGACACGCGTGAGCGGATGGTTGAAGACGCACTCGCCCAACTTGAGACGCGCGAATGAACGAAACCGCAACCCTCACGCGCAAAGCAGACTTCCCCGGGATGGTCACACCGGACGGTAAGCCGTGGCACTATCTCGACACCGCCGCGACTGCGCAGAAACCGCAGGTCGTGATCGATGCGATGACGAATGCGCTGGGTCGCGACTATGCGACAGTTCACCGGGGCGTTTATGCGCGCTCGGCCAATATGACGCAGGCCTATGAAGCGGCGCGGGCGCGTGTTGCGAAATTTATGGGCGCGAAAGACGCGAATGAAATCGTGTTCGTGCGCGGCGCGACGGAGGGCATCAATCTGGTCGCGCAAAGTTGGGGCTCGAGTCAGCTTGAGGTTTCGAGTCGCATCATGATCTCCGAACTTGAACACCACTCGAACATTGTCCCGTGGCAGATTATTGCGGAAAAAACCGGAGCGAAAATAGATGTGTGTCCGTTGACCGAGGACGGCTTGATCGACCTTGATGCAATGGAAAAGATGCTGACGCCGCAGCACAAGATCGTGGCGCTGGCGCATGTCTCCAACGTGCTCGGCTCGATCCTTGGCGCGAAGCGTGCCGCGAAACTGGCGCATAATGTCGGCGCAAAGCTGCTGCTCGACGGCTGTCAGGCAGCCCCGCGTATGCGCCTGAATATGCAGGAGCTGGACTGCGATTTCTACGTCATGTCCGCGCACAAGCTGTACGGCCCTACTGGTGTCGGTGTTCTATGGGCGCGCGAAGAAATACTCGATGCCATGCCCCCCTATCAGGGCGGCGGCGCAATGATCGACAAAGTGACGTTCGAGAAAACCACCTATGCCCCAGCGCCCCAGCGGTTCGAGGCAGGCACACCGATGATTACCGAAGTGATAGCGCTGCACTCCGCCGTCGATTACGTCGATGCGCTGGATATGGAGAGCCTGTTCGCGCATGAAAGCGGCCTTTCGGCGACCCTGCGTGACGAGCTGCGTAAGCTCAATTCCATCCGCCTGTTCGGGCCCGACAAATCGGCGGGAATTGTGTCGTTTGAGATGGAGGGGGTGCATCCGCACGATCTCGGCACCATATTGGATGAAGAGAATGTTGCGATCCGGGCCGGACATCACTGCTGCCAGCCGTTGATGGGAATTCTCGGCGTGACCGCCACAGCGCGGGCCAGCTTCGGATTATATAGCGACGAAAGCGATATCGAGGCGCTGCTGCGCGGTATCGACAGAACCAAGAGGATTTTCGGATGAACGATCAAGGAAAGATCGCAGTCGAGGAAGTGGACAAGGTGGAAACCCCGCCGCGCGCCCGCGTGGAGGATGAGACGCCGACAGCTAAACTAGCGCGCAAGCGCGACTATCTCGAAGGCTTCCTCGCGAAGAAGCCCGAAGCTGCGCCCATGGGCGAGGCCGGCAGCGAATTGCAGCAGGCCGTGATCGATGCGCTGAAGGAGATTTACGATCCGGAAATCCCCGTAAACATTTATGATCTAGGCCTGATCTACGGTGTTGAGGTTTCACCCGACGCCGATGTAATCGTGAACATGACGCTTACCACGCCCAACTGCCCGGTCGCCGAAAGCATGCCGGGCGAAGTTGAATTGCGCGCCGGTTCTGTGCCGGGCGTACGCGATGCCGAGGTGAATCTGGTTTGGGACCCGCCTTGGGATCCGGCCAAGATGAGCGACGAAGCGCGACTAGAGCTGGGAATGCTATGATGGAGACTGCGCCTGTCTTGACCATCGAACTGGCCGATTACGGCGACCCGCAGGACGGGGCCGATCTGGTGCGCCTGCTCGATGCTTATGCGCGCGATCCCATGGGCGGCGGCAAGCCGCTAACCGGCGAGGCGCGCGAAGGCTTGGTGGCCGGTCTGGCGGCGACCCCCGGAGCGTTTTCGCTGATTGCGCGGCAGGACAGTGAAGCGATTGCGCTCGCCAATTGCATGACGACATTTTCCACCTTTGCCGCGCGTCCTGTGGTAAACATCCACGACATGGTAGTGCTGGCGGGATATCGCGGTCGCGGTATTGGCCGCGCGCTGTTCACGTTCATCGAAGCCGAAGCAAAAGCGCGTGACGCCTGCAAAATCACGCTCGAAGTGCTGAGCGGCAATGAGTCCGCCAAGGGCCTCTATGCCTCGCTTGGCTATGGCGATTACCAGCTTGACCCTGCCGCAGGTTCAGCGCTGTTCTGGCAAAAGGCCCTATCACAATGACCGAGACGAAAACCACGCCTAAAACACGGGCCCTTCCAGCAGCTGTGAAGCTGACACCTACTGCAGAGCAGCGTGTAACCGATCTGATGGCGAAAGCGCCTGTGGATGCGATTGGCGTAAAGCTGTCGACCCCCCGCCGTGGCTGTTCGGGCCTCGCCTATTCGGTTGATTACGTCACTGAAGAAGAGAAGTTCGACGAGAAGATCGAAACCCCCGGCGGCGTTTTCTACATCGACGGTGCGAGCGTGCTCTATCTAGTGGGCAGCATCATGGACTGGGTGGAGGATGACTTCACCGCGGGTTTCACCTTCGAAAATCCGAACGCAAAAGGAGCTTGTGGCTGCGGCGAAAGCTTCATGGTTTAAATTGGTTCAGGGCGGGCTACGAAGCGCCCCGACTTGACCCATTCCTTCACTATCGACTTCGAAGGGCTGTGACGCAGGCTGCCCTATCTACATCGAAACCGTCGCTAGCGCGCCTTGTGTCGACATAGGTGGCCATAGGCTCGCCGCCGGGCCGTGGCGGATAGAGATAGACGTCCATGACGCAGGAATCGCCGCTGAATTGCAGTTTGCGTGCGTCGCCTTCTTTGACGTTGAGGCGCGGTTTTCCGAATTGACGGGTGAGCGCGTTTTGATTTGCGCCGATTACATCTTCCAGTCCTGGCACATTCATCACTCTGGCGGCGCGGAATCCGTCGGCGGAGGTTACTGGGTTTGCGCGCGGCCTTTGCGGTTGCTGGCGCGGCGGCGGTTCGGGAGGTACGCCGATGATTGGTCTTTGTTTGCTTGTCGATTTGCCGACAATCGGCTTTGGCGAGGCAGCGCAAGCGGCCAGCAAAGGGACCGCCAGCAAAGCGGCGATAAGTTTAACGTGCATCGGGTGTATTCCGTTTCCGGTGAACTAGATGGGTTGCGCTAGCGGCACCGAGGACCGGCGCAAGAAGATTTATGAATGGCACCAGAAAAAGTGCCGCTACGACGCCGCCCAGCATGAACCGTGTCGGGCCAGAAAGTGGCGGCGCTTCGGTGGTGTCTGTCCGCTGCCTCCGCCAGACCATGTCTTGCAGCTCACGCCCCAGCAGGAATGCGTTGACGGCCCAGAACAGCAGTGGTGCGCCGATGCCAGTCACTAGCAGGACAATGGCGAAAGGCAGGGCTGCCAGGTTGACTAGCACCACTCGTAACGTGGACTTCAAACTGTTCGATAGCTCTTCTGCGAAGGGCACCTTCTGGGCGCTCAGCAATGCGCCGGGATAATGCTTTGCTTCAACCGCCATCACTATGTCGTCGGCAAAGAATTGCAGCACCGCCAGCGCCACGACGCGGAACAGTACCCATGCGGCAATCATGGTGAGAACTATGGTCAGCAGCATGGCTCCATCGGACCCAAAGAATGCCGCAAACTCACCGAGAAAATAGTCGAGTGCGTAAGAGCCCGCCCAGCCGAGCAGCACGAAGATGCCCAGCGTAACGGCAATCGTCTTGCCCAATGCCGCTAATATCCGGCGGTCTGCCAACTGTCCGGCGGCTAGCGAAAATGCGGTGAGAATTCGGCCCATCGGCCAAGCGATTGCGCGGACGAGGGCTGCAAGTCAATCTCCCATGCCGTCACGCCGCTTGGCGCGGGCGCGCTAAGCGGCTAGGCGCGCGAAAACGCCGACAGGATGAGTTTTGAAGGACCACAGATGACCGACCCGAAATTTGACGTAATCGCGATTGGCAATGCCATTGTCGATGTGATGGCCCCTTGCGAAGATGCCCTGATCGAAGAACTCGGCATGGCGCGCGGCGGGATGAGCCTGGTCGATACGGACGGCGCAAACCGCCTGTATGATGCGATGGGCCCGGCAAAGGAAATTTCGGGCGGTTCTGCGGCCAACACATTGGCCGGCCTCGCCGCGCTGGGCGCGAAATGCGCCTTTATCGGGCAGGTTGCTCAGGATCAGCTCGGTGATGTTTTCTGCCATGACATCCGCGCTGCCGGTATCCACTTCGCCACGCCTTCACGCGAAGGCGAACCGCCCACGGGCCGCTGCCTGATCTTCGTAACGCCCGATGGCGAGCGGACAATGAACACTTTCCTCGGTGCGAGCCAGTTCCTGCCGCCTGCCGCGCTCGATGAAGCGGCGATTACGGATGCCGCTGTGCTCTATCTCGAAGGCTATCTCTGGGATCCCGAAGAACCACGCCGCGCGATGCGCAAGGCCATCGGCGTTGCTCGGAATGCGGGCCGCAAGGTTGCCTTCACCGCTTCCGAGAGCTTCGTAATCGACCGCCACGGCGACGATTTCCGCGAACTGATTGCTGATGGGCTGATCGACATATTATTCGTCAACGAGCATGAGCTAGCTTCGCTGACTGGCGAAAGCGATTTCGACGCCGGTCTCGCCCAGCTAGACGGTAAAGTGCCGGTTATCGTAGCAACGCGCAGCGCCGCAGGCGCAGTGGCCGTATCGAATGGAACCCGCGCCGAAGTGGCCGCAGAGCCAATCGATAAGATCATCGACACCACCGGCGCAGGGGATCTGTTCGCAGCAGGCTTCCTGTCAGGCCACGTAAAAGGCGAAAGCCTCGAAGACTGCCTGACACGCGGAGCCATTTGCGCAGCCGAAGTAATTGCACATTACGGCGCCCGGCCCGAGGCTGATCTAATGGCGCTGGTGGCAAGGCGGCTGGGTTAAGCCTACCCACATAGTCTAGCTTGCGTGCTGCAGCAGGTGGGCGCATTTGCCTCTCTCCGGCGGAATATCCGCCGCCCTGGTGAGGCGCACAATGATAGTATTCCGTCTGAATAGCTACGTTTCCTGGCGCTCAGCGCTAGTTTGTTTGCTTGCTGGACCGGCCCTGCTGATTGCCCAGCCTGCTGAGGCTTCAAGTGAAGATGACTGGGCGACCGCCAGCGATATCGGTGTGGGCACGCTGACGGCGTGGTCGCTAGGCGTTCCGCTGATCCAAGGGGACAATCAGGGCGCATTGCAGGCGAGCGGATCTCTCGCAGCTAGCGCGCTAGTGGCACAGAGCTTGAAACAGGTCGTACGCGAAACGCGTCCCGATGGCAGCAATCGGCGTAGCTTCCCGTCGGGCCACACCAGCATGGCCTTTGGCGCGGCGAGCAGCATACTCGAACGGCGAGGCGCGAAAGAGGGCGTCCCTGCGATGATATTGGCGGGATTTGTCGGGCTGGCCCGCGTCGAGGCCGAAAAGCATTACTGGCACGATGTTGCCGCCGGTGCAGCGATCGGCACATTGTCGGGTCTGCTTATCACACAGCCTAAAGACAGCCGCCAGATAACGATGGTCTGGGGCGACGCGCATAGTGCGGGCATCACTTACGTCGCGCGGTTCTGACGGCGCTTAGCCTGCCGATTCCCGCTCTACCTCGCGCCAGCCGATGTCGCGGCGACAGAAGCCATCGGGGAAATTGATGGCGTCCACTGCCTCATAGGCTGCGGCTTTCGCTTCGGTGACGTTGCGGCCCTTGGCAGTCACATTGAGCACGCGGCCTCCGCTGGAGGCTAGCTGACCGTCTGCCAGTTTCGTGCCTGCGTGGAAGACTTTTGCGCCATTTGCCTCGGCGCTTGCGAGGTCGATATGTCCGCCCTTTTTGGGCGTGGCGGGATAGCCGTCGGCGGCTATCACAACCGCCAGCGCGGTTTCGTCCGCAAACTCTGCGGCTTGGCTTTCGGCCAATGTGCCATTGGCGCAGGCGAGCATCATTTCGCCCAGATCGCTGGTCAGGCGGCTCATCAACACCTGGCATTCGGGGTCGCCAAAGCGGGCGTTATATTCAATCAGCTTGGGGCCTTCATCCGTCAGCATCAGTCCAGCGAAAAGCACGCCTGAATACGGCATGCCCTCAGCCGCGAGCGTTTTGACTGTGGGCTCGATGATGCGCTGCATCACGGCTGCTTCAAGCTCCCGCGTCAGGACGGGCGCTGGGCTGTAAGCGCCCATTCCGCCTGTGTTAGGGCCGGTGTCGCCTTCGCTCACGCGCTTGTGATCTTGCGCGCTGCCAAAGGGCATGATTGCGGTGCCATCGGTGAGAGCAAAGAAGCTCGCTTCCTCGCCTTGCATGAACTCTTCGATCACCACTTCTGCGCCCGCTTCACCGAATTGCCCGCCGAACATGTCCTCGAGCGCCTCGATGGCCTCTTCGCGTGTTTCGGGGATCAGCACGCCTTTGCCTGCGGCTAGACCGTCAGCTTTCAGCACATAGGGCGGGTCGAAATCGGCGAGCGCTTTGACGGCCTGATCATAGGAACTTGTGCGGATGTAACCTGCCGTGGGGATGTTTGCGCGTTGGCACAGGTCTTTGGTGAAACCTTTGCTGCCCTCAAGCTGCGCGGCGGCCTTGTTCGGCCCGAACACGGGGAAACCTGCGGCGCGCAAACTGTCGCCGAGGCCGTCCACGAGCGGGGCCTCCGGGCCAACTACGACCAGTCCTATTCTATTCTCATCGCAGAACCCGGCCACCGCAGAATGATTGCCCACATCCAGCGTAACCAGCTCTGCATGATCGGCCATGCCCGGGTTGCCTGGCGCGGCGTAGAGTGTATCCGTATCACCCGACAGCAAGCGGGATTGCGCCAGCTTCCATGCCAGCGCATGTTCGCGCCCGCCCGAGCCCAGCAAAAGGATGTTCATGCCTGCTTCCAATTCTGATGACGACCCTGCTAATTTTGAGGGCGCTGGCAGCTTGGTAGCCAAGGGTAAGCCCGGCGACAACGCCGAGCCGCTGTCGATCAGCGAAATTTCGGGGATGCTTAAGCGGACGGTCGAGGACCGGTTCGGGTTTGTCCGTCTGCGCGGCGAACTTTCAGGCGTCAAGCGCGCGGCATCGGGCCACCTCTATTGTTCACTGAAGGACGAGAAAGCGCGGATCGACGGCGTGATGTGGAAGGGCAATGCCGGACGGCTCGCATTCCTGCCCGAAGACGGCGTGGAAGTGATCGCAAGCGGTAAGCTGACCACTTATGCAGGCCGCTCCAGCTATCAAATCGTTATCGACCGGATGGAAGTCGCGGGCGAGGGCGCGCTGTTGGCGTTGCTGGAAAAAACCAAACTACGGCTTGAGGCAGAAGGGTTGTTCGCGCCTGAACGCAAGCGAGCGCTCCCGTATCTTCCGAGCGTCATCGGCGTGGTGACATCGCCCACCGGCGCAGTGATTCGCGACATTCTTCACCGGTTGGCGGACCGCTTCCCCAGCCATGTGCTCGTCTGGCCGGTGCTGGTGCAGGGACAGGGCTCGGCGGAACAAGTGGCCGAGGCCGTGCGCGGTTTTTCGGCCATTCCAGAAGGCGGCAATGTTCCGCGCCCCGATCTTGTGATTGTTGCGCGCGGCGGTGGTTCTATCGAGGATTTGTGGGGCTTCAACGAAGAAGTCGTCGTGCGTGCGATTGCCAAAAGCACCATCCCGATCATCTCGGCAGTCGGTCATGAGACCGACATTACGCTGGCCGACTTTGCTGCTGACGTTCGCGCGCCGACCCCAACGGCAGCGGCGGAATTGGCCGTGCCTGTACGGCGCGATCTGGCCGCGATGCTTGATGAAATGGGGCTGCGTCAGCGCCGCAGTGTTGTTCGGCCCGTCACGCTTGGCCGCGAGCGGCTGGAGGCGCGGATCAGCCGCATGCCCAAGCCAGAGGCACTGCTACAGCCGCAAGCGCAGAAGCTCGACGATCTGTCCGAACGCTTGCGGCGTGGGCTGTCCGATCGGGCGGCACAGGCGCGCGAGGCATTGATGTCGGATAAGGCGCGGCTATCTGCACCATTGCTTAAAACCCGGCTGGAGCGGGCGCGAGAGCGACTGACGTCTGCGCGCATGACCCCGGCGATAATCCAGACCCGTCTGGCGCGGCAAAGCGAAAGCTTTTCGGCACTGTCGCGTGTGTTTACTTCGCTCAACCCCAAGGCACCGCTTGGGCGTGGCTTCGTGTTGGTACGCGGTGAGGGTCAGGCAATCATGCGCTCTATGAAAGTGGCTGCCAAACAACCACTGCTCGAGATCGAGTTTGCCGATGGCACGTTGGGAGTGGCCCCCGCAGGTAGCCCTCCTCCAATGAAGCTGCCCGGCAAGCCCGCCCTGCGAAAGAAGAAACCGCGTCCAAGCTCGGCCAGAAACTCAGATTTGGGCGCGCAAGATGATTTATTCGGCTGAAAGCTCATGCTAAGGCGCGGCCATGTTAATGTCTTCCAGCGATAAACCCGCCGTCCTTCAATATGGGCCCAACGGCTTCCGTGTGATCAGGCCCGGCAAATATGTCGAATGCGCCGTGAGCGGCGAACCCGTTCCGCTCGAAGAGCTGCGCTATTGGGATGTCGAGCGGCAGGAAGCTTATTCCTCCTGCGAAAACGCAACCCGCCGCCTGACTGGAGAAGCATAATCCGCTTTGGAAGCCTGATGGCTGTCAGCGGTCCTTTGATGCTGTTAGCGGGTAGCTGTGTTGGCGATCCGTCGCGGGCAGCGGAAGGCAGTAACGATGCTGCGGTTTCCCAGCCATTTCCCAGCACCAATACGGCTCCGAGTCCGGCACCCGCACCCGTTCCTCCGCTAAGTCCGAGAGGCCCGGCAACCTTTATTTTCAAGGGTGAGCTGACGCAAGGCGGCTGGATTCGCGGTCAGGTTCCGGGCGGCACCGTCGCAGCCTCTTTGGGAGGTGAGCCGCTGGAGCTCGACGATCAAGGCCGCTTTTTCGCCGCGTTTGACCGCGATGCCGGAACGAACGTGTCGCTAACGGCGCGCCTGCGCGATGGCAGCCGGGTCGAAAGCCAGCTGACGATCAGCCCGCGCAATTGGAACATCGAGCGGGTTAACCTCGCCCGTAACCGTGGCGGAGCGAGCGAGGAGTTCATGCGCCGCCGCCGTCCAGAGCTTGCGCAGATCAATGCCGCGCGTAAAGTCGATGCAGACAGCATAGGCTGGAGTCAGGATTTCATCTGGCCCGTAACTGGCAGGATTTCAGGCCGCTTCGGCAGTCAGCGGATTTATGCCGGTGTACCAGGCAGCTATCATTCGGGCATAGACATTGCCACCGGCAGCAGCGGAACGCCTTATGTCGCGCCCGCTGACGGGGTGGTGACACTCGCCACGCCCGCGCCATTTTCGCTCGAGGGGTATTTGCTGATCATCGATCATGGGCAGGGCCTCAACAGCGCGTTCCTGCACAATTCGAAGATCGTGGTGAAGCAGGGCGATGTGGTGAAAAAGGGCCAGTATATCGGCAATATCGGCTCCACCGGCAGCGCCACGGGGCCGCATTTGCACTGGAGCCTGAAGTGGCGTGACAAGCGGCTTGATCCGCTGTTGTTCACCCGCCCGATGAACTGACGCATTTGAGCTTGCGAAAGTAACCGGCGGGATGCGGCGCCTGATCCTTCTAGCCTTGGTTGCCGCCGGCCTTGCGCCCGGCACCTGGATACGCTCACCCCTACCGGAATATACCGATAGCAAGCAGATATCTGTGAGGCAGCTCGACTTCCCTTCGGCGGAAAACGGCGCTTTTGAGCTCATGGGCGTGTGGCAATTAACAAGTCGGAACGCGGATTTCGGCAGCTATTCGGCTTTGGTGTTGCTTGAAAATGGCCGTATGCTGGCGGCTAGCGACCGTGGCCGTATCCTCGAATTTTCGGCGCCGGATGGTGAGCAGTCACCGTCAACCATGGGATGGTTCAGGCCTTGGCGCGAGGTCGATAAACATCTCGCCGATATCGAAGCGATGACGCGCGATCCGGAAAGCGGGATCATCTGGACAGCTTATGAGGGCAGCAATGCCATTGCGCGGCTCGATCCTGCTACAGGCACTGAGAAGCAAATCTTTCCCGCCGCGATGAAGGGCTGGTCCAGTAACGCCGGGCCAGAAGCGATGGTGCGGCTGGATAACGGGCGCTTTATCGTTTTGTCCGAAGCGCTTGGCGGGATGCTGGGCAGGGAAGCGCCGTCGGTTATTTTCTCAGGCGATCCAGTGGCAGGCGCGGTGGCCAAGCGCTTTACCTTCAAAGCTCCTGAAGGATACCGCGCCACCGATATGACTGTATTGCCTGACGGCAGGGCGCTTATTCTCGTTCGCAGGCTTGTTTTTGGAATTCCGCCAGGCTTCGGCACCAAGCTGGTGCTTGCCGATCCGGCTGATATTGCCGCGGGCGAGGCATGGGCCGGCGAGGACGCTGTCACAATTGACGATATCGCTCCATCGGAGAATTACGAAGCGATCGCGGTAGAGGTCGGTGACGGCGATGCGCTCAACATCTGGATCCTGTCGGACGATAATAATGCGGCCTTGCAGCGAACGTTACTGGTCAAGCTGCGCTACACGCCCTTAAATCCGGAATGAACACACGAAAAAGCGCGCGAGAAACCCGCGCGCCTTTTGATTCAATATTTGAAGCTGCCTGGTTAGGGGCCGGCGACTGGCTTAGGCAGCAGCCGTTTCTTCAGCCTTAACGGCCTTATGCAGTTCGCGCTTAACCTTCAGCGCGTTCGTGCTCAGCTTTTCAGCCTTGGTCTTCAGCAGCCAATTGTCGAGGCCGCCAACATGTTCAACCGAACGCAGACCATTAGTCGAAACGCGGAATTTGAAGCTGCGGTCCAGCTTTTCGCTCATCAGCGTAACGCGCTGCAGGTTAGGCAGGAATACACGCTTGGTCTTGTTGTTTGCGTGGCTGACGTTGTTGCCAGTCAGACGGCCCTTGCCGGTGAGTTCGCAGATGCGCGACATGATAAATCTCGTTCGAATTGATAGGGGCCCGAAAGCCCGTGTTGTCTCGGAAAGGCGCGCGCTTAACCCCCGCATTGCGAATCGTCAAGCAATTGCGCACCTGACACTGCCAGATTGCAGCAGCCGCGCGGATGCCTTAGCGCACATCTCGCAATGGTGAAATGGCCTCTTCCCGATCCGATGGCGCGCGCGCTGGCTTTGGCCGAGGCCGGAGCGGCCGCTGGCGAGGTGCCTGTGGGCGCTGTGGTGGTGCATGAGGGGCAAATTATCGCCGAGGCACATAACGAGCCGCGCGGTTCGCTCGACCCCACTGCCCATGCTGAAATGCTGGCGATTCGCCGGGCAGCACAGGCCCTGGGGCAGGAGCGTTTGGGCGAGTGCGATCTCTATGTGACGCTAGAGCCTTGCCCGATGTGCGCGGGCGCTATCGCTCATGCGCGGATCGGGCGGCTTTATTACGGTGCAAATGACCCCAAGGGCGGTGCGGTTGAAAACGGTGTGCGGCTGTTCGACCAGCCGGAATGCTTGCACAGGCCTGAAGTCTATGGCGGGATCGGTGAGAGCGAAGCGGCGGAGCTGTTGCGGGATTTTTTCCGAGGGAAAAGATAGGTTTGCTCCTTGGTCACGGCAGTCAGCGATCGACTGGTCGCCGCCGCTTATGCGTCGAAGCCAAGCAGGCCGGATGGCCTGCGCCCGGCGTTTAAGGTGTCCCAAAGGGACGAAACAAAAACTTACAACCGCCGCCAGACTTTCACTTTCACCGAATCACGCGGCCCGAGTTGGCGTTTGTTGCAACGTGTTGGCATGAAGTTCTTGCCGTAACACAGCCGTATTTCCTCAAACCAACCGCCGCGGTCCAGTTTGATGCCGATCTGATCTGCTTTCCAAAACGCATTGCTGCGTATGAAAGCTGCGCGGACGGCGCCGGCGTTCAGAGCGAGCTTGTCCATATTCGGCATGTTCACCGAGTCCCGCAAGATGCGCGTGACCTTGAAATATGTGGCGGGACGGCGAACCATGCAGCTACCGTGCTTGGCCCATTGCTTGGCGAGTAAATAGGATGACGGGGTCATGCACATTTGCGGGCGTATTTCAGCAGGTGTCGGGCGGCGAGCGGTGCTGCACCATTGCGGCCAGCTTCCGCCGCCCCCTTCGGGCCACAGCCCATGCACCACAAAGCCGAAGCGCCCATGATCACCCGAACACTGCCGCTTCAACGCAGGCCGTGCCTCCCGCCCACGGCAAAAGTCCGGCGACCAGCTTAGCGCCAATGTATAACCGGTAACGGGCAAGCGACGCGATTTGCCGTCTTGCTTGATGCTCGGTACGCTGATCATGGACGGTGCGCTGCACTGATATGCCTGCGCCATGACTGGCGAGGCGCTAAAGATTAACGACAGTACCGCGCCAATCAGCGCGCCACCGCGTATCTTAATTGAACACTTCCGGATCAGATGGACTATCCTTGGAAAACCAGGCCTTGGAGTCGGGCTGGAAAAGCAAATAGATCATATATGCCTGGATGGCGAAACCGATCAGGCCGAGTATTTTAATTAGGCCGAAACCGCCGATAAACAGAGCAGGCAATCCGATCAGGCCAATGGCGAAGAAAACGACGTAAATCCACTTAGCGATACCCTTGCCTTTTCGCGCAATGAAGAACCAAAGCAACAGGTTGATAGCGATGCCGAGCGCATACATTCCGATCAAGGAACCGCTGCCCATTCCCACGGCCGCGACACTCGGATCAGCTTGCATTTGGGCAAGCGCCGCATCGAAATTCATGAAGAAGGCAACTGCGCCGAGCGCCAAGCCGACAAAGAACAACTGTTCGAATTTGATAATGGAATTGGGTCGCATGATTGATGTCCCTCCCCGTTGGAAGGCCATGTAATGCCTCAGCTAGTGCGGGGGCGCAATATCACAGTGGCGTAAAATCCAACCCGATATCCGCGGCGGGTGCGCTTTGTGTGAGGCGACCGACGGATACGTAGTCCACACCCGTTGCCGATTTTGCACCGATTGTTTGCAAGCTCACGCCGCCCGATGCCTCAGTTATCGCGCGCCCGCCGACCAGGGCGACGGCTTCGCGCAAGGTCTCGGGCCCCATATTATCGAGCAGCAAGTGGTCTGCGCCTGCTGCAAGGGCGGGTTCGATCTGGTCGATCCGGTCCACCTCGCAGATAATTCGCGCCACGCCCGCCGCACGCGCACGGCGCACCGCTTCACCGACATTGCCTGCGACCAGCACATGGTTGTCCTTGATCATTGCCGCATCCCACAGTCCCATACGGTGGTTTTGCGCGCCGCCCATGCGGGTGGCATATTTCTCGAGGAAGCGCAGGCCCGGAATGGTCTTGCGTGTGTCGAGCAGAACCGCGCCGCCATCGCCAATCGCATCGACATATCCGCGCGTCATGGTCGCGATTCCGCTCAGGTGCTGCACAGTGTTAAGAGCGCTCCGCTCCGCCGCCAGCATCGCGCGCGCATTGCCTGACAGGCGCATCAAATCACTGCCAGCTGGGACGGATTGGCCCTCTTCCACCAGCACTTCGATTTCCATCTCGGGATCAAGCGCGAGGAAAAATGCGACTGCGATCGGAATTCCGGCGACCACAATCGGGTCGCGGCTATCCATCACGCCAGCAAAGCGGGCATTGGCGGGGATAACGCTTTCGGATGTGACATCACGCCCGCCGCCCGGGAGCCCTTCGCCAAGGTCCTCCGCGTAAGTCTCACGGATAAATTTATCGAGGTCGAAGCCGGTCAGAGAGAATTTGATCATGGAATGCAACTAGCGAATTCTGCTGTTGGAGCCAGAGTATTTAGTTCTGGCACGTTCGGCGCACCTCAAACGCCGGGCGCGGACCATCCGGCCCGCTTGGGTTGGGCTTCGCCCAGCAACACCCCGTGAGAGAATATAGAACGACTAGCGCCCGGCGTTTGAGGGCTCGCCGCAGGCGCCAAACAAACTAGTGCACGAAGCGTGCGACTACATCTCTGTAACTGCGGGATACCTTCACCTCCGCGCCGCTGTCCAAAACCAGGAAGCACTCGCCATTGGTATGCGGCTTAACCTGCCGAACCTGATTCAAATTAACGATGGTCGAGCGGTGTACGCGCTGGAAATTGCGCGGATCCAGGCGGCGCTCGAGATCTTTCATCGTTTCGCGCAGAATCAGCGAATTATCGCCGGTATAGATGCACATATAGTCGCCCGCAGCCTCGATATGCTCTATCGAATCCACTTCGACACGGAAAATTTGCCCGCGATCCTTGATGTTGATCAGCTTTTCGAATCGCTCGGTAGTTTCGTCATCGCCCTCGGCAAATTCTTCTGCGGCGTTGGGGGCGACTTCCGCCAAAACAGTCTTGAGTTTTTCTGCTTCGCCCGCAGAGCCTTTTTCCTTCAGGCGGATGCGCACGCGTTCGAGCGTATCGGCTAGCTTGTCTTCATCGACCGGCTTCATCAGATAATTGATCGCGTTGGCTTCGAACGCGCGGACGGCGTGTTCCTGATAGGCGGTGACGAATACGAATAGCGGCGGCTCGATTTCCATCACGCCTTTCACGACGCTGAATCCGTCGAAACCCGGCATTTGAATATCGAGGAATACCAAGTCAGGCTTTAGCGTCTTGATCTTGCGGATCGCCTCGCGGCCGTTGGCGCAAGTGTCGATTATTTCGACATCGGTAAAGGGTTCTAATCGAAGCTGGAGCCCTTGGATTGCGAGTTTTTCATCGTCGACGAGAATTGTGCGGATGGTCATGTTTCAGATCCCAATGGTCTGCCAGCGCCCGTCTCAATAACGAACGAGGGGGCAAGTTGTTTCTGGGCGATTGATGTTTCAACTGCGGGAGCTGCAACATCGGCTGCACCAGGGAGCGCAGCAGGCTGGTCTTCTTCGGCTGTTTCGTAGGGTAGCTCGATGATTACGGTAAACCCACCATCAGCCGGCGTTCTGATTTCGAAAAGATGGTCCTCACCATAAGCCTGCGCAAGGCGGTCGCGGATATTTGCGAGCCCAACGCCGGTCGATTCCATCCTGCCTTCTCCCGTCATCGTGGCAGGCAGGATTGGCTGCTCGCCCGCACTTGGCAATCCTGGCCCCGTGTCGGATACGGCAATCCGCAGCCTCTGTCCGACGAGCTGCGCCGAGAGGATGATTTGCGCGCCCTCTTCTTGCGTGCTGACAGCATATTTGATCGCGTTTTCCACCAGCGGCTGCAGCAACAGCGACGGTAAACAGGCTTTGGCCGTTTCCGGCGCGATCCTGAATTCGGTCCGCAAACGCTCCTCAAACCGCATTCGCTCGATATCGAGATAGAGCTTCAGCGTTTCGATTTCCTCCGCCAGCGTTACCTTTCCGCCTGGTTCATTGATGAGCGTGTGACGCAGGAATGACGATAGCCTCGTCAACATCGCATTGGCTGGACCGGTCTGTTTCAGCAACACCAGCGTGCTGATGGAATTGAGCGTGTTGAACAGGAAGTGCGGATTCAGTTGGTAACGCAGCATGGCGAGCTGCGCACTGGTGGCTTGCATTTCGAGCCTTTGGAGCTGGTCGTTTTGTTCCTCCACCTGAAGGAAAAAATTGATCGCATAATACAGCGCCGACCATCCGCCGAGCAGTGTGGCTTGCAAGAAGTAATACCCCACCACCCTTTGAAGCAGCGAAGATGGGGTCGAGGGATTGTACAAGCCAATTATCCAGGCTTCGATGAAAGCATAAAGGCTCACCGAAATCAGCAGCGCAACACCGGTCACACTCCAAGTGATAACGGGCCTTAAATTGATCAGCTTTTCGTAAATCGCCGATAGTATCAAGCTGATCGAAAAGCCGGTGATCGCGCCGATCAATAGGACCACGACGAATGACCAGGGCTGTTGATTTGCCAGACTCGTGACCGTCCTCAGCAGGAAATAACCCGCCCAGCCGGCAAATTGCAGCATCCAGAACGCACGGTTCTTATTCTCGAAGAACGGCGTGGGACGGAAAGGAAGAGCGGACAAGACAACCATAGTTCCTTCTATCCTACCCGATCTGGCGGGCCAAGTCAGACTCGTTTTGCACGGAAGTAATTTATGCGATAATGTTGTGGTGGAAGTGAGAGAAATGATGGCTACAATTGCAGACGCGAAGCACCATGCGGCACATGACACGGGCGAGCGGGCGAAATTCCGCGAGATGAAGGAAGGCACAGCAGAAGACTGGGCCACCATCAGCAAGCATTATATGGAGTTTGCCTCCGGCCTGCCGGACCGCGTTCTCACCCATTTGAAGCTGCTCGACGGCGATTTTGGCGGATTTCCTGTGTGCCGGTTGGAGCACTCACTACAAACTGCGACCCGCGCGCACCGCGACGGGCGCGGCGAGCGCTATGTCGTGATGGCTTTGCTGCATGATATTGGTGACACGCTGGGGACATACAATCATCCCGAAGTTGCCGCCGCGATCCTCAAGCCTTTCGTAACCGAAGAAGAGCATTGGATTTGCGAACATCACGGCGCATTCCAGGGTTATTACTTCTTCCACTTCCTCGGCATGGACCGCGACACGCGTGACCAGTTTGCCGGCAGCCCGCATTTCGAAGCCTGCCGCGAGTTTTGTGAAAAATACGATCAGGCCGCCTTCGATCCAGACTACAAAAGCGAGCCTCTGGAATTCTTCGAGCCGATGCTACGCCGCGTTATGGCAAAGCCGCTTAGCTCGATGTATGTGGCCGAAACCGAGTAAATCGCGCCTAACGCACGAAATCTTTGGACCAATCCGCAGCGCCGTTTCTTTCGATCGAAGCCGCGATCAGTGGTAGCTCCGCCACAATGTTATCAGCCCGCTCGTCCCAGCCATCATGGGACCTTGCGCGGAAAATGCCCCCGCCATGTTTGGGCCCCCAACGCTGCATGAAACGCAGGGCAGCAGAGGGGTCGTAACCGGCATTGGCTAGCAGCCACGGCATCATCCGGTCGGCTTCACGCTCAGACGCACGGGTGGTTATCTGGCGCGGCTGAGCATCGAGCATGGCCCTGTGACCAAGCAAATTATGGGCAAATTCATGGGCCACGGCGGCGGCAAATTCCTCGTCGGCATAGGCCATTCCCGGAAAATCCGTACCGATCAAGACGCGCTGCCCGTCAGCGCTCGCGCGTTTGCTATTTGTCAGCAATTCGAAGCGTCCGGCGCAGGCTGGAACGCCAAAGATGGGTTCGGCAGCGACGGCGCTGAACGGCGATTCCCGCCAAGTGATGCCCACGTATCCATCGCGCTGTAGGGCGACATCCGTCAGGTCATTCAGCTGGATTAGCCGTTCGTAACCTACCTCTGGCTTGGGCAATGTGCGCACATCGACCTCGCCCAACACCAGGATGGACATATTGGGCGCTATGCCAAGCTTGGCAGCGGGCGATCCCGGGGCAACTGCCTGGACTGCGATATCGGTAACCACGCCTGCGGCAGCGCGCATCCTGTCAGCGTCTTTGAAGGCCGCCATGTCCTGCAAAAGCACGCCGACTGAGGGCCGCGTCACGTCGCAGAATGGCGCGTTGCCAGTCGCCAATGACCAGCCAATCGCATGAAGACGCGCGTCAGCCAATTGCAGTTTTGCGAGTATCTCGCGGTCGGCGTCCAGCTGTTCGTCAGCCAGCGCGGGGCTGCCGATTGCAAGAGAAAGGAGCGCCAATAGCGCGGAGAGCTTGCGCATCACCTTGTTTTGGCGGCGTCCAGCGCGTCTTGAAGCACTTGGCGCCCGACCGCGCCCTGCAAGACCTTGCCGCCAACGATCCAACTGGGCGTGCCGTCAAAGCCGAGCTGCGAAGCAACCGTCAGATTGCTCTGTAGCTCTGCATCGGCGACTTGTGACGCGGCGAATGCGCGCGCCTTTTCGATATCAAGGCCCGCTTGATTGGCTGCATCAAGAATAGTCTGCTCGTTCGGGCGTCCCGCATCGAACATTGCGTCATGAAAGGCGGCAAACTTGCCCTGCGCTGCCGCAGCAAGCGCCATGCGCGCGGCTGCTTCGCTTTCGGGTGCAAGTATGGGGATTTCGCGCATCACGACTTTAAGATCGGGGTTGGCCGCGATTAGCGCCTTAACTTCGGCCACGCTGCTGCGGCAGTAACCGCAGGCATAGTCGCTAAACTCGACCATCGTTACTGAACCTTGCGGATTGCCGAGCACCGCGCCGGGAAATGGCTGCAAGACCTGACTGCCAGCGTTGGCGAGGCGTTCTTCGGCCTCACGTGCCTGATAACGTTCAGCCATTTCCGGCAGGATTTCAGGATTTTCGAGCATGTATTCGCGAATATTATCATTGCCGAGGCCGGTGGCGCCATAAAGCGCCGCGCCGCCAAAGCCGAAAACCAAGGCTGCGACCGCGCTAAGCGCGACCGTCTTTCCGCCAATAGAGCTGCTGTCGGTCAAATCCTGTCCTTTATTGCGCAAAACCTGTTAGCCGGAGCCTAGCGGCGTTTGTTGTCACGTTCCAGTTCGGAGCGGGCCTGCAGCCCGATGTCCTGTGCACGCAACCAGTCGGGCGAACCTGTTGGCAAACCCGCCTCTGCAAATCCGGCGCTCATCATAGCTTCGGCATATTGCCGCCGCATGATCTGCTGTTCCGCGCTGGCAAGCCGCGCGCGGGGCATATCACCCTTAGCTGCGTAAATTTGACCAAGCTGGAACCACGCAAACGGGTTTTGCCGGTCCCGCGATACAGCTGATTTCAGAACTTCCTCGGCTTCTTCGAAATTGACTGGATCTTCCGTGGCGATCAGGGCGTGGCCGAACATACCAGCGATCAGCGAATTGCTGCCGCTAAGATCGGTGGCCCGGCGTAGCGATTCCAGCGCTTCTTGCGGCCTGCCGGATTCGAGCAGAACCTGGCCTTTCAATTCAAGGAAATAGGGGTCATCAGGATCGGCCGCGAGCAATGTTTCAACTTCGCTCAACGCCAGAGCGACCCGCGCATCCTTGTGATGGGCGTAAGCGCGGGCATAGCGGGCAGGCACGCCGGTCATGCTGTCATTATAGACCCGCAGCGTATCGGCCGGGCGGGACAGATAACCTGCCAGCTTCGCCTTCACCCGCAGGAAGCGGCGCTGTATATCGGGATCGACAGGTTTTCCCCATGCGGGATCGATGACGTAGCTTTCGCGCAATGTGGCGATGCGGTCGCCTGAAAGCGGGTGGGTCCGGCCAAATGTCGCCTCGTCGCTCTGGCTGTAACCATAGCGGAATTCCTGATTTTGCAGCTTCTTGAAAAAGTCGAGCGAGCCGCGGCCCGATATGCCCGCTTTGGAAAGATATTCGGCGCCAGCGGCATCGGCAGAAGATTCCTGCACGCGGGTGAAGGCGAGGAATTTACCCAAGGCCGCTTGCTGCCCTGCAGCGAGCACACCGGCTGCTGCATCAGGCGCTCCGGCCACGGCAGCGCCGACAGCGAGGATCAGGGACAGGATGGAGATATTGGCCGATTTGCTGAAACCTTCCCCGTAACGGATCACGTGACCGCCGGTGATATGGCCGAGTTCATGCGCGATAACGCCCTGAACTTCGTCGGCATTGTCAGCGGCGTCGATCAGGCCGCTATGAATATAGACGATTTGCCCGCCCGCCACGAAGGCGTTGATGCTGGGGTCGTTGATCAGGACAATATCGACATTGCCGGGTTCCAGCCCCGCAGCCTCGACCAGCGGTGCCGCCATCTCATTGAGCAATGCTTCGGTTTCAGCATCGCGCAGCACCGATTGCGCCATTGCAGGCTGGATTGTGATCGCAAGCAGGGCGACCAAAGCAAGAAGGTGGCGGAAGAGTGGCATCCTGAGCGGCACTTAGGGGGTTTCGGCCTGAACCGGCGCTGAAGCTTTTGCAGCGCGGGCCGTGCTGGTCACGCGGGCCAGGAATTCGGCGGCTTTGTCGATCACTTTGCGATCCCCTTCGAACGGGCGCGAGAAAGCCATGATGATCTGGGCATGATTCATCTCTGGATATTCCACGACTTCGCTGTCGCCACCTGCCTCGCGTAATGCCCTGTCCAGATTAATCGAATTGCGCGGATAGACGGTGGTGTCCATTCCGCCATGCAGCAGTAGCAGCGGCGGACCATCGCCGCGTGCAAAGGTTATGGGCTGCGTGGATTCAAGCGGGTCGACTTGGCCGAATGCGGCCTTGGTCGAATCGCTATCGAGCGGAAGGAAATCGGCTGGTCCGGCGAGACTGACCACGCCCTTGATTGTATCATCCGGCAAACCCGCTCGCCCCAGCCATTGACGGTCGAGGCCGGTCATCAAGGCATTATAGGCGCCGGCAGAATGGCCCATCAGCATGATAGCATCAGCATTTATGCCATGCTCAGCCGCATTATCGACCATCCAGCGGACCGAAGCCGCACTATCTTCCAGCATCGCCGGGAATTCGCCGCCCGGCACAAGCCGGTAACCGACAAGCGCAGTGGCATAGCCAAGATCGCCCAGCGTTCGCGCCATGAAAGTGTATTCCGCCGGTTCGCCGAAATTCCAGCTGCCGCCGTGGATGAAGATTACGACAGGATATCCGGCATCCGACGGGGGAGGGGTTGCCGGCACATAGAGCTCGATCCGTTGCTGCGGACTGTGACCATATTGTGCGGCAACGACCTGCTTGACGCCTTGCCCCCGTGAATACAGGCCGTCGAGCCGGTTCAGCGTATCCGCCGATCCGAAAGCAAAAGCTGCCCGCCACGCGGCAAATGCGATCACTGCCAGAACAGCGATAATTACCAAGATCCAGCCCATGCGGCCCATCCTTCTTGTTTTAGCCATTGTTAGCCCGCATTCCCTGCCGCCCTGCCGCGATGTTCTTGTCTTTTACGGCCGAAACAATCCGCGAAGTGTTACCTTCCGCCGAAAGCCCGGCCGCTTTGAGAAATTCCTGCCCGACTTCAAAGCTTTCGCCAAGCCAAAGCGGCACTCCGGCGGCCTCAATAGTGGCCTTGGCGGCGCGTTCTTCGGAAGTAAGTTCCTCCTCCGAGCCCGCCCGGATGAATACGGCGACAATCCGCCCGGGGTTATCATCGACTACCCCTGCATAGGCCGGCAGATCACCTTGCGTATCATCACCGATCAAAGCGAAGCGCAATTCCGGGTAAGTATGGCAAATTGTATCGATGGATGCGCGTTTATGGGCCCCATGCCCAGCGCTGCCGAGGGTTTTGCGGTCAAACGCCCAATCCCGCAGCATCATCGGTCCGAGTGGCAAGTTGCGTGCTCGTTTGAACGCCACCAGATAGGAAAAGAGGTTCCACGGGCTCGAAGAAACATAGAAAAACGGCCGGTGCATCGCCGGAATGCGGTCTCCCAGAGCGGCGTCCTCAGCACGTTTGACATGGCCGCCGCCCAGCGCATTATAGAATAAATCAGCACCCGGCACGGCGAGGCGTTCATCGGGTAACTCGGCCAGAACTCGCCGCCAATTGCGGGCGAGAGCGCGGAAACTACCGGTAATTCCGGTTTCAATGATCGTATCATCAATATCGGAGATGACGGCGATGTGGCTGTCCAAGCCCGGCGCCATGATATGGCCTTCGACGCAGTGATTACCCTCGTTATTGGACCAATGAAGTGCGGCAACTTCCCACGCTGTATGTCTTGTGAGGTCCCAACCATCACCAAGCGTAACGTCCCAGCGAGCGAAGCCTTCACTGTCGGTCGTTACAGGATGCCGCGACTTGCTGCCGTCCTGACGCTCCAATTCAAGCGTGACTTCAAGGCCCTCAACCTCATGTGAGGCGAATTGTGACAGCATGGTGCGAAATGCGCGCCATTTGCCGCCGCCAGTAAAGTCAGCCTCACGGGCGCGCAAAGCACGAGCGGTTAGCGTGAGCCGGGTGCGGCTGCGATAGCCGAAATAGGGAAGAATTCGCGCAGGGTGGCGGGGAAAAATATCCATTCCCACTGTGCTAGCGAGGAAGCAGGGTGCGGGATAGGCCCTGATTGAGCCCATCCCGTACCTTTATCTCTTCACAGTGTTTTAGCCGATCAATTTGCGTGCAGCACGCTCGACGAGCGGAATATCGTCAGAGATTTCGCCGATCATCACGACCTGTCCATCAGGGAGACGGCGGATCATGACGAGGCCGAATTCGGCGCCTTCAGGATTGATCGACAGAAGGTCCAGCGTTTCCAATTCGCGCAATTGCTTGGCGATTTTTTCGCGGGGTGCATCGACTGGATCAGCTGCCTTGCCACTTTCTTCGCGGCGTAGCTTGCGTTCAGCTTTCACAACGCCTTTCAGGCCGCCTTGCGCTTCCTTGAGGAACTTGGACAATTGCCCGCGCTCCAGTTCAAGGCGGTGCGCATGGCTCAGGGCCGCAGCATATTCGGTCAGGCGTGTCTTGTCGTAATCTGCGCCGAAGACCAGTTTCACAATCGGCGTCATAGGGGCGCGTTCTTGAACGGTCAGACCGCTATCGGCGATCAGCTCTTCGAAATCGGCAGGACTGTCTTTGGCAGCCAGCGAGAAATCATAGGCCCGGCCAATTGCTGCATAAAGCGCGTGGCGGCTGCGATCTTCGTTGTAATTCGCGGCATCTGCCAAGGAGCGGGCTGACGCCAGCCAGTCAGACAGCGCCATTTCCGGATTATCGACAATGTCGTCAGACGCCAGCGCGTCAAAGCCTTCGTCCGAATCAAAGTCAGAGAATTCTTCACCGACAGGCTCGTGATCAAACTCGATCTCGGTAGCCATCGGCTTGCTTGGCTCGCCCGATTTGATTGACGTCAGCGAACCAAAGCTTGGTGCAGGAAGGCCGTCCTCGATGGGAGATTCTTCTTCTTCATGCACGCCGAGTTCGGAGACGTTGTCGTCCGAATCATCTTCGGTATCCGCAGCCGGACCGTCGGCCCAATCAGTGATTGGGTCGCGTTCCCGCGGATGGATATCTCTGGCTTCCGCCTCATCGTCGGCAACTAGCGCCTGATCGATTTCGAGCAGCAATTCGTCGGTGGTGATTTGGTCTGCCAGCTCTTTCCAATTGATGACGCCATAGATGAAATCGATGGTTTCATCGTCACTGGAGAATGGCAGCAGAATACCGCGATACATAATCGCTGCGCCGCGCTGGTTTACGAATTCGGCTTCGAAACCGATCGGAGCCTGATTTGCGATGATCTGCATGTAGTGATCTGTGATGCGGGTCAGCAGGCTGCGGCTGGGGACATCGGAAAGTTGACCGATATCAACCGTGGCGTCACATTCTGCCGCCAGCTTGTCGCCGAGAAATTGGATCGCAGGATCTTCGATGCCGCCAGTAAAGTCGAGCAGCACACTGTAAGGGCCGAAATCAGGTAAGTTTTCGGGAACGAGGTCCTCGACGCCTGGATATTGGCGATCTTGCAACAGGCTGGCCCAATGGTTATAGGCCCGCACCTGCATGCGGCGCTCGTCCTGACCGATGGCCGCAGGCGGCTCTTCGCGGCCTGTGTCATCTTCACCGACGTCATAGTCGCGGTTGTCGCCCGAAAGGTCGGTCGATTCAAAATTGCCGCGTAGGTTGTCCATGGCTTCAAAGCCCCCGTTTGAAATTCAGGGGCCCCTTTTGGCGCGACATGGTAAACAACCCGTTAAGTTGTCTGAAAGACGGCAACATTTTTTATGACGTCAGTTTGCGCGGCGTCAGTTCTAACACCACTCTCCGTAGTTAATCAGAACATATACCGCATGCGGATTGCCTGATTCACGGGCGCGCCAGCAACGGCGAAGGCGGCCGCCGAGAATTTTGGCGGCGACATCACCACCTTGGCGTCACGCGAAAAACCAAAGCCTTCTTTCGGGATCATGGTAAGCGCGCGGTCGGCTTTGCCATTGTCGTTCTCGTCATGCAGCAGGGCAATTGCGTAAGTGCCGGGTTTGACATTCTTAAAGGTCAGCACGGCGTTCACCTTCGCCGGCACGACAGTGGCGTATGCAGCGGCGTCACCCCGGCATTTCGGGAATTTCTTGGCGTTTTGGGTCATGCAAGCGCGGATGACGCCTTTGACATTGCGCAAATTGCTGATCGTAACAGTGACGTCAGTCGTGCCTGTCTTTGGTGCTGGAAGCGGCGCGGCGCCTGTGAGGACACCCGCAGCAACAAGGCAAGTCAGGGCGCGGATATGCCGCGATCCGTTCCGCATAGGTGATCCCAAAACCGGAAATATAGTCCGTAATTGCATGTGTAACGCTCATGATGCTGATTGTGATGGCTGGCTGTTATCACATGATTGCCGAACTTTGAGTGAACGAGCCTTTTGGGAAACATCTCCCACCCCATGTGATTGGTGACACCCATCAGGGTCATGATGGACAAAACGACGCCAAGCATCGCCGCATGGATCGGGATGAGAAATACAAGTGCCGGGATCACAACCGCACCGGTCAGTGCTTCAATCGGGTGGAAGCTCATGGCCGCCCAAGCGGTTGGTGGCCGGCTGGCGTGATGCACGGCATGGGCCAGTTTGAACAAGCGCGGGCGGTGCATCCAGCGGTGGGTCCAGTAGAACCAGGTGTCGTGCGCAAGCAGATAGGCAAACACTGAAACCGGCAAATACCACAGCGGATAATCGTCCCAGCCGGTATAGATCAGCGTCCAGCCCAGATTATTCCAGCCCCACGCAATAATGCCTGCTGGAATGCCGTAAATCCCAGCGGAGGCGAGCGACCAGAAAATCTCTTTGCGGATTTGCGGCTGCTTGCCGGCATATTGCCCAGGCCGCACTTTGGCCGTGGCCCAAGCAAAGGTGCCGCTGGTGATCAGGTAGCGCACAGCCACAATGGCAGTCATCGCAAGCGCAGACAGGATGATGGCAGCGAGCATACCTCACCCTATGCAGGAAGCACGATTCGCGCGCCAGTACTGCTTTGCAGTAAACCTACTCGCTCGTTCCCCAAGGCGAACATGCCGGATCGGAGGCAACCTGCATCCGGCGCATGGCTGTGCGAGCGAGCCGTTCCACTTCGACCTTGCGGCGCGAGGCGGCAAGCGAGTGCGAAGGGGCAGGCCGAAGGATCTCGGCATCATAGCCATCGGCGACAATGATCCCGCAGCATTCGGGTTTAAAATCATCCCCCTCGAGGCATGTACGGTCCAGCCCCGGGGCGAGGCCCCAATAAAAACGGTCACAATGTTCGAGGTAGTCGGGCCATTTTCCGTCGCCGAGCAGATCAGCACGAGAAACCTTGATTTCGACAATGATCACGCGGCCTTTCGGATCGACCCCCATCAAATCGGCTCGCCTTCCGCCCCGCAACGGCATTTCGGGAATGCACCAGATGTCATTACGCGCGAAAAGGCGCATAATTCCGCGCGCCACAGCAGCCGAATCCACAACGGTGGGATCGCTAGTGAGCGCGGTAGGCGAATCGGAGGCAGTTGCTATTTCGAGGGAATCATCCATGCCCCTGAATAGGAACATAGCATGAACTTCGTCAAGCAGGGATGGTCAGGCGCTGCGGCGCGGACCCATTGTCCCGGTTTCAGGCGGCAGCGCGAGCAAGGCGGCGCGTGCGGCATGAAATTCGTGCCACAGGGCGAGCGCCGGAGCGCTAGCATCTTGTCCGCGCGCATTCACAGCCAGCAGAGCTGCGAGGCCCGGCTCCATAAAGGCAGCGAGATCCTGAATGCCGTTTTCGGCCATCTCCAGGCGCCAGCCCCCGGCATCGCGAATCACTGCCGGGAAATTCCTGATTTGCGAGTTAGTCGGCGTAGGCATCATTCCGGCCATTGCCGCGACGGCATTGCCGGCATCGCCGAGCGCAGCCCAGCGGGTGCTTATGGAGCTTGGCTTGGCACGAAATTCGGTGCCTTGTTCGGCCTCGGGCACAGATTTGGCTGATTTACCGAAGTCGGAATGAGGAGGTTGCGAAGTCATTGACACGCCAATAGCGCCTGCAGCTTGCCAAATCGCTAATTGCCGCAAAAGCGCTGGCGCGCCGCGCTACCTCTTGCTAGGCGCGCCCGATTGGCACCCGTAGCTCAGCTGGATAGAGCGCTGCCCTCCGAAGGCAGAGGTCACTGGTTCGAATCCAGTCGGGTGCACCAATATTTCAATGAGTTATATGGTTTCGAACCTCACGGTATGAAACGCGTGTGAAAAACAGGGTGTTGAAAGCCCTTCGGACTTGAGTGTCCGATAGACAAGATGTTTTGCGTACGCTGCAGTGACGTACTTCGACACACAAAAACCCTATTTACCCCCCTGCTACCGTAAGTAATCATCGACAGTGATTTAGCCAATTCCGTGATAAAATATTGAAATTTATCGCTTTATCTGCCTAACGCTCATTTTGCTGTTTGGGGTTGATAGTTGGCTGAAGCAAAACGTCCCTTCAGGCTCATATTTCCCATACCGACGCGCTAATTGCTGTGCCTCCTGCCAGTTCGAGCGGCCTTGGATCTGCAATGCTTCAATTAGCCCTTGGTCCAGCTTTGTGGGTTATCATCGGCAAGTCTCACTAGCGCATTCCAAATGCCGCGAGAGATTTGCTCCTCCTGCACTGTCTCGCCATCTTGGCATTCGTAATCACAGGTGTCATGCGCTTCAGAAATCGTAAGTAGGACGGCAACCGAATGAGGAAGTGACCTCATTCGGTGCGTAATGTGCGGCTGGATTGTCTGCTCCCATGCCTCTTCAAGCTGGGAGGGCCCAGTCTGAACTTGAAGACAATACTCGTCCCAAAGGTGGCGGTGGTGATCGTCATCAAAAATGCCTGACTGTGGAAATTTGCGTAAATCGTATCGCACCAGTTTGGCCAACTGGGCGTATTTTTGCCGTGAATACGCTCTGATTGCGCGCTGCGATGCAAATAGGAATTCATCGAACGAGCCGTCAGGATCACTCTGCTTCGACTGCTTTTTTTGCTCTGCAGAATTTGCCATTAATTAGACCCTTCTACCGGTCAGAAGGGATTACATACTATAGTTGATAAACTCCAGATGCTTGAGGCTGCATCACTCAGGCATGGACATGCGTCGCCTTGTCGGACTTAACTTCACTCGCTTGAGGCTTGCATCGGGATTGACGCAAGAGGAAGTCGCGGTTCGCTCCGGATTCTCTCAACAATATATTAGCGGCCTTGAGCGCGGTCGGCGAAACCCAACAACCATCTCGACAAAGGCAATGTGTTCGACCGGGCAAAGACTCTGCGCGGGCGGATGGAGTTGAAGCGCGATGATGAGACGAATTGCTACGTCCAGTTCCTCAACACCGAGGAATGGTGCCGCAACCAATATCAGGTGACGCACCAGATTGCCCAAGAGGGCAGTTACAAGAACCGCTATGATGTGACCTTGTTGATCAATGGCCTGCCGCTCGTCCAGATCGAGTTAAAGCGGCGCGGGCTGGAGATGAAGGAGGCGTTCAACCAGATCAACCGTTACCAGCGCCACAGTTTCTGGACATCGCGCGGCCTGTTCAATTTTGTGCAGGTGTTCGTGATCTCCAACGGTGTGAACACAAAATATTACGCCAACCAGCGCAAGCAGAGTTTCAAGCAGACGTTCTTCTGGGCGAAGCGCGATAACTCAACGATCACCAATCTCGACGCATTCGCGGATGATTTTCTGGAGAAGTGCCACGTCTCCAAGATGATCTGCCGTTACACGGTTTTGCAGGAAACCGATAAGCTGCTGATGATCCTGCGACCCTATCAATATTATGCGGTCGAAGCGATTATTGAGCAGGTGAAGGCCAGCCGCAAGAACGGTTATATCTGGCACACCACCGGTTCGGGCAAAACGCTGACGAGTTTCAAAGCTGCACAAATTCTAACCCACTTTCCCAAAGTGGCAAAGGTGGTGTTTGTGGTGGACCGAGCGGACCTCGATTATCAAACAACAACCGAGTTCAATCACTTCTCCAAAGACAGCGTGAATGGCACAAGCAACACGGCGGCCCTTGTTAAACAGTTCGGCGACGACAGCACCAAGCTGATCGTCACCACCATCCAGAAACTCAACAATGCCATCGGTAAAGACCGGTATGACGCGACAATGGCGGCGTTGAAGGACGACCGCATCGTCTTCATCTTCGACGAATGCCATCGCTCGCAATTTGGCGACACGCATAAGCGGGTTACTGACTATTTCACTAAAGCGCAGATGTTCGGCTTCACCGGCACGCCAATCTTCGCAGACAATGCCAGCCGCAATGATCTGGGTAAGCGGACCACCAAGGATTTGTTTGGCGAGCAGCTACACCAATACGTGATTACCGATGCCATCCGCGATCAGAATGTGCTCAAGTTCAGTGTCGAGTATTGGGGCAAGCTGCGCAAAAAAGACGGCAGCCTGATCGACGAGAATGTCTCAGGCATCGATACGAAAGAGTTCTTTGAGGATGAAGGCCGGACCGATGGCGTAGTTCAATGGATAATCGCCAATCACAACCGCAAGACTCATGGAAGAGACTTCACCTCGATCATGGCGGTGAGCAGCGTCAATGTGCTGATCCAATATTACGAGCAATTCAAAGCGCGCAAGGCGGCTGGTGAGCATGATCTGCGGGTTTCAGGATAAAGATCGGATCGATGTCCTTCTGGTGGTCAATATGTTTCTTACCGGCTTTGACGCGAAAAAGGTCAACACGCTCTATGTCGACAAGAACTTGCGGCATCACGGCCTGATACAAGCCTATTCGCGAACAAACCGAACTTTGAATGAAGTGAAGAGCCAAGGAAACATCATCTGCTTCCGCAACCTCAAGAAGAACACCGATCAGGCGATTTCCCTCTTTTCCGATAAGAACGCGAACGAAACGATCCTGATCGAGCCTTATGAGGACTATGTGGAGGCGTTCAACGAGGGAGTGAAGCTGCTGCTCTCCATCGCGCCCACTGTGGCCAGCGTGGATGCACTCGTGTCCGAAGACGACGAATTGAAGTTCATCAGGGCGTTTCGCGATCTGATCCGAACCATGAATGTGCTCAAGACATTCTCCGAGTTCGCATGGGCGGACATCTGGATGAACGAGCAGCAATTTGCCGACTACCGCAGCAAATATCTCGACCTCTATGACAAGGCGCGTTCCGAGAAGGAAGGTGATGCCAAAGCCTCAATTATTGAGGAAGTGGATTTTGAACTTGAGTTGATCCAGCGTGATGAGATCAATGTCGCTTATATTCTCGCGCTCTTGGCTGGACTGAAGGAAGCGGAGCAATCGGACGATGAAGGCGTGCGAAGCAAGGCTGCATCGCGCAAACAAGCCGTGCTCGACCTACTGGGGTCGGAGGCGCAGCTTCGCAGTAAGCGAGAACTGATTGAGAAGTTCATCGCTGACTATCTTCCCGGTATCTCAGCGGCTGGAGAGGTTGAAACTGGCTTCGAGAAATTCTGGACAGAGGAGCGCGAAAAGCAGCTTGTTGCATTTTGTGAAGTTGAAGGACTGAAGCGAGAGGCTGTTGAGCAGATGGTTGCAGACTACCACTTTACACAAAGGCCGCCACTTCGTGACAGGATTGTTGCTTCGCTCGAAGTGAAGCCAAAAATTCTTGAACGTAAAACCATAATCGAGCGGGTCACGCGCAAGCTGCAAGAACTGATCGAGACCTTCGACGATCTTTAGCGAAGAAGTCCAGTGTCAGAGAAGCAGTGGGTCTGCATGGCCGCTGGAATTACTGAAACACTCTGGTCGCTTGATGATATGATTGCTAAGATTGACAAGATGGCACCGGCACCTAAGAAGCGCGGGCCTTACAAAAAAGGCAGCGTTATGAGTGACAAAGTCAAAATTGCAATCATCGCCGCGCTAGGAGTTATATTCGCCGTCTGGCTCTATAGCTACATGTCTCCACACCAGAGTTGTGTTCGTTCGCTGGAGGGGCAGGACGTAAATGCCGAACTTCTTTGCACCTACGCTGACAAGAATTAGAACTAAGCCCCACCGAGGCCGAAAGAATGCTTGATCAACTTGTGTCAGTGAACGCTAAAGACCGTTCAAAACAGTAAATTCCAAGGCCTTAAATGGCACCAAGGAAGTTACCTGCTGTAACAGTGCGGCGCTGTCCTGCTTCAACTCATTTTCAAAAACTGAAATCTTATCAAGCTGGGGCTGGTCGCCGATGTCACCGAACGCGGCATAGTTGGAGTTAATACTATTCCCGTTTTGTGCGACTGATTTCACCAGCATAGTTCTTGATCTCAAGACAGCAATGTCGATTGGCCAATTGTGACCAGAGCGACCGCGATATTCGTAATTTTTAGTAATCTGATGCTTTGGAACATGCCGAGAAATCATCTCGTAGATTGCCATGTTGAGAGACTTCTCGCTTCGAATGTTTATTTCAAGGGCGGCGCGGGCGGCCATAGCTGAAGCATTGGCAACAGCAAGTATAGCTGGATAGAGCCAATTTGAGTCAGGCGGTTCAGCAAGCAGAATGCCGGACTTAAAGGCGACGGAGTGGCGCTTACAAGCGCGATGAAAAATACCTTCATTTGCCTTGCCAACGCGCCCAGCAGAGCGCCAAGCACCGCCACCGTCAGTAACCCGATAGCCGCGATCACGTTTACCAATGAATACATGCACTGGGTCCGACGATGGATACAGGCAATGAGTAGTAAAGCGAGCGCCACCTCCCACCTCAACGCAAGCTGGAATCTGAGTCAGCAGGGAATCAATATCCGCGCAATTCATAGCCCGTTCCTGTCTGCGAAAAGACCTGCCTGAGCCGGTGGCTCGCAGTCTCTCTGGCGAGGGTCGACCTGAATATTCAAATCCTCAGCAGCGACCTCAAGCGCCCTTATAAACTGAACGTCTATTATGTCGACCGGTTTGCGAAAAGGTAGTTCCCCAAAGCCATTTTCCTGAACGTACTGTCGGTGCTCTGGCCAAGGGTGCGTGTGTGGCCCTGTGACGTTATACGGTAGGCCTACAGCCAGCGCACCATAGTCGTTTGGTTTGGTTTCATCCTTCGGCACTATATCAACCCGGTAAATGAGGTTCTTGCGAAAAATCGCTGATATAGAAGGTCTGGTAAGCGCCGCGTTAATTGAGAACGCCAAATGGGCCATTTGTCTGCCCTGCGTGTCCAAAATACTCCATTGAGTAGTCCAACTCCAGCCATATTGCTGCGACCACTCCGGCAAAAAGCCATCGAGTGTTTTGTATCCAGATATGAATGCATCGACTTCTTCGATGGTCGGGTCCGCCATAGGCAACCGGTAAAAGTGAACGATTGCCATGTCGAGTCATTTGGGTACGCTTTGTATAACAACGCCTTTACTGTATCCGTCCTGTCTTATGTGTCCGAATGTCTTATTCGAAGTTTAGGACATCCGGACTGTTGTGACAGGTATATAGGCCGCGACTTGGCCTCTCGATCTCTCCGCACGTTGCCATCCGACCTAGTGTCTTCCTTATGCTGTCTTCTTTCTTACCTAGAAGTTGCGCGATTTCAGGTGCGCGCATGGGGTTTCTATGCTTCTTCAGTTCTTCAAGTATTTCTTGGCGCTCTTCCGTCCGACCTACATCAATGGCATCTCCAATCACTTCCCATGTCGCATTTTCAGAAGCGAACCGAACAGCCTTTTCCGCTTCTTGTACGTCTCTCCCACGAACATAAAGCGAGCAATGGCCTGTCCCGCGATTCCGGTTAAGCACCATCACGCTGTCAGCAGCGCCGGTTAATCAACTATTCTTGGCGTATCAGGACCGAAAGGCGATTTAATTCAAAGTCAAATAGGTGCAGAGGTATTGGCTCGATAATACCTCCCTGAAGGCGTCCCTGCTATTTGGGCAGAAATTGGGCCAACAAACCTGTGCGCAATACTGGTTCATTCTCACGGATCAATTCCTCAAGTTCGAAGATCGAAGCCCGCTTATCCGGCGCTCCAATTTCAGAACTAGAAGCCGCCATGACTTCTTCAGCTTTCTTCTGAAAATACCGCCAAGGGCCTCCGGGATTGATGCGAGCCAGTTCGCTAAGCGCTCTGACGTATACCTCGGCGGGGTGAGATTTTCTTGCCTCTAAAAACGCGTGATAAAGGACATGGAATTCCCGCGCGCTCTTCTTCTTCAGTTTGCCGGTTATACGCTTCATTGTTGCTGGATGGCTCTGGCCAGAGTTCGCGTCCGCATATTCTTTGGCAATAGAATAAACAGAGCGATCCGCGAATGGGTCGCCACCTGCTAACCAATCCAGAACATCTTGCCTCAACAGGTCGGCAAGGATTGGCCAATCATCCAAAGTCTTGGGCCCAGACTTGCGCTTCGTCAGCCGTTGGGCAGCGCTTTTGAACTCTCCTACGCCGTATTGATCGATTAGGCGCCGGATATCGTCGTCCAGAAATGGTGATTCACCATTGGGTGGGGGTTTGGGTTGCTTGCTTTTCGTCATAGAGCGATTCCTTCAAGCGCTTTCTCCGCGGCCTCGCGATTGAGGTGGCCATAGTGGCGCTCGATCATCTCCACGCTTGTGTCGCTAATTTGCGCAACAGTTAGGATCGCAAGTCCACTGTTAACAAGGTCGGTGATGACACTGTGCCTGAGAGTGTAAGCCGTAACTCTATCTTGCAGTTTAGCATTCGCAGCCGCTGCCGCGATCGGCGTATTCCAATTTTCCTTGGTCCAACGCTTTCCATTAGCGCGCATGAAC
>JBBKVP010000053.1:0-14463 GCA_037968495.1 Pontixanthobacter sp. | reverse complement strand
CGAAGCCAACGTTCAATGAGCGATGATCGCACTGCGCTCATTCTGAGGCGCTTCGTTAAACATTTACGCGCAAAAGACTGGACAGTGGCTCTGATAGAACTGGTCTTGGTTGTTCTCGGAGTATTTCTCGGCTTCCAGCTCACTCAATGGAACGAAGATCGGAACGATAGGGCACGTGAGCAGGTCTACTTGCTCAATGTTGCCGAAGACTTGCGGGATGACGTCGGTGAAATGGACGAAATCTCAAGGACTGCTGCTTCGCGCATGGCCGCGCTTTCCTTGGTATTGAAACGAGCCGGTAGTTGGAATCCGCCGGGAGCGTTTCCCTCTTCCCGTTACTCGATCAAGGTCGAACAAGTCCCGATTTTCGATGAGAGTCGTGGATATACAATAGGCATTGAAACCTTCATTCTGAGTACGCTCGATGGCAATCGATTTGCCTACAACACTTTGATTAATGCCGATGGTCTCGGCGTAATTCGTGACCGAGAGTTGGTACGGGAAATCCAGGAATACTACGCTTCAGTTGATAAGGTACTGAGCTTCGAAACATCCCTGGAAGAAGATCGCGCACGTTTGGTCGACGCCTTACAGGAAGCCGGCCTCTCCTCCGTGGGTGGGGCCTCGTTCGACCAAGTCGCCCAATTGATGGGTGAACGGCCCTCGCTAAATGCGGCAGTGGAAAATTACTGGTTGTACGCCAACAGACAGGTCTTTCTTACCAATAAACTAAGCAATGATGCGGAGCGCCTCGCGGACAAGATCGAGAGCAGTAACGAGGATTAACGTCCACATTAGCGTCAGGGAAACAAAGCGATCCCCTTAGCACCTGGTTCTAAAGTCCCTTTTCCACCCAAGAGCATACGTAGGGCGGCTCAAAACTGGAAGTTCCTGCAATGCCGGATCAGCCCCACCGGTTTTTTCATTTTCACCTAAGCTATCCACGCGGTCAGTAAGCCAAATCAGGCGACCATTCATGACATTCAGGAACGCGGCAATCGCTGCGAGGAGGAACACAGGTGCTAGAGATATCTGTACTATCTTTTGAACACTTTGCGTGTTTGATGTTCTTGCGATCAAATCCGAGGCCAGATCGCCGCTAACTGCCAGTAAATCTATCATCGTACCGTCACCTTAGTGTGCCCCTGCAGGGTTTCCATTATGATTATAAACACTCAGTTGAATGATAGCACACCAATCTGTATCCGAGCTGTGCGTAAGAATGACGAACAGCGATTAAAGGATGGGATTGCAAAGCTGTCACCGCAATCGCGCTATCTGCGCTTTTTCTCGGGGGTAGAGAGGCCTTCCCAACGCGTAATTGATGCATTGATTGATGTTGACGGTCATGATCATATTGCATGGGGGGGCAATTAGAACAGACATTGAAACTGAACCAGCACTCGGTGTGGTTCATGCGTTTCGGGACGATGATAACCACGAATCCGCCGAGTTTTCTGTGGCGGTGATCGATGAGTATCACGGGCTAGGGCTCGGCAGACTTCTAACGGCGGTCATCTTATTAGACTGTCGGCGCGAGGGATTAGAGCAATTGACTGTTCACATCCTGCCAAACAATCGACCTGCTTTGTTGTTTGTCAAATCGCTCGGTGGTCTCCAAACCGGCAGTGACACAGGCGTCAACGAGTTCGAGATTGGGATCGAAGATGCAATTTTATCGCTACAGAGCGACAATGACGTAGCAGGTCTCGGTGATATCTTTGCTCAATTTGGGCGCAAGCCGATTGGCAAACGCCCTCCTGACTAAGGCATAAGGGCAGCTGGGTTAGAAAAAGTCCACAGTTGGCGCTTCAAAATCATTTATGGCACCTTACGACCCAATTGCGGACGTTCTCGAAAAATGCGATATTCTCGAATTGAAGGATAGGAGGCAGACATGCTGGCAATCGATCAATCCAACAGAACCAAGCCTTTTGGGTGGCGATTAGCGTTGTGGAGTTTGTTGGCCGCACTTCTGATCAGCCCGCTTATTGCGATGCAGTTCACTACCGAAGTAGTTTGGGACCGGTTTGATTTCGTTGTCGCTGCCGCGCTTCTCGCTGGCATTGGTTTCGCCATCGAACTTGCATTCCGATTTATCGACAAACGGTTTTTGCGTCGATTTGTAATCGCTGCTGTTGTCTCGGCCGGTATATTGATCTGGCTCCAAGGCGCGATTGGCTTAATCTGAAACGTCGCCAGAGGGCATCCGCTTCCGACCCAATTGCTTGCGTAACCATAACCTGCAATCCTCTACACGATCGATGTTTTGCTTAGAGAGTATGATCAGTGAACAGAAAATTGTTACGAACAATTGCATACATCGCGCTGACGGCGGTGGTTATCGTCATAATTTATCGGGTAGGCTTTCTCGCAGGCGATTTCATGGCGTCGAACTGACGACCGAAACCTATCCATCGCAAATGATGCATCAAGCAAGTACACAGCGTCCGCTCCCTACCCAATTGCGGACATGAATCAGCTTTGACTAAGGCCTGAAGCCAGACAGGCAGCTATCCGAGCTTCTCAGGCAAAAGCGGACTGTCTGCAAACGACCCAATTGCGGACATTGAGTAGGATCAGCTTCAGCTGGGCTGTTCTTGCGTTTTATATATCCGAAACAGGCAAAGGAACGGAGTGCTCATCGCTAGCGTTGGCCGCCTGAACTTTTTAGCTACCTTTCCTTCGGCAATTTCGTTATCTCTGCCCTTGGTCGCATGAAGAACCTCGGGGGAGGGTGTAATGGCGACTGCTTCAAATTTCTCAGCGCAAGATGGTTTAGATAGAGAATCGACACGGTCGGATGTGGCTGGCCGATGGATTTACGTATTTATGGCCGGCTTGTTCGTGGTCACAACACTGGTTGGCTTCGTGCCAGATTCTTTGGCCAAAATTGCTGCAGTCCAGTCAGGACAAAGAGCGCCGTTTCCGCCAGTCCTGCACCTTCATGCAGTGCTTATGGGTAGCTGGCTCTTGCTGCTTCTGGCCCAGACCAGCCTAATGGCGACCGGGCGTTCCGCCCATCATAAAAAGCTAGGTCTAGCGTCACTTGTGCTGGCCCCTGCAATTGTCGTGACAGGCTTTGTTCTAGTGCCAACAATGTATGGCCAAGTTTGGACTGCAGCTCAAAACGCATCGCCCGAAATGAATGCGCAAATGCAGGGCGTTCTGGCATTTGTAGGCAATATTGCCCTGCTTCAGATCCGCGCGGGCTTGCTCTTTGCCCTCTTTGTAATTCTTGCATTAAAGGCTCGGAAGAGCGATCCCGACATGCATAAACGATTGATCATTCTGGCAACTGTCATTCCTCTTCCAGCAGCGATTGACCGGATCGGCTGGCTCCCCCACAGTTTTCCCGAGGCAGCCTATTCTGCTGACCTTTATGTGCTGGCATGGGTCGCGCCTATGTTTGCTTACGACCTGTTCCGCCTGGGTCGGGTTCACCGCGCTTATATAATCTGGCTTGCCGTGTTTGTCCCATGCGCGATTGTGGTGAACCTTTTGTGGGGTACATCGTGGTGGCAAAGTATCGTGCCCATAATGATGGGATATGCATCGTGATGTCCGCTAACGACCCAATTGCAGATGTTGGCTACTGAGTAACTTCGATTACGATGTTGCCGAGATGGGATGAGCCATGACGCACGGTATCGCCGGGCTTAAGAAAGTGGCTCGATTCCCGTTCGTTCTTGATAAACGTAGCCTTGGCGCTGCTCAGTAAACTCTCGTGAACAAACGGGCCGCCAGTAAAAAGGTAAGTTACGACAGCTTCGATCAAGTCTCCTCTCGTCGGAGCAGTGAAAATCGTGCCCTCAGAGGTGCCGGACATGATTGTCATGTCCTCGACAATCATGCCGCCCGCGGCGAGAAACTCTCGGCCTCCCCGATAAAGGAAGCGCCGCTCTGACATGTCACCGAGCGACTTGGCGACCAGTTCTCGAAAATTGAGGGTCATTTCCGAGCCGCGTGCGTCTTGCCGAGGGTCATTGTTTAGGCTGGTCGTCATCCTCAGCCTGGCTACGAACGCTTGCCAGTCGCGCGGAACCACCAGGAAGGGACCAGTGGGAAAGAAGTTCGGGCCACTCTTTGCGTCGCTAAACCCGGATCCCGAGTCAAGATTGTCGGGGTCTGCAAGTTGGACGATCGCATTGCGGTTGGTAAAATCACCGCAAAGAAAAATGCCTTTCACTGCTGCATCAAAATCCTCGACCGAAGCAATGTCACGATCAAACCGCAGGCAAAGCTCGACCTCGTAGTCGAGCAAGATGCCGGGCTGCTGCTGAACTGTCGTTCGGGCCGGAGTGGCCTCGCCGAACTTGGGAAAGCCGAAAACCGAGGTGCTGTTCGCCTCTTCGGCGTGTTCGGGAAAGTTTGTGCCGGTGCCAATGTGGCGGCTGCCAATGCTGCCCGTGGGCAGTAGCCGGTCCATTGGCAGGACAATCGAGGGATATGCTCCGGCTTGCTCGGCCGTGGCTGGCAACGCTTCTACGGAGGCTAAAGCTTCAAATGGATTGCCGCTATTGGTGGCACCCAGTTCCCGCAGATCTAATCCGCTAACTGCCTCGCCTTCAAAGGCCAACACTAGAATTGTCCGGACCACCCCTCCGTCCTCAGCATACTGGGCCAGCGTGATCGCATCCTCAAATTGCGCAACGCGCTCGATGAGTGGAGTTTCCTCAAAACTTGCCGGATTATATTTGGGATCGGGCGAAGTTACCCAAGCCATAAATGCACCTACTGCAAATACCAGCACAGCCAAGCTGCCAAATATTGCAATTCGCCTCAACGCAATCTCCGAAGGTGGAACCAGATGTGTTAGTTGGGATAGCAGCATAAGTAAGCAACGTCAGCTTTCCGCCCCAAAAGCGGACATGCGCCACCCAATTTCTAGGAGTCTTAATTGAGATCGAAATGGTCCATGACTTGCCGCTCTGCCTGAATGCGACTTTCGATCCGTGCCAAGCCAGCCTGGGTAACGCTTCTTCGTGGCTCAACTGAGAGAGCGCGGAGATAGTATTCTCGCGCAGCCCCAAGATCGCCTTTTCCTTCACGACAAAGACCAATGTTAAACAACACCGATAATTGATTGGGATTTGAAGCTTCAAGCTCTCCGAAGGCACTGCATGCTCCCAAGGGGTCGGTTTTGGTCAAACGTATTGCGTCTTTGAAGGAACGCGCATCGGCCTTTGACAAACCGTTGCGTCTTTCGAGGATGCGGAATTCGGTTTCACGATACTGTGGTGCCAAATCTAGCCGTGCCGCATAGGAATATTGAACTGCTAGCGAACCCAACATCTGGTCAGCATCAGGAATCCTATCTTCATCTTCACAGTAAGACTGGGCTGCCTCTAAATAGTTTGAATTCTGATAGAGGAGATCACCATTTGGCGCGACGATCCGTAATGAGGCCGTATAGCCCAACGTCATATTTCGACATTCATAGACTTCTACCACACGCTCAACACACTTCTTTTCTACCTTCTTGGCGCAAGTCTTCACCTTCTTGGGACTGATGGAATAGTCGTTGACCTGGGAACGAGCAGTTCCGCTCAACACCGCAACAGTTGAAAGTTGGTCTTCCGCTCTTGCTGCTCCATCGCCATCACCAACTTGAATATGCCCGATGCCAAGTAGATGATTACTGAGCGTCGCAGCGGGTACGATCGAGAACCAATTCTTCCCATGGATCTCCACTTCTGCCAGTAAGTCTGTGAATAAGAAGGAAAGCTCAGGTCCAGCGTCACCGCCAAAGCCTTCGACTGCAATGGTATGGATTTCTGCATCCATGCCAGTGCCGCTCGCATAGACACCCGCTACGGGAAGAGTCTCTGCTTTAACTACTGAGCATGAGCACAGTATTGCCGCAGCACAAATAATGTTCTTCACTTCAATGCCCTCCACCCAATCTCAACTAACTTGGGCAAGGTCGACAAGAACCCCTTAATCGATGTTGAATTTGCCGTTCAGGAAGTGTGCCGATTGGCGGCAATTCGACTTTCAGCTTATTCAGCTGGATGCCCGAGTGTCCGCTTTCCACCCAAAAGCGGAAATTCTTTTCTAAGGTTCTGCCGTCAACTTCGTCGCATCGCCCGGATTATCCGTGAACACACCGTCCACACTCGCCCGCACCAGCAGTTTCCACATGGCCGCAAAGTTGCCGATACCCGCTGGATCATCCCCGATCTGCAAGGCTGGCGGCAGGAAGGCATTCTCTCGGCGCAGCGTGTATGTGTGGACTTCCAATCCGGCGTCATGGGCGTTTTGCACCAACGCCGTGGGCGAACCGTCCGCGTTCAGCACTGACGCAATCGGCACGCCGACAGCATGTGCATAACCCGCGACTTGCTTCAGCCCTTCAGGCGCCATGAACTGCGCGAAGCTTAGCTGTGGCGCGTCGATTGGCCCGCCTTCTGCGGACATCAGTTGCACTGTGCGGAAACCGCTGCGGAATTTAACCTGCACCAGCGGGGTCGGCTCGAAGCTTTGGATCAGGACCGGATCGTCCTTTGTATATCCGGCAGCGTTCAACGTGTTCAGCAGAAAAGGCACCGTATCGAGACCGATAGAGGCGAAATAGGCGTGGTGTTTTAATTCGGGATAAAGGCCGATGCGCTTGCCGGTTTCTTTCTCGGCAAGCCTAGCCCACGCGATGATTTCTTCGAGCGTTACGAGCGAAAATTCGCCGTCATATTTGGTGTTGGCAGGCCGGACCGCGGGCAGGCGTTCCTTGGCGCGCAGGCGGTAGAGTTCGAACAAGTCGAAATCCTCGGTGAACCAGCCGGTCACTTCCTCGCCGTCGATGATCTTGGTCGTCTTGCGGTCCGCAAATTCGGGCAGATCGGCGACGTTTGTTGTCTCCGAGATCTCGTTTTCATGACGCGCAACCAGATGGCCGTCACGCGTGGGCACAAGGTCCGGTTCGATGTAATCCGCGCCCTGCTCCACCGCCAACGCATAAGCCGCCAACGTATGCTCAGGCCGCTCGCCGCTCGCGCCCCGGTGGCCGATGATAATCTGCGCCGAAGCGGGGACAGACAAAGTCAAAGCCATCAGAAACGCGATCAGGCGGATCAAAGAAACTCGTCCCACATCGGCTTTTCAAAGCCCACCAGAATGCTGCCATCGTCCAGTTCCAGCACCGGGCGTTTGATCAGCGAAGGGTGCGCCGCCATCAGCAGGATCGCTTTGCCTTCGTCGATATTGGTCTTGTTCGCCTCGGGCAATTTGCGGAAGGTCGTGCCGCGCGTGTTGAGCAGCGCTTCCCAGCCCACCTGGTCAGCCCATTCTTTCAGTCGCTCCGGATTGGCACCGGCCTTCTTATAGTCCGTAAAGGAGTAATTGGTGCCGCGCTGCTCCAGCCATTTCTGAGCCTTTTTCACAGTGCCGCAATTGGGGATGCCATAAAGGGTAACGCTCATGTCTAGTCTTTCAGTTGAAATCGGTGGATGCGGGGATCGTCGCATCCAAAAAGTGTATAGCTTTCGTAATATAGGCCCTGTCCGCGCAATTGCACGGCGCGGTGTTCGGCGTCCTTGCCCCAGCCGCGCGCGGAGGCTTCGTCAGCCCATTCGGACAGGGCGATAGTCTCTCCGTCTTCGGCAGCATAGCTCTTGAAGGATATGTAGCCCGGCTGTTTGCTGGCCATTTCCTTCATCCGCTCCGCCTCTGCATCATAGGCGGCATAGTCGATATCGGCGCGCTTACGGTTACGGAAAACGACCAGATACATCTCATCTTCCTCCCAAATGTGCGTCGGCAATCGCGACCGCCAGCGCATCAGCTGCATCTGCCCCAGCCAGCTCCACGCCGGGCAACAACACCTTCAGCATAGCCTGCACCTGCGTCTTTTCCGCAGCGCCTGTACCGACGATGGCCTTCTTCACTTTGCGGGCCGCATGTTCGTTCACCTGCAGGCCCACCGTTCCGCAAGCCGCCAGCACCGCGCCGCGCGCCTGCGCCAGTTTCAACGTGCTCTGAGGGTTCTTATTGACGAATATTTCCTCCGCCGCCGCACGGTCGGGCGAATATGCTGCGATCACTTCTGCGAGCGCAGACTGCAACACCGCGAGCCTGGTCGCCATCGATGCTTTTGCATTTGTCGGAATTTGGCCGTTGGCGACGTGCGAAATCCGCGAGCCCTCGCTGCGGATCACGCCCCAGCCGGTGCAGGAAAGCGAGGGATCGAGGCCCAATATAATCACGGCCCGCCCCTCTCAGTTCATTCCGCGTCCAGCTTGTCCATCACTTCGTCGGAAATCTCGTAATTGCCCCACACGGTCTGGACGTCATCATCATCGTCCAGCTGATCGATCAGTTTCAGCAGCACGGCTGCATCCTTCTCGTCCAGTTCGACCGTCAGATTTGGCTTCCAAGCCAGCTTAACCGTTTCCGGCTCGCCCAGCGCCTTCTCCAGACTGGTCGCCACTTCGTGTAGATCATCGGCGGCGGTCCAAATCTCATGACCGTCTTTGCCGGATTGAATGTCTTCCGCACCGGCTTCCATCGCGGCTTCCAGAACCTTGTCCTCGCCGCCCGCTTCGGCGGAATATTCGATATAACCGAGCCGTTCGAAACCATGCGCAACCGAACCTTCGGTACCCAAATTTCCGCCGTTCTTGGCAAAGGCCGTGCGCACAGCAGTCGCGGTGCGGTTGCGGTTGTCAGTCAGCGCCTCGACGATGATCGCGCTGCCGCCCGGGCCATAGCCTTCGTAGCGCAGCTCTTCGTAATTTTCCTCGTCGCCGCCTGATGCCTTGTCGATGGCGCGCTGGATATTGTCCTTGGGCATCGACTGGCCCTTGGCGTTATTGACCGCCAGCCGCAGGCGCGGGTTCATGTCGACATCGGGCGTGCCCATCTTGGCCGCAACGGTAATTTCGCGCGACAGCTTCGAAAACAAATTGGACCGCTTTTTATCCTGTGCGCCCTTGCGGTGCATAATGTTTTTGAATTTGGAATGGCCTGCCATGAATATTTCCGCTTAAGGGTAAAGTTATGGACGCCGCATTAGCCGTATGAGTGGGCAAGTCTCAAGCCCTGAACCAACGAAGGTAACGCCTATCGTAACGGAGGGCGAGATTCCCGCCGAGTGGAGGCGCTTTGGCACATTCCTTCGCTCCCCCGCTTTGCCCGATAAAGCTGCGCCTTTCAGCCTCTCCTCACTACGCTCGGTTGTAGTGATATTCGGGCTCGACCTTGCGGCCATGTCTGTCATTGTCGGAACGGCGATCCTGATCTTCTCATTTGGTTATGAGCTGCCCTCGAACAAACTGGCAGAACTCGAACTGGGACTTCCGATCATTCTGTTGATCGTTGTCGGTGCGCCGCTATTTGAAGAAATTGGTTTCAGAGGATGGCTCTCGGGCAGGCCTGCGCATGTCTGGCCCCTCGCAATCATCGGAGTGACGGCGCTTGGATTGCCCTTGGTGGTTGGTCAGGGCCAGCCGCTCATCTTCGGCGGCGGATTGATAGTTGCTGTCATCGCAACGATTTTCGTCATCTGGCGGTTTTGGAGCCGTCCGCCTTTCGGCTTCTTCTCGCGCTACTTCGGCTGGTTCTATGCGCTCAGCACGCTAGCCTTCGCGGTCGTGCATCTGACCAATTATAACGACGCCAATCCGGCATTCCTGCTCCTCGTAATCCCGCAAGCCGTCGCTGGCCTGCTATTCGGCTACACCCGCGTGCATTACGGCCTGTGGGCCAGCATCCTGCTGCATGCGCTGCACAATGGCACCTTCATCGCGCTGGCAATGATGGGTAAATCGGCGGCCTAGGGGGCCAGAAACAAAACCGCCGCGCAGGACGAACCGGCGCGGTAGGTTGTGGACGGCGCTGTCAGCGCAGGCCTATTCGAGGCCGAGGGCATTCTTATAAAGGTCAAGGATGGTTTCCATTTCGGAGCGATCATCGGGAGCCATTTTGCGCAGACGCACGACCTGGCGCATGATCTTGGGATCGTAACCCACGGCCTTCGCTTCGGCGTAAACATCGCGGATGTCGTCGGCGATGCCCTTCTTTTCTTCTTCGAGGCGCTCGATGCGTTCGATTAGCAGGCGCAGGCGGTCATCTGTGGCGTCGGCCATTATATACTCCGGTCATAATTGAGAATCAGCGTTGGCACCGGTGATAGCCGGGCTGGCCGAAGCGGTGAAGGTGCTGCGAGCAGTTTTTGCCGCTTCAACCCGCTTTATTTTTTGCGACGCTTTCTTGCATGCGTGTGAGCTGTTCGTCCGTCGCGGGCGACTGGCGCGTGGCTTTCCATTCGTCCTGCGGCATCCCGTGGACCAGCTCGCGCGCGGCGGCTTTGTCGCCTTCGAAGCCTGAATCCATGATCCAGTCGGCCAGACAATTGCGGCAAAAGCCTGACAGGCCCATCAGGTCGATGTTCTGGGCATCGTGGCGGTTCTGCAAATGGCGCACCAGCCGCCGGAAAGCCGCTGCCGCTACGGCATCATCCAGTTCATCCAGCCCATTGCCAGCCTGATTCGCATTCGTATCCATCGTAACTTTCCTTGTTTTGCCGGAAACCTATGGCATAGCTTCCGCCTATGGCGAAACCTGATCCAACAAATCTCGACCCACGCGGTCGTAAAGTTAAAATCCTCGCGACCGTTGGCCCTGCAAGTAGCAGCCCGGAAATGCTCAAGAAGCTGGTACTGGCAGGGGCAGATGCCTTCCGCGTCAATATGAGCCACGGCGAGCATGACATTCACGCGAAAACTATCGCCAATATCCGTGCGCTTGAGGCCGAGCTGAACCGCCCCATCGCGATCCTGTGCGATCTGCAAGGGCCGAAATTGCGCGTCGGCAAATTCAAGAATGGTAAGGCCGTTATCCGCCATTCGGGGCATTTTACGCTCGACCAGAACGCTGAACCGGGCGACGACACCCGTGTCCAATTGCCGCATCCCGAATTGTTCGGATTGCTGAGCAAAGGCCAGCGCCTGCTGATCAATGACGGTAAAATTCGCCTCCGCGTAATCCGGGCTGACGAGAATGAAATTCTTTGTTCGGCAGAGGTCGGCGGGGTGATTTCCGACCGTAAGGGCGTGAATGTGCCCGATGCCGAAGTGCCCATTCCCGCGCTCACCAAGAAGGACCGCAAGGACCTCGCCTTTGCCGTCGCGCAGGGCGCTGACTGGATCGGCCTCAGCTTCGTGCAGCGGCCCGAAGATGTGGCGGATGCTCGCAAGATGATGGCGGGATCGAGCGCGGCGATATGCGCCAAGATCGAAAAACCGATGGCGGTGAAGCGCCTGTCCGAAATTCTCGAAGTGTCTGACGGTGTGATGGTCGCGCGCGGCGATCTGGGCGTCGAATTACTGCCCGAAGAAGTGCCCGTTATCCAGAAACGCATCGTAAATGAGGCGCGTAGTTTGGGCAAGCCGGTGATCGTGGCGACACAAATGCTGGAGAGCATGATCGAAAGCCCCGCGCCGACCCGCGCCGAAGTCTCCGATGTGGCCAACGCAGTCTATGACGGCGCCGATGCCGTGATGCTGAGCGCCGAAACCGCAGCGGGCGAATGGCCAGAAGAAGCCGTCACGATCATGGACCGGATCGCCGCGCAGGTGGAGGCTGACCCCTCCTATGCCGACCGCGTGCATTTCCACGAAACGCGGCCCGATCCCACCACCGCCGATGCGCTTAGCCACAGCTGCATGACCATCGCCGCGACCGTTCCGATCACGGCGATTATCGTATTCACCGGATCAGGCTCGACCGCTCGCCGCGTTGCGCGTGAGCGGCCATCGGTGCCGATGATGGTGCTGACACCCAGTATGCAAACCGCCCGCCGCGTGGCGCTACTATGGGGCGCACATGCCGTGACCACCAAGGATATCGGCAGCTTCGAAGAGATGATCGCCAAGGGCAAGCGCATGGCGCTGCGCCACGGATTCGGTGGCGCGGGCAGCAAGTTGATTACACTGGCGGGCGTTCCCTTCGGCACGCCGGGCAGCACGAACTTGCTGCATGTGGTGACGCTAAGCGGGCATGAGTTGGATAGCCACGAGGAGTGAGCGGTTTCCCCTATCCTTGTTAAGCGGGTATACGCCGCCCATGCCACTGTCGAAGGCCATGCCATTAACGAAGGATCATCATGGAAGCCTATCTACAAAGCCTCGATAAAATGCTGGCTACCTGGAACACGCCGGATGCATCTGAAGTGCGCGCGCTCGTCGACGCTTCGATGGAACACAATGTGCATTTCGTTGATCCCAACCACAATATCATCGGGCGATATGCCTTTGTGGATATGGTCGGCGCAGTTCAGAAACTCATCCCGGGCGCCGTGTATGCGCGCGCAAGCGAGGTCGATTTCCAGAACAATCATTGCCGTTATCATTGGGCAATCAGCAAAGACGGCCAGTCATTGATGAAGGGCTTCGACGTCACGGAAGTCAACGATGCCGGCAAAATCGTCAAAGTCATCGGATTTTTTGGCGAGTTGGATCGGACAGAGGGTTAAGTGGAGTGCTGCGTCATAGTTTTGGCGACGCCGGCAGCCAGCTGATTACGCTGGCCGGGGTTCCATTTGGCACGCCGGGCAGCACGAACTTGCTGCATTTCGTGACGCTGAGCGGTCATGAGCTTGAGGGGCGCGGGGATTAGGCTTAGTGTTGGCACGATAATCTAGCCACAGGACGATCTTTAACCTCTTGGCCAATGCTTTTTCAGTTCTTCTTGAGCCAAACTAACGGATTTCTCATCGCGATCTTGAATATTAATCACATGGTTCGGAGAAAACGGAAGCTCGATGCCGCTCCAAAACTCATCATTCTCTGAAATTGCGTCAGGATCATTGTCGAGAATTCCAAGATATCCGCCGTCGATTCGTTCACGAACGATGACCCTCATTCGTTCCACAGCAAAAGGCTTTTCATCGTTATCGACCCTGATAAGAAAAATGAGCTTCGCGAAATCGCCCGGCTCTAAGCTCTCGCGGCGCTGTCGATCTGGTATCCAAAAAGTGTCTGGAGCGGCCTCGTGATAAGCCTCGCCATCTTCCAAACTCCAACCGTCGATTTCGATAACCGGCGTTCTGATCGGCTTCAGTTTCCTTTTTCTGATTTTATCAAATAGCCACATATAGAGACCTCAACGAGCCGCCCGCTCCAACCTCAACTTCACTTCAGTTGCGCCTATCAGCGGCAGCAGTTCGCCCATATCGGGGCCGTGGTCCATGCCGGTTAGGGCTTGGCGCAAGGGTTGAAACAGCATCTTGCCCTTGCGGCCTGTGCTTTCCTTCAGCGCCGCTGTCAGCATGTGCCAAGGGTTTTCTCCCCACTCCAGCGTCGCCAACGCTTCGGCCAAAAACGCCTTGGTCTCGGCATCGAATTCGCGCGCATCGACCGGACCGGTGACGAGCTTCCACCAATCGGCCGCCTCGCTCACAGTGGCCAGGTTGGGCCGGACTGCGTGCCAGCCATCTTCGCTCATACCGTCCGGCAGGCGGTGCTTCACCGCACCGAAACTCATCTGATGGACGATAGACGCATTCACCCGGTCCAGCTCCACATCATCAAAGCGGGCAGGCGCACGGCCAAACGTGCTAAGGTCAAAGGTCTCGACCAGAATATCGCGCTCGGCAATCGGTTCGACTGGCTGCGACGTACCCAGCCGCGCCAGCATTGCGATAATGGCTTCGGGTTCAATCCCGCGCTCCCGGAACGAATCGCATCCGAGCGAGCCGAGCCGTTTTGACAGCTTGCCTTCTGTGCCGACTAGCAACGCCTCATGCGCGAAACGCGGCGGCTTTGCGCCCATCGCTTCGAACATTTGCACCTGTGCGGCGGTGTTCGACACATGGTCCTCTCCGCGCAGCACATCGGTGATGCCCATTTCGACATCGTCAACTGCGCTGGGGAGCATATAGAGCCAGCTGCCATTGGCGCGGCGGATCACCGGATCGGAGATTAGCGAAGCATCAAATTTCTGCGGGCCGCGCACCCCGTCATCCCAAGTAATCGGGGCGGAGTGGTCGAGCTTGAAGCGCCAATGCGGCTGGATGCCCTCGGCCTCCTTCGCAGCACGCTCCTCATCCGACAATTCCAAAGCTCCGCGATCATAAATCGGCGGCTTCCCGCGCCCGAGCTGGATCTTGCGCTTCAGCTCCAATTCCTGCGCAGTTTCATAGCAGGCGTAGACGCGGCCCTCTGCGCGCAGCTTGTCAAACGCCGCATCATACAGATGGAAGCGCTCGCTCTGCCGCTCCTCGCCATCGGACGCGATGCCCAGCCAGGCCAGATCGACGCGGGTGGCCTCGACATATTCTTCCTTGCTGCGTTCCTGATCCGTATCGTCGATCCGCAGCATAAAGCGCGCATCATCGCCCCGCGCCTTGGCCTTGGCGGCCAGCAGCCAATTATGCAGAGCGGTGCGGATATTTCCGACATGGAGCCGGCCCGTAGGCGACGGCGCGAAACGTGTGATTGCGGTCATGAGTGAGCGATTAGCCGAGGT
>JBBKVP010000052.1:0-21713 GCA_037968495.1 Pontixanthobacter sp. | reverse complement strand
CCTTGCAAGCGACGATCCCTTATCTGGGGCAATTCTTGTCTAGGCTCACGTGGTCAATTGAAGTTGTACGAACATCGGAGGTTTCTTAGGGCCGTCTTGATATTGCGCCAAAGGATAAGTCCCTGAACCGAGTGCAGCGAGTGGCATGCCAGCCTCGGCTAATGCATATGGCGATACGCGATGCCTAGTCATCAGCCCATTGAAGCCATCTTTGATCAACTGGGTTTCAAACCGAAGACCCTGGCTGCTCTCCGTGGACTGTACCACCTTGCTGACCGCGAGCTGGCCACTTCCCAGATCAAGAACAACATTTTCACCGACAGGAACTCCAGCCAGCCCTTCGATGCGCGCTCCGGTCTTGGATAGGTTTCGGAGCATCACATCGTAATAGTGATCCTGATGGATCAAGCCGACCTTGCGATAGACTGACATTCTGTCAGCGCGATAACGTGGAGGCCCATCAGGCTCAAAGGTTAGCTTTCCATCTTCAAGGCGTGTCAGCAGGTCGTTCTGCGATATTGGTTTCGAGAAGATATATCCTTGAACGAGGTCGGCACCGCGTTCTTTGACGAGGTTCAACTCGTCCATCGCCTCGACGCCTTCTGCAACGGTTTCCATATCCAGCGCCTTTGCCAGGGCAACTATGGCGGTGATGATGGCTGGGTTGGTATCGCCAAACTCCGTGCAGCCGCGCACAAAGCTCTGGTCTATCTTGATCTTACTAAACGGCGCACGCTTGAGATAGCCAAGCGAGGAATAGCCCGTTCCAAAATCATCCATGGCAAGGCGAACGCCCATTCGCTTGATCGCTTCGAAAATCTTGTCGACTGCCTCGACATCACCGACAAAGACGCTCTCGGTGATTTCAAGTTCGAGCCTCTCTGGCCGAAGTTCGCTTGCGGCCAGCGCAGAAGCTACGACCTTACAGAAATCTGAATTCATAAACTGCCTGGCTGACACATTGACTGCTACGCCAAGCTCGCCCGGCCACTGGGCAGCATCCATGCAGGCCTGCCGCAACGCCCAAGCACCAAGCTGGTTGATGAGGTCGGTCTGCTCGGCAATAGGAATGAACAGTTCTGGCGAGATCATCCCGCTTTCAGGATGATTCCACCGCATAAGAGCTTCAAAGCTCTTCACCTTGCCTTCGTGCGGTTCAACGAGTGGCTGGTAGTTGAGGCACAGTTCGCCTCTAGCCAGGGCGTCGCGAAGGTCCTCCTGTATAAGAACGTCTCGCGAAGCAGCATCCTTCAGGTCGGCATTATAAAAACGGTAGGTGCCCTTGCCCCCCTCCTTGGCGGCATAGAGTGCCAGATCGACCGAAGCATTGAGTTCGGCAGCATCGATACCGTCATATGGTGCAATGGCCACACCTACCGATGTCCCAATAATGGCGCGTCGCCCATTGATTGAATATGGCTGCGAAACCATCTGAATTATGCGTGAGGCAAGATCGCTCAAGTCCCCACGATCATCCATGTCTGGAAGCAGGATCTGAAATTCATCGCCGCCAAGTCTGCCGACTTCTCCGCGATCCTTCACTATCGAAGTGAGCCGTTCGGAAACCTGCTTCAAAAGCTCATCACCAGCAGGATGTCCCATGGTGTCATTGACCTGCTTGAAGCGGTCAAGGTCGAGCATCATCAGCGCACAACTCCGCTTAGCGGCCTTGTAGGAGCGTAGCGTTGCGGACAGCTGATGATTGATCCGCCGGCGGTTCGCCAGTCCGGTCAGTTCGTCAAATTGCGACTGGCGCGCCGCACTTTGCTGATTGCGAAAATCACTTGTGATGTCGTTCGCGTCACCCCGGTAGCCGCAAAAACTGCCCTTATTGTCGAAATATGGGCGGGCCGAAATGCGCCACCAACGTGTTTTGGCTTCGTCCTGCTTGTCTTCCTCTCCCAATCCAAGCTGGACGATTTGAGACTCAATTTTTGACTGGGACCGCATCTTGAATTTCAGTGACCGTTGCGCGCGCGCCTCTCCATCAAGGCGTACTTCGGAAAAGACTGATGAGAGCTGCCTGCCAATTAGATTGCTGCCGTCCTTCCCGAGCGAATGGAGGGCTTTCTCAGAAAGATATACCAAGGTGCCTTCTTCGTTGGTCGCCCAGAAAGTCCCGACGCCTACTTGTTCGATTTCCTGCAGAATCTCCGTGCGAGAAGGGGGCGACATAGCGGCCCCAAACGGCTTCGGATTTCGCTGGCTTCGGGCTCCTCGACCCAAGAAATCTAACATCATAGCGCGGCTACCCAATCATTGCCTTTTGGCTGTTGTTCAATTAACGAATATCGCGCCTCTCTTTTGAGATTTTTTGTCGCACCTCTCATTATGAATGCGAGACTTTGAGGAAAGGTTAATTACCTTTTTACTGAATGTCTGCTTCCCACCCATAAGCAGACATTCGGCTATCGTTCGCTACCTCCTGAAAACCGACAGGCAGCTATCGGAGCATTTCAGACAAAAGCGGACTATTTGCTAACGACCCAACAACTGTCGTCGGATTAAATCCAACTGGTTAGGTTGGCTCCGACGCGTTCCGTTAAAGCATTGCCTTCACCCGTTCGACGATGAGCGCCTTGTGCTGGTATATGTCTGAGACGTTGGTAATTGGTTGGCGAGTTTCTTCTTTGCCATCATCAAATGTGCCGACATATCGAACGGCATCAGAATTGAACCACAGCCGAACGATCGGCTTTCGATTGTTATCATCCAGAAGAACGGCACAGTATGATTTGGAGTCACGGATATGAACTCGTGCTGGGTCGACCAACTCCGACGCGATTGCGCGGACAATCTGAAAACCCTCAATCTCATCAGCCGTTGTTTCATATTCGCTAGCGCTAACCGGTTCGGCATCAGTTCCCTCGTCAATCGCTGACGTAAGACGATCATTCAACCGTTCGCGCACAATCGCGCTGAAGGCGTTGGGAATATGCCGTTTGATTGCAGCTTTCGTTCCCGCCGTCAGGCGACCTTCAGTCGCTAGTGACCCTATCAGCCGCACCAATTCATCTGAGGGTTCCACCATTTCTTTCTGTAACGCCTTGGTGACAGCCATCTCCATTTGAAGGCTCGCGGCAGTCTCGATTATGGAAGCTACGTCGAATCCGGAGCGCTGAAATTTGGCGATGTTCCGGAAGTCGGATTTTTTTAGCTTCGAAAGATCGAACTCGAAAAATGGCTTATCGTCCATCTTGTTAGTAGCGTCTAAATCGGAATAAAACTTGTATACCGCGCCATTCGTCAAGATTGCGAATTTTGCCTCTGTTACGCTGAAATAACGATAAAGCTGGGAAGCGTGTTTGAGATTCAACTCTTGATTGATCGGCTTGCATTCAATGAGCATGCTCACGCTGCCATCAATGCAAATTGCGAAATCGACCTTCTCACCCTTCTTGGTGGCAACATCCGCCGTGTATTCAGGGATGACTTCTGCTGGATTACCTACGTCGTAGCCAAGAGCCTGTAGGAAAGGGACAACTAATGCCAGTTTCGCGGCTTCCTCAGTCGCCAAAACTTCCCGATGCTTGTTCGCCTTGTCCATTAAAGCTTCAAGTTGGACTTCTAGTTCCATAATGCCCCCAATTGGTTAACTGCCACAATCCTAACCATCGCATAGTGACCGTGCAATAGAATAGCTGCATTGCGCGCCAAGGCTCTCAAGCGAAATCACAATGGAACAGAATTGAACTGTGGCAGGGGCAGGCTGGCTTTGTTACAGCCAATGTAGGGTTCAGGTGCGGCACTTTATGACGATCTAACAGACTGTCAGCTTCCCACCCAGTTGCAGACATACAGCAACCTCTTGCCGCCTCCTGAAAGCGGACGGTCTGCTAATTCTCATTATAGCATTTCGCCGCTGTTTATATAATATCGAAGTTCAACATATTATAAATTAGCAGATTCTGCCGCCGTGTAGGGGTGCTGGATGCCCGCAAGCTGACTGCACGGTGTCCGGCTCATGGCAAAAGCCGCTGGATGCCTCATGTCGATCCCGGCTGAAATGCTCTAGCTGCGGCGGGCGCGTCACGCGGTAAAAGTCGATAAGGATATGGCTAACCCGCAAACAAAATAGTCCGCCGGTGCTTGCTAGTTCGTTCCTGTTACGTTCTATACGGCAGCATGAGCAGCAAGCGCCTTGATTCGATATCTGACTATGCTCGGCATGGCTTCAACCTAGGCGTCACCTGCCGCAAGTGCAGGCATGTCGGCGTAAAGGATGCGCGCAAACTTACTACCGCCTGTGTAAGGCAGGCTAGATCGAGAATGATGCCTCATGTGGAAAGGCGACTACGGTGCCAACAATGCGGAGCGCGGGACGTGATATATGGCCCAGTGGAGCAAGACTGAGCCGCCCCGTTACCTATACGTTACCTGAAAAACTTAAGGTAACTCTTAAGCTATTGAAAGAATGGTGGACGCAGTAGGGTTCGAACCTACGACCCGCTGATTAAGAGTCAGCTGCTCTACCAACTGAGCTATGCGTCCGTTCCGGCCATTTGCAGGGCGATATCGAGAATTGTTCGAATCGGGCCTGCGGCGGTGAGGCGCTGCATATAGCGACTGGTTCGCTCGTGGGAAGGGGTGTCAGTACCGAATTGCGCTTCAGCCAAAACCCCGGCGCGCTTGTGTCTGGTTCCAGCGGTGAACCATCATCAGCGAACCGACGCAAATCATGTTGGTCATCATCGACGATCCGCCATGGCTCATGAAAGGTAGGGGGATACCCACTACCGGCGCGAGGCCCATCACCATCATCAGGTTGATCGCCACGTAGAAGAAGATCGTGGCTGTCATTCCGGCGGCCAGCAGCTTGGCGAATGGATCATGCGCGCGGCGCGCCAGAACCATGCCCCAGCGAAGTACCAGCGCAAATACCAGGATTACCATTAGTCCGCCAAATAGGCCCCATTCTTCGGCCATGGTGGCGAAGACGAAGTCGGTGTGCGGCTCGGGTAAATAGTTGAGCGCGCTTTGCGAGCCATTGCCGAAGCCCTTGCCGGTGATCCCGCCGGAACCGATTGCGATCTTTGACTGGGTGATGTGATAGCCGGCGCCCAGCGGATCACTTTCCGGATCGAGAAATGTCGTCACGCGGCGTTGCTGATATTCCTTCAGCGCGAAGAAGTACGCTAGCGGAATTGCCACGGTGACGGCAGCTCCGGCGGCGACAAACCAGCGCATCGGCAGCCCGGCCAAGAACATGACCACGACCCCGCCGAATGCAATCGCAAGCGCGGTACCCAAATCGGGTTGCACCAGAACCAGCGCCATTGGAAATGCGATTAACATGCCTGCTGGCACCAATGCGCGCCACGTCGGCACCATTCCCGCCGGGAGGTTCGAATAGAAAGTCGCAAGAGCCAATACGATGACCGGCTTCATTAGCTCAGATGGTTGGAGGCGCATGAAACCCAGTTCCAGCCAGCGCTGACTGCCACCGCCCATCGCGCCGAGTGCTTCAACAAGCACGAGTAGGATCAGCACTCCGGCATAAGCGGGATAGGCCATGAACCGCACCAGATCGCGCGGGAAGAACATCATGATCAACGCCATGGTCAGGAACACAGCATAACGGATCAAATGCGATGTCGCGAAGGGTTGCATCGATCCCCCGGCGGCCGAGTAAAGGACAGCGCCGCCAAACAGAACGAGCAATGTCAGCGGTGCAATGACCACCCATGGCAGGCGTGCAATGGGTGCAGGAACGATGCCTGAGTTCATTCGGGAACGCCTCCGCCCGGTGCGGAAGATGGCGTCGGGTCACTGCGTGGGGCAACGGCTTCGCCTGCGATTGCCGAAGGACGTAAGGCAGCGGCGCGGGCCTCCGCCTCGACCTGATCAAAAATGTCTTCGTCGCGGGTTGGTACTGGCGGAATGTCTTGGCCAGCTTCGCGCGCGATAGCGGCGTATTTCCGCGCTAACCGCTCCTGAGCAGTGCCGCCCCACTGGCTTTCAAAGCTCGTCAGGGCGTCGAGGCCCTTTTGCGGGTCGAACATAAAGGTCATGACGTCGCGCGCAATCGGATAGGCCGCGCCTGAACCGCCGCCATGTTCAATCACAACTGCGCCAGCATAGCGCGGGTTATCGAATGGCGCGAAGAACACGAACAAGCCGTGGTCGCGGTATTTCCAGGGACCGCTGCGGCCATCAGAAATGTTCAGACCGACAACTTGCGCCGTGCCGGTCTTGCCGGCCATCAACACATCCTTGAGCGGCAATCGGCCGCGGCCAGCCGTGCCCGGGCCATTGACCACATCGCTCATCGCCTTGCGGATGAATGCGGTGTATTCATCGCTGATGCCCATACTTTTGAATTCAGGCACCTTCTCGTCAAACAGAAGGCGCGGTTCGACATGTTTGGACGTTGCCAAACGGGTCGCCATGACTGCCAGCTGAAGTGGATTCGCCAGCATATAGCCTTGGCCAATGGTGGCGTTTACGGTGTCGAAGGCCTGCCATGGCCGGTCGTATTTCTTTAGCTTCCAAGCCGGATCGGGCACGGTGCCATAGAACTGGCTGAGCACTGGCAGGTCGAATTCCTGTCCCATGCCGTAATCGCGGCAAGTCTCTGCAATCGGATCCATGCCAAGCCGCTGGGCAAAGTGGTAAAAATAGACGTCGCAGCTCTGATAGATACCCTTCGCCATATCGACCGTGCCGTGTCCGCCGCGCTTCCAGCAGCGGAACACACGGTTGCCAACCCGCAAACCGCCACCGCAGAATACGGTTTCTTCAGGGTCGAGGCCCTCTTTCAAAAACGCAGTGCTGACAGTCGGCTTTACCGTAGAACCAGGCGGATAGAGGCCCTTCAGCACCTTGTTCCGCAGCGGAACGCGGTCATCGTCGCTCAGCATTTTATATTCGAGGCGGCCAATGCCATCGGAAAAGCTGTTGGGATCGAAGCTAGGCATCGATGCCATGCAAAGCAAATCGCCAGTCTTGCAATCCATTACCACGACCGAGCCTGATTCAAGCCCAAGACGGCGGGCGGCATAATCCTGCAAGGGGCCGTCGATAGTCAACTTGACTGCACTGCCTTGAACATCTTCACGCGTTTCCAGATCGCGGACGATCCGGCCTGACGCGGTTACCTCGACCCGCCTCGCCCCGGGTTCGCCCTGCAACACGTCTTCGTACGTCTTCTCGATCCCATCCTTGCCGATTTTGAAACCAGGTGTGACGAGCAGAGGGCTCGGGTTTTCGTCGAACTCCTCTTTCGATGCAGCTCCGACATAACCGATCAGATGGCCGACCGCAGGGCCGGTCGGATAGAAGCGGGAGAAGCCGCGTTGCGGAACAACTCCCGGCATTTCCGGTAGGCGCACGCTGATAGCTGCGAATTGGTCATATTTAAGGCGGCTGGCGACTTCGATGGGCTGGAACCCGCGCGCGTCCCCAATCTTGTCTTTCAAATCTTGCACAGCAGTCGGGCCCAGTGCGAGCAAATTGCCGAGCTGGTCGATGGTCTTTGCCGGATCGCTCAGCCGATCAGGTATGAGATCGACCCGAAAGTCAGCGCGGTTGGAGGCCAAAGGAGAGCCGTTGCGGTCGAGAATCCAGCCACGGCGCGGTGCAATCAGGCTGAGATTGACGCGGTTACTCTCCGCCTCCATCTCGTATTTCTCGTTTTCGGCGACGGCAATATAAGCCATCCGCGCGGCCAGCAGCACGCCCACACCGCCTTGTATCCCGCCGATAATCATCGTGCGGCGATCAAAACTGTTTTGCAGTGTTGCGGCCGTCACCACCTGTTTGGGGCGCGGCCGCTTTCGCCGGAAGATCATTCGATGACTCGTATGCGCAACAGCCTTAACCTGTCCAGTATAGCGACCAGCCACCCGACTATCGGGAAGATCAGTATCGAGAGCAGGAATTGCGGCCCGATAAGAAGCAGTCTTTCAAGACTGATGTTTCCGCCTGAAAACAGTGCGGCGAGGGCGAGATATAGGCCGATTGCGAGAGTGGCGGCCATCCAGTCCTGTAAGAAGCCGCGCCAGGGGAAACGCGCTTCAAGATATTCCAAGGCAATTATTGCGAGGGACCACATCAGGATTGCGGAGCCAAATGGCTGCCCGCTGAAGAGATCGTCCGACAGGCCGAGCGGAAATCCGGCCCAGACCGGTAGCAAGCCCGGCCTGATAAACCTCCATGATAGAAATAGCAGGAAGCCAAGCGGCGGCCAGAGCGGCACCGCTGAAACCAAAGGAAAAACTGGAATTACGGATGCCACGACGATGCTTGCCCAAGGAACAAAGTTCGCGAGCAGTTGCGAGTGATCGCGGTTTATGCGGCTGCCATAGCGATCGCGCCGTGAACGCGGATTTATCCGCGCAATCACTCGCCCAACTGCTCTTCGATCGGAAGCGCCTGACGTCTCAGTATCTCAGGCTCCCAAATCGGCAGAACCGAAACGAAATTCGTTCCAGCCGGATCAGCGATCACCCGGGCATCGGCGCCGTCTGAGGTGATTTTGGTCGCCACGGCGACAGCGGTATTTGGCTGATATAATCCGCCCGCGCCGGAAGTAACAAAGATATCGCCGACCTTGAGCGGATTAATGCCAAGATTGATCAGGCGAATGCGCAAGGTTCCGTCACCGCGACCTTCCGCAAAGGCAACAACTTCATCCGTTGCACGGCGGACCGGAAGTACGCTCTCGCTATCGGTCAGCAGCAAGACCCGCGAAATACTCTTGCCTGCCTCCACTACTCGTCCAAGCACGCCGCGGGGGGTGCGAACAGGCATACCGGGAACGACGCCCTTGTCGCGGCCTGCAGAGAGATAAGCAAAGCGCCGTGTGCTCGTTCCGGTGGAGCCTACCAGCCTCGCCGTAGCAATTGGCACGACGTCGCTTTCGCGCAGATCGAGCAGCCCCTTCAGGCGGATGTTTTCTTGTTCGATTGCGTCCGCTTCTGCGAGGCGAACACGGGCTAGATCAACCTCGCGTTGAAGTTCGGCATTGCGGCTGCCAGCGCGGTAATAGGCGCTAATCGTCTCGAAGATGTTTGTGCTGGTGTCGCGGACCTCTGCACCCGCTTCGCCTGCTGGCAATACGACATCTTGCGCCGCCCCGCGCACCCCGTTGAATGATGCAGGGCGCCATAAGGAGAGAACAAGCAGAGCAGCGCCGATCAATGCGCCGATTGCAGCGACTACATATCCCGTAAATGCGCTATATTGCGCCCGGCGAGAGAAGCCAGAGCGCCGCATGGATGATGGAGGCGCCAAGGCTCAGCTCTCTCTCTTACGCTGTCATCAAGACGCCGCGATAGATCGGGTCTTCCATTGCGCGGCCCGTACCCAGCGCAACGCATGAGAGAGGATCTTCGGCGATGGTGACAGGCAGACCTGTTTCTTCCCGCAGATGTTGGTCCAAGCCGCGGATCAACGCACCGCCGCCAGTCAGCACGATACCCTGATCGACGATATCTGCTGCGAGCTCAGGTGCGGTGTTTTCCAGCGCAATGCGAACACCCTCAACAATGGCACCGATGGGTTCGGACAGCGCCTCGGCAATGTTCGCCTGATTGATGGTTATTTCTTTCGGAACGCCGTTCACCAGATCGCGGCCCTTGAGCGTTATCTGCTCGCCAATGCCGTCTTCGGGAACCATGGCGATGCCGTAATCCTTCTTGATCCGCTCAGCCGTGCTTTCGCCGATGAGCAGATTGTGGTGACGGCGGACATAGCTGACGATTGCTTCGTCCATCTTGTCACCGCCGGTGCGAACCGATGTGGTGTAAGCGAGACCGCGCAGCGACAATACAGCAACCTCAGTCGTGCCGCCGCCAATGTCGACGACCATCGAGCCAACAGGCTCGGTCACCGGCATATCGGCGCCAATGGCAGCAGCCATAGGTTCGAGGATCAGATACACTTGGCTGGCACCGGCATTCGATGCCGCATCGCGGATCGCGCGGCGTTCAACCGATGTCGAACCCGACGGCACGCAAATCACGATTTCCGGATAGCTGAACATGCTCTTCTTGCCGTTTACCTTGCGGATGAAGTGCTTGATCATTTCCTCGGCAATTTCGATGTCGGCGATTACGCCGTCACGCAAAGGGCGGATGGCTTCGATGCTGTCGGGTGTCTTGCCCATCATCATCTTCGCATCGTCGCCAACGGCCTTGACACGCTTGATGCCGTTAAGTGTTTCTATGGCAACTACCGATGGTTCGTTCAGGACAATGCCCTGATCTTGAACATACACCAGTGTGTTGGCCGTACCGAGGTCGATGGCCATGTTTTTGGAACCGAATTTGAAGAGGTTGGTCCAGAAGCTCATTGCGTGTGATTTCCGTAGGTTTTTTGCGGCTTTAGTCCAAGAATCTGCGGGGCAGATGGGCCGTGCCGTAGCGGGAGATGGCGCGTCATAACGAAAAGGCAGAGCAAAGGCCAAAAAATTGTGCGTATATCGGGTGCGTTTTCCACCGCTCGCCTCGCAATCAATGCACTTGGCCGCTATCCTCGCAAAATGCCCACCATTCGTCGTCTTCCAGAAGCTCTCGTCAACCGCATTGCTGCGGGCGAAGTGGTCGAGCGCCCATCCGCCGCGCTGAAGGAGATTGTCGAGAACGCAATCGATGCAGGCGCAAGCCAAATTGACGTCTCTCTGGTTGAAGGCGGGCTATCGCGGATCGAGGTGACAGACGATGGCTGCGGCATGGATCCGGCGCAAATGGAGCTAGCACTGGAACGGCATGCGACATCGAAATTACCCGATGAGGCAATCGAGCAGGTTTCGACCCTTGGATTTCGTGGTGAAGCACTTCCCAGCATTGGCAGCGTAGCTAAGCTGACTATCGAGAGCCGCCCCCCTTCGGCAGGCTCAGGGCAGTCGGGTTCTAATGAGGGATGGCGCCGCGTTGTCGATCACGGTGAGTTGATCGAGAATGGTCCCGCCGCTCTGCCGCCGGGCACCCGCGTTCGCGTCGAACAACTATTCGCGAAGGTGCCCGCGCGCCGGAAGTTCCTGCGTACATCGCGCAGCGAATATGGTGCATGCCATGATGTTGTGCGCCGCTTGGCGATGGCGCGGCCTGACATTGGGTTCACCTTCAAGCACGGCGAGCGGACGATCTTCTCGGTGCAAGGCGGGGAGGGGTTGGAAAACCGCGTTGCTCAGATCGTTGCGCGAGAGCTTAAGGATAACGGCGTCGCTATCGACCTCGAGAAATATGGGATGCGGCTAACGGGTATTGCGGGCCTGCCGACATATAATCGTGGCGTCGCGGATCACCAATATTTGTTCGTGAACGGCCGTCCCGTGAAGGATCGCTTGCTAACCGGTGCGGTGCGCGGCGCCTATTCCGATATGCTCGCGCGCGACCGTCATGCAGTGCTGGCTCTGTTCCTCGAAATTGCACCTGAGGAAGTGGATGTGAATGTCCATCCGGCCAAGACCGAGGTCCGCTTCCGCGAGGCGCAAAATGTGCGCGGGTTCGTCGTTTCTGCATTACGCAATGCGCTGTCGAGCGGCGACCGCCGTAGCGCGCAATCGCCCGATGCCGCCGCAATGGGGCGCTGGCAGCAAGAGCCGGAACAGCCCGCAGCGCTGCGTTCAATTTTCGAAGGGCGCGATTGGACGGCACCTCAATCAAGAGTGAGCGAGCACGTGCAACCTTGGCAAGGGGCCGGGGGTGACACGCTAGCCATGCCGCAGGGCCGCGCCGAACAGGCCGAAGAGATTGCTGCAGAGGCAAGCGACTATCCGCTCGGTATCGCGCGCGGTCAGGTTGCGAACACCTACATCGTTGCCGAGTCAGCGGACGGGTTGGTGCTGGTAGATCAGCATGCCGCCCATGAACGCCTTGTGCTCGAGCGCCTAAAGGCTGCCGGAGCAGAAGATGCCGTGTCGCGTAGTCAGGCTCTTCTGATACCGGATGTCGTCGAAATGGACGAGTTAGAGTGCGACCAGCTTGAAGAACAAATCGGCACGCTGTCGAAGCACGGTCTTGTGATCGAACGTTTCGGACCTTCTGCGATGCTGGTGCGCGCCATGCCGCATTCGCTCAAGAACGGTGATCCGAAGGCGCTGTTGACAGATATTGCCGACGATCTAGCCAAAAATGGTGAGGCACTGCTGCTGGGTGAGCGCCTTGACTTGGTGCTCGCCACGATGGCGTGTCACGGATCGGTCAGGGCAGGGCGCACGCTCACCGTTGCAGAAATGAATGCGCTGCTGCGCGAAATGGAACGCACACCGCGTTCAGGCCAGTGTAACCACGGTCGTCCGACATGGGTAAAATTGTCGATGGACGATGTGGAGAAGCTCTTTGGACGTCATTGATCGTATTTTGCGTTACGCGGCTGTTCCGGCTCTTGCATTGGCCCTGGCCGCTTGTGGCGAGCCAGAGCTGACACAGTCAGAGAAAGCAGCACAGGAAAGCGCGGCAATTGCCGCTGTCGAGGCATCGCAGAAGCCGCCGGCCCAGCTTGTCTTCCCCGAAATAATTTCACTTGTGGATATTGAGGCCAATAATCTGTTCGGCGCGGGATGCTATATGCTTCCCTCGGGCGAGCGGGAGGGAATGCTGGCGCTAACTGATGACCGCACGGGCGTGATCAAATTGGATGGTGAATTGCACCGAATGGTTGTCGATGCCGGAAGCAGTGAGCAGCCCTATGGCGCGCGCGGGAAATATGACGGCAAGAAATTTTCCCTGCGCTTGGAGACGACCGGCGAACCAATCGACAATGGTTACGAGACGCTGGATTACAAAGGCACGATGACTTTGCGCAATGGCCGCGACGAAGTTGTGTTTCAGCAAGATGGCACCATCCAATGCGGGGCGTGAGAGTCTGACATGTCGTTCGTCGATCTGAGTCGGAAAAGGATGTAGCGGCTCTTTACGCGGGGTCCCTGATCGCGCAGCAAGTCTCTCATACAAATGGGGACTATCCAGAATGACCAACAAACGCTTCGTTTCGCGTGTCGCAATTGCTGCGTCGCTTATCCTGATTCCTTCACCGGGTTTTGCTGACAATGAAGCTGATATGGCGCGTATTCTTGATGAGGGGATGAACCGCTCACAAGTTCAGCAGGTTGCCCATGAATTGCTCGACGGTGTCGGACCGCGCCTGACCAATTCCCCAAACATGCGCCGCGCCGAAGCATGGGCGGTGCAGGAAATGCGCGAACTCGGGCTTGATGATGTCCGCGAGGAAGGTTTCGAATTCGGCCGCGGATGGGAAAGTACTGGCTCGATGATGCGGATGGTTGGCCCCCGCGGCGTCGATCTGACTGCTATCCCGGTAGCGTGGACGCCGGGCACGAATGGCATTCTTGAAGCGCCGGTGATCATCGCCCCGATGTCGAAAGTTGCCCATTTTGAAGCCTATCGCGGCAAACTGGCAGGCAAGATAGTGTTGATTAGTATTCCCGGAACCGGAGAAGAGCCAACGACTGTACCGTTCAAGCGGCTAGAATCGTCTGACATCTCGAAGCGCGACGACTATGACATTCCTGAATATGATCCGGAGCGTTTCGAAAACTATCTCAAACGCCGGAATTTCGCATTAGAAGCAGATGAGTTTCTCGCAAGTGAAGGCGCGGTGGCGTGGGCCAAAATCTCCTACCGCGAGGGGAAATTGCTGCACGGTACAGGCTATACCTACAAGGTCAGTCAGTCGCCGAGCCTGCCGGGTTTCGAAATCGCGGCAGAAGATTATCGCCGCATCGCGCGGATCGCCAAAACTGGCGAAGCGCCGACGCTATCATTCAGCAGCAACAACCGCTTCGTCGATGATGACACGAAAGCCTACAATATTATCGGCGAGATCACGGGCAGCGATCCCAAAGCCGGTTATGTGATGGCGGGTGCTCACTTCGACAGCTGGGCTGCCGCGGATGGCGCAGTCGACAATGGCGCTGGCGTTGTGACTGTTCTTGAAGCTGCGCGCATCCTTAAGGCCATGGGCGTGAAGCCCAATCGCACAATCCGTTTCGCGCTATGGGGCGCGGAAGAGCAAGGGCTTCATGGTTCGCTCGCCTATGTTCGCCAGCATCTGGTGAACCGCGCAGGCGAAGCTGATCTCGCTCCGGAGGATGTCTCGACATATTGGAACACGCTGTTTCCGATCCAGCCGAAGCCGGGCTTTTACGACATGAAAGCCTATTTCAACATGGATAATGGCTCGGGCCGATTCCACGGTATTCACTCGGAAGGCAATTCTGCCGCTGAGCCGCTACTGCGCAAATGGCTTGCGCCGTTCAAGCAATTGGAAGCGGGTAATGTGGTGCAGGCAAAGCGCGGCGGTACGGACCATGTTTCTTTCCAGCGCGTCGGTTTGCCGGGCTTCCAGTTTATTCAGGATCCGCTTGATTATTTCGCGCGGCTGCATCACACCAATGTCGATACGATGGATCACCTGCGGCCTGATGATTTAAGACAGGCAGCAGTCGTTATGGCAGGTGTTCTGCTGAACGCTGCGAATGACAAGGACACGTTGCCTCGTCAGCCTTTGCCGCAGCAGCCTAGTCCGACAAATCCGTTTGAATATGACTATCCAGAAACGGACTAGTCGGTCGGCGTATCCGGATCGCGGACTTTAATCAGCCCGTTGGAGACCATCGTCATCACCAACACATCGTCCTGATTAAAGACCCGCGTTTCGCCCTTCATCAGACCGAGTGCGGCATTGCTCTTGCTGCGGCGTTTTTCCAGTGTCGTGGCTTCGCAGCGCAATGTGTCTCCGGGATAGACTGGCTTAATCCATTTGAGATCATCTAGGCCGGGCGAGCCAAGGCTGGCAGTCGGATTGGCAATCATATTGTCGACCAGCATCCGCATCGCCATCGCGCCGGTGTGCCAGCCGCTGGCTGATAGCCGCCCGAAATATGTTTTCGCCGCCGCCTCATCATTCAAATGAAACGGCTGCGGGTCGTATTTCGTGGCGAAGTCGATCACTTCTTCGCGGGTGACTTCGTAACTTCCAAAAGAGCTGGTTTCGCCAACGACTACATCCTCATAATGTCGCATGGCTAGCGGGCCTCAAACGTTAAACTTGAAGTTCAAAACGTCGCCATCTTGAACCAGATATTCCTTGCCTTCTTGGCGCAATTTACCCGCTTCGCGTGCAGGGGTTTCGCCGCCCAGGCTGACGAAATCGTCGAAGGCGATGGTTTCGGCACGGATGAAACCGCGTTCAAAGTCAGAGTGAATTTCGCCTGCTGCCTGCGGAGCCTTGGCGCCCCTGGGGAATGTCCATGCGCGCGCTTCTTTTGGACCTGCGGTGAAGTATGTTTGCAGGCCAAGCAGCGTATATCCCGCGGTAATAACGCGGGCGAGGCCGCTTTCCTCAAGGCCCAGCTCAGCGAGATATTCGCCCCGGTCAGCCTCTTCCATACCGACGATTTCGCTTTCGATGGCGGCTGACACGACAACGGCCTGTGCGCCTTCGGCGGCGGCCTTGTCGAACACCAGCTGCGTCATCGCATTGCCGCTTGAGGCTTCTTCTTCTGCGACATTGCAGACGTAAAGAACCGGCTTGGCCGTCAGCAATTGCGCTTGATCGAATATGCGGGTTTCTTCTTCGTCTTTGGGTTCTGTCAGACGGGCAGGCTTGCCCTCGCGCAGCAATTCCAACGCTTGGCCCAACACGCTCGCCATAATCTTGGCTTCTTTGTCGCCCGCTTTGCCTTTTTTCTCCGCAGCAGGAACACGTTTCTCGAGGCTTTCGAGGTCGGACAGCATCAGTTCGGTTTCGACCACTTCGGCATCCGCAATCGGATCGACCTTATTGGCGACGTGCTGGATGTCGTCATCTTCGAAGCAGCGCAGCACGTGCACTACTGCGTCGACTTCGCGGATATTGCCGAGGAACTGGTTGCCCAAGCCTTCGCCCTTGGACGCACCCTTTACGAGGCCTGCAATGTCCACAAACGCGAGTTGCGTTGGAATAATCTTCGCCGATTTTGCTATCTCTGCAATTTGGTCCAGACGCGGATCGGGCACGGAAACCTGACCTACGTTCGGCTCAATCGTGCAGAACGGATAATTTGCAGCCTGCGCCGCCTGTGTTTCGGTAAGAGCATTGAATAGAGTGGATTTGCCGACATTCGGTAAGCCCACGATCCCGCAACGGAAACCCATGGAAAACTCCAGTATAAGAACAGGCCGAAGCCCTTAGCCGCGCGCCCGCCGATTGACTAGCCCGTCAGATATTGCGGCCTAGACGTTATGAACGGCCTTGATCCATGGGCCATAGGGCGAAGCGCCTAGCCAATCGACCTGCGCTTTTGCACTGGCTTCATTGATCGCCAGCTGTGGTTTTGGTCCGGGATGAACTGCACGGCGCAGCGGGCGTGTGCCTGCGGGCATGGCGATAATTTCGCCAATCGCGTTGGGCACATCCATCGGATCGGTCGAACCGCCGCCGCCAGTGCTACCCTCGCGGGCGCGGAGCTCCTCGATCATCGGCCGGTAGCCATCGTCATGCTTTTCATAAGAACGGTTTAGCAGTTCTAACGTGTTGCGCGTGCTGCTGGCCCAAATGTTTGTCGGATAACCGCCCGGTTCGATGATCGTAACATCGATATTATGCGGCACCAACTCATAGGCGATTTGCTCGCTCATCGCCTCAAGCGCAAACTTCGTCGGCGAATATTGCCCGAAGCCTGGGACAATCACGCGGCCAAGCTGAGAGGTGATGTTGAATATCTGTCCCGATTTCGCGTCGCGCATTTTGGGCAGCACGGCGCGCATCATACGCTGGGGGCCAAAGACATTCGTATCGAATATCAGCTTCGTCGCCTGCATATCCTGAATTTCGATAGGTCCAGCGAAGGAGATGCCTGCATTGTTCACCAGCACGTCAATAGCTCCGCCGGCTAGTTCTTCGGCTTTGGCAACGCCTGCCGCAACCTGATTATCATCAGTCACGTCGATCTCGATTACTTGTATGTCGAGGTTGTCTGTGATGGCGAGCGCCACGAACTCGGTCGCCTCTGGTCGCGGGAGATTACGCATAGTTGCAAAAACCTTGGCGCCTTCACGGGCAAATTTTTCAGCCATCAGGCGGCCAAATCCGGATGAGCAACCGGTGATCAGGATCGATTTGCCGGTCAGATCGGGTTTTGCGAAGACAATGTCGCCTTGTGCCTTAACGGCAGCAGTCGCAAGTAAGGTGGTTGCTGCTGCTCCGGCGAGCAAAGTGCGGCGGTTAATCGATGGCATGGGTAATCTCCTGAAAGCGTTTTCAGGAGCCTAGCAGATTAATCCTGCTGGCGTAGCGCAATCTCGCTCATGAAGCGCGGGCCGTTGTCTTTGGCGAGCCATTCAGCCTCTGACCCGATGGCCGAGAGCATTTGGATCAGATCGTCCATTTCAGCTTTTGCGTAATTGCCTAGGACGTGGCTGGTTACGCGGTCCTTATGGCCGGGATGCCCGATGCCGAGGCGGACCCGGCGGAAGTCATTGCCGCAATGTTTATCGACACTGCGGAGGCCATTGTGCCCTGCGGTGCCTCCGCCCTGCTTCACCTTCACTTTGAACGGGGCAAGGTCCAGCTCGTCATGGAAGACGGTGAGCGCGTCAAGTTCCAGTTTGTAGAACCGCATGGCTTCGCCAACTGCGCGCCCGCTTTCGTTCATGAATGTCGCGGGCTTGAGCATGATAACCCGCTCGCCGCCGATCCGCCCGTCCATCGTCCAACCAGAGAATTTCTTCTGTACCGCACCGAAGCTATGCATTTCTGCGAGAACGTCGCACACCATGAAGCCGACATTGTGCCGGTGCATCGCATATTGCGGTCCGGGATTTCCTAAGCCTACCCATAGTTGCATCAGAGCGCGTTAGCGCGGTGTTCCCGCGCTGCCAACATGGAGCCCGCATAGTACCAACAAAAACGCCGCCCAACCTTGCGGCGGGCGGCGTCCTTGATTTTTAGCCTAAACCAGAGCGGATAATTATTCGCTCTTGTCTCCTTCTTCAGCGTCATCGCTCTGAGCGGATGCTGGAACGTCACCAGCTTCTGCTTCTTCGCCATCAGCTGCTTCTTCGTCCTCGTCGTCCTGACTCTTGAGCGCGGACGGCGCGACGATTGTTGCGATGGTGAAGTCGCGATCGGTGATTTGGCTGACCGAACCTTCGGGCAGCGTGATCTCGCTAAAGTGGATCGAATCGCCGACTTCGAGGCCGGTAACGTCGATTTGGATTTCGTCGGGGATCTTGTCTGATTCGCAGACCAGTTCCAGATCGTGACGGACCACGTTGAGAACGCCGCCCTTCTTGAGGCCGGGGCTTGCTTCCTGGTTTACGAAGACAACCGGAATTTCGACTTCGATCTTCGCGTCCCTGGACAGGCGCAGGAAGTCGGCGTGGATTGCACGGTCGGAAACGGGGTGGAAGGCTACATCCTTAGGAAGGACACGCACGTTCTTTCCGCCGACTTCGATCATAACGATCGAGTTCATGAAGTGACCGGTTGCGAGCTGGCGGGCCAGCTCCTTGGCTTCGACATGGATCGGACGGGGGGATTTACCGCCGCCATAGATAACGGCAGGAACGCGGCCTTCACGACGCAGCGCACGGGAGGCTCCCTTGCCCGCCTGTTCGCGTGTCTCGGCCGGCAGTGTCAGAGCTTTGCTCATAGGATACGCCTTTCAAAAAACTTGTTAGAGTTGGTATCCCGCCACGCCTCCAGGGATGTCTGCGGCCGAGAAGGACGCGCCATTAAGGGGAATGCGCCCGGTTTGCAAGCTTTGCGTGGTGCCAAAGCAGTTGGCGCAGCGCCTACTGGATGCGCTTGATTGTCCACCCTCGTTTAGTGAGCTGCGCAGGCAAGCCTTCAGGGCCAACCATGTGGGCTGCACCGGCAGCTATAAAGGGCTTCTTGCCCGCTGCCAGCCATGCTTCGATCTTGGGAACCCATTCGCGGTTGCGGTTGGTCATCAAAGAAGCGCGCAGTTCCGGATCGGCGAGCAGGCCTTGATTGGTTTCCTCAACCATTGCCTCAACATCGCCATAGAGCCAATTGTCCATCAGGCGCTTACTCTCGGCTTCGGAATCGGGCGCGGATTCGATTACTGCGGTCAGCAGATCGACCTGTTCTTTTTCCGGCAGGCTGTCGAAATGGCCAAGTTGGTCGGCAATTCCTTCCAATTCAGCGACTTCCATCGTGGCATTGCCGCGTAGCAGGGCCACGTCGACGCCTTCCCCTTCATCGGCAGGAGCAGTGGTCTGCACGAGCATAAGCGCAGCGGCCCAGCTTTCGATTTGGGCGAAGTCTTGGTCCAGACTGCCAGCTTGTTCGAGTAATACTGCTAGCTCATCGCGTAGTTCAGGATCAATGCGGTGGGAGAGGTTTCCGTTTCCGGCGGACTGCCCCAGCCGGGCAAATTCAGCAGCAATCGCCGCACTGTCATCTAGTGCGGCGATTTCTAAGACCAGCATATCACTTTGGGCAAGAGCGCGGTCGATTGTACCCGTTCGCCAATTGGCACCTTCGGGCAGCGTGTGGATTGTACCGAAGAGATAAGCCAATTGGCCATCATCGCCGGTAAGCTCCCACAAGGCGGGGGCCGGGGCGGGGCCGGCCTGCTCCTCGGCAGAATCGGTCCCGCACGCTGCAAGAGCAAGTGCAGTCAATGCGGCGAGTGCACCTCGGAGCATCCCCCTAGCCATTACTGTACGCGGGTAATCGTGAAGCCGCGGGTGGTGAGCATTTCCTGCACGCTCTTGTCACCGGCCAGATGACCCGCACCCACTGCGATGAAAATGGTGCCTGGCGCATCCATCCTATTGTCGATCCACTCAGCCCAATTACTGTTGCGAGCGTAAAGCAAGCGGTCCGCGATAAGGGGATCGGTCATGCTGTCATTCATCAACGCGGCAAGCGCATCGGCATCACCTTCGATCCATTCAGCGACCATCGCATCGAGCATCGACTTCATATTGTCGACATTCTCTGCAGTCTCGACCAAAAACTTGATCTGCGATTCGACCGGAAGCTCATCGAATACCGACATCTGGAATTCGACCGTTTCCAGCTCGCCGCGCGCCATGTCGGGGCCAGCCTTGGCCTCGAGAATTTTCTCGACGCCGGCGTTCGGATCGTAGCCCTCTTTGAGCAGGGGTAGCATCGCGAGATTGATCGCGGCAAACCATGGCTCGAACTGGTCGAACGCTTGCACCGGAAGGCCGATTTTGGTCATCGCCTCGTCATAAGAAGCCTTCTGTTCGTCATCGAGCATGCTGCGGAGCGTCGTTCCGGCTGGCAGCAGCGCTTTCGACATCACGATCTGCTGCGTTTGCGCCTCGGCTCCGGGCGTCATCATGATTTCCGTGATGAGCTTTTCCGAAAAACCGAGCGCCTCGGCCACATCGCCCTTATACCATTTGACATCCTTGGGCAGCGCATGAACCGTGCCGAACAGATAGATCGTCGTATCGTCATCTGCGAGCTGCCACAGGGCGGGGCCACCAGTCGCCTTTTCAGGCGCAACTATTTCCACGGTCTCAGTAGCGACGCGGGTGCTTTCAACCGGTGTTGGCAGCTGCTGCGTTTGTGCGCAGGCTGGTAGCGTGAAAAGCATGGCCAATGCGGAGGCCGTGCAGGCGATACGAGATTTGAGGTTTATCATGTTAGGTACCTTTGGCAAAAGTGTTTGAATTGCAAGTTAATGGTCAGTGCCATCATCGAAAATTACCTCGATAGGCATGTCGAAGAGGCGGGAAATACGGAAGGCGAGGGGGAGCGAGGGATCATGCTTGCCGGTCTCGATCGCATTCACGGCCTGCCGCGATACATCGAGCCTTCCGGCAAGCTCAGCCTGGCTCCAGTCGCGTTCGGCGCGAAGAACTTTGAGGCGGTTTTTCATGCTACTCCGCCGCGGATGCGATATCTGAAATATCCCAGTGACCACCCCGCCATAAGCAGTGAAATCACAGTGTTTGCACTTGGTTCATTTACCCATTGCCCCAACAAGAATTCAGAGCCGAGCAGCAAGGTGCCAAACAAGGCGGTCATAATCGCGACGACCGCACTGTTCGTTATGATCTGAAAAACAAATTCTTCCGAATTTTTTCGATCGAGGTTCGCCAGTATGACAATTATCAAGCCCAGAGCGATCGCAAGTACAATCGCAATCGTACCGCTGAGAATGGGGTTGGCCGAGGCGGCGATAGCCTCGGTGCTCTTGCTAGCCTCACGAAATAGACCGAACACGCCGAAAACGCCAATCATTCCAAAAGCTAGGTCGCCTTTTAAAAGTTTTAGATCTCTTGTTGCTGCAATGGCCATCTCGGCCTCCCAATAATTAAATACCGAAGGAATGTAAGGTATGCGTGACTATATGTCGTGATTTACTGACAATGTCAAGACTACCTTACATAAAGTCAGGAACGCATGCCTTTCTGTATATATGCGGCACCGCAGCATTGACCCTTTTCCGGTGCTGCGCCAAAGCGCTTCCCTATGAAGAGAGACCCCTCGAAATCGTTTCAGGACATGATCCTTGCGCTGCATGACTACTGGAGCGCGAATGGCTGTCTAATCCTGCAACCATATGACATGCGGATGGGCGCAGGCACGTTTCATACTGCGACTACGCTGCGCGCGCTTGGCCCAGAGCCATGGAATGCCGCATTCGTGCAGCCATGCCGCCGCCCGACCGACGGCCGATACGGCGAAAACCCCAACCGGCTGCAGCATTACTACCAATATCAGGTAATCCTGAAGCCAAGTCCGCCAGACATTCAGGG
>JBBKVP010000051.1:0-15468 GCA_037968495.1 Pontixanthobacter sp. | reverse complement strand
ATCGGTTTCGAAAGCCCCATGGCGAAGGTGTGGAACATGAAGATGTTCAAGCACATCAACGCCAAGGCGAACGAGGCGAGCATGATGCTGGCCAAGGAACGCGGGCCGTGCCCGGACGCCGAAGAAATGGGCGCGATGGAGCGCTTCAGCTGCAAGATGGCAATCGCGCCAACCGCGTCGATCAGCATCATCTGCGGCGGCACCAGCGCCTGTATCGAGCCGATCCCGGCGAATATCTACACCCACAAAACGCTGTCAGGCAGCTTCGTTGTGAAGAACCCCTATCTGGAAAAGCTGCTCGATAAGAAGAGCAAAAACTCGACCAATATCTGGAACTCGATTCTGGAAAAAGACGGCAGCGTCCAGCACCTCGATTTCCTCACGGTAGAGGAAAAGGCCGCGTTCAAGACCAGCTTCGAAATCGACCAGCGCTGGCTGCTCGAATTCGCCGCCGACCGCGCGCCCTTTATCGATCAGGCGCAGTCGCTCAACCTGTTCATCCCGGCCGATGTCGACAAATGGGACCTGGCGATGCTGCACTTCCAGGCATGGGAAAAGGGCATCAAGTCGCTCTATTACCTGCGCTCGAAATCAGTGCAGCGCGCGGGCTTTGCCGGCGGCGTGGAAGCGGACAACACGGCTGAACCATCCAAGTACGAACTGCCGACGACCGATTACGACGAGTGCCTCGCCTGCCAGTAAGGCAAAGGCCGAGAGCAAAGGTTACAAAAACCCCCCATTGCAGTCGCACATGGGGGGTTTTTGATTTCGCGAGCTGTGTATTTACCGCTCCTAAACCAGCCGCTGCTATCGCTCGTATTCATGCAGACGCGACAAAAGCCCCGCAAGGTCCTGACTGTGCCAGGCCGCTATTTCACCGGAACCGGCGAACCGGTGAAAGTGCAATTGTGCGACCTGTCGACCGGAGGGTGCCGGTTTGCGAGTGGTACGGATACGCTGCCCCCCGGGTCCGAATTGCAAGTGATCATTGCCGATCGCGGTCCCTACACGGCGCATGTCAAATGGTGCGCAGATGGCGAGTGCGGTGTGACCTTTGCCGCGGTGCTGGACACCGCGACTTTCGACCGCTTCCGCAACAGCCATGTCTTCGATTTCACGGACGAAGGCGCGCCTGGTCAGTTCAATATGCCGGGCCAGACCGACCGCCGCTTCTGCTGAAGCCGCGAGGCACCTTGCCAAGGCGGCAATTTCTGCGCATCCTTTGATGCATGCCGCAGAGAAACTTCACAATGCCCGCCCGCCTTGCCATCGGCCTCGCACTCGCGCTGCTCTTGTCGGGCTGCGCCGGACAGATCGACGCGGGCGTTTCGCAAGAGGCTTCCGCGCCCGGGTTCTGGTGGGGAGTTTGGCACGGCTTTGTCTTTCCGTTCGCGTGGATCGGCTCGCTGTTCGATCCCGATATCGCCGTCTACGCCGTGCCCAATCGCGGCGGCTGGTACGACTTCGGTTTCTTCCTCGGCGTGACTGTGCTGGGCGGCGGAAGCGTTTTCGGTTCGAAAAAGAAGCGCAAAGGCTAACCCACGGCAATCGCACGCAATTCACCGCATTTCGGCTCACGCATAGCGCCGGAGTAAGGTTTCTCTAACCATTCGCGGGGTAAAACCAGCGCTATGGCTAGCCGACTACAAAAACGATTTCCGACGCATCACGGGCATGGCGAGGTTAAAGTCTCGCGCTATTTCGTGCTCTATGTCGCGCAGGTGGCGTGGATCGCGCTCGGTTTTTACCTCTATTCAGGCGCTTACTGGCCCTCGACGTGCCAGCCCACCAACATTCTCGAGATTTACGGTTGCTCTGCCCGTCTGCCACAGGATGGCGGCAGCTGGCGTGAAGCGGCGCTGCTGACCTGGCTGTGGGCGACCCCGATTCTGGTCGCGCTGGAAATTTCGCGGCGGATGGACAAGGGCGCGAAGTAAGGAGCTTCGGCACTGATTTCTGGGGCAATCCGCTCCTAATCAGGTCCATCCACAACTAACCTGCCTTTATCCCCGACCGATCCCTGCAATATCCTATCGAATCGGCAGCGAAATTCCCTATATAGGGGGTTCGCACTTATGCCGGAGATACCAGATGTCGTTGCTCGAAGCCCGCAAGACCTACAAGCCCTTTGAATATCCTTGGGCTTACGAGTTCTGGAAACGGCAGCAGCAGGTTCACTGGATGCCCGAGGAAGTGCCTTTGGGCGAGGATTGCCGCGATTGGGCGCAGAACCTCACCGATCATGAGCGCAATCTGCTCACCCAGATCTTCCGCTTCTTCACCCAGGCCGATATCGAGGTGCAGGATTGCTACCACGAGAAATACGGCTCGGTTTTCAAGCCGGTCGAGGTCAAGATGATGCTCGCCGCCTTCTCCAATATGGAAACGGTGCACATCGCGGCTTACTCGCATCTGCTTGACACGATCGGCATGCCCGAAAGTGAATATGGGATGTTCCTCGAATATGAGGAGATGAAGGCCAAGCACGATTATCTGCAGGAATTCGGTGTCGACACCGACGAAGACATCTCACGCACGCTCGCCATGTTCGGCGGCTTTACCGAAGGGCTACAGCTGTTCGCCAGCTTCGCCATGCTGATGAACTTCCCGCGCTTCAACAAGATGAAGGGTATGGGCCAGATCGTCAGCTGGTCGGTCCGCGATGAAAGCCTGCACTGCGAAGGCATCATCAAGATGTTCCACGCCTTCAACGAAGAGCGTCAGTGCCTGACCAAAGCGGTCAAGGAAGACATCATGGATATGTGCCAGAAAACTGTGCGGCTGGAAGATGCCTTTATCGATCTGGCGTTTGAAGATGGCCCCGTGCCCGGCATGACGCCGAAGGAAATCAAGAAGTACATCCGCTACATCGCCGACTGGCGCTTGCAGCAACTGGGCCTGCCGGCGATCTATATGGTCGAAGACCACCCGCTGCCATGGCTCGCCCCGCTGCTGAACGGCGTGGAGCACGCCAACTTCTTCGAAACCCGCGCGACGGAATATTCGAAGGGCGCGACGAAGGGCAAATGGCAGGACGTCTGGTCCAGCTTCGACAACCGCCAGAAGGCGAAGGCCGGTGACGGCGCGAATGACGAAGTGGTCGATGAAGGCCCGGATATGTTTGAAGGTGAGGGCGTGGCTGCGGAGTAGGGTTGGGGATCCGCCCGGCGTCTGAGGCGCGCCAAAGGCGCACAAAACAAAAAACCCTAACCCCCGCCTCAAGTCACCCGCGCTATCAATCAATCACCCTTCACCTCGCGCGGCACACCCACAATCAACCACCAAGAAACACGCGCAATTTGATCTGGCTCAATGTCCGGCCCTGATCCCGCGCTATCCTAGCGGCACAAACCAACCGCAAAGGATGCCGCATAATGTCGCACACCCCCCATGAACTGCATGATGAATTCCCCGATGCTGGCGAAGTGCTGCACCGGCTGAAGCTAAACGATGCCCATTTCGTGAAGCAGGCGGACCGCTATCACGAGGTCAATCGCGCCATTCACCGGATCGAAACCGAAGTCGAACCGGCCTCTGACGATCACGCCGAAGAACTGAAAAAACAACGCCTCGCGCTGCTCGACGAGATCGGACAGATGATCCACGCCGAGAAGGCGCGAGTTTAGGCCCGGGCCTAAACCCACGTTACTTGCTCCCGGCCGTTAAACCGGCAAACCAGAACTGGAGATATCCATGACCAAGTCATCCGCATTCACACCCGCCATATTATTCGCTGTGGCCAGCGCGCTTACGCTGACCGCTTGCGGCGAACCGGAAGAGAAATCCTACGAAGCTGACGTGACCGATGAAAGCGGCGGCAAACTGATCGTCAGCGAACCCGATCCCGATGCTGTGCCTGTCGATCTGCCCGAAACGAAAATGACAGCGGTGCCCGCCGAAAACGAGACGGCCGAAATGCCTGTCGAAACTCCGGCAGACTAGTTTGGAGGCACGAAGGCTGCAGCCATTCTTGCTGTCCTACAGCGACAGTTTCATGGCACTAATGCACAATGCCTTGCAATGCGCCCTAATGGTCTGAAATATTCAACCATGCCAGCGGTTTGCACGGCCGGACCGGGGCGAAGCACTTCTCTTTAAAGATGTGTAACAAGTGTCACTTTGAAAGCTTTGCGGCCTTCAAGCTGAACGGATAGGCTTCGAAAAGTTCAATCGGTTCGGCGGTCGTCGGTCTTGCGGCGGTCGCCAATCTCGCGGCGTTCGTGCTTGCGGCGTTCGGGGCCGGTGTAGGGCTTCTCTGCCTTGCGCCGCTCATCTTTTCGGCGGTCGCTGGCGTTGTCGCGGCGGTCAGTGCCTGCTTCGCGCTTATCCGGTTTCTCTTCGTCAGCCATGGTGACTTCCTTGTTAGAAAGGCCAATAAATCGTTAGAATTACTCAGACACTACATAGATTTACTGTGCGTTGGCAAGTTACTGGCACCATTCGTCACGAAACCCGTCGGTTCGGGCAAGTCCTGCCGCGACTATATGGTCGGCCAGCCAGACCTCCTTGCCGTCCGCGCCGATGCGTTTGAAGCTGCGCAGCTCGCGGCCATATTGATCATACGGCGGATCATCGCCGCCGCTCATTTGAAACGGTGCGGCGCTGAGCCAAGCCGCCAGTTCGGCGCGGGCGCGGAGAGCGAGGGCGCGTTCGATTTTGCACTCGCCGCTAAGCTCGGGCGCATTGTAGCCGGTCATGCGGATCTTGCGCTTCCCGATGGCAATAGTGTCGCCGTCGATGACGCAGCTTTCCGCGCCTCTTGTGTCGCAAACGGGGAAGGTCGCGCGCTTCTCCTGCCAATCGCCGCCGCTGGTATTGAGCCCCATGACCCACCACGTTCCCGCCAGAATAATGGCCAGCCAAAGGAAGGGGAGGATGCGGCGAAACATGGCCCGGTTTATCGCGCATCGCGCCGATGTTCGAAACCCCGCGCCTTACCATTGCGGGGGATGGCGATTGGTGCCACTTTGATGCGGGGCGCTTATCAAAGGGGAAGTCATGATGAGCAACGGAACAGGCAGAGCGCGGTCGATCGAGGAATTCATCGACTTGCAGGGGCGCATGATGCCAGCGCCGGGCGAGCAAACCGCTTACAAGCCGTACGAGCCTCAATCAGGTGACGTGTTCATCACTTGCTGGGCCAAGAGCGGCACCACGCTGATGCAGCAGATGTTCCATCAGCTCCGCACAGCAGAGCGGGGCGGCGATATGGATTTCGATGACATCAGCCGCGTGTTGCCGTGGCAAGATACCGCCGAAATGCTCGGCTTCGACATGACCGCGCCGCAGGTGGCCCAGCCACGCGGTTTCAAATCGCACCAGCATTACGAAGCATTGCCGCCGGGCATGCGGTACATCGTGTCGCTGCGCGACCCGAAGGAAACATTCGTATCCTTCTACCGCTTCATGAACGGCTGGCACATCGAAGACGGCGCGGTTCCTATCGCCGCTTTCCTGCCGATCTGGTTGAGCGGCGGCCCCGGCGGAGTGGACTATTTCACCCATCTCCTAAGCTGGTGGGCGCGGCGCGGCGAGCCCGATACCCTGCTGACCACCTACCGGGCGGTAGTCAAAGATCGACCTGCTACTATCAGGCGTATGGCTAGTTTCCTTGGTGTAGCGGTGGATGAAGAGAGCCTCGCAATGATCGACAAGCGCACCAGCCGCGAGTTCATGGTGGAGCACAAGGATCGGTTTGATGACGGAATGGTATGCGCAATGATGGAAAGCAGGGTCGGCATATCTGCCACCAGCGATTCTTCCAAAGTGCAATCCAGCGGGAGCGACCAGAAGACCTTGCCCGAAAGCGTGGCAGAGCAGATCGACGCAATGTGGGCGGAACGCGTAACGCCGGTGACCGGACACGCCAATTTCGCCGACCTAGAGGTGGAGTTGGCGGGCTAGACGGCTCGGCACCAGTTGCGGCGGCGTCCGGTCCAGCGTTCGGCCAGGCCCTCCGCCACCAGCACATCGCCCAGCGATTTGCCGCTGCGCGTCACGGTCCGCAGCAGCCGGCCATGGCGGTCGATATCGCGCCTGCCGCCTTCCAGTGCGAAGGGCCCTGCGTTGAGCAATTGCGTGCGGCGGCGCTTTGCCCGCGCGCCCAGCGCCGCCTCCACCGCGCATCCAGGCCGGTGCGTTTCGGGCGTGTTGATATCGGCAATGCGGATCTTGTCACCGCGCAGCCAAAAGGTGTCGCCATCCACCACGCAAGTGATCCGCTTAGCCGCTCCACATGCCGAAAACGTCGATCTGGCTTCCTTCGGTGCTTTGATAGCGGGCGTGGGGATAAGCAGCGCGAGCGGAAGAAGTATGGCAAAACGGAGCATGCGGGCAGCATGCGCGCGTGGGCGGCGCAAACCCATTCCGGTTGGCTACTTAAGGGGTGGCACTTAGTGGGCCTCCTTTGGCGGGTTGGGCGCCTTGGTGCTTCCCTGCAAGGCCAGAGCGCGCTAGTCGCTTGAACCGCTTAATAGATGAGGATCCGCCTAGTGGCCGCCGCCGACGACAACATCCGCAATAAAGCCGCCGTGCTTATCGAGGCGCTGCCCTATTTCCAGCGCTATGCCGGGCGCAGCTTTGTGGTGAAATATGGCGGCCATGCGATGGGCGACCCCGATGCCGCCCGCGACTTTGCCGAGGATATCGTTCTGCTGAAAGCAGTCGGTATCAACCCGGTGGTAGTACACGGCGGCGGCCCGCAGATCGGCGCGATGCTGGAGAAGCTGGGCGTTGAGACCAGCTTCGTCGACGGCTTGCGGGTGACTGACAAGGCGACTGCGGAAATCGCCGAAATGGTCCTGTCAGGCGCGATCAACAAGCAGCTGGTCAGCTGGATTGCCCGCGCAGGCGGCAAGGCGATCGGTATTTCGGGTAAAGATGGCAATATGGTCACCGCTCGCAAATTGGAGCGGACGACCCGCGATCCCGAAAGCAATATCGAGAAGGTGCTTGACCTAGGCTTCGTGGGTGAGCCTGAACATGTCGACACGACGATCCTCGAAACGGCGAGCGCAGCGGGCATGATCCCGATCATCGCGCCGATTGCCACGGATGCCGAGGGCAACACCTATAACATAAACGCCGACACTATGGCGGGCGCAGTGGCGGCGGCGCTGGGTGCAGCGCGGCTGTTCCTGCTGACTGATGTGAAGGGCGTGCTCGACAAGCAGGGCGAGCTGCTAACCGACCTCAAGCCAGCCGACATCGCGGCTTTGCGCGAAGACGGGACGATTGCCGGCGGCATGATCCCCAAGCTCGAAACCTGTGTCCATGCGGTTGAGGCAGGCTGCGAGGCGGCGGTGGTACTCGATGGCCGCGTCCCGCATGCGATGCTGCTCGAATTCTTCACCTCGCGCGGTGCAGGTACGCTGATCAGCGCATAAATCGGCGGCTGATACACAACAGGTGCTTTGCATGAGCGATACACCTCGCTAGTATAGGCGCACATTCCCCCCGAAAGGCCCTACACGTGCTGATTACCATTTACGCCATTATCGACATGCTTGTGAACGTGTTCGTGATGCTCATTATCGTCCAGTTCGTGATCGGGCTGTTGTTCGCATTCAATGTGATCAATGCCAGCAATGAATTCGTCGTTTCGATCTACCGCTCGATCAACACGCTACTCGAACCCATCCTTGGCCCGATCCGCAGGATAATGCCGGCGACGGGCGCAATCGACTTCTCGCCCTTGGTGTTGATCATCTTGCTCAACATCCTTCTGATAGTCCTTAGTGGAATCATCAACGCCGCATGACCGCAGAAATTATCGACGGGAAGGCTTTCGCCCTGTCCCTCCGCGAGCGGGTTGGCGAAGTTGCCGTAGCGTTCGAGACAAAGGTAGGCCGCAAAGCAGGCCTCGCTGTTGTGCTGGTGGGTGAGGATCCGGCCAGTCAGGTCTATGTTGGCTCCAAGGGCAAAGCGACGCTCGCCGCCAATATGCTCAGTTTCGAACATAAGCTGCCGGTAGATACTGCGGAGACTGACCTGCTGACGCTGGTTGCAAAGCTCAACGATGATCCATCGGTCGACGGCATTCTGGTTCAACTGCCACTGCCGGACCATATCGACGAGCAGACAGTCATTGCCGCGATCTCGCCCGACAAGGACGTGGACGGTTTCCACGTTACCAATGCAGGCCGGTTGGCCGTGGGTCAGGAAGGTTTCGTGCCCTGCACACCGCTTGGCTGCATCATGTTACTGACTGACCGCTTGGGCGACTTGTCGGGACTCGATGCTGTTGTTGTGGGCCGCTCCAACATTGTTGGTAAGCCGATGGCGCAGCTACTTGTGCAGCAAAACGCCACCGTCACTCTGACGCATAGCCGGACGAAGAACTTGCCCGAAGTCGTGCGCCGCGCCGATATTGTGATTGCTGCGGTTGGCCGGCCCGAAATGGTCAAGGCTGACTGGCTAAAGCCCGGTGCGACAGTAATCGACGTAGGAATCAATCGCCTCCCGCCCGCTGACGGCGCGGAAAAGGGCAAGCTGGTCGGCGATGTCGCATTTGCCGAGGCTAGTGAAGTCGCGGGCGCGATCACGCCTGTGCCTGGCGGGGTCGGGCCGATGACCATCGCTGTCTTGCTGCGAAATACATTGGTGGCAGCGCACCGCAATGAGGGCATCGTGATGCCGGCAGGTGCGCTTTGAAACGGTTAGCAACTGCTCTGGCGGTCCTAGCGCTGGCCGGATGCGTATCGCAAGGCCCGCGCGGGCGTGGCCCGGTCTTGAAGAGAGTAGCCAATCCTTCGGAAGTTCTAGCTCTAGATATTGCCCAGAACCGCGAGGCTCAAACGGTCGGCGTGCTTCAAGCGCTCAAGGATACAGCGGCAATGAATGCTGTGACTTTTGTGCCTGAGCCGGTGAACGCCAAAGAGTGGCTTTCCTCCGCAAGCCCGATCCCTAACACGAACTGGCAGCCCCACAGCGTGCTGGTTTCTTGCGACGGAACCATGGGTGTAACTACCGGCGCGATCCGCTGGGGCAGCGTTGATGGCTATTACACCACGGTTTGGCAGGACACTGGCAAACTTGGCCGCAAGCGCGATTGGCAGTGGGTGTTGTCGCATGGCGACGGCGTGGAAACGCCGCGCGAAGCATCTGAATTTCTGCAAACCAAGGTGGCCAGCTGCGACGGTGAACCCTTAGATGGCGGGATTGACCTTGGGGCATCAAAGCAAACGGGCCAGATGCAATCCAATGATGGAAGTTTGGTTGTGTCATGGGCATTTGGTGAAGCTGGCTCACGTAAAATTGCTGTCCGCCTTTGGGATGGAACGGCTTTCGAGACCCAACTTCTAGACCAGGTTGAGGGCTCCGAATGATCGACCTGTTCCTCTCTGCCTTCGTCACGTTCTTCGTGGTGATCGATCCGCCCGGTTGCGCGCCGATCTATGCGGGCCTGACGCGGGATGCGAGCGCCCGGCAAGTTCGCTCCATGGCTGTCCGCGCAGTAATCATCGCGAGTGGTATCCTGCTGTTCTTCGCAGTATTGGGCGAGCAACTGCTTGGCTGGCTGCATATCGAACTTGACGCATTCCGCATTGCGGGCGGCATTATGTTGTTCGTCATCGCGCTGGAAATGGTCTTCGAAAAGCGCACCCAGCGGCGTGAGAGCCGCGCGGAAAAGATCAGGGCCGAGCACGATAAGACGCCTGAGATCGAAGATGTGGCAGTATTCCCGATGGCGATGCCCATGTTGGCCGGTCCGGGCGCGATTGCCTCAATCATGCTGCTAATGGCCCGCGCCGAGGGGCTGAATCAGACCTTCGCCGTACTGGGCGCGCTGGCAGCAGTCATGCTCCTGACACTGGTCGCACTGATTTTGGCGGCACCGCTGATGAAGCTCTTTGGCGCAGGGTTCGAAGCGATTATCACGCGGCTGCTCGGCGTGCTTCTGGCGGCGCTTGCCGCGCAGTTCATCATCGACGGGATTATCGGTGCATTCGATCTTACGATTATGCCGGCCTAGCCGGGGCCTACTGAAGGGTCATAGCCCCGTCGTCATCATTGTCGCGTAGGCCGAAGAATTGCATCAATTGAACCATAAGCTCGCAGCGCTCGGATAGATCGCTGGCTTCGAGTAACGCCTGTTTCGACGCAGCATCGAAGGGAGCAATTTGTGACACGCCATTGATGAGCGCCATATCGTCGAGCCGTTCGACCGAATCCCAGTCGACGCTATACCCCTGCACATCGGCAAAGCGCCGCGCCTCCTGCTCGAACCCGGCCCGCTCGACTGAACTCAGCGATTCATCTTTCGGGTCCTTGATCAGTTCGGCTTCGACCTGACGGAACGGGGTTGTGACATTGAGCTCGCGGATGATCCGGAAGCGGGATTCACCTTCAAGGACTACGTTGTAACGCCCGTCCTCCAGCGCTTCGACATCGCTGATCCGGCCGATGCAGCCTATATCAAACAGATCGGGCTTATCGCCGCCACCCTTCGGCTGGATCATCGCAATCCGGCGGTCGCGGGCGAGGGCATCGCTTACCAGCGCACGGTAGCGCGGCTCGAAGAAATGCAGCGGCATCTGCAGACCCGGGAACAGGATCGCGCCCGGCAGCGGAAATACGGAAAGGCGGGTCTTTACGATCACCCGAACAGGATCCGTGAAAGCCGGCGGCGCGTATCGACGACCCACTGGTCTTCAAGTCCGATAGCTTCGAAGATTTGCAGCAACTTGGTGCGCGCGGCGCTCTCGTTCCATTCGCGGTCCGCCTCGACCATTGCGAGCAGCGTGTCAGCGGCTTCGTCACGCGAACCGGCGGCAAAGGCGGCGCTGGCGAATGCAAACTGCGCGTCCATATCGCCCGCGCTCGCAGCAGCTGCGGCGCGCAAGTTCTCGAGCTGGCTCTCGTCAGGCGCATCTTCGGCGAGGTCGAGCACGCTCTTGGCCTGAGCAATCAGCGGATCAGTAGTCAGGGATTCGGGCAAGGCATCATAAGCTGTTTGCGCCTGATCGCGGTAACCTGCTCCGACCAGCGAACGGATAAGACCAGACTGCGCAGCCGCGCTTTCAGGTGCCAATTCAATAATCTGCGCGAACACACTAGCGGCACGTTCTGCCTCACCGCCTACAAGAGTTTCTTCTCCCATCGCAAGAAGCGGTTCGATATCCTGCTGCGGCTGCTCGCTCTCAGCGCCAGCCTGCACGGGAAATTGTTCGAGCAACTGGTCGATGCTTTGCTTCAGCTGCGACTCGCCGCGCGCCGAAGTTAGGTCGGCTACTGGCTGCCCCTGAAACATTGCGTAGACAGTCGGGATCGATTTGACCTGGAACTGGGCAGCAATGAACTGTTGCTCGTCGACATTTATCTTCGCCAGAATCACACCCTTATCGGCATATTCTGCAGCGACTTTCTCCAGCACAGGCGTCAGCGCCTTGCAGGGGCCGCACCATTCGGCCCAGAAATCAAGGATTACCAGCTTGGTCATCGACGGATCGACGACTTCAGCCTTGAATTTGTCGACTGCTTTTTGTTCGTCCAGATTGAGGCCCATGCTTGCCAAGATATTGTCCCTGTTGAAGGTGAATTTCAGCCTACCAATGTGGGCCTTCAGGCGCATTTGTGAAGGGGAATAAGACTCTTTGTCCCTTGGCGACCAAAAAGCGCGATTTTCGCTTGCCGGGTGCATGGACCGATGCTAACCGCCCGCTTCCCCACCGAAACAGCTTCATTTGTCGCTGTTTTGTGGACGTCTAGTGAGCGGGCGTAGCTCAGGGGTAGAGCACAACCTTGCCAAGGTTGGGGTCGGGCGTTCGAATCGCCTCGCCCGCTCCATTTTCTAACAATTCGATGCAATTGCACCGGCAGCATGGCTGTGTGCTTTTTTGCGGGAACCCCGGAACTCGTGGAGCGTAATTGCTGCGGGAGGGTTGACGATTGGGGTAATTTTCATGCGTTTTACTAAGACACTTGCCACTGGCGTCGCTGTCGCGAGCCTTGCCGTAAGCCCAATTCTTGCAGCCGATGGGGCCGATTGGGGTTACGAAGGCCCGACCGGACCTGAAAACTGGGGCGAACTTGCACCCGAATATGCCACATGCGCCACCGGGCTGATGCAATCACCGATTGATCTGGCTGAAGCAAACGCTCGTGCCGAAGTCAGTGTCTTCACTGACTACGCTCCGGGCATTTTGACAATTCTCAACAACGGCCATGTTGTTCAGGCTAACTTTCAGCCCGGCTCAAGAATGATTAGTGGCACCCAAGTTTTCAATCTCCTGCAAGTTCATTTCCACACGCCTTCAGAGGAAGTGCTGCATGGCCGCCAGTTTCCCATGGTGGCGCACTTTGTCCATGCTACCGATGATGGAAGCCTTGGCGTTCTAGGCGTGCTTTTTGAGGAAGGCGCCGAGAATGTCGAGCTTGCCAAAATCATTGCCGCAGCACCTCGCAAGAAGGCAGGACCGACGACCGTCGAAAATGTCGTAGTCGATCCGCGCAAACTGGTGCCGGTTGTACTCGACGTGTACCGTTTTCAAGGGTCGCTTACGACTCCGCCATGCACAGAAGGTGTGAGCTGGCACGTCGCGGTGCAACCAGTCCAAGCGAGCGCGGAGCAACTTGCTGCCTTGAGACAAATAACCGGCGATAATGCGCGGCCAGTTCAGCCGCTAAACGGACGTTTGTTGGTTGCGCCTGGGGGCTAATTCCCAAGCCGACATTTAGCAAAAGTTGGCGGGCGTTCGTATCATACGAGCGCCCGCTTTTTTTGGCCGACGATCCAGCTGCATTTCGTCGATTGCGGAACGCCGTCCGTCGACAGCGGATAATTACTAACTTGACGATTATCTGCGTGCGCCTCTATCAAAATGTAATGTTATATCATCCCTCAGCTCGCTTCCGTTCGTCGCTTCTCGCCTCGGCCGCACTTTTCACTATTACTGCTGCACCAAACGCACTTGCTCAGGACGGGGCGGCGGCGCCTTCCGCCAAAGAGCTGGAAGATGACTTCCACAATCGTCAGGTGAACAATAATGGTGAAATCGTTGTGACCGCAACGGGCCTTGAACAGCTTGATATTCTCGCAGGCAGTTCAGTCATCGAAGGCGTAGAACTGCAGCGCGAACTGGATGGCCAACTAGGTAGTGTTCTAGAAAAACTTCCGGGTGTGTCGTCGTCCGGCTTTGCTCCTGGTGCATCACGTCCGGTCATTCGCGGCTTCTCCGGCGAGCGAGTGAAGGTTCTCGTTGATGGGATCGGCGCGATTGATGCCTCGAACACCTCTGATGATCATGCGGTTTCCATTGATCCGCTTACTGTGGACCGGATCGAAGTTCTGCGCGGCCCAGCAGTAATTTTATATGGCAGCCAAGCAATCGGCGGCGCGGTCAATGTGATCGATAAGCGGATTCCGCTGCGTGTACCGGATGAGGCATTCCACCTAGATTCCATCCTCTCTGCTGATACTGCGACCGGTTTGCTGGAAGGCGGCGCTTCGATCGATGTGCCACTGGGGTCAAACTTTGTCGCCCATGCCAACGGGTCTTATCGCAACACCGACGATATCGAAGTTGGTGGGTTCACGAATTCTACTGCTCTTCGAGCCGAGCTGCTGGAAGAAGCAGCTGCGGAAGAAGGGGAAGGAGAGTTCGAGGAAGCTGAAGAGTTCCGCGAAGCTGCCGCCCAGCGCGGCGTGCTTGCAAATAGTGCGACCGAAACATGGAATGTGGATGTCGGTTTTGCTTTCATAGATGGCGACAGCAACCTCGGCGCTGCATTTGGGATTTACGATACCTCCTATGGCGTGCCCGGCCGTCCCGGCACAGGGCACCACGGTGAAGAGGGCGGGGAAGGCGGCGAAGAAGCTGAGGAAGAAGGCGAGGAAACGGTCACTATCGGTCTGCGGCAGGAGCGGGCCGACATGCGCGCTGAGCTAGCGCTCGGCGATGGCTTCTTCTCACAGTTGCGCGGCCGCGTTGGTTATAGCAATTACACTCATACCGAATTTGAGGGTGATGAGATCGGCACCGTTTTCGATGTCCAAGGTATCGAGGCCCGTTTAGAACTGGTCCAGAACCCTACTGACAGTCGCGGTGGATCGTTCGGTTTGCAATATACGGCCCGCGATTTCGAGGCGATTGGTGAGGAGGCGTTTGTTGCACCAAATCGGACCAACCAGCTTGCTGTCTTTGGCCTGCAGGAGTTCAACTTCGGACCGGTCCAGCTCGAAGGCGCATTGCGCTACGAGAAGACCGATGTGAGTTCGAACACATTGAACATCGAGCGAGACTTCAACGCCGTGTCGGGCGCGGTGTCGCTAGCCTATGAGACACAAGACGGGCTCCGTTTCGGCATCACAGGTTCGCGTGCGGAACGGGCACCTGCAGCTGAAGAGCTGTTCGCCAACGGTCCCCATATCGCGACCCAGCAATTCGAACTAGGCGACCCCACTCTCAGCAAAGAGACATCATGGGGCGCCGAAGCGTTTGCGCGGGGCAAAATTGGTCCGGCCACTGTAAGCTTCGCTGCTTTCAAAAGCTGGTTTGATGACTTCATCTTCCTGGCGGCAACGGGCGATGAAGAAGATGATTTGCCTGTCTTCCAGACTGTTCAGAATGAAGTGACCTACTCAGGGATCGAAGGTGAAATTAGTTTCCCTTTGATCAGTGAAGGACCGGTAAAACTGGTCGCTGATCTGCGCGGGGACTACATCAAAGCTGAACTCAAAGACGGCACGCCTTTACCGCGCATTCCGGCGCTCAATTTCCTCGGAGCATTGGAAGCACAGACAGGCCCATTGGACATTCGCGGAGAGGTCCAGTGGTTCGACAGCCAGAACGACATAGCGCCATTTGAAACGGCTACAGGCGGCTTCACCTTGGTCAACGCGTCGGTTGCATGGCGGCCATTCACGGAACGGCCAAATGTGACGTTGCTGCTGCAGGCAGACAATATCTTTGATGTAACTGGTCGCCGTCACACCAGTTTCACCAAAGATTATGTACCTGTCGTCGGTCGGAACTTCCGCGTCAGTCTGCGAACCAGTTTCTAGTCAACATTTGTCTAACGATCGGAATGCCGGGATCAGTCTTCGACGGCGAAGCTGATCTCGGCATTTTCTTCGAGACGGTCGACCAACGCTTCACCCACGAAGGAACCCGGCGTGCCAATGCCGCCGGGAGCATCGCTGTGATTAAGCGCGATTGCGGTCTCTGCAATCATCCGGCTGGTTGAGCCGTAACCCGGATCATAACGGCCTTTCACGCCGTAATTGAGCTTCTCGCCGTCCGCGGTCTCGCCGACAAAGACAACGTCATAGAAGCCGTTTTCGCGTTCTTCCTTGGTCGGGCCTTCGCCTGGCTTCGGTGGTTTCATGCCGAAGGGATTGGCCATCATATCGCCGATGGCTTTGGCGGCTTTCTCGCCCATCTCGCCTGCGCTGGTGAGCATCATTTCGTCATAGATGAAGTCTTCGCCGTATGGGTGGCCGAGCAGGAAGTTGGTGCGGTGCACGTT
>JBBKVP010000050.1:0-48626 GCA_037968495.1 Pontixanthobacter sp. | reverse complement strand
GGGCGGAGGCGGCGGAGGCGGCGGGGTTGCGCATGCGGCCAGCGCAGCAAGCGACCCGGCGACTGCGACAAACCGGATTTTCGAAATTTTAAGCGGAAACATTGCGGCGCGCCCTCCTCATGACTGAAGCATTATGTGTACCCCGACCTTACCTCGCGATTAAGCGATTACCCTACCTTGCCCGGCGGACAAAGAAAATGCCCGGAGCGCGCATTGCGCCCCGGGCACGGTAGAACGATTCCTGTGTGCGATTATCCGAAGCGGATCATTCGCGGTTGCCCATAAAGCGGAGCAGGAACAGGAACATGTTGATGAAGTCGAGATAGAGGCTAAGCGCACCAAGAATAACGCGTTTGCCCAGTGGATACTGTTCAGCAACCGCAGGGTTCTGTGCAATTGCCTGACTGATCGCGACATATTCCGTCTTCAAACGCTGCGTATCGTAGGCTGTCAGGCCCGCGAAAATCAGAACACCGATAGCGCTGATAGCAAGATCAAGCGGGCCAGATTGCAGCCACATGTTCAGCAACATGGCGATAAAAAGGCCAATCACGCCCATAATCAGGAAGGTGCCCATGCCTGACAAGTCTTTCTTGGTCGTGTAGCCGAACAGGCTAAGCCCAGCGAACGCACCCGCTGTTGCAAAGAATGTCGCCGCAATCGATGCGCCCGTATAAACGAGGAAAATCGATGAGAGCGAAAGGCCCATCGCAATCGCGAATGCCCAGAACATAAGCTGTAGCGTCGCCGTGCTGAATTTGTTCTGGCCGAAGCTCATCGCAAAGACGAAGCCAAGCGGTGCCAGCATGATGATCCAGCTAAGGATACCGCCGCCCATCATTACAGTTGCCGCCGCACCCGTACGTGCGAACATCAGTGCGACTACACCGGTCAGCAAGATGCCTGACGCCATGTAGTTGTAAATCGACAGCATATGCTTGCGCAGGCCGGCGTCGAACGTTGTTCGATCTGCAACCTGACCGTCGAGGCCCGGAGCCGAACCGAAGCCTGGACGGGCCCGCTGTGGGTCGTTCCAATCAGCCATTATATTCCCTAACTTACGTTGCCAGCCACGCTAACGGACCGGTGTGAAATCAATATCGGGGTTAAACAGCAATTTTTCAAGCAAAACCGGACAAATTCGGCGAACAGCACGTTAACCCTTTTTACGCGCCTCTTCAGCCATTTGCGTGCTGCGGTCGCGGGCCGCACACAGGATATCACTTGCAAGTTTCTCCATCCGGCGTCCATCATCCATCATATCTAACCCCTTTCGGGTCACGCCCCCGGGGCTGGCTACGCGGTCCGCGAGTGCAGCCGGCGAGTACTCTGAACGGGCAGCAAGCGAGGCCGCCCCCTCCACCATCGCCAATGCCAAACGGTCCGCTTGCTCGCGGGGGAGGCCCAGTTCAGCGGCCCCTGCGGCAAAGGCATCGATGAAGCGGTAGACAAAGGCTGGCCCCGATCCAGCGAGCGCGGTTACGAGGTCAAATTTGTCCTCGCCAATCCACTCGCCCGTCCCTAGCGGTGCCATCAGGTAGTCGATCTCTGCTTTGAGCGCTGGCGTCAGGTGATCGGTTGCAGCGAGTGCAATTGGGGATTTTCCAAGCGCGACGGCAAGGTTTGGCATGACCCTTACCCGCGTTCCTACCTCAGGAAATGCTTTCGCCAGAGTTTCGCACTCAACGCCTGCCAGCATCGATAGGAGCAGAGTGTCGCCGTTCGTACAGCGCATTATGTCAGCCGCGAGTTCGCCGAGTTGATGCGGTTTAAAGCCCAGCAGGATGAAATCGAAGCACTCGCCCTTGGGCAGCCTACGGATCAGCCGCACTCCGTCGCTCTTATCTGGGCGCGAGCGGTCCATTACGGTAATTTGCGAAGGCGGCATCCCGCCACCAAGCCAGCCATCCAGCATCGCGCCGCCCATATTGCCGCATCCGGCGATCAGCAGCTTTTTGTCAAAGTCCCTCATGCGGTAAGCTTACGCCTCTCCGGCGGCATCGACCAGCGCGCTGTCGAGCGCATCCTTCGGGGCCTTGTCGCCCCACATCACAAATTGAAATGCGGGATAGAAGCGGTCGCATTCCTCGATTGCCAGTTCGACGATGGACTGCGCTTGATCGAGGCCAAGCAGGCCGTCTTGCCCCAGCATCAAGCCGTGCCGGTAAAGCAGAACTTCGCCATTTGACCAGATATCGAAATGCCCAAGCCAAAGCTGTTCGTTGACGAGGACCACCAGCTCCACCATCGACGCGCGCTTTGCTGCCGGTACGCGGACGTCAGGCAAACACAGCAATTGCAGCACATGGTCTTCGGCGCGCCAGATGCAGCGCAGCTGATAGGTTGCCCAACTGCCTTGAATTTCGCCTGAAATTTCATCGTCAGACACGAATTCGCACGGCCAACCGCGCGCTTCGAACAGATTGGCGAGCATATCGACGGGCGCTGCATCGTCGGCTGCGTGTAGCTGCTGCTGGCTCGTCCTCATTGCGAATATCCTGTCATTTTGCGATCCAGCTGCTGGATGCGTCGGCAAGGGTGCTGCGCGCAATGTCGTTCGTCGATGCAGCGGGGCATAACCCAACTGGCTTGTTCAAACCCTGTGCAAAAGAAACTGTGGGTTAGGGCCAGATTGAACCTAGGAAAGCGGTTCGACCTTCTCGCCATCGGCACTGGTGAAGGTGAAGGAGTCCACGTCGACCTTGCCAAGCTCGGTCACAAAATCACGCGCCTCGCGCAGCGACTTGAACGGGCCTGTTATCAGCCTGTTTGTCTCGTTCCAACTCGCAAGATAGCCCGCTTGTTTACCAAGCGTTTGTGGTGCCTTGCGGGAAAAACGCCGCCAGTCGAAACGCAATGCGCTGCGATCTTTACCGGTAGCCACTTGGACCCAGAACCGGCGCGGGTCGGTAGGTTTGACAGGCTCAGGCGCAGCTTTTTCTGCTACTTCTACAGGCGGTTTGATCGCTGTAATATCCACGCCGTCCGTTGGCGCCGCAGCCGGACTGGGTGCCAAGTTGAAATCGGCGAAGGCGTCAGCAACGCTGGCGGGTTCGCTAACAGCGGGAGCAGCGCTTGTGGTCTGAACCGGCGGCGCGCTCCGCACTTGCTGGACAAGGACGACAGGTTCAGTAGGCTGGCGGATGCTATCGACTACGACTGGTTTTGGGGCAAATTCGGAACCGAGGCCTGGCAGTTGCGGAGCATCATTCGTCTCCGTCCGCCCCACCGCAAGCGATGGGCGCGCCGCCTGTTGCAATTGTAAAGCCGTTTCCAACGCGCTTTCGGCCGCTGCCGCCACTTGAGCGGGCCGATTTACGGCCACATTTTGAACGACAGGCTGATTTACAGGCGGGAGCTCAGCAACCGCCACTTGCGGCAAAGTCGTAACCTTGATCTCCGAACGCCCTGTTACAACTTTGGGACCCTCAGATTGGCTGACACTGGGGCCAAGAGGCTCACCTTGCGGCGTAAGACTGTTATCCGCGGCGCTGGCGGTCCGACCGGTGCGTGATGATGGCGAATAGCTGGCGATCCGGGGATCGTCTTGGCCAATCTGCGCAGTTTGCGGGAAATTACCGAAATGGGCGGCCGCAGCCTGCTGGGAAGGGGTAAGCTGGTCCATATAGCGCAAGTAAGGCTTTATCCGCCGCGATAGGTTGCGCGGCATCACTGCCTCGGCAATCTTGATCGCCTCCTTGTCTTCCCCCAGAATCGCGAGGCCGAAGCTGCGGATGCGGAAGGCACCCATATCCTGCTGCTTAAGCAAAGGAAGCAAGGTCGCTTCGAAACTTTGGCGGTCACCAGCAATAGCCTGACTGAGCGCAAGACGCCGGGTAACTTCATCGTCACGGCGCAGCGTAAGCGCCTGATAATAGAACGTCTGGGCACGCGCCGAATCCCCGACGAGGTCGTAAGCCAGCCCGCGGTCACCGGCCAGTGCTCCAGAGGACACTCCAGCACGCTCGGCCTCGTCAAAAAGGCGCAAGGCCTGCATCGGGCTTTCGCGGCGGACATAGGCGCTGGCCAGCCCCATTTTCACGCGCGGATTACCCGGGGACAGCTCGTCTGCCCGGCCAAAGAAACCGATTGCCGCATCAGTATCATCCAGCTGCAGAGCAGCATTCCCCGCGTCGATCAACGCGCTTACATCACGGGAATTACGGGCCAGGCGCCCCAAAGCGCTGTTAAGTTCGTCTACGCCAGCGGGCGGCAAGGGTTGCACAACCTCAGTAGATGTCTGTGCCGCTGCGAATTTCGGCACGGTAAAAAGACAGGCAACCACAATCACAGCCCAGCGCCGACCACTAGCCTTGTGGGACATATTAGACGAACTGTGCGCGAGTGCGCCGGACTCCTTGCCGGGCTCGCCATTTGGCATCGGAACTGACATTTCCATAATTTGCCGTATCCCGCCTGAACGGTCTACGAACGCTTACTGATTATTCTGACGTCCAAGGAAACGCGGAATGCTCAATGCGGAGCCATCCTTATCGTCGTCGCCATCTTCGTCTTCATCATCGCTGGAGGAGCCGCGCGACAAGTTGGCCATGCGTTCAAACAGCGTGCTCCCGGCTCCGCCTGCTGCACCCGGTGCAGGCGCCGCCGGAGCTGCAGTTGCTGCTCCCGCGACATCAGCATCGTCGACACCGCCGCCTGTTGCTTCGCCCTTGGCGACCAGGCCGCGTCGGCGACCACCTAGATTTGGCTCGGCCGGCTCGTCAGCTTCGGAAAGCTTGTCAGCGTTCAGCAGTAATTCGTCGCTGCCGTCTTCGCTTTCCTCATCAGCGACTTCGCCAAGATCGAGAGGCGCTTCTTCTTGTTCTTCATCAGCAGTTTCGCCCAATTCAGCTTCAACTTCATCGTCGTTAAATCCGCCGTCAAGCTGTCCTTGCCCTTCGTCAGCAACAGGTTCGGCAAGGCCGGTCTCTTCTGCTTCCGGCTCATAAGGCTCCGGTTCTGCCAGAACCGAGGTAGGTTCGGTCAGTTCGAAGGTATCATCTTCGTCATCTGCCGCATCTTCCTCCGGCAGTTCCAGAACCGGACGCTTGGGCGCACGATTTCCACTGAGCGAGAATGCTTGGCTACCGCCCGGCTGAACCGCATCACCGCTGCCGTCGATCCCGGTTGCGACTACCGATACGCGAATTCGGCCTTCGAGGCTGGGATTGAACGCCGAGCCCCAAATGATGTTGGCATCTTCGTCGACCAGCTCGCGGATGTGGTTCGCAGCTTCGTCAACTTCGAGCAGCTTCATGTCTTCGCCGCCGATGATCGAAATGATAACGCCTTTGGCGCCTTGCATCGAGACACCGTCAAGCAATGGATTGGCGATGGCGCGCTCGGCAGCTTCGAGAGCGCGGTTTTCGCCCTCGCCTTCGCCCGTGCCCATCATGGCCTTGCCCATTTCGCTCATTACGGAGCGCACATCGGCGAAATCGAGATTGATGAGGCCTGGCATGACCATCAGATCGGTGATTGAACGAACACCTTGTTGCAGAACTTCGTCAGCCAGCTCGAACGCCTGCTTGAACGTGGTGTCAGCCTTGGCGACCAAGAACAGGTTCTGGTTAGGGATGACGATCAGCGTATCGACGTGTTCCTGCAGCTCCTCGATGCCCGCTTCGGCAGCGCGCATCCGGCGAGTACCTTCGAACAGGAACGGTTTGGTCACGACGCCAACTGTCAGCACACCCTTGCGGCGCGCAGCTTCGGCAATAACCGGTGCAGCTCCGGTTCCGGTACCGCCGCCCATACCCGCAGCGATGAAGCACATATTTACACCCTCAAGCGCTGCTTCGATTTCCGCGACAGTTTCTTCCGCAGCAGCCTTGCCCACTTCAGGGCGAGCGCCGGCACCGAGGCCGCCGGTAATATCAGGGCCAAGCTGGATACGTTCGGACACGTTGGAAATGTTGAGCGCCTGAGCATCGGTATTAGCGACGATAAACTCGACACCCTCGATCTCGGCGGCGATCATGTTCGCAATCGCATTGCCGCCAGCGCCACCGACGCCAATAACCATGATTTTTGGGCGAAGTTCTTCAGAGGCGGGTGGGCCGATATTGATGCTCATTAGTAATTCCCTTTCCGGGGCGCGTGACGCGTCATTAAATTATTTGGCCCACTTTGGCACAAAGCGATTCGCTGGTGCAAAGCGTATTCGCCCTTATCCACAGCGCCATTGCTTGAATTGCCGGTGAGAACAGCGATCATTTTAGAAGTATTCCTTGGCCGCTTGGACCAAACGATTGACCATTCCGAACCCTGAATAGCTGGTTGTGCTCTGTTTGTCGGACGCGATAGAGCGAATATCGACCGGGTCTTCAGCCGCATAAAGGCATAGGCCAGCAAGCGTGGCGAAGCCGGGCGTTGCATGCGCTTCGGGCAGTCCGCGCATTATGGGCGGCTTGCCAATGCGGACAGGGCGGCCCAGCGCACCTTGGACGAAATCGGCCAGACCCGCGAGTTCTGCTCCGCCGCCAGTCAATACGACCTGCTGACCGGTATTGCCAGCAAAGCCCATGTCTTTCAGTGCCTTATTCACCTCGTCGGTCAAATTGCCAAGCTGAGTCGTGATAACCGAAACCAGCTCAGCGCGCGGAATGCGGTTCTTCTCGTCAGCATGACGCGCCAGCTCACCTCCGTCATTGCCGGGACCTTCCTCTCCCGGCCCATTGACCGGAATCATCTCGCGGTGATCGGCCGGGCTGGCGATGGCGCTGCCTGCAACGCATTTGAGACGCTCTGCCTGAAAGCGGCGAATGCCAAATGCTGAAGCAATCGCATCGGTCATATCTGCCGACCCCATGGGGATGGATGTAAGGCCCAGCAGCATGCCGCCAGCGTACAAGCTGACATTGGTCACCTCCGCGCCGAATTCGATCATCGCCACGCCGAGTTCACGCTCTTCGGGGCTAAGGCATGCGTAACCAGCAGCAATCGGAGACGCGACGACAGCTTCAACCTCAAGATGCGCGCTTTCGACAGCTTCCGTTAGATTCCTAAGCGGAGCGCCATCTGCCATCATTACGTGAATATGCACGCCGAGGCGTTCGGCATGGAGCCCTTTGGGATTCGCCACTCCATGTGCGCCGTCGAGCGTATAATGCGCAGGTTGGGCGTGCAGCACAATCCGTCCGTCAGGCTGGATCGTATCGCGCGCGCTGACGAGCAAATCTTCGATATCATGTTCTTCAATCCGGCGGCCGCCAATATCGATGTCGACCTTGGCAACGTCGCTAGCCAGCCCCGCCCCTGATGCGCCTATCCAAACGCTCGACACGCTGGTGCCAGCAATCTTCTCCGCGCGCTCTATCGCGTCGCGGATGGCATAGGTCGCTGCGGCCATATCGGTGACGTAGCCGCGGTGAATGCCTTGCGCGGCGCGGTGCCCCGATCCCAGCACAACCATCTCGCCGGTTTCGGAAATACCGGTGATCATGGCCGAAATGCGAAACGAGCCGATGTTAATCGCGCCAAAGACGCGGGAAATGCGCGGAGTGCCCATCAGTTGGAGCTTCCTTGCGCGTCGAGCATTTCTTGCGAACGGCCTGGAATACGCATGTAAATCCGCTCGGGCGCGCGCATATCGAATGTCGCGACCTTTCCGCCCAGCAAACGATTCACACCGTCGAGACGGGCGAAAGATACTAGCGCGGTGGAGGAGGTGGTTTCTCCCTGCGGCAAAGCCAGCACCTGGTCAGTAACAAATGTCAGGTTCCAGCGGCGATTGCCGACCCATTCGGCCTGCGTAACTTGCGGCTTAAGTGCGGGTGCGGAATCAAGCAGTTTGACGAGTGCAGCGACCTGACTTTGCGCGCCCGGGCCAGACACTAGAAGGCGGCCCTTCGCATTTTCTGTCGAGATCGGTTCAAGCTCTATGCCTTCAGCGTCAATCAACACCAACCGCTTGGGCTTTTTGAGCACAGCATGCGGCACGCGCTCCACGATATCGACCACCAATGTATGCGGAAGCTGCCGCGAAACGCGCGCATCCTTCACCCAGCTGAGTTCCAGCAGCTCTTCGCGTACAGCGCTCAGATCGACCAAGGGCATCGCGCGGTCCTGCTGACCCAGCACGCGCTCATAGACTTTAAGCTCATTCATACGCTCGACGCCGCGAATTTGCACGCCGCGCACTTCGAAGCCTGCGTCGGATGCAAGGCCTGCAATCTGGCGTTCTGCGATCGCTGGAACGCCAGCGAGACTAGCAACGAACCAAGCAAGCGCCACGGACCCGCCTAGGATCACTGCAAGGAAAATGCGGTGCAGATGCTCTTCGGTGAACGGCAAGATCGCCATAACGCTGTCGAGCGCCGAACCGGTTCTCGCGCGCGCTTTACGGGCAGTGTTGGCTCGCCCGCTCGCCGCGGCTGAGCGGCGCACGCCCTTGCTCTTGCGTTTGATGGTTGTGCTCATGCGTCTTGCCCCCCGGCAGCCTTATCAGCGTGATCTTTCAGCGCGTCGGCGATGATGGCTTCCACCAGATCGCCATAACCCATGCCGCAATATTTCGCCTGTTCCGGCACCAGACTGAGCGGCGTCATGCCCGGCTGCGTGTTGGTTTCCAACACGAACAGCCCGGCCTCGCCTTGAGTATCATCCCAACGGTAATCCGTCCGGCTCGTGCCTTTACAGCCGAGCACGCGGTGCGCTTTCAACGCATAATCAAGGCACAGTTGACGGATGTTGTCAGGAATATCGGCAGGACAGATATGGTCTGTCATCCCTTCGGTATATTTGGCGTCGAAATCATAGAAGCCGGACTTTGGCTTAAGCTCTGTCACAGCCAGCGCCCGGTCGCCGATAACGGCAGTCGTCAGCTCCAACCCGCGAATAAACGGCTCGGCGAGCAATTGATCAAAGTCCTGCCAAGGCCCGGCAGCATCGCTCCGGATCGGATTGCCGTAATTGCTCTCGTCCGTCACGATGGCAACGCCAACACTCGAACCTTCATTAACGGGTTTCACCACATAGGGGCGCGGCAAGGGGTCACGCTCATGCAGGCTCGCGCTTTCCACGATCCGGCCGCCCGGCATGGGAATGCCCGCCGGGACAAGCGCCTGCTTGGTCAATGCCTTGTCGATAGCAATCACAGACGTCGCAAGGCCCGAATGCGTATAGGGAATGCCCATCAAGTCGAGCATGCCTTGCACCGTGCCATCTTCGCCCGGAACACCGTGCAGCGCGTTGAAGACGACATCAGGCGCAGCCTCGGCAATGCGCGCAGCAACTTGCCGGTCCATATCGATCCGCGTGACATCATGGCCGCGCGATTCGAGTGCGTCAGCCACGCCATTGCCGCTCATCAGCGACACAGAGCGCTCATTCGCCCAGCCGCCCATCAGGACAACGATTTTGAGTTTGGGAAGTTCAGTCTTTGTCATTTCAGGGTCGCCCTACCCGCTTGATTTCCCATTCGAGATCAACGCCTTCGCTGTTCATGACACGGCGGCGGACTTCTTCGCCCAGTGCCTCGATATCGGCGCTGGTCGCTTCGCCTGTGTTGATCAGGAAATTGGTGTGTTTCTCGCTTACTTGTGCACCGCCTAGTTTCATCCCACGGCATCCTGCTGCGTCGACCAATTGCCAAGCTTTGCCGCTCTCGGGGTTCTTAAAAGTCGAACCTCCGGTCTTTGTTCGTAGTGGCTGCGATTTTTCGCGGGCCTCAGCGATACGGTCCATTTCGGCACCGATTGCAGCCGGATTACCCGGTTCGCCCTTGAAGCGCGCGGATACGACAATCGCACCGTCAAGCAATGCCGAATGGCGGTAAGAATAGTCGAGATCGCGCGCCGTTAGACTGATGCAATTCCCGTTCGGCATCACTGCATTGCAATCGACCAGAATATCCGAAACTTCGCGGCCATAAGCCCCGCCATTCATGCGGACAAATCCGCCGGCGGTCCCGGGAATGCCGCGCAAAAACTCGAGGCCCGCAATGCCAGCATCCCGCGCAGCTGATGACACCAGAATGCCGCTCGCGCCACCGCCGCATTGCATCACATTTTCGCCGATGTTCTTGGCAGTAGCAAACGGTTTGCCCAGCCGGATTACAACTCCGGGCACTCCGCCATCACGAATGATCAGGTTGGACCCTAGACCAAGCCCCATTACCGGCAGTCGGCCATTTATCTGCTCGAGAAAATACGTAAGGTCATCGAGATCAGCGGGCTCAAACAGCCAGTCGGCATTGCCGCCCGATTTAAACCAGACGAGCTTGGCCAATGGAGCATTGGCGGTGAGCTTGCCGCGAATGCCAACCACGTCGAGCGGCTTCGAACCGCATTGGTCCAAGTCGGACGAAGGTGCCATGCCGTCATCATTCATCGGCCAATCGTCGGGCTGAAAGTGATTCATGCCTTCCCGATCTCCGCACCCACTGCTTCCGACAGACCGGCCGCAATTCTGGTAATATCGCCTGCGCCAAGGCACACGACCATGTCGCCTTCCTGTACTTCACCCGCGAGAATTTTTGCCAGTTCAATAGCATCGCCAACGGCAGTTGCAGAACGGTGCCCGCGCGCCTTCAGTCCTTCGACTAATGCCGCCGCATCGACGCCTTCAATAGGGTCTTCACCGGCCACATAGACGGGCATCACATGGACTATATCCGCATCATTGAAGGCTGCCTGGAAATCATCCATTAAGTCGCGCAGCCGCGTGAAGCGGTGCGGCTGCATGACTGCAATGACACGGTTCGTGGCAGCCTCGCGAGCGGCGGATAGGACCGCCTGTATTTCAACCGGGTGGTGTGCATAATCGTCGATGATCGTTGCACCGGCGACTTCGCCAACGCGCGTAAAGCGGCGTTTCACTCCGTCGAAATGTTCGAAGCCGTTGCAGATGGTCTTCGTGTCGCAGCCCATTTCAAGCGCAACTGCAATTGCGGCAATCGCGTTTTGGACATTATGGCGCCCCGGCATAGGCAGCGAGACGTCCTTAATCTTAGTCAGGCTACCGTCGCGGTCACGCACGACGATGTCGAACAAATTGCCGCCCGCGTTGGGGCGGACATTTTCACCGCGAACATCGGCCTGCGCCGAAAAGCCATAGGTGATGACTTTGCGGTCACGGATTTTCGAAATCAGGCCCTGCACTTCAGGATGATCGATGCACAGAATTGCAGCACCATAAAACGGGACGTTTTCGATAAATTCGACAAATGCACGCTTGACCGTTTCGAAGTCGCCATAATGGTCGAGGTGCTCGGGATCGATATTGGTGACGACTGCAATCTCGCCATCAAGCCGCAGGAAACTGCCGTCGCTCTCATCCGCCTCGACAACCATCCAATCGCCATCACCGATGCGAGCGTTTGAACCGTAGCGATTGATGATACCGCCATTGATGACTGTCGGATCAATACCGCCCGCGTCTAGAACAGCAGCGATCATGCTCGTAGTCGTGGTTTTGCCGTGCGTTCCGGCAACCGCGACGGTGCGTTTGAGGCGCATCAGCTCCGCCAGCATTTCGGCACGGCGGACTACCGGCACGCGCTTTTCCAATGCCATCGCTACTTCGGGATTTGTCCGGCGGACGGCGGTCGATGTTACACAGACAGCCGCATCACCAAGGTTTTCGACACTGTGTCCGATCTTAACGTCTATCCCGCGCGAACGAAGGCGCTCGACCGATGGCCCCTCGGCCAAATCGCTGCCCTGCACGCTATAGCCGAGATTGTGCATCACTTCTGCGATCCCGGACATGCCGATCCCGCCGATCCCGACGAAGTGAATCGTACCAATGTCTGTGCCGACACCTTTCACGATTTTTTGTCCCGAGTAGCGCCGGTTGGAACAGGCGCGCTTTGTGATGCGCCGCGTGCATTGTTTTCGCCCACGCGAATAACGTCCATCAGCTCGCCGCCGCCGAAGTTTTCGACCAGATCGGCAAGGTCTTTCGCGGCCTTCGGCCTGCCGCAATTCCATGCGGCATGGGCTGCGGTCGCGAGCGTATTCGGATGCTGTGCCATTGCCTGAATTTGCTTGGCGAGTTCTTTCGCCTGAAACTTATCCTGCCGGATTGCGCGAGCGCCGCCAGCCTTGACCATTTCGCCCGTGTTCGCGGCTTGGTGATCATCGGTCGCAATTGGCAGGGGGACCAATATCGCAGGGCGGCCCACAGCGGTCAGTTCGGCGATGGTCGAAGCTCCGGCGCGGCCAATGAAGAGATGCGCGTCAGCCAGCCGCGCCGCCATATTTTCAAAGTAAGTGCCAAGTTCAGCCGGAATGTCATGCGCCACGTAACGCTCTCGCACTGCATTCAAATCTTCCGCGCGGCATTGCTGCGTAACTTGCAGGCGAGCGCGCAAGGCCGGTGGCAACATCGAGAGGCCGTCTGGCACCACTTCGGATAACACGCTGGCGCCTTGGCTACCGCCGGTAATCAATACCCGCAGCAATCCGTCTTCGCTGAACGGCGGGAATGGCTCATCGCGCAACGTCAGAACTTCTGGGCGGACGGGATTACCGACCAGTTCGACCTTGCTGCGATGCCTATCCTTCAGCCGCTTAATTTCGGGATAGGCAGTCGCAATTGCCTGAACGCGGCCAGCCAGCAGCCGGTTGACCCGGCCCAGCACCGCGTTTTGTTCATGCACAACGCTGGGAATAGCAGCGGAAGTCGAGGCCAGCAGCGTTGGCAGCGAAGGATAGCCGCCGAACCCGACAACAGCGGTGGGCTCAAAACTTTCAAACAGGCGCAAAGCCATTTTGCGGCCCGCCAGCACAGCCTTGATGCCGCCAAACCACTTGAGCGGGTTCTTCCCAAAGCGTCCGGAAGGCAACACATGCGCTGGCAGAAAATCAGGCTTGCCGGGAATGGCCGCGCCGCGCTCATCTGTAATCAGCGCCACATGATGGCCGCGCTCATGCAGCTCCGCCGCCAAAGCGAATGCTGGCAATAAATGACCACCGGTCCCGCCAGCGGCGAGGACGAAATGTTTCGAGGCCGCAGTCATGCGCGCAATCTCCTTTTGGCGACCCCGGACCGTTTCGCGATTAGCGCGGCTAAGCCATCGCTTTCGCGCGTCAGGAATGGGTTGCGTCGTGTGATAGCGAGCAATAGCCCCGCTGCAAGGCATACAGCGATTGTCGACGACCCGCCGTAGCTAACAAGCGGCAGGGTCATACCCTTAGACGGGAAGAGCTGCAGGTTCACCAGAATGTTGATGAATGCCTGTCCCGTAATTTGCGTGACAAGACCTGCCGCAGCCAAGGTGGCGAACAGATCATCCTCATTCACCAAGCGCACCAATACGCGTGCAATGATCGCGAGATACAGCATCACGACGAGCGCGCAGATTATCAGACCGAACTCTTCGCCGATGACGGAGAAAATGTAGTCCGTATGCGCTTCTGGCAGTTTCATCTTTTTGACGCCCAGCCAGAAACCAGTCCCGAACCAGCCGCCTGATAGCAACGTCTTTTCGGCCAGATCGACCTGATCATAAGCCGTTCCGCCTGCAAAGAAGCTGTCGATACGGTGGCGGGCATTGTCATACAGCAAATAGGTCGCGGTTAGCAGGGCTATGCCCGCAACTGCGAGCATCCCGATGCGCTGGACGGGTATGCCGCATAGCAGGATCAGCACAAACCAAACCCCGGCAAATAGAATGGTGTCGCCAAGGTTGGGCTGCAGCATCAGTAAGGCAGCAACCAGCGCCATTACGCCGGTGACGATGCCCAGCACCGGAAGATTAGGATCGCGCAAACGCCAACTCAAAATCCAGGCAAGGCTGATGGCAAAGGCGGGCTTGAGAAATTCAGATGGTTGAAACTGCATCCCAAACCGTAGCCAGCGGCGCGCACCATTGATTTCGACACCGATGAGCGGCACCAAAAGAAGCGCAACGATCATGCCTGCGCCCAATAGGATCGCAAGGCGGCGAGCGTTGTCGCGGCTTAAAAACGAAGCCGCGATCATGACCGTGAGGCCCACAACCAACCAGCGCAGATGTGCCCAATAGAAATACAGCGGCGGCAGCGTGACGTCGCTGGTTGAAAGCCGGTCGGCACTCGCCGGAGAGGCAGCTGCAACGGCAGCGATACCAATGGCGATCAGCCCGCCAATTAGTGCAAACAGCACACGGTCAATCTCGCGCCACCACACGCGCAACTGCGCCTTATGGCTAGGCCGGAAGCGTTCCTCCGTCTCAGCCTTTCGCGCGGTGCGCGGAACGTAAGGCTGCGCTCCGTTCATGCTGCTGACGATCCGTGGATGCGATGGGTCCCCGGCGCGGTTGATGTGCCGGTCATCGCCGCAACCATCTCGCGGAAGTGGTCGCCGCGTTTTTCATAGTCACGGAACTGATCGAAGCTGGCGCAGGCGGGCGAAAGCAGGATCACATCACCCGGCTTGGCCGCTTCGATGGCGCGGCGCACTGCCTCGCCCATCATCTCGCAAGGCTCGACATGCATGATTGGTGCGAGCAGCGCCGCGAACCTCGGCCCCGCTTCGCCGATTGTGTAGGCCGACGTGACGGCATCAAAATGCTCTTCACATTCACCCAGATCGTCGCCCTTGGGCACGCCGCCCAAAATCCAATGGATACGCGGACGCCCCTCGCCCGCAAACGCCGCTAGTGCCGGAGCCACTGATGCAGGGTTTGTCGCCTTGCTGTCATTCACAAACAGGACGCCGTTCATTTCAGCGACCCGCTCCATCCGGTGGGGTAGTCCCCGGAAGGTCGCCATGGCAGCCTCCCAAACCGGGCGGGGAATTCCCAGCGCCTCGGCAATACCAACCGCCGCTGCTGCGTTCTGGAGATTATGCGGCCCCTGAAGCGAAGGCCAATTCGGTTGCAACTCGGCAATCGCGGCAGTGTCTATACATTCCACGCGATCATCAGGGCGGCGCTGAGCGGCAGCGGCCTTAATTGCATTGGTTGCCTCGTCTTCACAGCCAAAAAAGGCGACTTGGCCGCTGCCCTGCATGGTAAACAGGCGGCCCTTCGAAAAAGCATAACCCTCGAACCCTTCATAACGGTCGAGATGGTCGGGCGTGATATTGAGCAGTAAAGCGACTTCGCATGCCAGCGAGCGTGTCAGATCGATCTGATAGCTCGACAGTTCGAGAACATAGACCCCGCCTTCGGGAAGCGGTTCTTCGCCCAAGATCGGCGCGCCAATGTTACCCGCCATCTTTGTCGGAATGCCGGCCTGTTCGATCACATGATGGACCAGCGCAGCCGTCGTCGACTTGCCATTGGTACCAGTAATTCCGACGACCTGATGCGGCGGCAATGCCGAGCGGGCATGCGCGAACAACTCGATATCGCCGATGATCGGAACGCCATATTTGGCCGCGACTTCAGTGATGGGGTGTGTGTTGAGCGGCACGCCGGGCGATACCACAATGCCGTCATATCCTGTCAGATCGGTGGACAGCGGATCGGCAATTGTTACGCGCCGGTCCAGTGCTTCGCGTGCTTGCGGCTCGCGGTCCCAGGCGGTCACTTCAGCGCCGCTGGCGAGCAAGGTCGCAACCGCAGTCAAGCCGGAACGGGCGAGGCCCAACACGGCATAGCGTTTGCGGGAAAAGATGGGCGAGACGATCACCGCAGCTTCAGCGTGGCCAGCCCGGCCAGCGCCAAAATGATGGAAACAATCCAGAAGCGGATGACGACAGTCGATTCCGCCCAGCCCTTCTGCTCGAAATGGTGGTGGATCGGCGCCATACGGAACACTCGCTTGCCCGTTCGCTTGAACCAGAATACCTGAATTATCACGCTGGCCGTTTCGACGACAAACAAGCCGCCGACGATCAGCAAGACGATCTCGTGATGCGTGGCCACCGCAACTGCGCCGAGCGCGCCGCCCAGTGCCAAACTGCCAGTATCACCCATGAAGACGGCCGCTGGCGGTGCGTTGAACCAAAGGAATGCGAGGCCGCCACCCATGATTGCGGCGCAGAAAATTGCCAGCTCGCCAGCGCCCGGAACATATGGAATGCCGAGATATTCGGAATAATCCACCCGGCCTACCAGATAGGCAATCAGCGCAAATGTACCGGCGGCGATAATCACAGGCATGGTCGCAAGACCGTCCAATCCGTCGGTCAGATTTACGGCATTTCCGAAGCCGACGATCACAGTGGCCGCAAAGACATAATAAAACGGGCCGAGCGGGATCGAGAGTCCGGTAGTGAACGGAATGTAGACGTTGGTGTTGATCTGGCTGACGATCAAATAGGATGCGACACCGGCAACGGCGAATTCCAGCAAAAGCCGGACTTTGCCCGACACACCCTTGTGGCTGCCCTTAGAAACCTTGTCGTAATCATCGAGGAACCCAATGAAACCGAAGCCCATGGTTACGGCGAGGCATGCCCAGTAAAACGGGTTCGTCAAATCCATCCAGAGCAGCGACGCCAGTGTCAGGGAGATCAGGATCATCAAGCCGCCCATCGTCGGCGTGCCGCGCTTTGCCAGATGGCTTTGCGGGCCGTCCTCGCGGATCGGCTGACCTTTGCCCTGCCGCACGCGAAGCATTTCGATGAAGCGCGGGCCGATTACCAACCCGATGACGAGCGCCGTCATCAAGGTCGCGCCTGTGCGGAACGTCTGATAGCGGACGAGGTTTGCGAGCCCTTCAAATTCAAGCCATTGCGCGATCAGATAGAGCATTTAGGCGTCCCGGCCGTTTGATTGCCTGGCGACAAAGTGTTCAACCAGCCTGCCGAGACCCACGGAATTCGAACCTTTTACGAGAATCGCGTCACCGGCTGTGATGCCATACTCTTCAAGCGCCGAAATTGCTTCGCCAGGAGAGTTGCAATGGGCGAAGGCCGGGAGATTGCCAAGCACGCTATCCGCGCCTTTCCCCAGCTCCTGCGTCAGTTCTTTGCCTAGTGCGCGCATCTCGTCGCCCACCAGAACCACATAGTCGACGCTTGCAGCCGCTAGCGGCTCTATGAGTTGCACGTGGAATCCGTCAGCGAAGTCGCCCAATTCCTTCATCGAACCGAGCACTGCCAGGCGACGGGTGGCGGGCGTTTGGCCCAGTTGCTGCAGAGTTGCGCGCATCGAAGCAGGGTTGGCGTTATAGCTTTCGTCGATCATCAGCGCATTGCCGGAAATCGCCGCAATCTTGTGACGTGCGCCGCGGCCTTTCAGACCGCCCATTTCGGCAAGCGATAGCCCTGCCGCACCCAAGTCCCCGCCAGCGGCACGGACGGCGGCGATTACTGCGAGCGAATTGGCGATCCAATGTTCGCCCGGTTCGGCGACCGAATAGCAGAGACGGTGAGTGCCCAGGTCTGCCGTGACGAGCGAGCCGCCATTGGCCGACGGGATCGCATCGAGCAGGCGGACATGGGCGCCTTCGGAACGGCCGAAAGCTACAACCTTTGCGCCCGATGCAATTGCCGCATCACGCAAACGCTCAAAATGCGGGCTATCGGCAGGGATCACAGCAGTGCCGCCTTCTTCCAAGCCGCCAAATATCTCGGCCTTTGCATCAGCAATCGCTTCTTCGCTTCCAAGGTTCTCGATGTGCGCCGGAGCAATCGTTACGATTACCGCGACATTCGGGCGAACTTGTGTTGTCAGATCGGCGATTTCGCCAGCGTGGTTCATGCCCATTTCGAACACACCGAACTTGCTGCGCGAGGCCATGCGCGACAGGCTGAGCGGCACGCCGACATGGTTGTTGTAGCTCTTCACCGAACGATGCGCTGCGCCGTTGCTGCCGCGATCGAGCGCTGTGAACAAAGCTTCCTTTACCCCGGTTTTGCCAACCGAACCGGTCACTCCAATGCGAACTGCATCGCAGCGGTCTCGTGAGGCGGCAGCGAGCGCCTGAAGTGCAACAAATGTATCTTCGACCAGGATATGCGGCTGCGGGATCGGGCGATCTACTACGGCTGCTGCCGCGCCTCCGGCGAAGGCTTTGTCCAGAAACTTGTGGCCGTCCATTGCTTCGCCCTTGAGTGCAAAGAACAGATCCCCGGGGCGCACATCGCGGCTGTCAATTTCGACGCCTGAGGCCTGAAAGTCGCCGCTCGCGCGGCCACCTGTCGCCTTGGCCAAAGCAGCAGAATCCCACAGCGCACGGGCGAGCTGGTCGCGGCGTTGGCGAGGCCATTGCAGCAATGCGGGATGTGAAGCCATCAGGTTTCCTCATTCATTGGTGCAGCGCATTCACGCGCCACGGTAACATCGTCGAAAGGCAGCACACGCATGGCATCGCCAGTGCCCACAATTTGCCCTTGTTCATGGCCCTTGCCGGCAATCAGCACGATATCGTCACGCTCCGCCTCGGCGACGGCAGCGGCGATTGCTTCTCGGCGACCGCCTACTTCGCGGGCACCCGTGGCACCTTGCATAATAGCGGCTCGGATAGTTGCAGGCTCTTCGCCGCGCGGATTGTCGTCGGTTACAATCACCAAATCGGCCTTATCAGCTGCAACCTTGCCCATTTCGGAACGCTTTCCCTGATCGCGGTCACCGCCAGCACCAAATACAACGATTAGGCGACCGATGACATGCGGGCGCAGTGCAGCAATCGCGGCTTCAATGGCATCAGGCGTGTGAGCATAGTCGATATAAACTGGCGCGCCGGACCGGGTGATGGCTGCGCGCTCGAGCCTTCCGCGAACCGGCGAGAGACGCCCGACCGCATCGAATATTGCGGAGGGCGAACCGCCGGTTGTCAAAGCCAGTCCGGCGGAGACCAGCGCATTCGCAGCCTGATAGGCACCGATCAGCGGCAGATTAATCGTTCGCTCTTGCCCGTCAAATTCAATTTTCAACGTTTGCCCAAGCTGCGTCGGCGTGCGTTCGATCAGGCGAATGCCCTCGCCCCTCTCGCCCACAGTAAATACCTTAAGGCCGCGCTTCGCAGCTCGCGTCGCAGTGCGATCAGTCCATTCGTCACCGGTCCAGATTACCGCAGCGCCGCCATCGGCCACAACTTCGTCAAACAGCCGCATTTTGGCGGAGAAATATTCCTCCATATCGGCATGATAATCGAGGTGATCGCGGCTGAAATTGGTGAATGCGCCTGCCGCGACGGAAAGCCCTTCATTGCGATATTGAGACAGGCCGTGGCTTGAAGCCTCATAGGCAACATGGGTCACGCCCTCGCGCGCCAATCCGCTCATATTCGACAAGAAGGTTACGATATCGGGTGTAGTCAGGCCAGTCGAAATGCTTTCATCAGGCGTCGTGACACCCAGCGTTCCGATGGACGCCGCCCGCTCGCCCGACATTCGCCAAAGCTGACGGGTCATTTCGACGCAGGAGGTTTTTCCGTTGGTGCCGGTGACTGCAACAACAGTCTCCGGCACCGGGGTAAAGAAACGAGCGGCCAGCGCGGCAAAAGCGCGTCGCGGCAACGCATCGGAGATATGGATTGCGCCTTCGACTTTGGCCTCAGGCCGGGCGACGACGGCAATGGCACCGGCTTCGATGGCGGCGGGAATGAAGTCCTCACCATTCGCGGCAGAACCTTGAAATGCGCCGAACACGGTGCCCGGTGCGACTTTGCGATTGTCGATAGCGAAACCTGTGACTTGCGCACTTTCTTCTCCGGCCAGCGCAAGTCCGGCTTCAGCTGCAAGCCGGTCGAGCCGCATCAGCGGTTGCCCCCGACCAGAGGTTCTAGATCGGTCAGGTCGATATCGCGGCTTTCATCAGGCATTACGCCCAGAAGCGGACCAATACGGGGGACAAGACGGCCGACAACCGGTGCGGCATTCCATGCGGCGGTGCGCTGGAAAGAGCTGGCGGTGGTACCTTGAGGTTCGTCCAGCATGGCGATGATAACATAACGCGGGCGGTCCATCGGAAACGCTGCTGCGAAGGTTGAAACCAGCGTTGTCCGCCGGTAACCGCCGCTACCGGGCTTTTCCGCGCTGCCCGTCTTGCCGCCGACACGGAAGCCTGGGGCATCGGCGTTTTTGCCAGTGCCATACACTGCAATCATGCGCAGTAACTGGTTCATCCGCGCGCTGGTGCTCGCCTTGAAAACCCGGCGACCTTTGGGCGCGGTTCCGGGCGCAAGCTTGTGCAATGTTGCCGGACGCCAGATGCCACCATTTACCATTGTCGCATAAGCGCTAGCCAAGTGCAGCGGCGTGACGGCGATACCGTGGCCGTAACTGACCGTCATATTCCGCAGGCGCGGCCATTTGCCCTTCGGCCAGATCGGGAAACCCTTGGCCGGCAGTTCGATATAGGGCCGCTCGTTCATGCCGAGGTCGATCATATATTGACGCAGGCGGACGGGGCCCAGCTCGTCAGCAATTTGCGCGGTCACGATATTGGAGCTGTGGATCAGCGTCTGCGGTACGTTAAGATATGGTGCGATGGTGTGGCTATCGCGGATTTTGAAGCCGCCCAATTCGAGCGGGCGGCTGGCTTGATAAGGCTTGGCGAAATCGCGCACAGTGCCTGCGTCAATCGCAGCGGCAACCGTCAAAGGCTTGAAGGTCGAACCAAGTTCATAGACCTGATTGGTCACGCGGTTGAACATATTGTCCACCCCCGCCTGATCGATCTTATTGGGGTCGAATTCGGGCAGCGAGGCCAGCGCCATCACTTCGCCGCTATCGACATCGAGCACGATGCCAGCGGCGCCGACAGCATTAGTGGAAAGCATGCCTTGGCGCAGCTCATCCTCCAGTGCACCTTGCACCCGCATATCGATGCTGAGCGCCACCGGCGTGCCGCGCGTTGCGGGATCGGTGAGGCGATCTTGCAGCACGGCTTCCATGCCGACTTTGCCCTGATCGTTGGAATTCACATAGCCGAGAACATGCGCGGCCATCTGGCCTTGCGGGTAATGCCGGTCGGTTTCCTGCGGAACTTCGAGTGCCAACTCGCCAATCGCCTGAATGCGGTTGGCATCTTCCGGCAGCACGCGGCGGCGCAGATAACCGCGCTTGCCAGATTCCAGCTTATCGGTCAGCCGGTCGACATCCATATCAGGGAAGATCGCGACGAGCTCTTCAGCCACTTTGCGCGGCGCTTTAACTAGCGGTTCGCCGTCGCCAAGGTTGCTTGGATCATACCACAATGCATAAGCGGGAAACGCGCGCGCCAAAGGCACGCCGTTGCGGTCCGTAATCTCGCCGCGCGGGGGCAGTAGCTGTTCTTCAAGGCTCGTAATCGAAGCGGCATCCCCGCCAATACCGAGGTAGATAATCCTTAGCAATGCCATCACGGCGACAACCGTGAAAATGCCGAGCACCCATAACACACGCAACCGCGCCATCGCGATGGAAGAGCGCCGCACATCGACCAACTGAACACGGCCGGTAGCAATTGCCGTGCTGACAGCCATTGCCGTCATTGGCCGCTCTCGGCTTTGATCGATGGGCTATCAGGCACCTTGGAAAGCATATCGACTAGCGACAGCCGCTCGCCCAGATCGCTGGGACGTTTTTTGGGCTCGTTTTCTTCTGATGAAACTGGCTCACCGGTGAGCGGCGAAACCATCGCAACGAAGGCGGATTCTTTAGGTGCAGATTCGTGCGCAACGCGGATCGGCGCTGGTGCACCAATGCCGCGCGGCTCGCCCAGACTGGCAAGCTGACGTTCGTTTTCCAGATATTGGTTGGCCTGGGGCGCGCGGTACCCGAATTCGACGTCGTTCCAATCGGAAAGCTGCTGCTGGTTGGCGCGGGTCTGGAATTCGGTTTCGAGCAATGTCTTGGTACGCTCAAGCTGGACGATATTGCGCTCCGCATGCTGCACGTCGGCCTTCACTGCGTTCACGCGGAACGTGAGCAGCATGAAGGCTGCTAGGCATACGATGAAGACTGCAGCCCAGCCAATTTGGCGCAGACGTGAGCCGGTGACGATCATGCTGCCGCCCTCCGCGATGGCGCTTCGGTGCGAATTGCATGGCGCAGCGTTGCCGAACGGGCACGCGGATTGCGCAATACTTCAGCTTCGGAAGCGCGGACTGCTTTCGACACTTTGGTGAAAACAGTCGGCTCTGCATCGCCCATTGCTGGCATGTGGCGCGAAGCGGGAGCGCGGCTGCGCGATGCGTCGCGCAAGAAGCGCTTTACTATCCGATCTTCAAGACTGTGGAAGCTGACGACAGCAAGACGACCTTCAGGGCAAAGCAGCTCTTCAGCCGCCTCTAGCCCGGCATCAAGTTCATCAAGCTCGGCATTCACATGCATGCGAACAGCCTGGAATGTGCGGGTTGCCGGGTCTTTTGGAGCGCCAGGATGATAGCCAAGCGCCTTGCGAACAACGCGGGCTAGATCCCCGGTTGTCTCGAGTGGGCGCGCAGCAACAATGGCGCGTGCAACGCGGCGCGATTGGCGCTCTTCGCCATATTGGAAGATAACATCTGCAATCGTGTCTGCTTCGGCAGTGTTGAGGAAGTCTGCTGCGCTTTCCCCGTCCTGGCTCATCCGCATGTCGAGCGGGCCGTTCGTGGAAAAGGCAAAGCCGCGCTCCGTCTGGTCGAGCTGCATGGACGACACACCGACATCCATCGTCACGCCGTCAACCTGCGCAATGCCAGCTTCCGCGAGCGCGGCAACCATTTCGGAAAAGCGCCGCTGATGCAGGACAAGGCGCGGCGGCTGTTCGGACAGTTCGGTCCAGCTTTGCGCCGCAGCAATTGCGTCGGGATCGCGGTCGAATGCATGCACGGTTGCGCCTGCATCGAGCAGGCGGCGGCTATATCCACCGGCGCCAAAGGTGGCGTCAACGATGACATCGCCGGGCTGCGGGGCCAGCGCTTCGATCACTTCGTCGAGAAGGACGGGGATATGAGCGGCTTCCGAACCAGTCATTTGCGCTTCGCTTCCGCATCGGCAACCAGCCGTTCGCAAGTGACCTGCGCCGCTTCCATGCCCGATTCGACACGGCCCAATTCTGCGGGATTCCAGAGCGTGAAGAACTTGCCGGCTCCGTGGAAATACAAGCCATCCTCAATCCGCGCGAGCGTGGCGAGATGGTCGGGCATGATGAATCGCCCGCTATCGTCGAACGACACTTCGCTGAAACCGAATTTCTGCATGGCGGCGAGGTCGCGGTCATAATCGCGGCCCAAACGCAGTGCCTTTTCCTCTTCGCGGTCGAGTTCGTATTCAAGCTCGGGTTTGCGCGAAAGACCAAAGCCGATGAGGCAATTCCAGCGGTCATGTTTGGCGAGGCACAGGATGCGGCCTTCGCTCGATGCCTTTACAGCCTTGCGGAAATCAGGCGGCAGAACGAAACGGCCCTTGTCGCCCAAGGGCGAGAAGGCCTGTCCGTTATATCCGCTATGAAGTGCTCCCGCCACTTCGACCAATCCCTCAACCGTATCCCCGTCGGAGCTGACGACAGCCCCTTGAACGTATTCCTTGCGAACACAGCTTCTCCGCAACCGGAAGCGGACAACCGCATCCGGAGCGCCCCGAAAGAATCGAAGCACAACACAGAAAAACCTGTTCGGTGGAAAAGGGTATTAACCCTGACCATGCGGGTTTGGAAGGGAAAACTGCGGGAAATTGCGGGTAACTTCGGTAACTATCTCAATTAACTATATTTCTTTCTATCTACTATTGTCACAAATAACACATAAATCGAATTACAAAGCCGCAAGCAACTCCTGATTTTCAATGGAATTCTCGAAATTCGTGGTCAGCGCCGCAAGCCTGGCCCGCAGTTTCCCGCAATGCCTGTTCAGCGAGAGTCGAACGCCCGATTAGTCAGTTTTTGAAGCGCCTCGTTTCGCACAGAATTGTCTTCTCCTACATGGCTTTCCAGCACGGCGGCATCGGCAACGATCAGAGCGCGCCCTTCCCCGATTGCACAGTCGGCCAGCAATCCTGACGCGATAAGGTCGCAATTTGCCAAGGTGCTGTCAGCCAATGGACGCGGTGCAAATGAGCCTGGAAGATTGACCGGTAATTTGGTGTCGCCAAACTCGGCGATCCGCTCCCCTAGCTTCACGTTGTCATCCACCTGCAAATCCAAGCCCCAACGGCGCAGGATCGGCGAAAGCAGTACGACATCTTGCGAGCGGCGCCGGTCGCCGATGGAAAAACGTGAATGCCGCGTCAGCATCGGATCAGCGAAAATTAGCACCCGGCCTCCGCCACGCACCCAATTGTCGAGCGCAACATTCTCTGCTGCCGAAAGGGCGCGCGGCTGTGCCAGTACCAGCAGGCCAAACTTGTCCATCGCGCCATCATCGTCACCGGTGGCAAGCAATGCGTCGAGCGGGACGAGGCTGTAATCCTCTTCCAGTGCGCCGCGCACCCAATGCGGTTCGGCGCTGCCTGACAACATGTCTTCCATGTCAGCAACTTCGCCCCAATAAATCGGCAAGGTTGAAAATAGACCCAGCTTCTCACGCTCACCGGATACGGCTGATGCCCAAACTGCAGCGCCGGCTAGCAGCGCCGCCAAGCACGCAAGCGGAAGCCAGCTATTTTTTACGGACATTCACCGCGCCCTGCTCTGGCAGAACCGGCCCGGGCGTATCAGGCGCTTCCTCGGCTTCCGCCACCGGCAAATCGGGAACCACGCCGGCATCAGCCAGCGGATCCGTGCTAGGAACTGGTGTGTCTTTCGGAACGATAGTCGCAGTTGCTTCCGGCACACGCGCCGCTTCGCTTTCGGAGGCGCGTTCGTTGATCACACTTGCGAGGCCAACCAGCAGGATCATAGTTGCGAGCCCGACCAATCCGACCTGCAAACGGCGCATTGCCTGCGGCCGCGTGCCAGCCAGCGGTGCTGCTACAACGGCTACTTCGGGTTCGGGCCGGTCGCCCGAGCGCTTCAGATCGAAAATTCCCATGGAAGGAATCTAGACCAAGCTGGCCGTCAGTCAACTTTCTCGGATACGAGCCAGTCAAACACTGGCAAGCCCTTCGCCGCCAGCCATTCAGGATTGTAAAGCGAGGAAAGGTAGCGGAAGCCCGTGTCACACAAGATTGTGACGATACGGACGTCGCTTCTGCCATCGGCGACGAGCTTGCGCCCCAGAGCAATTGCACCGGCAACATTGATGCCCGACGACAGGCCAAGGCATAACCCTTCTTCGCGCAGCAAACGGGCGACCCATTGGAGGCCCTCCTCGTCCGAAATGCGGAATTGTGTATCAATCGGCGCACCTTCGAGATTAGCGGTGATGCGCCCCTGCCCGATGCCCTCGGCAACCGAATTGCCCTCGCTGGCAAGCTCGCCGCAAGCGTAATAGCTGTACAGCGCTGCACCGTGCGGATCGGTCAGCGCGATCTGCACGGTTTCGTCTTTTTCCTTCAGCCCCATGCCGACGCCAGCGATTGTGCCACCCGTACCAGCAGCACAGGTAAAGCCATCGATCCGGCCGTCCATCTGGTCCCAGATCTCTGCCGCCGTGGTTTCAATGTGAGCCTTGCGGTTGGCAGTATTATCGAACTGGTTAGCCCAAATCGCGCCGTCGGTTTCTTCGGCCAGCCGCCGCGATGTGTGCACAAAATGGCCGGGATTGGCGAAGGGCGCAGCGGGTACAAGCACCAGTTCCGCGCCAAGCGCCCGCAGCGTGTCCATTTTCTCACGACTTTGCGTTTCAGGCATGACGATGACTGTTTCGTAGCCCAGCGCATTGCCGACCAGCGCCAGACCAATACCGGTGTTGCCAGCCGTGCCTTCGACAATTGTGCCGCCGGGCTTCAACAATCCGCGCTCTTCCGCATCACGCACGATATAGAGCGCCGCCCGGTCCTTCACCGAAGCACCGGGATTGGCGAATTCGCATTTGCCATAAATGTCGCAGCCAGCCGCTTCGCTTGGTCCGGCAAGGCGCACCATCGGTGTATTGCCGATCAAATCGAGCGTATTCGAGAGAATTGATTCCATTTGAGAGCAAATAGAGCGGCGCAGCATTTATCGCAACGCACTTACCCTATCGCAGCCGCAATACAGGCTTTGGTCAGTCTTCTGGTGCGATGGTGACTTTCAAGCCGTCCAATTCGGGAGTGAACGGCACCTGGCAGCCGAGACGCGAGTTTGCTTCGCGGTGGTCGCTGCTTTCCAGCAGATCATCTTCATCTTCAGACATCGCCGGAAGCTTATCCATAAAGGCAGGATCGACATGCACATGGCAGGTCGCGCAAGATGCACAGCCCCCGCAAAGCGCCAGTAATTCGTCAAAGCCGTTGTCGCGAATGGCCTCCATCACGGTTAGGCCGTTTTCGACCTCTACTTCTGATGTCTCGCCTTCACGATTGGTAACGACCAGCTTTGGCATGGAATGCAATTCCTTATGTGGTGCGACCTCTATCGGCCATGATGGCGGGCTGTTAAGCACCTGATTAATTCAATAGCAAGATGGGCTTTAGGTGATGGGTTTAAGCGAAGGACAAATCCGCGAGGGGCTGGACGCCATTGCATCGCGCGAACCGAAGTTTGCCGGAGCCCTCGAACGCGTCGGTTATCCCGAGGTCCGCATACGCCCTACCGGCTACCGCACCTTGCTACGCACCATCGTCGGCCAGCAAGTCAGCGTCGCTGCGGCCGCATCGGTTTGGAACAAGCTGGAAGCACTGCTGGGTGAGGATATGCCGCCGCAAGATTTACTCGATACGGAATTCGACGAACTGCGCGCCTGCGGATTGTCGCGCCAGAAACAAGGCTATGCCCGCTCGCTATGCGAGTTGGTGATTAGCGGCGAGTTGGATATTAAAAATTTACCTGCTGACGACGAGGAAGCCATCGAACAACTAACCTGCATTAAGGGCATCGGCAGGTGGTCTGCAGAAATCTATCTGCTGTTCGCAGAAGGACGGCCGGACATTTGGCCAGCTGGCGACCTGGCCGTTCAGGCTGGTTTGCACGGCATTCTTGATCTGCCTGAACGCCCATCGGAGAAGGAGGCCCGTGCGATTGCCGAAAGCTGGTCGCCGCACCGGGGTTCGGTCGCGATATTGACCTGGCACGCGTATAATAATCCTGCGCTTTGATCAGGACATAATCTTGTCAAAATAACTCCCTATGTGTATTGCAATCACAACACAGCATCAAATGGAGAGTTTAACGATGAAGATTCGTAATCATGCCCTGCGCACTGTCTGTGCGCTCGCACTCGCATCCGGCCTTGCGACAGCAGGCTTCGCCACAAACAATGAAGGTTCTATGACAGCCACACAAACGACAACTGCCACCGCGACCGCTGAAGCAGCACCTCTGATCCCGCGCGAAGTTCTGTTCGGCAATCCGACACGTTCTTCCGGCAAACTCAGCCCCGACGGCAAATGGCTTAGCTGGCTCGCGCCAAAGGAAGATGTAATGAACGTCTGGCTGGCACCGGCTGACGATCTTGATGCTGCTAAGGTAATGACCGACGCCGCCGATCGCCCGATCCGGCAATATTTCTGGTCCGGCGATTCGAAGAACCTGCTCTATGTTCAGGACAAGGGCGGCGATGAAAACTTCCTGCTTTATGGCGTGGATATTTCCAGCGGCGAAGAGCGGACACTGACCCCGTTCGAAAAGACGCGGGTGCAGGTGATCGGCACATCGAACGCCTATCCGAACAAGATGCTGGTAGGCGTGAACAACCGCGACCCGCGCTTACATGACGTCCATATGCTCGACCTTGATACGGGTGAGTTAAAGCTTGTTATGCAGAACGAAGGTTTCGCCGGCTTCCTTGCCGATGATCTCCTCAAGCTGCGGATGGCGCTGAAGCCCAATGCGGCTGGCGGCATGGATTTCTACAAGATCACTGACGGTCTAGTAGCGGACGAAGCATTCGAGAGCACAGATCTTGCGGATTCGCTGACCACGCAGCCCGCTGGTTTCACCAACGATGGCAAGACCATGTATTGGATCGACAGCCGCGGCCGCAACACAGCGGCGCTGATTGCCGAGGACGTGGCGACTGGCCAGAAAACCATCATAGCTGAGAGCGACAAGGCCGATATCGGCGGCGCGATGTCAGACCCGCTTACGGGCGAGATTGAAGCCACCAGCATCACCTATCTGCGCACTGAATGGACTGCGACCGATCCTGATGTGAAGGCGTCGCTCGATTGGTTGGATACCCAGTTCGAAGGCGACTTCGGCGTATCCTCGCGCACCAAGGCGGATGATAAATGGGTTGTCTGGAACGATCCGGTCACCACGCCGGGCAAGGTCTATCTTTATGACCGCAAGGCCCAAACGCTTACCGACTTCTATATGACGCGTCCCGACCTCGAAGGCGCGCCTTTGCAGGCAATGCACCCGCTCGAAGTCACCAGCCGCGACGGCCTGACGCTGACCAGTTATCTGACCCTGCCGCCCGGCAGTGACAGCAATGCAGACGGCGTGCCTGATGCACCAGTGCCGATGGTTCTGCTGGTCCATGGCGGCCCGTGGGCGCGTGACGGATATGGCTACAACTCATACCACCAATGGCTCGCCAATCGCGGCTATGCTGTGATGAGCGTGAACTTCCGCGGCTCCACCGGCTTCGGTAAGGAATTCATCTCTGCAGGCGACCTCGAATGGGGCAAGAAGATGCACGACGATCTGATCGATGCGGTGAACTTCGCGGTCGAAAAGGGCGTCACTTCGGATGATAAGGTCGCCATCATGGGCGGTTCCTATGGCGGCTATGCGACGCTCGCCGGCCTGACCTTTACGCCGGACGAATTTGCCTGCGGCGTCGATATTGTCGGACCGTCGAATCTTGAAACATTGCTCGCCACCATCCCGCCCTATTGGGAGCCGATGATTGCGCAGTTCCATGAGAGAATGGGCAATCCCAATACGCCTGGAGGCCTTGCGATGCTGAAGGAGCGGAGCCCGCTCTATAGCGCTGACAAGATTGTGAAGCCGCTGCTGATTGGACAGGGCGCGAACGATCCCCGCGTCAATCAGGACGAAAGCGACCAGATCGTAGCCGCGATGAAGGCCAAGGGCATTCCGGTGACCTATGTCCTCTACCCCGATGAAGGCCACGGCTTCGCCAAGCCTGCAAACAACATCGCCTTCAATGCAGTGACCGAGAATTTCCTCGCGACCTGCCTTGGAGGACGCGCAGAACCGATAGGCGCCACGGTCAAGAATTCGACCGCAGAGATTGTCGAAGGCGCTGACTTTGTTCAAGGTTTGGAGGATGCAATCGGCGGGTAAATAACGCATAATTGCTGACATCAGAGTCAGCTGCTGACATCAGAGTCAGCTGCTGACAAATGAACCGCGTGCCGCTAGTCCCGCAAGACTAATGGCGCGCGGTTTTGTTTGGGGGACACGATATGTCGGCACGTAAAGCGATTTTCATCACTGGCGGCGGGTCCGGCATCGGGCGCGCGATTGCGCTGTATTTTGGCGAGCGCGGCTGGTTTGTTGGCCTCGGCGATATCGACACAGCAGGCATGAAGGAAACCGAGAGCTTGCTGCCTGGCGGCTATCACTATTCCCACAAATTCGACGTCCGCGACCGCGACGCTTGGGACACCGCATTGGAAGCCTTCTCAACAGCAGCAGGCGGACGCATCGACGTGATGGTGAACAATGCAGGCATTCCCGTCGGCGGACCGCTCGTTGAGAATACAACCGAGGAAATCGAGCGCTGCCTCGACATCAATCTAAAGGGCGTGATGTTCGGAGCGCAAGCGGTGCATCCTTACCTCAAAAAAACCGCCCCCGGCTCCTGCTTGCTTAATACCGCAAGCGCGGCGGGTATCTACGGTTCACCCGGAGGATCGGTTTATTGCGCCTCAAAATTCGGCGTGCGTGCGATTACGGAATCGCTGGACGCAGAATGGCTGGCGGACGGGATCAACGTCCGCTCGCTGATGCCCAGCTTTATCGACACACCGCTGCTGGATATCTCGATCAACGCGCACACCAACAGCGGAGTGCGTGAGCGTGTGAAGGCCAGCGGTATGGAAATCACGCCCGTTGTTGAAGTCGCTGAAGCCGCATGGAACGCAGTCCACGGCGAGAAATTGCACATGGTCGTCGGAAAGACCGCCAAGAGCCTAGCCTTTGCAGCGCGCTGGATGCCCGGGCGGCTGCGCAAACAAATTCGCAGCTCGGAAGGTCCGCTGAACGACTGAGCGTGTTAAAGCAGCGCCTCGATTGATTTTACCATCGCCGCATCGCGCGCCGAAAGGCCGCCAGCTTCATGCGTGGTCAGCATGATTTCGACGCGGTTATAGACGTTGAACCACTCGGGGTGATGGTCTTGGGATTCGGCGAGCAATGCCACCCGCGTCATAAAGGCGAATGCCTCGCTGAAGTCCGCAAATTCAAACTTCCGCTCAATAGCCACGCCATCCGCCCGCAGGCTCCAGCCGGAATATTCGGCTAGCATCGCATCACGCTCGGCATCGCTTAGTTTCTGGACGGGCATTGCTTCATGGCTCCTGAGCATCGGCGGTTTCGGTATTCGCACCGCGAAATGTCGATATCAGGAAGTAGATGCCTGACAAGACTGCTACAATCACAAATCCCAGAATCGAATAATAGGGATCTTGCAGGAAGAATACGACAAACAGGGCGACGTTGATCAGCAGCGCGAGGATGATCGACCATGGATAGAGCGGCACGAGGTATGGCCGCTTTAACTCTGGTTCTTTGCGGCGGAGCATAAAGAGGGTGCCAATGGCCATAGCCATCAGAAATTGATTGAGAGCAATGCTGGTCGACGACAGGGTTAGATAACTGCCAGAAACAAGAAACGCTGCGGCCGTCAGGGAAACGACAGCCATAGCCGAAATAGGCACGCCGCGCTTGCTTACATAGGCCAGCGATTTGGGCAGAACCCCTGCCCGCGCCACGGCAAAAACCCCTCTGCTAGTGGACATCAGCGAGAGATTAGTGATTGCTCCGATAGAAACGATGCCAAAACCGGTGATGATCAGATCACCATTGGGGCCGAATATCTGGCCTGCCGCATCGGCAGCGGCAAACTCGGAGCCTGCCATCTGGTCAGGCGTGAGCATGTGCAACATCGCCAAATTGACTAACAGATAGATCGCCGCAATGCCGATAATCCCTCCGAACAACGCACGCGGTATCGAACGACCCGGGTTTTTGATTTCTTCCCCGTAAAAGACAAGATCGGCATAGCCATTATAGGTGCCGATGATCACCAATATGGCGACACCAAATGGCAACCAGCCCGTTCTGACAACGGCCGGTTCGGCGACAGCAACAGCTCCGGGTTGTACAAAGAAAGCGGCGACCAAGGCGAACAGCACGAGGCATTTCAGTGCCGAAAGCGCGATCTGCGTTATGCCGCTCACCTTGGTCCCAAACAGGTTCATCAGAAAGAACAGCACCAAGGTCATCATTCCCAGCGCGCCGGGGCCGAACTTCCCACCACCGACCCCCAACCTCACGAGGAATTCGCCAATAACGAAAGCGAGTATCGCGACACTCGAAATCATAACAATCAAGACCGCGATGCCGACGACAGCACCAGTCCTTTCGCCGAAAGCGCGAGTGACGAAGGCATACATCCCTCCTGCCTTTGGCAAGGCCGCTCCCAGTTCCGCAAACGCCAATGCGGTGAGCAAAGCTATGATTGCACCAACAATCCAAAGGCCGATTATGATTGCTGGCGAACTGGAGGCCTCTGCGACCACGCCGGGCGCACGCAATATGCCTTGGCCAATGACGCTACCGATCACAGCGGCAAACGCAAACACGATACCAAGCACGCGAAGAAGATGATTTGAACGCCGCATATATTCCCCCGAATATGCAGACCCGCGTTGGTAATGGCCGCTATCGTAAGTTTTGGCAATCAAAGGCCGGGTATAGCGGGACACTCTTGGCAGTATGCCGACAACCTCCTAACGCGCGAATTATGACGCCGCGCCTGATTGCCAGCAATATTGCCTGCCGCCGCGGGGACCGCTTGTTGTTCGCCGGTGTGGGTTTTGCGCTGGAAAGTGGTGATGCGCTGCATCTGGCCGGCCCCAATGGTGTCGGCAAATCCAGCTTGATCCGGATTATCGCCGGTTTGCTGCGTCCGTTTGAAGGTAACGTAAAGTGTGAGGGTGCCATCGCGCTGCTGGACGACCGCCCTGCGCTAGATGAATATAACACGCTCGGCGATGCTTTGGGCTTCTGGGCCAAGGTTGACGGAAGCGCGCCAGACACAGGCACTTTTGGCCTCACCGATTTGCTCGATGTGCCAGTGCGGTATCTCTCAACCGGCCAGCGAAAGCGCAGCGCGCTCGCCCGAATGGCTGGACAAGGCGCGCCAATTTGGCTGCTGGATGAACCGCTTAACGGCTTAGACCAAGATGCGGTTGCGATTGTCGAGCGGATGGTCGCTGATCACTGCAAGGCTGGCGGCATCGCCATAATCGCTTCGCACCAGCCGTTCGCATTAGACGATATGACGCGCCTTGAACTGGCGGAGTTCACACCATGAACGGCGCGCTTTGGCAGATCTTCAAGCGCGATGTCGCTATGCTAATGCCCGGCGGAAAACGAGGTGGCAGTTTGCTCCCGCTGCTGTTCTTCCTCGCAGTCGCCATGCTGTTCCCCTTCGCAGTCGGGCCGGAACCTGCGCTGCTGGCTAAGACCGGTGGCGGTGTGGTTTGGATTGCGGCGCTCCTAGCAGCGCTTCTCCCCCTCGATAGGCTGGTTGCGCATGATCTGGAAGGCGGAGTGCTCGACCAATTTGCCTTGCGCGGTATCTCGGATGAAGCCGCGATGGCCTCGAGGCTGGTCGCTCATTGGCTGGGCTTCGGCCCGCCGCTGATACTGGCGGCATTTCCAGCCGCTGCATTGCTCGGCCTCGACGGTCCGACACTGCATTTCCTTTTGCTAGGTTTGCTAGCCGGAACGCCCGGCCTCGCTGCCATCGGCCTGATGATCGCTGCTTTAACGGCAAGCTTCCGCAGCGTGACTGCCTTAGCCGGACTGATGCTGGTTCCGCTGGCCGTGCCGATCCTCATATTCGGCGCGGGAAGCCTGCCCACCGCCAATTACAGCGGCATCGCTCTGACAGCAGCAATCAGTTTGGTGCTAGTAGCGATTGCACCCTTTGCCGCTGGTGCAGCGATCAGGGCAGCACGTGAGGGTTAATCGAAACCGGGCCGGTGCAGGCCCTTCTCGCTGATTGTGAAAATTTCGTTTCCGGTCTCGGTAATACCAATCGAATGTTCGAACTGAGCGCTAAGCGACTTGTCGCGCGACACAGCGGTCCAGCCGTCACGCAGCAACTTCACATGCGGTTTGCCGGTGTTGATCATCGGTTCGATGGTGAAGAACATCCCGGGGCGAAGTTCAGGACCCGTGCCAGCTTGCGCTGCATGCACAACTTCGGGCGCATCGTGGAACAGACGGCCAAGGCCGTGACCGCAAAATTCGCGGACCACGCCGTAACGGTGGCTTTCAGCCAGCCGCTGGATTGCCGCTCCGACATCGCCCAATCGCGCTCCAGGCTGAGCTCTGTCGATGCCCAGCATCAGACATTCATGTGTAACTTCGACCAGCTTGCGCGCCTTAAGTGACACATCACCGACCAGATACATTCGGCTGGTATCGCCGTGCCAGCCGTCAAGCAGCGGCGTGACGTCGATATTGACGATATCGCCATCCTTCAGAACCTTGTCGGAAGGGATGCCGTGGCAAATCACATGGTTGATCGAAATACAGCAACTATGCGTATATCCGCGGTAGCCGAGCGTGGCTGGAACCGCGCCGCCATCCAGCATCATCTGCCGCACGAAATCGTCGATTGAAGCCGTGGTGATGCCCGGCTCGACAATATCCACCAGCGCGTCAAGAATGCTCGCCGCGAGTTTACCCGCGCGGCGCATACCATCGAAGCCTTCCGGCCCATGCAATTTGATCGTGCCGTCGCGCAGCACCGTTTCACCGTCTGTGACTGTTTGATAATCCATCATGGAAATTCATGTAGCGACGATTTGTAGAAATTGCGAGCCGTGCTTTTGCGGGTCAGCGGCGCTTCTTGAAGACTGCGGAATATTCCGGCTTCACCGCGTCCAGCACAGCCTGTGTGACAGGCAATGTAACTTCATAGCTGCCTTCCACATATGGGCCGGCTGCATAGGGCGGAATGAGGAAAGTCAGCCGATCAAATGTGCGGCGGTTGGATGACACGGGGACCAAAGCGCTGCTGTTCATTGGGTCGATGCATTCGGAAAACATTTCGTCGCTACCGGCATCAACCCGAGCGCCGCGTTTTTTGGCCCGCTGTTGGTTGAGGGCCTTGCAAAAGGGTTCGCGCACAGCCGCCGTCAGCGCTTTAGGGGACTTGAACATGCTGGACGGCGCAACCATCCGGTCCTTGCTCTTATCCCAAACCATCGAGCCGAACACAGAATTGCCGTGAGCGCCGCCCGCATAGGTCCATTCCAATCTGCTCAAGCTTAGCCAATCAGGAAGAGCGCTAGCCAATTTCCAGCTGATGTTGGTGGAGTAGGCGTTATATGGAAAGCCATTATCGGCAGCATCGGCGCGCGCTTCCAGCGCATCCGCTTTCAGCAATTTCCGCTCTTTTTCGAGTTCATTATCCAGTCTGGCACGGAGCGTGGGGACATTGCCCGCTTCGGCTGGATATGAATATTCGAAATCGTAGAGATTGTTCTCTTCGTCGACTGCGCGGGCACCGCCAGCGCGCGAATCGGCAGTGTTGCCGGAATTGCCAGATTTGGTAGCTCTGCTTGTTGCGGCATCGCTGGCTTCTGGAATCGGCTCGGGTGCCGCTTTCGAGGCTCCCAGAGGTAACGGATCACTGGCATCCGAAGCATCGCTTACCTGCGTATTTTCGGAGCTTTTGGCAGTTTCTCCGGCTCCGCCTTCCGGCGTAGTTTCAACAGGTGCCATTTCGCACCCTGCCGCCAGCAAGGCGGCAATAACCGGAAGATAGAGAAAATGCTTCGTCACACTTTATTCTCGCATGGACCGCCCGCTTGGGGCAGAGGCAATATATGAGCAAAAAAACAGATTTGATAGCAGCAGATCGCGGCCAGGACGCGATTTCCCTTCACCTCATCGACAAAGACGGTTTTGCCGGTTGGGCGAAAAAACTCAGCGCTGGTCAGCGCGCGTCGCTTGATGCCCAGAAATTCGACGGCAGCGGTTATCAAACCGCAGTCGTTTCGGATGGAGACAAGTGGTTTGCTGTGGGCGGTGTGGCCAATCCGGCTAACCTTTCAAGCTGGTGCTTGGCGAAACTCGCGGAAGTTTTGCCAGCAGGAACTTACCGGCTGGCTAGCGGCGATCCGGGCCCAGCGATACTCGGCTGGCAGACGGCGCAATATAGCTTCGACCGCTATCTTTCCGACAATACACCAACCGGTCCGCGCGTCTTGCTGACTAAGGAAGCCAAGGCGATTGTTGGCTCTCAGGCGGAAGCGGCGGCCGTCGCCAAGGTGCGCGATCTGGTCAATACGCCTGCCGAGGATATGGGCCCGGCCGCGCTGGAGGCTGAGGCGGAAGCTCTCGCCAAGGTATACAGAGCCGAACTGACGGTAACCAAGGGCGACGCGTTGGAGAGGGAATATCCGATGGTGCATGCCGTCGGCCGCGCTGCCACCCGCCATCACGCCCCGCGAATGCTGGAACTGAAATGGGGCGACGAAAAACATCCAAAGCTGGCGATTGTCGGCAAAGGCGTTTGTTTCGATTCAGGCGGCTTGGATGTGAAATCCGCCGCCGGTATGAAATTGATGAAGAAGGACATGGGCGGCGCTGCCCACGCACTCGCCCTCGCCGGTTTGGTCATGGGCGGCGGGCTCAAGGTGCGCCTGCATATGCTGGTGCCAGCGGTCGAAAATGCGATTGCTAGCAACTCATTTCGGCCGGGTGATGTGCTCAATTCGCGCAAGGGTCTGACGGTCGAAATCGGCAATACCGATGCGGAGGGACGGCTGATCCTCGGCGATGCGTTGACGCGCGCCAGCGAAGAAGGTCCGGATATGATTATCGACTTCGCTACGCTTACGGGTGCAGCGCGGGTTGCTCTGGGGCCTGATCTTGCCGCGATGATGTGCCGCAATGATGATACGGCGCAGGCATTCCTCGACGCAGGTAAAGCGAATGATGACGAAGTCTGGCGATTGCCGCTGCCGGAAAGTTACCGCGAGTATTTGCAATCAGACATTGCTGACATGAATAACACGCAGACAAACCCCTATGCTGGCGCGAGTGTTGCCGGTCTATTCCTCGACCGGTTTGTCGGTGAAGACATTGATTGGACGCACTTTGATACGTTCGCCTGGCGTCCCTTCCCCAAGCCCGGCCGGCCTAAAGGCGGCGAAGCGCTGGGCCTGCGCGCCGCATGGCATATGTTGCAATCTCGTTACGGTAACGCATAAAGTCGCTCAGGTTCAGGCGGCGCTTAACTTGCCGCCCATCCATAGGCGGTATATGGGACCTGACTGCCTGTTTCGAGGCACCCACAGGGGATTTGTTTTTTCGTGACTGACAACGCTGCATTCGTGCCCCCCAAGGGCCCGCTGGTGTTGTCCGGCCCGCAAGCCCGCCCTGCCCCCGGCACGCTGCCGATCCGCGGCGATCTTGCGCATATCGGTCTCGCCGGAAAGTACTTCGTTCCGCATTATGCGGTGCCCCAGCCGCGCACGGTGGTGACAGCGGGTGCGGCGATGCTGGAAAAGGCTGATACGGCCAGTTATATCGTCAAACAGCTCGAAGGCGGAACAGAGTTCGGCTTACTCGATATCGAGGGCGACTGGGCCTGGGGCGCATTGAGCGCCGAGGGGCCATCCGGCTGGGTTAAGCTGGAACAGCTCGCCGACCTGACATGACCCACGCTGTCTTTATTGACGGTGCTGCCGGAACTACCGGCCTCGAAATCGCCGACCGGCTGGCGGCTCGCCCAGAATTCGAGCTGATCAGATTGCCGGATGACAAGCGCAAGGATGCGGCTGCACGACGCGATGCGCTCAACGCTGCAGACGTCGCGATCCTGTGTTTGCCCGATGATGCCGCGCGTGAATCCGTGGCGATGGTCGACAATAATACGACCCGCATAATCGATGCCTCGACCGCTTACAGGACTGCCGAGGATTGGACCTACGGCTTTCAGGAACTGGTCGGCCGTGACGTCATTGCGTCCGCAATGCGGGTCAGCAATCCGGGCTGTTACCCCACCGGTTTTCTCGGCCTTGTTGCACCGCTCATTCGTGCTTCTATGCTGCCAGCGGACCGCAGTCACGCGGTCAGCGCCGTCTCCGGATATTCGGGCGGCGGCAAGGCGTTGATCGAACGCTTCCACGCGGAAGCAGACATTGCTTGGCGCGGCTATGGCCTTTCGCTGGACCACAAGCATCTAGCCGAAATGAAGGTCCATGCAGGCCTGACCCACACGCCAATCTTCATGCCCGCCGTCATACGCGCACACCGCGGCATGGTGGTGCAAGTGCCGATTGCACTGGACGACAGCACGGCAGACGCCGGAGCAATGCGCGCTGCACTCGCCCAGTTTTATTTGGGCTCGAAGGTCGTCGAAGTCGCAGAAGCCCATGCCAGCGGCGAGATATTGCTGAACGAAAATGCCGGTCCGTGGGACGGTATGCGCTTGCATGTTTTGGGTGACGACGCCGGACATCAAGCAATGTTGGTCGCAGTCCTCGACAACCTCGGAAAAGGGGCAAGCGGCGCTGCTGTGCAAACGCTCAACCTGATGGCCGGACTGGACGAAACTGCGGGCCTGGCGCTTCGACAAGCACCGGCTGCCTGATTTTTAGGCACATCCATGCCTACCAAACAGGCAAATCTATCTTTAATTCGCCTGATTCCAATCCTTGCGTAAAACGTCCGCTCGGCTAACCTACGCAAACGTACTTTGGCATGATTCTTGTAAGGATGTTGCCGAAGGCAAACTGAAACGGCCGGGTCGCAGATGCGCGGTTCCGGCCTTTGTGCGGGGGCCGAACAGACGTGAAAAAGATCGAAGCCATCATCAAGCCTTTCAAGCTCGACGAAGTGAAGGAGTCGCTGCATGAAATCGGTGTATCCGGCATTACCGTCACCGAAGCGAAGGGCTTTGGCCGCCAGAAGGGTCACACAGAGCTCTATCGCGGCGCAGAATATGTCGTCGATTTCCTGCCCAAGGTGAAACTCGAAGTTGTGGTCCAAGAAGGCATCGCAGAGCGCGTGGTCGAAGCCATCGCCGCCGCCGCGCAGACCGGCCGCATCGGCGACGGCAAGATTTTCGTGACCAACATCGAAAGCGCCCTGCGTATCCGCACGGGCGAAAAAGACGACGACGCTATTTGATTTTGCATCAAGATGCAGCCGCATAGGGTCGGGCTGCATCCGACAATTCTCACTGCCCTACCACTCAAATCCCAAGGGATAATCTATGACCACCGCAAAGAAAGTTCTCGCTGAGATCAAGGACAAGGAGATCGAATGGGTCGATGTCCGTTTCACTGATCCTAAGGGCAAATGGCAGCATCTGACCATGTGCGCGAGCGCGATTGACGAAGACTCCCTGGAAGAGGGCCTGATGTTCGATGGCTCCTCCATCGAGGGTTGGAAGGTCATCAACGAATCCGACATGGTCCTGAAGCCTGACCTGAGCGCGACCTACATCGATCCCTTCTCCGCCACGCCTATGATGATTCTGTTCTGCGACATTGTGGAACCATCAACCGGCGAGCTGTATTCGCGCGATCCGCGGTCAACCGCCAAGCGCGCCGAAGAATTCCTCAAATCAACCGGCCTTGGCGATACCATCTATGTCGGACCAGAGCCTGAGTTCTTCATGTTTGACGATGTGCGTTTCGAAGACGGCTATGCCAGCTCCGGCTTCGCGATCGACGATATCGAACTGCCGACCAACACCGGCAAGGAATATGAAGGCGGCAACCTCGGCCACCGTCCGCGTGCGAAGGGTGGATACTTCCCCGTCGCTCCGGTCGATAGCTGCGTGGATATTCGCGGTGAAATGGTCTCTACGATGATCGAAATGGGCCTGCCCATGGACAAGCATCACCACGAAGTCGCCTCGGCACAGCACGAATTGGGCATGATGTTCGGCGAGCTGACCACAACCGCCGACCGCATCCAGATCTACAAATATGTCGTCCAGCAAGTCGCCCATGCTTATGGCAAAACTGCGACATTTATGCCGAAGCCGATCAAAGAAGATAATGGCAGCGGCATGCACACCCACATGTCGATCTGGAAAGATGGCAAGAACACCTTCGCCGGTAATGGCTATGCCGGACTGTCCGATACATGCCTCCACTACATCGGCGGCGTAATCAAACATGCGAAGGCGTGTAACGCCTTCACCAACCCGACGACCAACAGCTACAAGCGTTTGGTACCGGGCTTCGAAGCGCCTGTACTCCTCGCCTATTCGGCGCGTAACCGTTCGGCATCATGCCGCATTCCTTACGGCGCCGGCGACAAAGCGAAGCGCGTTGAATTCCGCTTCCCCGATCCGCTTGCCAATCCGTATCTGTCTTCGGCAGCGCTACTGATGGCCGGTCTCGACGGGATCAAGAACAAGATCCACCCGGGCGAAGCGATGGACAAGAATCTGTATGATCTGCCTCCGGTAGAACTCGCAGAGGTTCCAACCGTTTGCGGTTCATTGCGTGAAGCGCTCGAAGCTCTGGAAGCTGATCACGAATTCCTGCTGGAAGGCGGCGTGTTCACTAAAGACCAGATCGACGCTTACATGGAATTGAAATGGGAAGACGTAAGCCGCTTCGAAACCACACCAAGCCCGGTTGAATTCGACATGTATTATAGCTCTTGATCTAAGAGTTTCAGGCCTCTAGGGGCCGCTCATCACCGAGAGGGGGCGTCCGGATAATCCGGGCGCCTCTTTTGGTTTTTTCTGGGCGGGGTTGGGATACCATAAAAACTTCAGCAAGTCGCCGAAATCGGTAACGCCTCAGACGAAAACGAATTATCAGCAAACGGATGACCGCTGCCTCGCAATTCGTCAGCTCGAACGGCCCTGTGATAGGCCTTGTGATGCTCGTCGCCATATTCATTGCCTTTGCGCTTGAACGGCGACCGCCCGTCGTAATTGCGCTGGGTGCAGCAGTGACCATGCTGGGTTTGGGATTTCTCGATTCCGATCAGACATTGGACGTTTTTAGAAACTCGGCACCCGTGACTATCGGGGCCATGTTCGTGCTGAGCGGCGCGCTGCTTCGTACCGGGGCTCTTGAAGAGATTGCCGGATGGATCATCCGCAGGACTGCCAAACTGCGCGGTTTTGCAGTCGCTGAAATTGGCGCGGGCACGATGTTCGCCTCCGCATTTATGAATAATACGCCTGTGGTGATTGTGATGATACCGATCATCAAACGGCTGGCGAGAGTTTTAAAAATATCGCCGACCCGTCTGTTAATCCCGCTATCCTACGTCACAATCCTCGGAGGAACGCTCACTTTAATCGGAACATCGACCAATTTGCTAGTCGACGGGGTGGCGCAGGAACAAGGGTTGGCATCATTCGGAATCTTTGAAATTACCGGCGTGGGCCTCATCGCCGCTGCGGCGGGCATTGCGTTTCTGCTGATCGCCGGCCGCAAATTACTTCCCGATCGAGCGTCAAATGCACTGGAGGACGAGCGTGAGAATGACCGGTATTTGTCACATTTGATTCTAAACTCAAAGAGCTCGCTTGTCGGGCAGCGCTTGAGTGACACTTTCGTTACTCGGCGGCCCGGTATCCGCATTCTGGCATTACAGCGTAGCACCTCTGTTCAGCGTAACGAGCTGAAGAACGCCATACTTGCCGCCGGCGATCAGTTGGTAGTGACCGCCTCTCCGCAAGAACTTGCATCGCTCGCTGAAGCGCGAGATTTTAGGACCGGGCTTGTTGGGGTCGGTGGCGGGATTGATACGGCTGGTTCCCGGCGCCCGAAAGATCTGCGCTTTGTCGAAGCGATAATTTCCCCCTCAGATCCCATCATTGGGCGCAGGCTTAGGGAAATTCCGCTGTTGTCACGGTTCAAAGTCCGCGTACTTGGCCTGGCACGCCCAGGACATACGGCTGGACCTGACCTTCCCAATGCGCGAGTGCGCGCTGGCGACTTATTGCTGATCGCGGCGGGCGAGGATGCGGCGCAGGCAATCAGGACTGGCCTTGGTCTGCAGGACGTTGTCCAAACATCGGCAAAGGCGTTTCGCCGCGGCAAAGCGCCATTGGCTATCGCAACGCTGGCAACGGTTGTGATCGGAGCAGCACTGTTCAAATTACCAATCGAGGCGCTGGCGATTGCCGGGGTCGCCGCAGTGCTAGTGACACGCTGCATCGAGCCCGAGGAGGCATGGTCGTCAATTGACGGCAACACGCTGGTGCTTATTTTTGCCATGCTCGCAGTGGGCAAAGGCCTTGATAATGCAGGCACGGTCGATCTGATTGTCGGCAGCGTGGAACCATTTTTGCAGTCCGCTTCACCGTTGCTGCTTTTAGCGTGCATATATCTGATAGCGAGCGTTTTGACTGAAATTGTGACCAATAATGCAGTTGCGGTAATCCTAACTCCCATTGCGATGGCACTGGGCGAAACCTTAGGTGTAGACGTGCGTCAACTGGTCGTTGCGGTAATGTTCGGAGCCAGTGCCAGCTTTGCCACACCAATTGGATATCAGACCAATACGCTGGTTTATGGCGCAGCCAATTACCGCTTCACCGACTTTATGAAAATCGGTATTCCGATGAATATCGTTGTAGGCACGGCCTCGTGCCTAGCGATCTATTACCTTTTCTAAACGTAATTTAGGATCTACGCGATGGCGATGGCAGCGGGCAACAGCACCGCTTGCGCCAAGATGGTTCCAACTAGCCTGCTTAATGAAATCCAGACTATCGTTCGGCGAAAAAGATCCTCCGATAGTTTAAGCACTCATACTCGGTGCTATTTGCTTGAGGTAGATAGAGCGTGAACAACGGTCCGAAAATAACACTCGTCGCGGCCATTCACTTTCTGAAGTTTTTAACTTCACACGCTGCATCTGCTCAATGGCTGCAGCGCATTTTTTTGGAAGGAGCTGAATTAAAGATGCAGCACACCCGCTCAACCCACGTTCGATGCCTTGATCAACCACCGAAGCTCAGGACCACATTTAGACCTTCGACCTGTTCGGCGCCGCCAATCGCCTCGCGATATTGAACTGTGAGGTCGACATAGGAAGGCGCCAGCCTGCCCGACTTACAATCGAACCATCGCCGTGCGCTTAGCCGCAGGCACGCGGCAGAGGCTACGTTATATCTGGTTGATCAATAGTCGCGGCTGATTTCGGCGGTCGCGCTCTGCCGCCCGATAGTCGAAACGGCCGCGAGTAGCGAGAGCCAGCGGGTCACGCGGAACTCCAGCTCGGTAGCACTATAGCCGCGTCCATCAGTTATAATCTCGACGTAGAATTTGCGACCGAAATTCTTGCCCAGCGCAACGCCGGTCTGGCGGCCCAACGCGGGATCAGTGCCGACAATCCGCAAACGGTCAAGGCCAATGGCGGTGCGCAGCGAGTTGATCGGATCAAGCCCGCCCCCGCCGTCGCCCCGCAAGGAAGCCAATGCCGCGCCCAGTTGCAACGCATCAGTTGCCGATAGCGAAGTAATCGAACCGCCGAACAACAGCCTTGCGAGCAGTTCTTCCTCGGGCAATGCGGGAGTTGAAGTGAACGCAATTTCCGGAGACTGGGCGTTGCCGGTGACAGTTACCTGTACGTCCAAACCGTCAGTCTCGGTCACCGCCAAAATGTCCAATCGCGGATCGACCGGAACATTGGCATCGAAAGCAATCCGGCCGCGCGTGAGCTCGAACCGCGTTCCGGCAAAACTGTAAGCGCCTCGCACAACCCTCGCCTCACCGCCAATGCGCGGGTCGGATGTGGTGCCTCGCAGAATGATGTCAGCGCCCCATTCGCTGTCGAGACCCATTCCGTCGACATCGATCCTGCTGCTGCCTTTAGCATCGATCAAATAGCGCCACGGACGGCTGGACGCGCTCGATGGCCGAACGTCCAGACGCTGGTGGATCTCACGCGTCTTAATGTCGGGCAGGCTGACGTCATCAGCAGCAGTGCCGAGCTTCCAAGCCGCTTTGTTGATCTGAACACGTCCTGCAATCGTCCCGCCAAGCCCATTGGATATGATCCGCAGCGGTCCAGTAATCGTGGCCGAAATGCCGTTACCATTGAGTAGCTGTGCATTGTTCGCCGCAGCCCGGAGATCAATCTTCGGACCGCGCGGACCTAGGCCTGACAGGTCGACAGTGCCACTGCCCGAAACGGTGCCGCCATTGGCCGCCTTGCCTGCAAAGCTGGTCAGCCGGAGCAGCGATCCGGCAAAATTGCCGCGCGCCTTAATGCCGATAATATCCGTACCAGAGAGCGAGCTTTGCAGGCGCAGATTCTCGCTCGCAAGCGACCCGCGGACGTCAGGATTTTCGAATGTGCCGGTGACATCAGCCGCCACCCGTACGGGACCCGTCAGGTCAAATGCATCCACCGCAGCAAGACGCCACAGTGTATCGGCAGGGCCTGAATAGCGCAGCTGGGCTAGCAGAATGCCTCTGCTTATCCTTTCATAGACGCCGTCTCCGGAGCCAAAGTTGGTGACGCGCGCCTGCACGCGCCCCAGGCGGCTGCCCGACGCATCGTCGATCGCGGTCCGCATATCGAGCCGCGCTGCTTTTAGATTGCCGACCAGCGCCAAATTCACCGGGCGTGATGACAGCACGAGACCCGAACGTGTGAGATTGCTCACCTGAACCCGCGCATTGCCAACCGGCACACCGGAACCGTTGCTGCGGAAATCGACTAGGCCGGAAATCGTCCCGCCCAATCCCAAATCCGCAACCGCTATATCGGCGAGTGAGAGCGGCATCTTGGAAAGCTTCACTTCCATTGCAACGGTCCCACCGCCGCCTAAGCTACCCTCTGCAATTGCGATGCCATTACCATAGGAAATCTGTGTCGGTTGCAATTGCCAGCCGCCATTATCCTGCTTCAGCAAAACCGCACGGCGCGGCATGGTTATCTTGCGGCCTGCGAAGTCACCGCGTGCACTTACGGCATAACGCTCAGGTGCAATGTCACCTTGGAGCTGCAGGTTGAACCTGCTGCCACGGCGCCCCGATAGGGAAGCGGTAAAATCGCCGCTGCCGTTCTCAAGTGCAGCGCGCGCAGCCAGCTTGCCCACGAAAATATTACCGTAGGTAATGCCTTGCGCAAACGCGCTGCCGGTAATGATACTGTTGCCGTCGACCAGCAAGCCCGCTGCTTCGATCCGGCCTTGCGCGATGGAAATGGGCGTTTCTCCGCCGAAGCTGGCGCGACTGGCGCGCAAATTAATGTCAAAGCCTTGCGCGCCGCTGCGCGGGTTTAGCGCAATAGTCCCGTCGAGCCCGCCGCCCGCAAGTGCTAATGTGCCGGAGGCCCCCGTATCACCTAAAGTGATGTCACCTGTGACGTCCGTCTTCCAGACATTGAGCCGCTCGATTGCGACGCGGGTTGGCCCGCCCTCTGGCGCAAACAGGTTCAGATTCCCGTCGAAGGGACCAATTGTGGAGTCGCCTGATGTCTCTATGCCGAAGCCATTTTCAATCGGCGACAGCGCAACGCGGACGTCACGTAATCCAGCACCTGGCAAAGGGCTGGCAAATACCAACACCGCACGCGGGCCATCTGCAGCGAGTTCGCCTTCGACTGTAAAGTCGCCATATTGCGTATGGTTGCCGTTACCAGCGAGCGTTGTGGATCCATCGGCAATCCGGCCATCCAAGGCCAGTGTCAGCTTGCTCGCTTCCAGCCGCACATCATTGAATGTCAGCGCCTCCGCCCCGCCCAGCCCGACTGCGCCGCGGAAACGGATGTTGTCACCAGCCAGATTGGCCAGGGTGCCATTTGTCACACGCGGCATTCGCGCGGCGAAGTTTGCGCGCAATTTCCACGGCACGCCGCTGCCGATGCTGAAGCGAATCTTCGCATTGGCATCGACCGTCCCAAGATCGTTAAATTGTAAGCCTTTTAGCGCAACCGGGCCTGCCAGTGCATAGCCCCCGCGCGTAATATCACCGCGCAATACTAGATCAGCCGTTGCTCCGGGGAAGCGGATCGCCAGATCGTCGGACAGCAATTTGCCGCCTGCGTAGATTATCGTGCCGCCCAATGTCCCGCCTACCAGAAGCGGATCGGCAAAGTCATTCCCGGTTACGACGCGTGCGACATCGGCATCGAGCGAAGTTTTCCACCGGGTGCCGTCGAAACTTGCTGTGCCCTGCTGGACAAGTCCGGCAAGCTCGGTTTCGCCCGAAACGAGGCGTTCTACAGTCAGTTCATGCGCGATGGACAGGTCGCGGAATGGGCCATCGAGTGTGGCGCTCAGACGCGTGCCTTCCAGCGCCTGATCGGGTCCGAACAGGTTTGGATCGGTTAGCGCAGCCTCAAGCACAAACTCGTCGAAAGCGTTATCGGCCAGATCGATTGTGCCATTGGCATCAGCGCGAATGGCACGGCCAATCAGCGTGGCCTTGCCTGCAAGCACGCTGTTTTCCAGCGTTCCATTTGCCGCAATCGACACGGCCGTTCCCAGCGCATCGCCTGTGATACCTGATACGAAGTCTGACGGAGTAACCTGACCAAGAATGGCATAATCGCCGTTCCGATTGGTCAGTTTCAGTGCTGCAACACGGGCGTCATCGCGGGTGGCATAAATGCCGCCGTCCCACTTGCTCCAAGAACCATCGCCGAACACACGGGCGCGGTAGCCGTTGGGTGTACCGATCATATTGGCCAGCGCCCCGCCCCTTGGCGCGTTATAGTCGACATTAATGTCGAACTTGTCAGAGTCTGGCTCGGCGTCGATTAATGCGGTGAGCGTGTCTTGATCGCCTAGCTTTCCGTCGGCCTTCACGAACACACGGCCATCGCGAATGTCCGACTTAGCCAGCAGATTGAGCTTTTGCGCCTGCTCCCCCGCAACACCCGCAGCAAGCGTTAGATTTTCTATTTCAAGGCGATCAATCCGGATGTCAAAATCGGGCAGTATGGGCGCGTCAGGATCGCCGGGGTTAAGTTCCGGCAGGCGCAGCAAGGTTCCCCGGCGGGTGATCAGCTTGCGAATATCCAACCCATTGCAGAACCAGTTGAATGGTCGCCAGTCGAGTTCCACACGCGGAACTTCGAGGAACTTGCCCTTCGGATCGGACAGCACAACATCATGCAGCACGGCCTCGCCATAGAGGTCACCTTCGATCCTGCCGATCTTGATCTTGAGTCCGGACGCGGGTGCAACCTTGGCGATCTGGTCGGTGATGAAACGCTGACCGATGGGACTGTTCAGCACAGCCACCGCAGCCACAATCACAATCGCAAGCGCCACCGCAATCCGCAGGAGCCACTTTCCGATACGGCGGCCATTGCTGCGCCGCGCGTTTGGCGCCTTCTCAGGCGTTTCGCTCATTGCCTCATCAGACATCAGAATGCTTGACCCAGAGCGACATAGACCGCGACCGGACTATCATCCGGGCCGGGATTGATCGGCACGCCCACATCCACTCGGATCGGGCCGAAAGCAGTGTGATATCGCATGCCGACGCCAGCGCCGATTTTGATGCTGTCAAAGTCTGGCGTTGTGCCTGTGCTAACGGAACCGGCATCTATAAATGGCACAATCGACACGGCGCCATCCAGCAAGCCGGTGCGAATCCGTGCCTCGGCTGAAAACTCAATCAAGCTGCGTCCACCCGTCGGTTCACCTAAAGCATTGCGAGGACCGATGGCTTGATATCCGTATCCGCGCACCGAACCGCCGCCGCCAGCGTAGAGCCGGCGAGAAGGCGCGATATTGCCTATGCCTGTCCCGGGGATAGTCGCCAACCTCACACGGCCAGCAAGAACAGACGCACCGCCGACAGACTGGTAAAAGCTCGCGTCCGCCTGACTGCGGAGATAGAAGCTTTGAGTGCCTTCATTGCGCGAAACCTCGGGCGAAAGCCTGCCGCCAAGCCGGAAACCCTCGGTCGGGTCGAGCAGACTATCGCTCGTATCGATGAGAGCGGAAACTGGTAGGGCAAATACCAGATAGGTATCACGCGGCTGGGTAGCGCCGACCGCTCCTGCAGTGCGCTCGCTGGTTGCGATTGCCTCGGCACCGATGCTCCAACTCAGCGGCTTCTGGAACAGCAACGTAGAGATACGTTCATAACTTACGACACCTGCGACAGTGCGGGCGTCGAAGGCATCGCTGTCAATAGTCGAAGCATACAAATCGGCGTTGAGAATTCGGTCACGCCCGCCGAAATTGTTGCGCCGGAATGTTACGCCCGCGAGCTGTTCCTGCGTACCAGCGATGCCGCGAATCTTCAGCGATCCTTCAGGCGGGAAGAAATTGCGGTGCTCCCAGCTTGCTTCCAGCCGGATGCCTTCCTCGCTGCCGTATCCGATGGCTCCGGCAATAGTGCGCAGCGGTGCGGGCGTCATTTCCGCTTCGAGATTAACGACGCCCGGCTCACCACCAACCGGCGGCGAAACCTCGCGTGGCGTCAGCGTGACGGCTGAGACGAGACCCGTAGCTGTAATTGCGCGGCGCAAATCAAGGGTGAGGCTGCGCTGATAGATATCGCCTGTTTCGAAGCGTGCAATCTTCGTCAAATGCTTGCCCGACATGAATTCCGGATCTTGCGACACCACTTCGCCAAACACGAACTTGCCGCCCGGTTCGACCGGCATCGTCAGATCACCTTCGGCGCGCTGATGGTCGATCAGCAGCTCCGGCTCGTCAATTTTGGCGAAGGGATAGCCCGTTTCGCCCAGCTTGGTGTCGAGGGCATAGCGTTCCGCAACGATCACATCGCTCAGCAAGCGGTCCCCCGGCTGGATCTCGAACGTGGCGCGCAGATCGCCATGGTCTGGCGCCGCCGCGAGATTTCCGAGGTCGATTGCGCCGAAACGGTATTGCGCACCGGGCAGGATATCGAAGCGAACACCGGAGCCACTGGCTACAGCATCATCGCCAGGTGACAATCCGCCAACCGTTCGAATGACCTGGCTGTCATAATAACCGTAAACGCGGAGCAAGCGCCCTAGCAGTGCCTCATCAGCGCGGGCTCGTGCCCTAAGCAGAGCGAGATTTTCATCATCGTCGCCCGATAGGCTTTCGATTGTCGAAAGAGCTTCGAAGCGACTGAGGAATTCGGTCTGTTCGGGGAAACGATCCGAATCTTCGGGAAACGCAAGAACAAGATCGCGCGAAATCTGCTTCAGATCCGCCCCAGCCAGAACCGGTTCAGGCTCGCCATCTTCCTCGATTGCCGCAAATTCAATATCGTCTTGCGGCTCAAGCGGCGCCACCTGCGGTAGCTCGGCATCGTCCGGCCAAGGAACGGTCAGTTCTGGAAGTTCGGCGAGCGGAGAATCGGGTTCCAGCACGGGAGCAATATCCGCGGCGTCCTGCGCAGCATCGGAAACACCGTCTTGCGCCCAGTCTTCGGGGTTGTCGACCGCCGAGTCGGGGATCAGATCTTCGAGGCTCTGCGGGGCTTGTTGGTCTTGGGCGAGAGCGCTTTGCGGCTGGATCAGCAGAACCGCAGCAAGCGCTGCACCCAGGCTGTCACGCATAAATGCGCTTCTATTCAGACAACTTATATTGCTGCTGTCCGCCGGGCACGCCATCTTTGAGGCCGCCATCAGGCTGCGCACTACAAGCAGATTTGGGGGCGGTCGCTGTGGCAATTAACTGATCCTGCTCTTCGCGGCTAAT
>JBBKVP010000049.1:0-46536 GCA_037968495.1 Pontixanthobacter sp. | reverse complement strand
CTGCGCCTCGGAGAGGGCCCGTGCTTGCTGGGTCGGGCCCGCCCCTCGCCGCGGGCCAAGGCCCGGTCCCAGGTGGGGCACCCCGGAGTACGGTTGGTCCGCATGCTGGCACGGGCGGCGTAGAGCGCGTGGACGTCGCGGGCGAGACTTGGACCCGCACCCAGAGGGGGCACCTTGGTGGCCGCCTCTCTCGGTCTGGGCATGATCTTCCTCGACGCCCTCATCGTGAACGTCGCCCTCCCCGACGTCCAGCGGGAGTTCCGGGTGGGGGAGAGCGGCCTGCAGTGGGTGGTCGCGGCCTACACGATCGGCATGGCCGCGGTCATCATGTCGAGCGCGACCATCGCCGACCGGGTGGGACGACGACGGACCTACTCGGTCGGCCTGTCGGTGTTCGTGGTGTCGTCCTGCACCTGTGGGCTGGCGCCCAACCTGGGCGTCCTCAACGTGGCCCGCGGCATCCAGGGCACCGCCGCGGCGGCGGTGAGCGTGACCTCGCTCGCACTGGTCAGTGCCGCGTTCGACGACCCGGACCAGAAGGCGCGAGCCATCGGCATCTGGACTGCCATCGCGGCCACCGCACTGGCGCTGGGACCCGCGCTGGGCGGTGTCCTGTCCGAGCAGGCCGGTTGGCGGAGCGTCTTCTTCGTCACCGTGCCGGTGGGCGTCGGCGCCCTCGTCCTGACGGCGCGCCACGTCGTCGAGTCTGGCGACGGGAGCGCTCGATCGCTGGACCTCGGGGGGCAGGCCCTCTACGTGGTGGCCATCGTGGCGTTCGCGTGGACGGTCATCGAGGGCCCCCACCAAGGCTGGCTGAGCCCCTCGATCCTCACCACGTCGACCATCTTCGTCCTCGGACTGGTCGCCTTCACCACCTGGGAGCTGCGCAGCCGCGAACCGATGATGGACGTCCGGCTCTTCGGCAACCGGACCTACACCTTGGCCAACATCACGCTGTTCACCGTGCTGTTCTGCTTCTACGGCATCCTCTTGGTGTTCACGCAGGGATGGCAGAACGTCCGGGATGCGTCACCGCTGGTGACCGGTCTGGTCATCGCGCCGATCGCCGTAGGCCAGATGATCCTGGCTCCGAGGGTCGGCGGATGGATGCGCACCGTGGGGGCCCGTCGCCAGCGGTGAGATCGCCGATCACTACAAGGGCGTCGTCACCGCCATCCAGGAGCGCGGGAAGGACCCCGACCACGGCGACGGCAAGGTGCCAGAGATCGTCCCCACGCCGACCGGTCAGGCCGCGATCGCCAAGGTGGTCGAGGAGTCGGTCAAGGCCGTCACCGACGGCGGGTGACGCTCCGCCTCGGCTGCGCGACACCACCACCCCGTAGTGGTCAGCGTTTCGGGTGCCCTGGCACCCGTTCTCCCTACCAGTTCGCCGGCGATGTCGTCGTGGTCAGGGCCGGGAGCGGAGCAGGTCGAGGACGTGGGCCGCAGCCTCGGGGATGTTGGTGCCGGGGCCGAAGGTGGCCGCCACGCCGGCGTCGGCCAGGAACTGGTGGTCGCCGGGGGGGATGACCCCGCCGCAGACGACCAGCACGTCGTCGGCGCCCGCTTCCCGCAGGGCCTCGATGAGGTGGGGCACCAGCGTCTTGTGCCCCGCGGCCTGGGAGGACACCCCCACGATGTGGACGTCGTTCTCAACCGCGTCGCGGGCCGCTTCGGCCGGCGTCTGGAACAGGGGGCCGACGTCGACGTCGAAGCCGAGGTCGGCGAAGGCGGTGGCGATCACCTTGGCCCCGCGGTCGTGGCCGTCCTGGCCCATCTTGACCACCAGCATCCGGGGTCGGCGGCCCTCGTCGGCCGCGAACGCCTCCACGTCGGCCTGGATCTTCTCGAACCCCTCGTCGCCCTCGTAGCCCTTGCCGTACACGCCAGAGAGCGTACGGACCTCGGCCCGGTGGCGACCGAACACGTCCTCCATGGCCTGGCTCATCTCGCCCACGGTGGCCCGGGCCCGGGCTGCGTCGACGCACAAGGCGAGCAGGTTGGCGTCGCCCTCGGCGCCCGAGCGCAGCGCGTCCAGCGCCGTGTCGCACGCGGCCTGGTCGCGGGTGGCCCGGATGCGCTCCAGCTTGGCCACCTGCTGGGCCAGCACCGAGGCGTTGTCGATGTCGAGCACGTCGACCTGCTCGGGGTCGTCGAGGCGGTACTTGTTCACGCCCACGACGACCTCGTCGCCCCGGTCGATGCGGGCCTGGCGCTCGGCCGCGGACTCCTCGATGCGGAGCTTGGGCATGCCTGACTCGACCGCCTTGGTCATGCCCCCGAGGTCCTCGACCTCGGCCATCAGCTCGCGAGCCTTGGCGGCCAGGTCCCGCGTCAGGGCCTCGACGTAGTACGAGCCGGCCAGGGGATCGACCACGTCGGGGATGCCGGTCTCCTCCTGCAACACCAGCTGGGTGTTGCGGGCGATGCGGGCGCTGGTGTCGGTGGGGAGGCCGAGGGCCTCGTCGAAGGCGTTGGTGTGGAGGCTCTGGGTTCCGCCCATCACTGCCGCCATGGCCTCGACGGTCGTGCGGATCACGTTGTTGTACGGGTCCAGGGCGGTGAGGGACACCCCCGAGGTCTGGCAGTGGGTCCGCAGCATCAACGACTTCTCGCTCTTGGGCTCGAACTGGCTCATGACCTCGTGCCACAGCAGGCGGGCGGCCCGCAGCTTGGCCACCTCCATGAAGAAGTCCATGCCGATGGCGAAGAAGAAGCTGAGCCGCCCTGCGAAGGCGTCGACGTCGAGGCCCCGGTCCAGGGCGTAGCGGACGTACTCCAGGCCGTCGGCGATGGTGAACGCCAGCTCCTGGTCGGCCGTCGCCCCCGCCTCCTGCATGTGGTAGCCGGAGATGGAGATGGAGTTGTACCGAGGCATGTTCTCGGCGGTGAAGGCGATGATGTCCGACACGATCCGCATGCTGGGCGCAGGCGGATAAATATAGGTGTTGCGGACCATGAATTCTTTGAGAATGTCGTTTTGGATCGTGCCCGATAGCTGCTCCGGCCCGACGCCCTGCTCTTCACCCGCGACGATAAAGAACGCCAGCACCGGGATCACTGCGCCGTTCATGGTCATTGACACGGACATGCTTTCTAGCGGGATCTGGTCAAACAGGATTTGCATATCCTCGACCGTGTCGATCGCCACGCCAGCCTTGCCGACATCGCCGATAACGCGCGGATGATCACTGTCATAACCGCGGTGTGTGGCGAGATCGAAAGCGACCGACAGGCCCTTCTGACCGGCGGCCAGATTGCGGCGATAAAATGCGTTGGATTCCTCTGCGGTGGAGAAGCCCGCATATTGCCGGATCGTCCAAGGGCGGCCCACATACATGCTGGCCTTCACGCCGCGCGTAAATGGCGCAAAACCGGGCAGGCCGGAATCGGGAGCGTCGGCTTCGGTATAGAGCGGCTTGATCGTGAAACCTTCGGGCGTGTCCCAGCTCAGGTCACGGCCCCTACTCTCCTTATCGGCGAGAGCATCCCAGTCGGCTACGGTCGGTTTCTTACTCATGAGGGAGCCCTAGCCTATTTCGTCACCCCGGCGAAAGCTGCGATGACCGGAAAATCACTCGCCCTTAAACACTGCCTTGCGCTTCTGAAGGAAGGACATCGCGCCTTCCATGGCGTCTTGACTGGCGCCAGCTTTCCACTGGCCTTCCGCTTCATTGTGCAAGGCGGAGGAATAATCCAGATCGAGCGCCTTGGAGATATTCTGGCGCATCACGCCCAGTGCCAGCGTTGGACCGCCTGCTAGGCGCTTCGCCAAGGTCATCGCCTCATCCATCAGCGCTTCATCGGAAACCGCCTTGTAGATCAGACCCCACTCCGCTGCTTTCTCCGCCGGAATTTTCTCGCCGAGCAACATCATTTCAGTGGCGCGAGCCTTGCCAATCAGGCGCGGCAACATCCAGCTTGCGCCGCCATCGGGGACAAGGCCGATATTGACGAAGGCCTGCAGAAAATAGGCGCTCGATCCCGCTACGGCGAAGTCGCCCGCCAGCGCGATAGAGCAGCCGATGCCCGCGGCCGGACCGTTCACAGCGGTCACAATTGGAACCGGGCAGCGCGCAAACTCCTTCATCAGCGGATTGTAGCTGAGGCTGAGCGAATCATAGGCTCCGCGCCCGCCCATGCCTTTATCCGCGCGGCCCGACAGGTCGGCACCGGAACAGAACGCCCGCCCCTCGCCCGTAATCAGTATCGCACGCGCCTCTCCGGGATCAGCCAGAACATCACGGATTTCTTCCGCCATCGGAGGAGGGCAGGCATTCAGCCGTTCAGGCTGGTTCAGCGTGATTGTGGTGACGTCATCCGCCGTATTAACTTTGATAAGTTCGTAAGCCATTTTGTCTCCCGCGCTCCCGTTGGGGAGGTATCAATTTCGATTTAATCGTTCGATTAAACTGGATGCCCGCCCCGAGCAAGCCCGGTCAGTTCGACCAATGCGAACCTTCCTGCGGCGTTTCCATAATCTCGGTTAGCTGCCCCATCATATCCTTGGGGTGCAGGAAGAAGATTAGCGTGCCATGCGCCCCGATGCGTGTGGGGCCAAGGATGCGCTTGCCCTGCCCTTCAAACCACGTCCGCGCCGCCGCGATATCGTCCACCTCGTAACAAAGGTGATGCTGCCCGCCGAGCGGGTTCTTGGCGAGGAAACTGCGGATCGCAGAGGTTTCCCCCAGCGGCTCGATCAGTTCGATCTGCGTGCCGTGGTTTTCAGAGTTTGGGCCGGAATCAGTGGGTGTGTTGACGAAGCAAACTTTCACCCCCTGCTCGGGCAGATCGAATGGGCGGGCAATATCAGTCGCGCCCATCGTCTCGCGATAGAATGCGATGCTGTCGGCAATGGACGGTGTTGCGACACCGATGTGATTGAGGCGGCCTAGTTTCATTTATTTGCCCTCTAATGGCTCATCAGCACACGCTTCGAAAAACTGAATGCCAAGCTCAGTCATACCAACTAGATCAATCCAAGAATTTTGATTTGCCATTAGCGGAACATCGATACGCATCATCTTAAATACCCGTGCCCTCTCTAGGATTTCGATCTCAATTTGGTTGTCAGTGTACCAAGTTTCAGAATTTAGTGTCCACATCGTTCCTGCTTCGGATATTTCTGGCAGCGACCAAGCAAAGGTTCGAACTGGCAAAGGAATCTTCGGATTTGCGATCAGCTTATTCAACTCGCTCCTATCTGTTGAATTTACAGGACTCCGCTCGAATATGTTGGCGATGAGACGTTCTTGTAAGAGGGAGCCCGCATCTCCCGCCTTCGCTCACTCTTTGGGAACAGTTTGACCTGTTGATGGAAATAGCCAACAAACTCCGTAAGTACACTTACCTCGCGAGGGCCCAACATAGCCATAATATCTGAGAATACAGCTTGGCGGTTTGCCTCAAACGCCTCGCTCCCTGCCTCAATAAATAGATTTGCCCACCACTCAGTGATCTCTTCACTATCGTCAGAAAAAGAGGCGTCGACCACCATCCTAGTGAGCAGGCCCGGCTTGATTGGCCCCAATGTGATAGCTTTTTCTTCAGCTAGTTGCGCTGATCGTCCAAAAATTGTGGGAAGGCGGTTTTGCAAATGAACTTTTAAATTCTCACCGACTGCGCCAGCGCTCGGGCCAAATATTTGGTTTGCAAACCAAGCCCCTGTGCCGACTAAAGCAGTACCAGTTGTTATAACCGAATCACTCATCACAACGGAATATTGTCATGCTTCTTCCACGGGTTCTCAAGCACCTTCCCGCGTAGTTTCCGCAGCCCCAGCGCGATCCGTTTTCGCGTCGAATGCGGGTAGATCACCTCGTCGATGAAGCCCTTTTGTGCGGCGATGAAGGGGTTGGCGAAGCGGTCTTCATATTCCTTCGTTTTCTCGGCGATTTTATCCGGGTCGCCCGCGTCTTGTCGGAAGATGATTTCCACCGCGCCCTTTGCGCCCATCACGGCGATTTCGGCGGTTGGCCATGCGTAATTGAGGTCTCCGCGCAAATGCTTTGACGCCATCACGTCGTATGCGCCGCCATAGGCCTTGCGGGTGATCACGGTGATCTTGGGCACGGTCGCCTCGGCATAGGCGAACAGCAGCTTCGCGCCGTGTTTGATGATACCGTTATGTTCCTGCGACGTGCCGGGCAGGAAGCCGGGGACATCGACAAATGTCAGAATCGGAATATCGAACGCATCGCAGAACCGCACAAACCGCGCGGCCTTCTTGCTGGCGTTGATATCGAGCACGCCCGCCAGCACAAATGGCTGGTTCGCGACCACGCCAACGGTGCGCCCTTCGATCCGGCCAAAGCCGCATAGGATATTGCCCGCATGGGCCGGTTGCACTTCAAAGAAATCGCCTTCGTCCAGCACCTTACGCAGCACTTCATGCATGTCATAAGGCTGGTTGGCATTGTCGGGAATAACCGTGTCGAGGCTCATTTCCTCACGGTCATGCGGATCGCTGGTGGGCCGCTCCGGCACGCTCTCGCGGTTTGACAGCGGAAGGTAATCGAAGAAATTGCGCGCCGCCATCAGCGCCTCGACATCGTTTTCAAACGCCAGATCGGCGACTGAAGTCTTGGTCGTATGCGTGATCGCACCGCCCAGTTCCTCCTGCGTCACGACTTCATTCGTCACCGTTTTGACCACATCGGGGCCGGTCACGAACATGTATGAGCTGTCCTTCACCATGAAGATGAAGTCGGTCATCGCGGGGCTGTAAACCGCGCCGCCAGCGCATGGCCCCATGATCAGGCTGAGCTGCGGGACAACGCCGCTGGCCAGCACATTGCGCTGAAACACTTCGGCATAACCGCCGAGGCTGGCAACGCCTTCCTGAATACGAGCACCGCCGCTGTCGTTGAGCCCGATGACCGGCGCGCCGACCTTCATAGCGGTGTCGAGTACCTTGCAGATCTTCTCCGCATGACGTTCGGATAGACTGCCACCAAAGACGGTGAAATCTTGGCTGTAAACATAGACCAACCGGCCATTGATCGTGCCGCTGCCAGTGACCACGCCGTCACCCGGAATATGTTCCGCATCCATCCCGAAGTCGGTGCAATTATGCACGACATACATGTCGGTTTCTTCGAAACTTTCATCGTCGAGAAGTATTTCGAGCCGCTCGCGTGCGGTCAGCTTGCCCTTGGCATGCTGCGCATCGATCCGCTTTTGACCGCCGCCCATCTGAGCGGCATCACGGCGGCGTTCCATTTCGGCAATATTGGCTGACATATGTTTCCCTGCATTCCTATGCAGTGGGACTAGAGGCGCGGTGCCAGCAGCGTCAAGCAGCGCGGGTCAAACCTTCACCACCCCGTGTTCGATCAAGCTGCGCCCGCAATCGAGGATGCTCTCCTCTTCAGGCCGTGTTTTCCAGCCGAGCCGTTTTTCAGCATGCGAAGCATCCGAATGAACCACTCGTCCGATACTGGCCTTCAGCCCGCGCAGAGGCGCATTGAACAAGGCGAAGATCGAAAACAGCCAATTGGGCATCTTCTTGCTCGGGGCCTTCTTGGCCTGTTCACCCATCCCAGCGCGAAGCACCAGCGCGATATCAAGCAAAGTCATGAACTTGCCAGAGGCGATGAAACGCTCGCCCGCCAATCCCGGCTCCTCCAGACAGCGCACATGCAAGTCCGCCACGTCGCGCGAATCTACGACGCCGAACCCGATATCGGGCGCCATCGGGGCGGATCCGTCGAGCAATTGCTGCACGGCCAAAACGGATGGCGAGAAGTCGGCGCTTTCAACCGGCCCCAGCACCATTACCGGATTGACCGAGACGAATTCCAGATCGCCGCCCTCTAGCGCGACCCATTCACGAGCAGCAAGTTCGGCAATGGTTTTTGATTTGGCATAGGCCGTGGTGTCGGCACCGTTCACATCGGTCCAGTCATCTTCGGTCACAGTGATTTCTTTAGCAGTTTGGCCATATGCAACCGCAGCGATGGAGCTGGTCTGCACAAAACGCTTTACGCCCGCCGCCTTAGCGAAACGCAGCGCGCGCAAAGTGCCATCGCGCGCAGGAATGATCATATCGTTTTCGTCTTTGGGCGTTTCAGCCGATAGCGGCGAAGCGACATGCGCCACATGGCTGCAACCGGCGACCGCATCGGCCCACCCGGCATCATCCATCAGTTCCGCCTGAAAGACTTTCAGCCGCCCCTCGGCATCGGCAAAGCGGTTACGCAATGCCGGCTCCTTGGCCTTATTGCGGATCGTGGTGTGGACGTGCCACCCCTTATCGAGCAGCTGCTGAATCAACTCGCCAGCAATAAAACCACTGCCGCCCGTAACAAGTACAGTCCCAACCATTTCAATAATACCCCTTATAAGTTTAGCCCGAAAATTTCATGTCAGCAGTAGTTTACATTGCTGAGATTAAGCCGAAATTTACTTCAACAATACTAGTTCTTCCGCCATCGAAGGATGAATCGCGACCGTATCATCGAAGTCCGCTTTGGTCAGACCAGCCTTCACAGCAACGGCCGCCGCCTGCATGATTTCCGGCGATTCCGGGCCAATCATATGGATGCCCACGATCTTATCCGTCGCTTCGTCGCAGACCATTTTATAGAGGCTGCGTTCGTTGCGGCCCGCGATCACGTTTTTCATCGCACGGAAGTCCGAGGTGTACACCTTCACGCCGCCCAGTTTCGTGCGGGCTTCGCTTTCGGTCATGCCGACGGCGGCGATGGGCGGATGACTGAATACAGCGCTCGGCACGCAATTATAGTCGACCGTCTTGGGCGTGCCGCCGAACACCGTATCGGCGAAGGCCTGCCCTTCGCGAATGGCCACGGGCGTCAGCTGGATGCGGTCGGTCACATCGCCCACGGCATAGATGCTGTCGGTGTTGGTCTTGGAATATTCGTCGACCTTGATCGCGCCCTTATCGTCCAGTTCCACGCCCGCGCTTTCGAGACCCAGTCCCTCGACATTGGGCACGCGGCCCGTAGCGAACATGACCTGATCGACCAGCTGATCGTCGCAGCCATTCAGCTTGACCAGCAACTGGCCGTCGTCCTGTTTCTCGATGCTTTGGAAGGTGGTGTTGAACTTGAAATCAATGCCCTTCATCAGGGATATTTGCAGCAAGCGGTCGCGCAAAGCCTCGTCATAGCCGCGCAGCAACTGGTCGCTGCGATTGACGATGCAGACCTGCGATCCGAATTCGTTAAAAATGCCCGCGAATTCATTTGCGATATAGCCGCCGCCCGCGATGATGATCTTCTTCGGAATGGCATCCAAATGAAACGCCTCGTTCGATGTGATACCATGCTCGCTACCAGGGAAATCGGGCACGAATGGCCGCGCGCCGGTACAGATCAGAATATACTTAGCGCTGACGACATTGCCGCTGGCGAGAGTGACTTCATGCGGGCCGGTGATCGTCGCGCGTTCTGCAAACACAGTGACATCGTTGTTCTGTAGCGTTTCGGTATAAAGACCCTCCAGCCGGGTAACATCCGCCTGCACATGATCGCGCAATTTGACCCAGTCGAAGCTTTTGCCCTCGATTGACCAGCCGAAGTGCAACGCATCTTCCAGATCCTCGGCAAAATGCGCGCCATAGACGAGCATTTTCTTGGGCACGCAGCCCCGGATTACGCAGGTCCCGCCGACACGGTACTCCTCCGCCACAGCAACCTTTGCGCCATGCGAAGCCGAGATACGCGACGCGCGAACGCCGCCGGAACCGGCGCCGATTGTGAAGAGGTCGTAATCGTATTTGGGCATTTGGATTCCTAATTGATAGCTCAGACCTAACTAAGTGTCGGTGTTAGTCCCACGCACATCTTCTCAGCTTAAGCGGCTATGACTTACTGAATTCGTCACTGGGTCCCAAGTATCCTTGGCTATATAAATTTGGTCGGCCAACACCTTTTGAAAAATTTCGTCTAGTGTGCTCTCGGAAAAGTGGAGAAGCCTCCTCTGCATATTCCAATCGGACGCCACCAAAATCCCACTTTCACAATTTGGTTCATTGCTATCTAAAACCATGAGATACGATGAGTGAATGATCTCGTTGGCGATTTCGCCGACACTCAGGCTGATCCAGCTCTGGCATTTAAGGTCGTAATTTTCCACCAGTGACTAATTACTCCCGCTCCAAAAAGGAGGTCGAAATGCATCTTTCGATTGAAAGAACAGGACGTCACATTTGAGCCCTTTCAGGTTATCGGTGATTAGTCCTTTTTCTGTCATTCGGCGGATTGAAAATGCAGCAAGCGCGATTGATCGCTCAAGAATGTGCAATGGCGAGTCGTCACCTTCAAAATTCTGATCTAAAGCCTCAGATAGAGCTTCAAAGGTTCTTCTCGCCTGTTTCGAAAGCTCATTCTTCCAAGTGTACGCCTGCCAGTTACAGGATGACGCAACAAAGTCAGGATAGCTGTCAGGCTCGTCCATCCGTCAGCCCAACCCAGCCGCATCCAACAGCGCCTGCGTACTCGCATCAAACTCACCGCCACCCGCGTCAATCGAATTCGCCATCTTCTTGCCCAGTTCCACACCGAACTGATCAAACGGATTGATCCCCATCAGCACGGCATTCGCAAAGGTCCGGTGTTCGTGAAACGCAACCAGGGCGCCGAAGGTTGCGGGGTCGATATCATCGCATAGGATAGTGGCGCTGGGCCGTCCGCCGGGGAAGTGGTGCGCCGCGTCTTCGCCCTCCTCGCCAGCCATCAGGGCCGCGCCTTGGGCGAAGCAATTGGTGAGCAAAATGCGGTGATGCGCAGGGTCCAGCGTGTCGCCGGGCGCGATGCTGGCGATGAAGTCCACCGGGACCAGATGCGTGCCCTGATGCAGCAGCTGGAACACGGCATGCTGGCCGTCCGTCCCCACCCCGCCCCAAGTGATCGGTGCGGTTGGTCCAGTTACTTCCTCACCCTCTGCGGTCACGCGTTTGCCGTTCGACTCCATCTCCAACTGCTGGAGGTAATCAGGGAATAAGCGCATCCGCTCATCATAGGCGAAAACTGCGCGGGTCTGCGCGCCCATCGCTCGCGCACAGAGCCGGTCAGCAAAGGCGGCGCGCAATGGCAGGTTGGCCGCGCCATCCGTATCGCGGAAATGCACGTCCACCGCCGCAGCGCCTTCGAGCATGGCGGCGTAGTCGTCCCACCCCAGCGCAATCGCGACGGGAAAACCGATGGAGGACCAGAGCGAATATCGCCCGCCGACACTTTCAGCAAAAGGCAGCACGCGGGTTTCATCGACACCCCATTCCAACGCTGCATCGGGATTGGCAGTCAGTGCAACCACGCGGCCATAGGCGTCGTCCACGCCGTTCGCACGCAGCCAAGTGAGCGCGCTTTCGGCGTTAGTCATTGTTTCGATGGTAGTGAAGGTTTTGGAGGCCAGCGCAATCATTGTGGTGGCCGGATCGCAGGCATCAAACGCTGCTTCTAGTGCCAGCCCATCGATGTTCGACACGACATGGACATCCACCTCGCAGCCATCGCGGCCCAGTGCGTCGACCGCCAGTTTTGGGCCAAGCGCGCTGCCGCCAATGCCGATATGGATCAGATGTTTGACTTCGCCCAAAGCGCCCTGATGGATCGCCTCCACTAGCCCGCGCATCCGCATATGCAGGGCATCGGCAAGCGCGACGTCTTCATCGCCGCCAATGCCGCGTTCGGCGGTATGCGTGGCCGCGCGGCCCTCGGTCACATTGACGACCTCACCGCTCAGCAGCTCATCGCGGTGGGCGGTAAAATTCGCGGCTTTTGCCAGTTCTTCGAACAGCGGAAGGTTTTCAGTGGAAAGATGGGTTTTCGACCAGTCGAAAATCGCGCCAACTTGCTTCCCCTCGCTTGGCCATTCGAGCCGCGTGGATAGGCGCTCCAGCCGGTCAGCATCCTGTGCGAACAAATCCTGAGGCGGCGTATGGTCCAGTTCTTCCAACTTCGCCCAGACTTGCTCAACCGCTTCAGACATTGAAAAACCTTTCCTACTTGAGGCTGCAGCGAGTAGGGAATGCGGCCATGATTGCAAAGCCCAACTTGCCTGAATTCGTAGTCCATCCGGCCTCTGTTGTGGCTGCAAACGAGGACGCCAGCTTTTTCCTTTCAGGATGTGTAACATGTGTCACTTTCCCTCGGCAAAGCGGCTTAGAACTTGACGCATCCTGCGCTGCCAAGCAGGGCTTAGCGCGATGACAGATATAGCCCCCGAACTCCGCAAACTGAAGAACCCGGCCATCGAAGCCAGGGCAGAAAAGGAGGAAGCTCCGTTCTGGAAGTTCCTGCTGAAACTCGCCTTGGTGGTGCTGATCTTCCGCAGCTTCATCTTCTCGCCCTTCAACATCCCGAGCGAAAGCATGCTGCCGCGCTTGTGGAACGGCGACTATCTGCTCGCGGCGAAATGGCCATATGGCTACACAAGCGCATCCCTGCCCTTCGGCGCTCCGCTAATCCCGGGCCGGATTTTCGCCATCGAACCTGAACGCGGCGAGGTGGTGATTTTCCAGCATCCGATCGACAAGGTTGATTACATCAAGCGCGTGATCGGCCTGCCGGGTGATGTTATCGCAGTCGAAGATGGTCAGGTAATCCTGAACGGCACGCCCATCCCCAAGGAACGGATCGCAGATTTCGTTCAGCCCATGTCGGCCAACACGCCGGTTTGCGGGCGCCCCGAATATCAGCAAGTGACACCGGACGGCACACAGGTCTGCGCCTATCCGCAATTCCGCGAAACTCTACCTGAAGGCGTGACTTACAACGTCCTAGACTTTGGCGACATGGCCTTTGCCGACGACCGACCGCCAGTGACCGTGCCCGCAGGCAAGATGTTCGTAATGGGTGACAACCGCGACAATTCGCAGGACAGCCGCTTCCCGGCGCGTTCCGGCGGCGGTGTTGGTATTGTCGATCAAGACCTGCTGGTTGGCCGTGCGCAAGTGATGATGTGGTCCACCGATGGCGAGTCCAGCTGGTTGCTGCCGTGGACCTGGTTCAGGGGCGAGCGAGTTGAACGAATTGGCGGATCGTTTTGACGAAGGACAGTGATACGATCCTGTGGCCCGAAGCCCGAGAATGGCTGACGGGTCTCGGGATCACGCCGCAGGATGACGCGATCTATGTCGAGGCACTGACACACGGCAGCTTCGGCGCGAAACGCGATTACGAACGACTCGAATTCCTCGGTGACCGCGTGCTGGGCCTGTCAATTGCCGACTGGCTGTATGAACGCAATTCCGGGCAGGAAGGCACTCTGTCACAGCGCCTGAATGCACTTGTTAGCCGCACGACCTGTGCCTTAGTGGCCCGCCAGATCGGGCTGCCCGATCATATCCGCCTTGGCAAACAAGCGCGCGACGATGGCGGGGCGGAAAGCGACAACATCCTCGGTGATGTGGTGGAAAGCCTGTTGGGCGCGAGCTTTATCGAGCGCGGCTTTGACACAACACGCGACCTGATCCGCGATATTTGGGAGCCCGTGATGTCATCCGACACGGGCGTCTCCAAGCATCCGAAAAGCGCATTGCAAGAATGGGCAGCGGGCAACCAACGCAAGCCGCCCGAATATGACATCATCACCCGCAGCGGACCCGACCACGCGGCGCAATTCACCGTCAGTGTGGCCGTGAAAAACGTCGGCAAGGCCGAAGCCACCGCCACCAGCAAACGCGAAGCCGAAACGGCCGCAGCAAGAGCATTTATGGAGAAATACGCGTGACCGATACGAAACCAGACCCGGCAACCAAATGCGGCGTGGTTGCCGTAATCGGTGCGCCAAACGCTGGTAAAAGTACGCTGGTGAATGCACTGGTCGGCCAGAAGGTCGTGATCACTTCGGCCAAGGCGCAGACGACGCGGGCGCGGATGCTTGGCGTTGCGCTTCACGGTAAAACCCAGATCATACTCGCCGACACTCCCGGCATCTTCGCGCCCAAGCGGCGGCTCGACCGCGCCATGGTCGCGGCAGCATGGGAGGGCGCACAAGAAGCCGACGCCATTGTGTTGATGGTCGATCCGATCAAACAGCGCCGCCACGAACTTACGCCTCTACTGGAAAGCCTGAAGGACCGCCCGGAACGCAAGCTGCTGGTGCTCAACAAGGTTGATATCGCCAAGAAAGAACCGCTGCTGAAACTGGCGCAGGAACTGGGCGAAGCGGTTGATTTCGAGGAAATCTACTTCATCTCCGCCCTATCAGGTGACGGCGTGCCCGAACTCAAAGACGCGCTCGCGGCGCTGATGCCCGAAAGCGTGTGGCACTATCCCGAAGACCAAGTGTCGGACGCCAGCGAACGCCTGCTGGCTGCCGAAATCACCCGCGAACAGCTGTATCGCCAGCTTCACGAAGAACTACCTTATGACAGCGCCGTACGCCCCGAAAGCTACACGCAGCGCAAAGACGGCAGCGTAGAAATCCGCCAGCAAATCGTAATCGGCCGCGACAGCCAAAAGCCGATTGTGCTCGGCAAAGGTGGTTCGAAGATCAAGGCAATTGGTGAGGCTGCGAGGTTAGAACTGACCGAACTGCTAGGTCAGAAGGTGCACCTGTTCCTGCACGTAAAGGTCAGCGAAAACTGGGCTGACGATAAGGAAGTCTTCGAAGAAATGGGGCTGGAATTTGGGAAGTAAGGATAAGGGTCTAGCTAATTCTAACACTCTTCCAAAGCGACGACTGCTGCATCAAGTGACCAAGCCAGATCTTCTAACTTGACCTCCATATCCCATAAATCTGACTGAACCTTCCTCATGATTTTTAGTCCATCCTGCTGACTCGGCGGGCGATTGAGGTCCTCAACCTTCATCGCGATATCCTCTGCTCAATCCTCTAGCTTTTCTATTCTAATCGCTTGAGACCAGAGCGCCGTATTTAGCTTCTCAATCTAGTTGTTAGGATGTTTAGCTTTTGACTTCTCATTCCTCTCTCCGTCATCCCAGCGCAGGCTGGGATCGCTGGCCGCAAACTCCGACTTGGCTGAACCCGCCCCAGCCTGCGCTGGGGTAACGGACAACTGAAAGCATGTCGTCACCCTGAACTTGTTTCAGGGTCCATTTCACCTAAAGCGCAGATCGATATAGGAGGCACCATGCGTGCTGAAACGAGTTCAGCATGACGAAGTTGGCAAATTTGTGCCCGCCTAACGCTTCTTAGCAATCGCGATCTTGTTTTTCTTGGCGAAGTCCCGCGTCGATTCCTCGCTGCGGTTGAGCGCTTTGGAGATTTGCTTGAGGCCCTGACCTTTGGTGGCGAGCAGCTTCAGCTTGGCCGCCTCTTCAGACTTCCATGGCTGTTTGTGGCGCTCGAAGGTCTCTTTGCCCATTTTGCTTTCCTCCCCAATTTGCTGTCCTACACAGCCGATATTTGTCAGAGCGTGACCGGTTCTTTCACATCGTCATATATCTGTTTTCACCGCTTCGTCAAAAGTGTCCGCTTCGCGTTTTGACGCGTAAGTTATAGAAAACGCTAGATTAGCTGCGCCTGGTCAAAGCTTACAGGGTGTAACTTGTGTAACCCTAGCGCCCGCGCTTCGTCATCCCAGCACAGGCCGGGATGACGGATCGGTTCAGTCTGCCTTCTTCTTCGTAGGCGCCTTTTTCTTCGCCGCTGGCTTCTTCTTGGCAGCAGCCTTCTTTTTGGCTGGAGCCTTTTTCTTCGCCGGAGCCTTACGCTTTTTCTTCACCGGCCCCTTGGCGACGCGGGCGTCGATCAAGGCGATGGCTTGTTCTTCAGTCACGTCTTCCGGCTTCATGTCGCGCGGGATCGTGGCGTTGGTGGTGCCGTCGGTGACATAGGGGCCATAACGGCCAGGCAGCACCTTCATTTCGGCTTCGCTAACCGGGTGCTTGGCGAACGTCTTGATCGGTTCAGCTTTGGCGCGGGTGCCGCCCTTTCGGTTGGCAGCTTCAGCCAGCAGCGTAACCGCCGTGTTCATGCCGGTATCGAAGACATCGCGCGTGCTGGTCAGCTTGGCATATTTGCCGTCGTGCCGCAGGTACGGTCCATAACGCCCGATGGCGGCTTCGATTTCCTTGCCAGTTTCGGGGTGTTCACCCACGATCCGCGGCAGGTCGAGCAGCTTTAGTGCCCAATCAAGATCGAAATCGTCGAGGTCCTTGGGGATGCTAGCGCGCTTGGCTTCTTTTCCCTCACCCAATTGGATGTAGAGGCCAAAGCGCCCCGTTTTGCGCTCGACTTCGAGACCGCTGACAGGATCCTTGCCCATCGACTGGTCATCGGCGCCGTCATCACCCTCACCGCCCGGTTGCGCGAAACGGCGGGTGAATTTGCATTCGGGATAGTTGGAGCACGCGACAAACGCGCCATATTTTCCGCCACGAAGGGCCAGACGGCCAGCCTCGCATTTCGGGCACATGCGCGGATCACTGCCACCTTCCTTGGGCGGGAAGAGGTAATCGGAGAGGAACTCGTCGAGGATTTCGGAAACTTCGGATGGTTTGAATTCCATCACCTCGTCGGACTTGGGTTTGAAATCCTTCCAGAAGTCGGCGAGCAACTGCTTATACTCGGCCTTGCCGTCCGACACCACGTCGAGCTGGTCTTCCATGCCCGCCGTGAAGTCATAGGCGACATAGCGCGGGAAGAAGCGTTCGAGGAAACTGGTCAGCAGCCGTCCGCTTTCCTCTGCAAAGAAGCGGTTTTTTTCCATCCGAACATAGTCACGGTCGCGGATCGTCTGGATGGTGCTGGCGTAAGTGGACGGACGGCCGATGCCGAGCTCCTCCAGCCGTTTGACGAGGCTGGCCTCGGAGAAACGCGGCGGCGGCTGGGTGAAGTGTTGGTTCGCCTCGACCGACTTGCGGTGCGGGGCAACACCCTTTGCCATATGCGGCAACAGATTCGCGTCGTCTTCACTATCGTCGCGGCCTTCTTCATACACAGCCATGAAGCCGGGGAATTTCACGACTTGGCCCGTCGCGCGGAGTTCATGGCGGCCCGTTGGGTCGCGGAGTGTGACAGCGGTGCGTTCAAGACGCGCGCCGGACATTTGGCTCGCCATCGCGCGCTTGAAGATCAGTGAATAGAGCTTGGCTTCATCGCCGCTGCCCTTGCGGTCGACCTTGAAACTGGTTGGGCGGATGGCTTCGTGAGCCTCCTGCGCGTTTTTGGCCTTAGTGGCGTAGAAGCGCGCCTTTTCGGGCACATAATTGCTGTCGTAACGCTCGGCGATGGCTTTGCGAGCAGCGTCAATAGCGCTTCCGTCCATCTGAACGCCGTCAGTACGCATGTATGTGATTGCGCCGGCTTCATACAGGTTTTGCGCCAGCCGCATCGTGTGACTGGCCGAGAAGCCAAGTTTGCGCGATGCCTCCTGCTGCAAAGTCGATGTCGTGAATGGCGGCGACGGGTTGCGGGTGAGCGGCTTGGTCTCGACTTCTTCTACGGTGAAGCGCGACCCCTCGACGGCGGCTTTCGCCTTCATCGCGGAGCCTTCTTCGCCCAGCGTCATCTTGTCGATCTTGTTGCCGTCAAACTTGACCATACGCGTATCGAATTGGGTGCCGTCTTGCTCGTATTTGGCAATAATCGACCAATATTCTTCCGGCTTGAAAGCCTCGATTTCTTTCTCGCGGTCGACAACAATGCGCAACGCAACCGACTGGACACGACCAGCAGACTTAGCGCCGGGCAGCTTGCGCCACAGAACCGGGCTGAGCGTAAAGCCGAACAAATAGTCCAGTGCGCGGCGTGCGAGATAGGCGTCGATCAAATCCATATCGAGCCCGCGCGGGGCCTTCATGGCATCGGTCACGGCCTTTTTGGTAATCGCGTTGAACGTGACGCGGTCGACGACCTTGGGCAGCGCCTTACGCTTGCGCAGCAATTCCTGAACGTGCCAGCTGATGGCTTCACCTTCGCGGTCAGGGTCAGTCGCAAGGATCAAGCGGTCAGCGGTCTTGGCCGCATCGGTGATTGCCTTCACCTGCTTCTGCTTGTCGCGGTACATTTCCCAATCCATCGCGAAATCTTCGTCCGGGCGAACGCTGCCATCTTTCGGCGGCAGATCGCGGACGTGGCCGTATGATGCGAGGACCTTGAAGCCCTTGCCCAGATAATTCTCGATGGTCTTCGCCTTGGCTGGCGATTCGACGATAACAAGCTGCATGGTGGTTACGGAGTTTCCTTACGTGTACACATGCACGCGAGAGTGGGGCCGGGTTTCGGTCGCCGTCAAGCCTGTGATGTTTCGCGGGCCATATGGCGAGTGTTTGGAAGTTTCGCCACCCCATTAGGAATTTTAGGCTTACTTGAAGACTTCGCCGATCTCCCGATCATCGCTCTGCACCAGCACATAAACGGCAATACCGAAACACAACGAAGCCGCGGTGCCGATCGCTTCAACTATACTGCCGACAATGCCAACAACCTGCAGGTTACCCAATGCGCCAGCAATCCCGGCGGTGACAGCGCCAACGAAAACCAGCGCAATCAACATAACCAGACCGGCTAAGAATATGGTCCAGCCGTGGCCGCTGGTCGCATCCCAGCTTGCACCTAAGGATTCGGTCACACCCTTGCGCCCGCCGAGAAGAAACCCGGAAGAAGCAGACCAACGAACCATCAACATGATGCCGGGAATGATCAGCAAGACCAAGCCGAGCGCAAATCCGATAAAGCTAAGGATCGACATGCCGATATAGGCCCAAATCCTTGTATCACCCTGACCCAAACGGCCCCGCGTTTCGAGCAGTTTTGTCAGCAGAAAATAGGATGCGACGACCGAGAGAATTACAACACCAAGCTGGTAGAGCCCGGATAAAATGGAATCGCCGGGCTCCATCACCACGTCCCCGCCGAAACCCATGATCTGATTCGTGGATTCAACATAGCCAAGCGCGACACCGACCGCGTTTACTCCGCCGATCACCAATATAAACAACGCAATCTCGCGCGCCGTATCGCTCGCTAATGCGAAGGTTTCGCTCAAAATCCCGCCGATGTCCGTATCCCGCTCCATGACAATCCCCGTTCTTAAGTGCCAGACCTAACCCGACAAACTGACTCTCCCCGCTGCATGTCTCACAAGTTGTCCCGAAATTTCAAGTTCGAGATGGGCCATCTGCAAAGAGGCCGCACCCGCATCCGACTGGCGGATGAGCTCGTCCACACCAATGGGTGCCGTCGTTAGCAAGCTGGCCAGATCAGCGGGTTCCGCATCGGCGAAGTCTTCGCCTAGATCATAGTCAAATCCTCCTGCCTCGCGGAATGTGCTGCGCGGCCCACCTTCGAAACCTGACAGCAATTCGATGACGCCCTCCGGCGATTGCACAAGCACCGCGCCGTCGCGGATCAGTTGGTTGCAACCTTGGCTGCGGGCGTCGAGCGAACTGCCGGGGATCGCCATAATTTCGCGCCCGCTTTCCCCAGCTAGGCGCGCGGTTCAATGCCAGGCGGTTGTTCGGCGATCAGCAGGCCTTCATTGGCGATCTGTTCCTGCAAATCGGCATGCTGCAGCGGATAGGCGATATCTATGCCGCTGGCGATCACGCCGATAGTCGCGGGCATAGCGCCAAGGTGCGCAGAGCCGTCAATCCCGCGAGCAAGGCCCGAGACAATCACCAGCCCCTCGTCAGCCAGCGCATGGGCGAAATCGCGCGCCAGTTTAACCGCCGCGGTAGAGGCATTCCGCGCCCCGACCATCGCCACACAGGATTTGGATGCCAGCGTAGCGTCGCCACGAATGGCAATGATCGGCGGTGCGCTCTCGATCTGACCGAGTGGGTGCGGAGATTCCGCCATGTCGTGAAACAGGTAACGCGCACCGGCCTTGCGGACTTCGGCAATCTCGCGCTCGATTTTGTCCTTGGGCGCAGCGCGGTACTGGCGCTTACCCTTGCTGGCGAGATCGGGAGGCGCATCAAGCGCCTGCACAGCCCCGCTGAACCGCCGGAGTAGTTGGGCATAGCTGACAGGCCCGATATTGGGCGAACGCAGCAACCGGATGCGGGCAAAGGCTTCGTCTTGCGAGAGGCTCACATCAACGATCCATCATCTCAAAACTAACCCGTCTTCCCAGAAAAAGCTGGGAAGACGGGAACGGGCAGGACGCGCTCACTTCTTGCTGCCGACCTTTGGTTCAGTGCCAGCCCTAAGCCGCCCGATATTCTCGCGGTGGAGCCACAGAATCAGACCCGCAATCACACTGAGAAACGGGAGGAATTGCGGATAACCAAACCACCACGCGGCGGCAGGCGTCATCACCGCGGCGGTCATTCCGGCGAGCGAGGAGAAACGCAACACTGACAGCATCCCGATCCAGACTACCGCGTAAACAGCACCGATTTGCCATGCGAGACTTAAGCACACGCCCGCCAATGTCGCCACGCCCTTGCCACCCTTGAAGCGGAGCCAAACAGGAAAGCAGTGTCCGATAATCGCGCCAACTGCTGCCATGCCGACAACACTTGGAAACAACATCCACGCCAGTGCAACCGACGCGAAACCCTTCGCCAGATCAAGCAACAAGGTCGCCGCAGCCAGCCCCTTATTTCCCGTCCGCAACACATTGGTTGCGCCAATATTGCCTGAACCGATATTGCGGACATCGCCCATCCCGGCCATGCGCGTCAAGATCAGCCCGAACGGTATCGAGCCAAGGGCGTAGCCAAGCAGGCTTGCGTAAATCCAGTCCATTGCCGGCTCTTATCGGGTCCTCCCGAAATTGTCGAAGGATTGTCGAAGCCTGACCTTCCTTTTTGCTCCACAATGGTGGCATAGCGGCGCGCAATGAAACCGAGTGACCCGATACTTCTGTTCGATTCCGGCGTTGGCGGGCTGAGCGTCTTGGCCAATCTGCGCAAGACTCTGCCAAATGCTCCGGTGATCTACGCCGCCGACTTCGCGGGCATGCCTTACGGTGAAAAATCAGAGGCCGAAATCGCGGCGCGCGTTCCAGCATTGCTCGGCCGCATGGTCGAGCGGTTCCGGCCTCGCCTCGTGACCATTGCTTGCAATACAGCATCGACGATTGCGCTGGCGGCAGTGCGCAGCGCGCTTGATCTTCCCGTGGTCGGGACCGTGCCTGCGATCAAACCCGCTGCGGCGCTGACGAAGACCGGAGTGATCGGCCTGCTCGGTACCGCTGCGACCATCCGGCAGGCCTATGTCGACAACCTCGAACACGAATTTGCTGGAGGCAAAAAACTGCTCCGTCATGCAGCGCCTGAACTGGTCGGTGCAGCGGAAGCAAAGCTGCGCGGCCAGTCCCTGCCGGTAGGTGCAATCGAGTCGGCCGTGGCAGGCCTGCGCGAGCAAAACGGCGGCGAGAACATCGATACAGTCGTGCTCGCCTGCACACATTTTCCGCTCGTAACATCCGAGTTAGCCGATCAGTTCGGCAGCAATGTTCGCTTCGTCGACGGCGCAGAAGGGATCGCAAGGCGTATAGCCTTCCTCACACAAGCTTATGAGTTCACACGTGAAACACCAGATTTCATGGTTGCGACGGGAGACCAGAGCGGGCTCAGCAGCCTGATGCCAGCCTTGGAAAGTTACGGGCTGGCAGAAATCCGCGCCTTTTGATGCGAATCATTCGCAAAGAACAACCTTTCAAAGACATATTGGGTTGTTTAAGGCCTCCGGAACACCGTCAGACAGGCGGTAAGAAATTAGGCAGTATGGGCGGCGTCTTCCGTTGAACTACGATCAGATTTTCGACCAAGCGATTGACCGGCTTCACGCCGAAGGCCGCTACCGTGTCTTTATCGACATCATGCGCAACAAGGGTGCTTATCCCAATGCGCGCTGCTTCCACGGGCACAATGGCCCTAAGCCGATCACGGTCTGGTGCTCCAACGATTATCTCGCGATGGGCCAGCACCCCGACGTAATCAAAGCGATGGAAGATGCGCTGCATGATGTCGGCGCCGGTTCCGGCGGCACCCGCAATATCGGCGGTAACACCCACTTCCACGTCCAACTCGAAGAAGAACTGGCCGACCTCCACGGCAAGGAAGGCGCACTGCTGTTCACCAGTGGTTATGTCTCCAACGATGCGACGCTTTCAACACTGGCGAAATTGCTGCCCGGCTGCGTTATTTTTTCGGACGAACTCAACCACGCCAGCATGATTGCGGGCATCCGTAATTCCGGCTGCGAGAAGCAGATCTGGCGGCACAACGATCTCGAACATCTCGAAGAATTGCTCGCCGCCGAAGATCCCGAAACGCCCAAGCTGATCGCCTTCGAAAGCGTCTATTCCATGGATGGTGATGTTGCCCCGATCCACGGCATTTGCGATCTGGCTGAAAAGTATAATGCGCTGACTTACATAGACGAAGTCCACGCGGTTGGCATGTACGGCAAACGTGGCGGCGGCATTTCGGAACGCGACGATGCGGCAGACCGCATCAACATCATCGAAGGAACGCTGGGCAAGGCGTTTGGCGTGATGGGCGGCTACATCGCGACCGATAGTAAGATTATCGACGTCATTCGCTCCTACGCGCCGGGCTTCATTTTCACGACCTCGCTCAGCCCTGTTCTGGTGGCGGGTGTGCTCGCATCGGTACGCCATCTGAAGAGTTCCAGCGTCGAGCGCGAAGCACAACAATCCAATGCCGCGCTGCTCAAGCAAATCTTCCGCGATGCTGGCTTGCCGGTAATGGATAGCACCACGCATATCGTTCCGCTGATGGTGGGCGACCCAGTGCGCGCCAAGAAGATCAGTGACATCCTGCTCGCGGAATATGGCGTCTATGTGCAGCCGATCAATTTCCCGACCGTGCCGCGCGGAACGGAGCGCCTGCGTTTTACGCCCGGCCCGGCCCATACCGAAGCGATGATGCACGAACTGGCAGAAGCGCTAGTCGAAATCTGGGACCGGATGGATTTGGAGCTGCGCAAGGCAGCCTGACGCGGCTCGATATTCGGGCCGGACTGTGATAGGAAATACAGCGTGGCCACTATGGCAAAATTGGAGCTGGAAACTGCTCTCGATACCGGCGATCTGAACGTCCGCCCGATGACGCCGGCAATCGGCGCTGAAATCCTCGATATTGATTTGGCTGATCCAGACATCGGACAGCGCATTCCTGAAATTCGCGCGGCCTTGTTAAAACATGGTGTCATTTTCTTCCGTGATCAAAAGCTGACTGCTCACCAGCACATCGCATTCGGGCGGCATTTTGGTGAGCTGGAAATCCATCCCGCAACGCCAAAGAAGCAGGCCGACCGGGAGATCCTGCATATCGCTCACGGGCCCGAAAGCCGTGGCCGTGAGAATATGTGGCACTCCGACGTGACATGGCGCCCTGAGCCCTCGCTTGGTTCAATCTTGCGCGCAGTAGAGGTGCCTGAAGTCGGCGGCGACACGCTGTTCGCGGATATGAACCGGGCGTATGAAATGCTCAGCCCTGAAATGCAGAAATTCTGTTCCGGACTGACCGCCGTTCACGACATCGCCCGCGTGTTCGGCAAACGGCTCAACATGACACCCGAACAGCTCCACGAGAAATACCCGCTGCAATCACATCCGGTAATCCGCACGCATCCCGAAACGGGCAAACAAGTGATCTACGTCAACCGCGCCTTCACCAGCCACGTCGAAGGCCTGGCCAAGACAGAAAGTGCCGGCCTGATCGAGCATCTCTGCGCAACGGCCTCGAACCCCGAAATTCAGTGCCGCTTCCGCTGGAAAGCAGGATCAATGGCGTTTTGGGACAACCGAATTTGCCAGCATTTTGCAGCCAGCGATTACTTCCCCGCAGCCCGCAAAATGGAGCGCGTTACAATCGCGGGCGATAAGCCGTTTTACAAACTAGGCGGCTGATCGCTCAGACATTACGGTTGAATTCGGCAAACCCTTAGCTGTCTGTTAACCATACGATGCGATAGCGGATTTATGGCCGTCAAAAGTTTCATGCAAGGACTCACTAACCGTCGCTCGAATTCCATCGAGCCGACGTCAGACGTGCAAGATGTTGTTATCGATTCTCGGCTGCGTCACGAAATTCTCGACGAGTTTGAACAGGCTTCGATTGGCTGGATCTGGGCCACTGATGCCGAAGGCCGGCTGATCTATATGTCGCCCAATGCAGCAGAAAAGCTCGGCCGTTCGATGAGCGAGCTGGTTGGCGAAACGCTGATGAAGCTGTTTGAAACCGACACTGATAATCCCGACGAGAGATCGGATCGTCCGCTCAATTTCCAGATAAAGTCACGCAAGAAAATCCGCGACCTGACTGTCCGTTTTGCGCTTAACAAATCAAAGCATGACGTGCGCCAGACATGGTGGTCGATCAGCGGCAAAGCGACTTTCGATGCGAGCGGCAATTTCAAGGGTTATCGCGGAAGCGCCTATGATATCACGGTGGAATACGAACAAAAGCTGGTCGATTCCAGGCTGGCTGAATATGATTCGCTGACAGGCCTCGCGAACCGCCATTATATGAACAAGCGGCTCGACGGGTTGCTTGCTTCCTACCGTACATCCAAGCGTTCCTGCGCGCTGATGATGCTCGATCTCGACAAGTTCAAGCGTGTCAACGATACGATGGGCCATCAGGCGGGTGACTCCTTGCTTATCCAAGCTTCCGAGCGCCTACGCATCATTATCGGTAATCGCGGTGAAGTAGGCCGGCTCGGCGGTGACGAATTCCAGATCATCCTGCCCGATATCGATGATCGCGGAACTCTGGGCGAGATTGCCGACAAGATCATCCAGATCGTGTCGCAGCCTTATCCAATCGAAGAAAAACGCGCCATCATCGGCACATCGGTTGGTATTGCGATTATGCCCTATGACGGCATCGAACGCGAAGAGCTGATCCGCGCATCCGATCTGGCGCTCTATGCGGCCAAAAATGGCGGACGCGGGCAATTCCGATTCTATTCCTCCGACCTGAAGGATGAGGAAGAAGAACGCGACATTTTGATCGACGACTTGCGGCTCGCCCTGCAAAACGAAGACTTGGAACTCCACTATCAACCTGTTGTCCGCGCAACCGACAACACCGTGGTATGCATCGAAGCGCTAATGCGTTGGACGCATCCCGAACGCGGCTTTGTAAGCCCCAGCCTGTTCATTCCGGTGGCCGAGGACTCCGACCTCATCAACGATTTGGGCGAGTGGGCGATACGTCGCGCCTGCACCGATGCGCAGGAATGGCCCCAGACTGTTCGTGTTGCGGTAAATGTCTCGGCAGTGCAATTTGCCAATCCCGTATTTCCATCTGTGGTCGAACGGGTGCTTGAAGAAACCGGAATTGAACCTGACCGATTAGAGCTGGAGCTGACCGAAAGCATCTTCGTCGGCGACAATGAAACAACTGCAGCGATCTTCAAATCGCTAAAGGCGCTGGGCGTTCGCCTCGCACTCGACGATTTCGGTACGGGCTATTCCTCGCTCAGCTATTTGCGGAACGCACCGTTCGACAAATTGAAGGTCGACCGCAGCTTCGTGGAAACTTGCACGCAGCAAGACGAAAACAGCGCCAAGATCATTGCGGCCATCATCGGCCTTTCGAACGCGCTCGGCATGGAAACAACCGTCGAGGGTGTCGAGGCATTCGACCAGCTTGAAGTCGTCAAATCAAAGGGCGGCACGCTCATACAAGGTTGGCTCTACAGCAAGGCCCTGCCGCAACCGCAAATTCTAGAGCGGATCGGTTCGGGCGAATTCAAAATCGAACCGCAAGGCCCCGATCGCCACCGTCCGGAACGTCGCTCCGTTTTCCGCCGGGTTGGCGTGATCCATGATGATCACCGCTACGAAGCCGTTATGCGCGATCTGTCGAAGACCGGTACGCTCATCGAAGGGCTGATTGGTGTCCCCAAGGAAACTCAGCTTGTCGTCGATATGGGCGGCGGACAGCTGGCCGTGGGCACCGTGACCCGTGTCACAGACAAATCCATCGGTATCGAATTTGAAAACGCCTTGGTGAGCGACGGCGCAGGCGGCCTTTGCACGCGCCACCGTGTTTCGCCTTATGCTCTTGCCACAGCGGGTATGCCGCTGGCTTCGCTGACACAGGAAAAAGCATTCCCGCATGAGCAAATGGGCCGCGGACAGAAGAGCGCGCCCGCCTTCATGCAAGTGCAGATTTCAGGCGCTGCCTAGACTCAATTTCCGCATAGATAGGCGGCCGTTACATAAATGAAATTGCTCGAAAAAGGGTAACAGGCATTTAAATGAAAGTCTGGTTCTGAAACTACCTGAGCGCGCAGCCGTTATGAGGGTATGAAAAAAGTTTTAGCACAGTCGCTTTTACGGATCACAGTGCCACTGGATCAGCAGTGTATTTGCAATATGTCATCGCGTGTCCGATAGACACAGCATGCAACCGGAAATCCCGACTCACGCGAACATTCATGGCCCGGCGGAACCGCACGCGCTGGAGGCGTTTGAACCTGCGGATTGGGTGATGAATCTAATCGAAGCTAGCCCTGTCGCATCTGTCATTTCCGACCCTCGCTTGCCAGACAACCCGATTGTCGCTGTGAACGACGCCTTCATGGAGCTCACTGGATATGGTGCGGACGAAATTCTTGGCCGCAACTGCCGCTTCTTGTCTGGCAAAGGAACGGAACCTTGGCTAACCGAACGTATCCGTGAAGGTGTGCGGCTGCACAAACCGGTCCTAGTCGAAATATTGAACTACAAAAAGGGCGGCATCCCGTTTCGCAATGCTGTGCTTGTCGCGCCAATTTATGATGATCGTGACGACTTGCAATATTTCCTCGGCAGTCAAGTCGAGATTGACGACAACGACCCCGAAACACGCAGTGTAGCTCGCGAAAGGGCCAGCGCTCAGATACAAACTTTGTCACCGCGCCAGTTCGAAGTGACGCGGATGGTCGCCGCTGGCCTGCGCAATAAGCAGATCGCTGGTGACCTTGGTATTTCTGAAAAGACAGTTAAGATGCATCGCGGTCTGGCGATGGAAAAGCTGGAGATTAAGACAACCGCCGATCTGGTAAGGGTGGCAGTTGAAGCGGGCATCTAGAACTTGCTTCTAGCACCTAGACCCTAGCCCAAGGTCCATATTTTCTCTTGGTCAAGCCAAGCCTATCAAGCTTCGAGCAGTATTCGTGAGTCCACTTATCGGGTCCCTCCCTGATCCAACCTATCCGGTTGTGGGTGAGCGGATGCTGCCCCAAATTCGGGGCATAGGCAGGTTGTTTGGAGAGACAATATGGAAGTACTTTCAGCATTCCAATATTCGCTAATCTATAATGCGTTTTCGTTTACTTTTGCGGCGATGGCCGCGACAACGCTGTTCTTGTGGATTAGCCGCAGTCAAGTTGCCCCAAAATATAAAACAGCAGTCACTATTTCAGGCCTAGTTTGCGCCATCGCAGCCTATCATTACTTCCGCATATTCGAGAGTTTTGAAGGCGCATATATTTTTGAAAACGGCGTCGTAAGCGCTACCGGCGTCGCTTTTAACGATGCATATCGCTATGTTGATTGGTTGCTCACAGTGCCGCTGCTGCTCATCGAACTGGTTCTCGTAATGGGCCTGACGCGCGACGAGACGGTCAGCAAGGCATTGAAGCTTGGTTTCGCCGCTGCGCTGATGATTGTGCTAGGCTATCCTGGCGAAATCGCTGACGACAATACCACGCGCGCAATTTGGGGTACCTTGTCGACCATCCCATTCCTTTACATCGTTTATGAATTGTTCGCCGGACTTGGCGCAGCGATCAACAACAATCACCCTCAAGTCCGCGGCTTGCTGAAGAAGGCTCGCCTGCTGACATTCGCCAGCTGGGGTTTCTACCCTATCGTTTATATGGCGCCATTTATCGGCCTCGAAGGACCGGCAGCGGAAACGGTTATCCAGATCGGTTACTCCATTGCCGACCTCATAGCGAAGGCCGTGGTCGGTGTGTTGATCTACCTCATCGCAGTGCGGAAATCGGCGGTTGAATCCGAAATTGCTGACGAACGCCGAGAAGCGAAAGAAGCTCTCCCCGTTTGATTGAGCGGAGGGTCGCAAGCTCGACGGCGCCGCCGATGACCTTCAGGTCGTCGGCGGTGTTGCCGTTTTTGCAGTTCGTGATCCTTTTTGTGGCGCTGCTCTTGGCCGCCGTGCCGGGTCTCTATTCAGACACAGCACTGCCCGTCATCGCAACGCTGCTTTTCTTGATCGGCGGACTGCCGCATGGCGCCTTTGACATTCACCGCGTTGCCAATCGTGCGCGCTTGGGCCACGGCAGGCTGGCTATTTTTCTGACCATCTATGTCGCGATGGTGGTTCTCGCACTTCTCCTGTGGAGGATGGCGCCAAGCTTCGTCCTCATCCTGTTCTTAATGACCGCCATCGTCCATTTTGCCGAGGACTGGCCCGAGATTAAGGAACCTCTTTTCCGCATCGCGCTCGGCTTTGCACCAATCTGCGCGATCGGCGTAGCCCATCCGACCGAAGTTGAAGCGATTTTCAGCGCGATGGCGGGGCCAATGACCGCCGATGTGATCACCAAAAGTTTCGTCCTATTTGCACCGGTAACACTGCTTATCTCTATAGTCGGACTTGGCGTTGCAGCCCGCGGTCTCGACTGGAGCCGCTCGGTGCTGTTCGCTCTGCTAATTGGCAGCCTGTTCCTGCTGCCGCCTTTGGTCGGTTTCGCAGTGTTCTTCTGCTTGTTCCACACACCGCGCCACTTTGGCGCCATCCAAAACGAGCTCTCTGGCTGGACAGTCAAGCAATTCGCATTGGTCGCCGTTGGGATCAGTGCGCTCGCGGTGGCACTGGGCGTGTTACTTGCACCAATGGCCCTAATTGGCGGCATCGCCACAGCAGCGGCAGGCTTCCAGCTTCTCGCGGCAGTCGCTCTGCCACATCAGAGCGTGGGATTGTTCGAAAAATTGTTGAGCAGGCAAACTCGGGCTTAGCGCAAACTCACTACATTGTCGCTGCTGCGCGGATCGGCGCGGTCGCCGCGGTAGAGGCTGAACATCGGCTCGTCGGTTACATTCACAGCCTCGGCATCGCCAAAGCCGTTGAAGCCCGTCTTCATCGCTGCGCCGTAAGCGCCGAGCATTCCGATTTCGATATAGTCGCCCGCCTTGATGTCAGATGGCAGCACGAAGGGACCCTTCATGTAATCGGCATCGTCGCAAGTCGGACCGTAAAATGCGAATTCCTGCAGCGGGCCGGTCAAATCATCTGCCAAGGCCGTGACCGGGAAACGCCAGTCGACATGCGCCGCATCGAACAACGCGCCGTAAGACCCATCATTGATATACAGTTCATTGTCCCGGCGTTTTTCAACGAGCACGATAAGCGACGAATATTCGGCGCACATTGCACGGCCGGGCTCGCACCATAGCTCGGCATTATAGGCGATAGGCAATTCGTAGAAATGGCGGTTAATGACCGAGAAGTAATCCTCCAGCGGCGGCGGTTCCATGCCTGGATAGATGCTGGGGAAACCACCGCCAACATCTACCACGTCGATCACAACACTGGCGTCCGCTATCGACGCACGGACCCGTTCCAGTGCCTGTACATAGGCAAATGGCGTCATCGCTTGGCTGCCCACGTGGAAACATACGCCCAGCCAGTCGCAATGCTGGCGGGTTACCTGAAGCAGCTCGCCCGCATCGGCCAGATCGGCACCAAACTTCGATGCGAGTGACAGTTCGGCATACTCGCTCGATACGCGGAGACGGATCAGCAGGCGCAGGTCCGTGGCCGGATTGCCCTGTTCGTCACTGCAGGCGGTGACGATCTTCTCCAGCTCTTCCATCGTATCGAGGCTGAATGTTTTTACGCCGTGTTCGTGGTAAGCCTCACGGATCGCCCGCGCCCGCTTAACAGGATGCATAAAGCACAACACTGCTTCCGGCAGAGCCTCGTGTGCGAGGCGCACTTCGGCTATCGAAGCCACATCATAATGCGTAACACCACCATCCCACAGGACCTTCAGCAGTTCCGGCGATGGGTTGGCTTTCACCGCGTAGAGCGTCTTGCCCGGAAACTTCTCGGTGAAGAAGCGGGCAGCGCGCGCCGCAGCGTGCGGACGGTTGAGAATAACGGGTTCGTCAGGCGCGAGAGCGCTGACTACGGCCTTGGCGTCAGGGAATTCGTACAACTCAAGGGACCCCCTGATCGTGTTAGTTTGAAAAGCTTCGAAACGAAGCGCGCATATAGTCCTTAGATAAGAAACTTCAAACGGAAATGCTGCCTCTGCGATCTGCGAATTTTACCTATCGCATCAAATGGTCAGCAATCGCGCGATAAGTGGCCAGCGAAAGCGGATCGCTCGCCGGATTGGCTGCCACCGGCATGGATGCAAAGCGCGCAATCACCATCTCCGCCGCCGGGTCGATCCAGATCGCCTGCCCGTGAATGCCGCGCGCAGTGAAGCACCCGTGATCATCGTTCATATGCCACCATTGGCTGCTGTAATCGAAGCCTGGCAGGCTGGGATAATCATCGCGGTGCATTCCGGGGTGGCCCGAACCTGCCGTTATGCGTTCAACGACCGCCGCAGGCACCACTCGCCTACCGTCATAGGAGCCGCCACAGCGCATCATCTCGCCGAAACGGGCCATATCGCGCAAACAGGAATTCATCCCTCCGCCGGCGAATGGCACAAGCGCTGGATCGCAGATAATGTCTGCGTCCATTTCCATCCCGAGTGGCTGCCAAATCCGCTCGGACAGCACTTTGTCGGTGGATTTACCTTCGATCCGCCCGATCAACCAGCCGATCACTTCGGTGTTTACAGTGCGATAATTATACATATCGCCATGTTCACTGCCGTGATCGCGCCTTACGCTCGGCAGATAAGAATACATGTCATTTGCGCCGGAATAGTCGGCGTGACGCGGGACCATCCGAACGGCTGCAGAGAATTTGATGATGTCGGACTCATTGTCATCATAGACCTCCGACCAATCAAGGGCAGTGCGCATGTCCAGCACATCGCGCAAAGTCGCATCGCCGAATCCGCTTTTGGCCAATTCGGGCAGATAATGCGCTACGGTCTTAGCAGGATCGAGCTTGCCTTCCTCCACCAGCATTTCGGCAATCGTGCCGTAGAAGCTCTTGGTGATTGAAAAGGCGATATGCGTGGTCGCGGGCCCGGAAACACCGAAGTACCGTTCGAAAATTACTTCGCCGCGATGCATTACCAGAAAGCCGTCAGTGAAGTTGGCAGTCAGGGATTCGTCCAACCTCATAGACGCGCTCCCTTCAAGCGGTGTGACCGGCAAACAATCCAGATCATCGCGAAGAGCAAATGGCAGCGCGGAAACAGGCCCCTCGCCTCGCCCGATCCGTGCCGTCGGCACAAATTTACGCATATTGGAGAAGGACCAGCGCGTTTTTGGGAAGCGCATATGGTCGGCGTGATCGGGATTGATCAGGCTGCCTTGTGGTACCGGAGCGCCCTGCATCCAGCCCATCGTCACCGGATCGCTATTCACGCCGTCAAATTCGGTTCCGTCAGTCATCACAGTTCCCATTCCCATTTTCTTGGGGCGCCAAACTTATCCAAGCCGGTCGCGAAAATCTCTATAGCCGAATTTGCGGACCTGTTCGAGCGTGTCAGTCTCGCTGTCCCATAACCATATCGACGGTAGCGGGACGCCGTTGAAAGTCGTCGTCTTGACCATGGAATAATGCCCCTGATCCAGAAATGCGAAACGCGCTCCGGGCTGGCATTCCATCGGCAGCCGGTAATCGCCGATTACATCACCGGCGAGACAGGACGGCCCGCCAAGCCTGACGGGTTTTCCAGTTCCGCCTTCGACTTCGCCAAGCATCGCCGGGCGGTAAGGCGCTTCTATCACGTCAGGCATATGGCAGGTCGCCGAAACATCAGTGATCGCCAGCGGCATGCCATTCCAATGATTATCGAGGATGGTGCCGACGAGAATGCCCGCATCGAGCGCCACCGCTTCACCCGGCTCGAGGTAGATTTCGCAATCCGTGTCTTCTTTCACATCCTGCAAGAACTCGACCAGCTCGTCGCGCTCATAATCAGAGCGGGTGATATGGTGCCCTCCGCCAAAATTGAGCCATTTCAACTGATCGAAATAGGGTTCGATATGGTCGAAGACCTTGTCCCAGGTCTCCTTCAGCGGCTCTAGCGTCTGTTCGCAGAGAGTATGGAAGTGGATACCGTCGACACCCTCCAGATGCTCCACCTGCAATTGGTCGATCGGGAAACCAAGCCGCGAATGCGGAGAACACGGGTCATAACGCGGTACCTCGCCTGTCGCATGCATCGGATTTATCCGCAGGCCGATACTGAAATCATTCCCCCGCGCCCTCGAATTCTCGAGGATCGCGCTGGCCCGCATAATCTGCTGCGGTGAATTGAAGATAATGTGGTCGGACAGGCGGCAAATCTCGTCCAGATCTTCCGGCTTGTAAGCGGCACAATAAGTCGCGATTTCGCCATCATAATATTCGCCCGCCAGCAATGCTTCCCACAGACCGGAAGTGCAAACACCGTCGAGATATTCGCCGATAGTCGGTGCAACCGGCCACATGGAAAACGCCTTGAGCGCGCCGAGCACTTTGATCCCCGCACGGTCGCGGACATCGGCAAGAATGCGCAGGTTTGCACGCAGCTTGGCTGCATCCACCACGAAGGACGGACTATCGACACGATTGAGGTCGAATTGCGCAAAGGCGCCGGGATCGCCTGCTTTAGTTTCCATCAGAAGCTGACCGGCCCGTCCATTTCCTTCACATTCCACGGCAGGCCGTGTGCATTGAGCATATCCATAAAAGGATCGGGGTCCATTTGCTCCATATTGAACACGCCGTCACCTGACCATTTGCCGGTCAGCATCATTGCGCTACCGATCATGGCCGGGACGCCTGTGGTGTAAGAAACAGCCTGATTGCCGGTTTCTTCATAGGCGTCTTCGTGGTCGCAGATATTGTTGATGTAAAACGTCTTTTCGCCTGATCCGTCGAGCGCTTCACCAGTTGCGATTACGCCGATATTGGTCTTGCCGGTGGTGGTTTCGCCCAGCGTTTCGGGTTTGGGCAATACGGCAGCTAGGAATTGCAGGGGGATGATTTCCTTACCCTGATATTTGATGGGATCAATGCCGGTCATCCCGACATTCTGCAGCACGGTCAGATGCTTGATGTATTCATCGCCGAAGGTCATCCAGAAGCGGCCGCGCTCCAGTTCTGGGATGAATTTCGAGAGGCTTTCCAGCTCCTCGTGATACATCATATACATGTTCTTCAGGCCGACTGCCTCGAACTCAAATTCGACTTTCGTACTCAACGCAGGGGTCTCGACAAACTCGCCGCTTCTCCCGGGCTTTTTCTCCCAATGCCGCGAAGCTGCGGTCACTTCGCGGATGTTAATCTCGGGATTGAAGTTGGTCGCGAAGGCTTGCCCGTGATCGCCGCCATTGCAGTCAAGAATGTCGAGCTGGCGTATGGTCTTAAGCTTATGCTTCTTCAGCCACATGGTGAAAACGCTGGTCACGCCGGGATCGAAGCCGGAGCCGAGCAGCGCCATCAGGCCCGCTTCCTTGAACCGGTCATGATAGGCCCATTGCCAATGGTACTCGAACTTAGCCTCATCCTTCGGTTCGTAATTCGCAGTGTCGAGATAAGCCGCGCCAGCCTCCAGACAAGCGTCCATGATCGGCAGATCCTGATAGGGAAGCGCCAGATTGACGACGAGCGAGGGCTGCACCTTGCGGATCAAATTGACCATCGCTGGCACTTCGTCGGCATCGATTTCGTACGTCGCAACGCCCTGCCCCGTGCGATCCTTCACGCTGGCAGCAATGGCATCGCATTTGCTTTTCGTTCGACTGGCGAGGTGAATGTCCGAGAAAACCTTAGAGTTCATCGCCATTTTATGAACTGCGACCGAGCTGACGCCGCCTGCGCCGATGACCAGAATTGTAGACATGAATGCTCCGAGCCGGAATTGGGGGATTGGTGTTTTTCTAAGAACGCATTAGGCGGTAATAATGTTTCAAGAAAGCCCCCGCGATCCGACCCGTGAAGGAGTTTTGCGCGCCGCCGCGAAGGTGGCCGAAGTTCTGCCCCCCACCCCGCTGCTCCCAGTCGAGATTCGCGGCATCCGCTGCTGGGTGAAGGCGGAAAATTTGCAGCCGATCGGCGCCTTCAAGATTCGCGGCGCATGGAACCGCTTGAGCGAGTTGACCGCAGAGGAACGAGGGCGCGGCGTGGTCGGTGTGTCGAGCGGCAACCATGCCCAAGGTGTCGCATGGGCAGCACGGAAGCTGGGCATTTCCGCCCGTATCGTAATGCCTCATGACGCACCGCAGATGAAACTTGATGCAACGCGCTCAATGGGCGCGGATATTGTGATCTATCAGCGGCCGGGCGAGGACCGCGATGCAATCTCCCAAGCGCTCTGTGCCGAAACCGGCGCTGTGCTGGTGCATGCCTATGCCGATCCTTGGGTGATCGAGGGGCAAGGCAGCGCCGGCATCGAAATTGCCGAGCAAATGGGGCGCGAACCCTCGCGGATCATTGTGTGCTGTGGCGGTGGCGGATTGAGCGCCGGCCTCGCTCTCGCCTGCCCGAATGCCGCGCTTGTTCCGGTTGAGCCAGAGGGCTGGGACGACGTTGCCCGCAGTTTGATCGCAGGTGAAATTCTCAGCGTCGCGCCGGACGCTCCGCCGACGGAGTGTGACGCCTTGCAGACACCCCGAACTGCTCCGGTGAATTTTGCCGTTCTAAAACGACGTGCATCACCGGGAGTGGTTGTGACCCCGGAGAAGGTCAGGGCGGCGCAGCGTTTTGCCTTCGCCAAGCTGAAGTTGGTTCTCGAGCCCGGCGGGGCGGCGGCACTTGCGGCTGCGTTAATGGACGATGTCGAAATCGACATTGACACCGTGATCATGCTGACTGGCGGCAATGTCGATCCGGCGAAGTTTGCAGCGGTGATCTCGTCGACCGACTAGGTTGCAATTGACAATCGGATGGCCGCCCCGCAGTCTTGAGCCATAACTCGGGGAGAAAATTTCAATGCTAGCTCAAATGCTCGCACCAGCCGCAGTGCTGGTGCTGTGGTCACTTATCATGATGTATTGGTTGGCGTGGGCACGCTTCCCGGTCCTGAAAGGCCTCGGCAACGACAGCAAACTGGCTAGGCCGGGAGGCCGCGGTCAAGATTTGGAAGACGTCGCGCCAGCCCCGACCGTTTGGAAGTCCCACAACTATACGCATTTGATGGAGCAGCCGACGATTTTCTATCCAACGGTGGTGATCTTGGCATTGACGGGTGCCGGTGCCATCGATGTGCTGTTCGCTTGGATCTATGTCGCTTTGCGGATCGTCCATTCGATTTGGCAAGCAACTGTGAATGTGGTGAGAATCCGCTTTCTGCTGTTCATTATCTCCAGCTTTGCCCTCACTATCCTTGCTGTGCGCGCTGTAATCGCCACGCTGAACTTCTAAACCCGGAGCAATCGCATGAATGATGTAATTGGAATGGCAATCTTGCAGCCAGTCGTCGCATTGGCGATCTGGACTATGGTCATGTGGGCATGGATGTATGCAACGCGCATCCCGGCGATGCAGAAAACACCAGAGCTCGATCCGGCAAAATTAATCGGGGGAACCGGCGGCGCTCTGGATGGAGTTCTGCCAGATCAAACGCAGTGGAAGGCACATAATTACAACCATCTGCACGAAGCACCTACGGTCTTTTATGCGGTCGCTTTGGTGCTTGCCGTGATCGGTGCGGGTGACGGACAAAACGCGCTCATCGCATGGATTTATGTTGGCCTTCGGATCATTCACTCGCTGGTTCAAGCGACCGCAAATAGGGTTATGGTCCGCTTCGTATTGTTCGCGCTGAGCAGTCTAGTGCTGATCTGGTTGATCGTGAAGGCCGCGATATTGGTCTTCTAAGAGCCGTTACGAACCCAATCGCATCACTTTGAAATCACGGAAAGCCGAAACAATGTCTGCAAAAAGCCTGCTGCCCAGCCTGCTCGTCGTCGCGATTGCGACCGCGTTCGGCATCCTGTTCGCCTCGCTTGCCGGAGGACGGGGCATTGCGGCATTCGGTTTTCCGGTTTTCGTAATCTGCGCGATGGTCGCATTTGCGGTGAATTGGGCTGCCTTCATTCCGTCAGCGATTGCCCAGACCGATAAATATTATGATCTGATGGGGGCCGTCACGTTCCTATCGATCATAGGGACTGCCTGCGTTCTATCCGCACCGCTCGATCTGCGTGCCATCGTGATTGCCGCTATGGTGACTATCTGGACCGTGCGGCTCGGATCGTTTCTGTTTGTCCGAATCCACAAAGCGGGAGGTAGCGACTCCCGGTTTGACAAAATCAAGGTGAACCCGCCGCGTTTTTTGGTGGCCTGGACGCTGCAAGCGATATGGGCCGTCGTAACGGCTGCAGCAGCGATTGTTGTTATCTCGGCCACCGACCGTGTGCCGCTCGACATATTCTTCTGGATTGGCGGGTTGATCTGGCTGGCCGCCTTCTCGACCGAAGTCATCGCCGACAACCAGAAAAGCAAGTTCAAGGAAAACCCCTCGAACGAAGGCCGCTTCATCACTGAAGGACTTTGGTCATGGTCCCAGCATCCGAATTACTTCGGAGAGATCATGCTTTGGACGGGCGCAGCGATTATGGCCGTGCCTGTGCTGTCAGGCTGGTCATGGCTGGTCTTCGCTTCGCCGCTGCTGATCTTTCTTCTGCTGACCCGAGTGAGCGGGATCAACCTGCTGGATGCCTCGGGCGAGAAGCGCTGGGGTGATGAGCCGGAATATCAGGAATATCGCCGCAAGACCTCGGTTCTGGTGCCCCGGCCACCGTCCAAATAATTACTCGGCGGCTTCTTTCTTTTCGAATTCCAGCGTCGCCAGAAAACGCTCAGCATCGAGCGCAGCCATGCAGCCAGTGCCCGCCGCCGTAACTGCCTGACGATAAACGTGATCCATCACATCACCGCAGGCAAATACGCCGGGTAGCGCAGTCTTAGGAGTGCCGGGCTCGACGATCAGATAGCCGCTGTCGTCCATCTCCAGCTTGCCCTTGAACAGCTCGGTCGCAGGTGCGTGGCCGATGGCAACAAATGCGCCTTCGGTGTCGAATTGGCTCTCATCGCCGGTCAGCGTATCCTTCAGGCGCAAGCCCGTCAGTCCGTTGGTGCTGTCGCCGGTGAATTCTTCGACGGTCTTGTTCCACAGCACCGAAATCTTTTCGCTCGCGAAGACGCGGTCCTGCAAAATCTTCTCTGCGCGGAATTCGTCGCGGCGGTGAATAATCGTCACATCATCCGAATGGTTGGTCAGATACAGCGCTTCTTCGACCGCAGTGTTGCCGCCGCCGATCACGACGATCTTCTTGCCGCGATAGAAGAACCCGTCGCAGGTTGCGCAGGCGGACACGCCTTTGCCGTTAAAGTCTGATTCGCCCGGTGCGCCAAGCCATTTGGCCTGCGCTCCGGTGGCGATTACCAGCGTGTCGCCGATATACTCGTCGCCGCTGTCACCGACCGCACGGAACGGCGAGCCGTTTCGAAGGTCGATCTCGGTAATTGTGTCCCAGATCATCCGCGTCCCGACATGCTCGGCCTGCGCTTGCATTTCTTCCATCAGCCACGGGCCCTGCACCACATCTCGGAAGCCGGGATAGTTCTCGACATCGGTCGTGATGGTCAGCTGGCCGCCGGGCTGCAGGCCCTGCACCACAATCGGCTCCATTCCGGCACGCGCGGCATAGATTGCCGCCGAAAGGCCTGCGGGGCCGGATCCGACGATGAGCATACGGGTATTATGGGTAGCCATGATGCGTGATTCCGTAGGTTAAGTTTCAACGGGCGGTTCTATCCGTGAGGGGCGCGCGGGGCAAACCGCTTATCCCCAAGTTGGTCAGCCTAAGATGATCAGGATTCGACCAGATGCAAGCGCAGTGACGCACGCATTGCTTCATCCACGCCAAGCACATCTTTCAAGAACGCATCTGCGGAGCCGTGCTCATCCGCCACAGCCTGACGCGCCGCCTCCAAGTAACGCGCATCGACGCCCATCAGCACGCGGATCGTATCATCGCTAAGCGACCCCCATTTTTCGCGAATTGCGCCGGCGCCTGCATCGATCCGCGCATCGATGTTTCCGGCGGTGTTGGTGAGGAGAAAGTCCTCCATCGCATCATCGGGATGTACGCCTAGAGTATGGTGCAGCAGATCAACCGCCATTCCGGTCCTGTCCTTACCGGCCAGGCAGTGAACCAGACTTGCGCCCTCACACGATGCCAATGCCGCGAAATAGGCCCGCAAAACAGCAATTAGAGGTTCGCGGAAGGGGAGGCGCGAATACAGGCGCTCCATCTTCGCATGTGCGGTGGCTATATCCAGCGCACCTTGGGCAGCTTCGACATGCGGAGCCAGCGCGGCGGTTTCGCCATCATAGAACACGACCTTTCCATCGAAACTACTACTCCGGCGGCAGGGATAGGACTGGCGCTCGCTATTGCCGCGCATGTCGATCACATGGCGCAAATTGAACTCGTCGATTTTCGCGAGATCATCGTTGCTCGCATCCTGATGTTGGCCAGAGCGGAACAACAAGCCCGTTTTGACCCAGCCGCCATCGCTGGTGGCATAGCCGCCATAGTCGCGAAAATTGTGAACACCAGAAAGCGGAATAACGCGCGAATCTATCATGCAGCGGCGATTGCCAGCGGCAGCCCCGCTGCACAAGCGGTTCCGGCTCCGTAGATATCCTTAGGCCTGCCTTGGCCCTTCTGAACCACCTTTTGTTCTATTGAAATCACCATAGAATTGTCCCATTTTCAGAAGGAAAGCACACCCATGGCCTACATCGTAATCGCCGATGATAATGAAATCGTAGCCGAAATGGCTTCCGATGTTTTGATGGATTCTGGCCATGCCTGCGGGAGGGTATCGGATGTTCAGGCGGCGATCGACCTGCTCGGATGGCGCCGGCCAGACCTGCTGCTGCTCGATCAGGATATGCCCGGAATGAGCGGCACAACAGTGCTTAGAAACCTGCGCGGCTCGTCAGATTTCTATGACCTGCCAGTGATGATGTTTACCGCCATGTCTGGCGCTGAAGACGAAGCGCAGGCGCTGTATAACGGCGCGCACGACTATATCCGAAAACCGTTCAATCCCAAGTTTTTGGTATGACAAGTCAATCAGTTACTGCACACTCGTGATGAACGCCCGCGACATACCGAACTGAAGGATGCGGTTTTGAGGCAGTCCGGCAAGTTACCACTACACTCGGGTGGAAAACGGGCGATGATCTAATCGCGGCTGACACTTTCCAAATCGCTGGTGAAGTTTTCGGTCCAACGGATCACATTGTCGTCACGCACAGTGACGATCAGCTTTGCCCAGCGCTCTTTACGCTCGGCCAAAGGCATATCCAGCGCTTGCTTGATCGCATGCGACAGGTCGTCGGGACTATACGGATTGACCATCACAGCATCGGTCAATTGCTGCGCTGCCCCGGCAAAACGCGACAGGATCAAGACGCCGGGATTCTCTGGGTCCTGAGCGGCGATATATTCCTTCGCGACAAGGTTCATACCGTCGCGTAAAGGCGTGACTAGACAGATTTTCGCCGCGCGGAAAAAGCCGAACAACTCAGCTGCTGAGTGCCCCTTGTTCACATAACGTATTGGAACCAGATCGACCTCGGACCGCGCGCCGTTGATCTGGCCGGTCTTCTGTTCGAGTTCTGCGCGGATTTTCTGATAGCTGCCGATATCGGCGCGGCTCGGCGGAGCGATCTGGATATAGACGAGATCGCGGACCCGCTCGGGATGCCGGTCGAAAAAACGTCCTAATCCGTCGATCCTTTCAGGCAGACCCTTGGAATAGTCGAGCCGGTCGACACCGATAGCGGCAGTCCTACGGCGCGTGCTGGAAACCATCCGCTGCTCTGCTTGCCGCGCTTCACCCGTTTCACCCTGCGCCATAAAGTGATCGTAATCGATGCCGATGGGGTAGGCGCGCGCATGGGTGACCTGCCCGTCCAACTCGATCCGACCGGTCTCCTCGTCGACCTCGGCGTGCAATTCCTTGCGGCAGTAATGCAAGAAACTCTCGAGCCATTCGTCATTCTGAAAGCCCAGCAAATCGTAATGCAGCATCGTCTGCACCAACCGCTCGTGATACGGCAGCGAGACTAGCAACCGCGTCGGTGGCCAGGGGATATGCAGGAAAAAGCCGAGCCGGTTTGTCACACCACGCGAACGCAGACGTTCGCCAAGCGGCAGCAGGTGATAATCGTGAACCCAGACATTATCGCCCGGTTCGATCAGCGGCGAACAGCTTTGTGCGAAACGTTCGTTAACCCGCTCATATCCGCGGCCAAATTCGCGTTCATATTCAGTCAGATCGATACGGTAGTGAAACAGCGGCCATAGCGTCGAGTTGGCATAACCGTTGTAATATTCATCGACGTCCTGCTTCTCCAGATCCATCGTTGCAGTGGTCACACCGTCGTGACGCTGGATGCCGATATCGCCGGTAAACTTTTCCGTTTCTTCGCCAGACCAGCCGAACCAGATGCCGCGATGCTTTTTTAGCGCAGAATTAAGCGCACCAGCCAATCCTCCCTGCGCGCCCGCCACACCCATAGCTTTAGGGACAGCAACACGATTCGAGATAATGACAAGACGGCTCAACGAATAGTGTTCCAGCTTTTTGATAAGAGTCCGGCGCAATTGATGACGCCCACAAGCGAATAAGTTTGCGGGAAATTCCCCCACAATTCGCCTGTCTCAAAATCGATATCTTCCGATAATAACCCTGATTTGGTGCGATTGGCCAGCATGGTGCTGAATAATCCGCGCGCTTCTTCATCGCGGCCTACCAGATGCAACGCCTCGATCAGCCAGAATGTGCAGATGTTAAACGCAGTTTCTGGCGCACCAAAATCATCCTCTGTCGCATAACGCAGCATGTGCGATCCGCGCCGCAAATGTTTCTCGACTGCGGCAAAGGTCGTCTGGAAACGCGGATCATCCGGCTTAAGGAACCTTAGTTCCACCATCTGCAGCAGGCTCGCGTCGAGGTAATCGGCCTGGAACGACGCGCCATAATGGCCGCCTTCCTCACCATTTTCGACCCAAGCTTCTTCCTCAATCTTGGCGTGAATCTTGTCGGCGCGATCTCGCCAGAATGTTGCGCGATCATCTTTGCCAAGCCGCTCCGCAACATTGGCGAGCCTGTCGCAAGCCGCCCAGCACATCACGGCGGAGTAGGTGTGAACTTCCTGCCTCGTGCGGAATTCCCACAGACCTGCGTCGGGTTGATCGTGCATCTTCCACGCCATTTCCCCTACCTGCTCTAGGCTCGCGAAGTCCTTGTCATCCGCCATGCGGAGTAAGCGCCGGTCAAAGAAAGCCTGCGCAGTCGGCAAAACAATCTGGCCATAGCAGTCATGCTGGACCTGTTTGTAAGCGGCATTTCCCTTCCGGACTGGACCTGTGCCGCGATAACCGGGAAGATATCCGGCAAGTTCTTCATCCAACTCGGCAACGCCCATAACTGAATAGAGCGGCTGGATTTGTCCGCCACTGGCCGCATCCACGATATTGCGCAGGTAAGCGAGATACTTCTCAAGCACATCGAGCGCGCCCAGGCGGTTGAGCGCTTGCACGGTGTAATAGGAATCTCTGATCCAGCAGTACCGGTAATCCCAATTGCGCTGACTGCCTGGTGCCTCGGGAATAGATGTCGTGAGCGCCGCCACAATCGCTCCGGTCTCTTCATGCTGGCAAAGTTTTAGCGTGATTGCGCAGCGGATGACTTCGTCCTGCCATTCGAATGGCGTCGCAAGACCGCGCACCCAGTGCGTCCAATATTTGACCGTATTCTGGAGCATCCGGCGCACTTCCGAACGGACATTGCCGCTAAACGGTTCGTCTGGGCCAAGAAAAAAGTGCTGGTCGCTCTCCAGACGGTAGCTCCGCTCCTCGAGGATATAGCCAACCGGTGCATCAGTGCTGAGCCGCATGGCCTGATTGCCCACCAGATAACGGATGTGGTTGGTGCCGTTGGTTGTCCCAGAGGCGTGCTCACCATAGCCATGCATAGGCTTAAGCTTCACCTTTAAACGCGGGACTCCGGCAACCGGCCGCACCGTGCGCACAAAGGCGACGGGCCGGTACATCCGCCCATTCCGCTCGAAACGCGGACAGAAATCACGGATTTCAACAGCGCTACCGTCCGCCGCTTCTAGCCGCGTCACAAGAACCGGCGTATTACGCTCATAATGCTGTTCGACCTTAACCTGCCCCTCGAGCTCGAAACGCCAGACGCCTTTGTTCTGCGCATCGCCGCCGAGCAGCGCACAAAACACCGGATCGCCATCGACACGCGGCACACAGCCCCAGACCAGTCCCGCTGCCTTGTCGATCAGGCCGCTAACCTGGCAATTGCCAATGGGCCAAAGTTCGAGACTGCTTTGGTCGGGTGCGGTCATAAGTCCAGCCAATCGTAAAGAGAAACGGGATCAGGCAAGCGGTAACCCGCATGGGTCGGTCCGTCACCGTCAATACGTATGCCGAAACCGCCAAGCCGGTTTGCAGCGGCGAAACCATCCTCGTCAGTCACGTCATCGCCGATGAAGATGGGCGTTGAACCGACAAATGTCGGCAATGCCATGAACGCCTCAACTGCGGAGCCTTTGTCAGCTCCTGGCTCAACCAATTCGACGACACATTTGCCGTGCTTGGTGGCCAGCGCATGCTTTGCCGCCAAAGCGTCCATTGCTACCGCAACCACGGGCTGTTTCTCCGGTGCGGAACGATAATGCAGCGCAGCTCCGTGAGCCTTTTCCTCAAGGTGAAGATCTTCCTGCGATGCAAATTCCCGCATCGCCGCCACTACCTCTTCGGAAATTTTGGAAGCCTTACCGCTCAAAAGGCTACCATCAGCCAATTGCCAGTGCGCCCCGTGTGACCCGGCAATGGCGACCGCGGCCAGGCCAAGATGCTCGGTCAAATTGTCGATCGCACGGCCGCTGACCAAAGCAAGTCTGCCCGCAAAGCGACCGGCCAGCAATTCAATCCGCGCGGCGAGATTATCCGGCACAGCAATCCCGTCCGGAGTCGCTGCAATTGGCACCAAGGTCCCGTCAAAATCAAGGAATAATGCAAGGTCGGCCGTAGCAGCCAGTTCGGATAGTGCTGGCGGGTGAGGCAAATCGCGTGATTCTTTCATCGCAGCCCGTCCTAATGGTTTGGGAAGCCCGGTCAAACTGGTTTGGAAATTGATAGCGGAGGAGGGACTTGAACCCCCGACACGCGGATTATGATCGGATAGCTACGATCCGACCTCCGCTGGCTAGCGGATGCCCTTGCCCTGCCCGCCATCGACGCCAAGCGCCGCTCCGGTGACCCAGTTTGCGCGTGCAGATACAATCCATACGGCTGCATCTGCGATTTCTTCGGGCTTCCCCAAGCGGCCGGAGGGAATGCTGGAACGCACCATCTCGTAGATCCGCGGATTTTCGGTGCGTATGGCATCCCATCCGCCTCCTGGAAACTCGACAGACCCTGGAAGTAAAGCATTCGCCCTGATGCCGTTAGCCCCCTCCACAATGGCTAGCTTCTTGGCATAGGCGTTTAGCGCGGCCTTTGCCGAGGTGTATCCAAAATCGTTCATCGGGGACGCCTCGACCCCCGATACCGATGATATGAAAAGGATCGAACCGCTGCCCTGAGCCCGCATCCCTGGAAGCACGGCATCAACCAGCCGAACCGCTCCCATGAGGTCAACCGAAAGGCTCTTGTCCCAATCCTCACGTTCCCCGCCGACGGAAAGGGCCGACGCGTTGCTGATCAGGATATCGATCCGACCGAAGCGCTCCAGCGCGGCTTCTACCAGTTCGCTCACCGAAGCATCCTCCGCCACATCGCACGGGACCACGAGCACCTCGCCTCCTTCTGCCTCGATATCAGCCGCAGCCTTTTCGAGCGCTTCGCGCCCGCGCGCGGCGATGCAAAGTATTGCACCTTCGGCGGCCAAGCCCTTGGCAATGGCAAGTCCTATGCCGCGACTCGCGCCGGTAACGAGCGCGACCTTACCTTTGAGATCGAGATTCATGGCGTCCCCCTTGTTCGTACATGCGCCGACACTGAAGCGGCGCAAGGTAACAGTCCAGCGCTTTGCACGCGGGCTACGCCGGAAAAATCAGCAACAATCATAAGTTTGGTAGCGGAGGCCGGACTTGAACCCCTGACACGCAGATTTTAATTCAAAACTTCTACCTTGCTGCGATGTGTTTGCTCCAGTCTGCATAATGCTTGAATTGCTGTAATTGACCCAAATCAATGCAGGCAATGGCCCGACGAAGTATAAGCCCATAGTAGCAACCCGCGCCATTGGGACGCTGGATATTTGGAGACTGATCATGTTCAAGGTCACTAAGAGATCAAACAGCCGGGTCGATATCGATTTTGAGGGCACCCTCGATGCCGACGGCATGCGGATCGCCTTGGACGAGCTCCTTGAGAAGTCACAAGGGGTCGAGAATGGTCGGATGTTCTATCGGATCGGTGATTTCAAAATGCCGACGCTCGGAGCACTCGCTGTCGAATTCAGCAAGCTACCCAAATTGTTCAGTCTTCTGGGAAAATACGACAGGTGCGCCGTTGTCAGTGATTCCGACTGGATCAGGAAAGCCACTGAAATCGAAGGCGCGCTCATTCCTGGGATGGAAATAAAGAGCTTTCAAAAAGCCGAACTAGAGACTGCCGAGACATGGCTCACGCGTGACGCCTGAGAGGCGACTCTCTAGCGCAGCACACTTCTGTAACACAGGGTGGCTCATGCATCACCCAACACCGAGATTGGTAGCGGAGGAGGGACTCGAACCCCCGACACGCGGAATGTGATCATGCGTGAGCGTGCTAACTAAGTCTCCCAGACAGGCATAGAAAAGGCGGCGAACGGCCGCCTTCTCCATCATTATGGCAGTCTGGCTATTCTCAAGCAGGAGTCACCTTAACGGTTTCGCCTTCATCGCTTGTCGAAGAAAAGCTGCCGTCCTCTGCAGGAGCTTCATTTAACCAGCACTCCGTGCCTTCTTCGCCGGTGGTCGTGAAGCAAATCTTACCATCGACCACTTCTGATGTGCCGGAGTTTGCATTGCCTTCAGCGTCTTGGCCGGTCCAGTTTCCATCGGCATCAATTGAAAACGGGGCAGAGCCCTCGCTATCATCAACCATGTAATCACCGGGAGCTACTCCACCAGGTGCAACGGCGACTTCTTCAACCGTCGGTTCAGTCGTTGGCTCGGCCTCGGACTCAGCAGCCGGAGAACATGCGGCGATAGCAAGACAGGCTGCCAGTGTAAGATATACTTTCATGATACATTCCCCTCATTTTTGAGAGGGTGAGTCTAACACGCACTCAGATCAAGGCCAAATCCGAAATCAAAAGCGCCTCAAAGCACTCGAATTTGCGAGGATTTGATTTTTCGGTCCTGAAGTTGAATTGGTAGCGGAGGAGGGACTTGAACCCCCGACACGCGGATTATGATTCCAACGGAATTGGCTCGTAGACGCGTCTATGTAGACGTAACATTTGGGATGTTTCTGGAGCCACGTTATGAGGCGAGGGGCGGTCCAATACAGACAAGGATCGACCAGACTCCCGGATTTCACGGTTGTGTGTTATTCCTGCCGTCCATCGTGAGTTGGATCTACCGCTCCTTGCACCATCTAGGATCTCTACGGTCTATCTCTCGAAGCGACCTTTTAGGTGGGGATGGAGAGGATAATAGGATGCCAAAAAATATTACAAGGTTCGGCCTGACAGCTGGGGGATTGCTCGCAATTTCAGCTGTGCCCAGTTTGGCAAGCCATTCGTGGAGCGATTACCATTGGGAAAAGACAGGTTCGGCAATTACCGTCCCGGTGATCGACAATACGACAGGGGTCTGGCAACAAATTAGCCCCTTCGGATCGGGGGGGAATTTCGTCGCTGTCGCGAATTCAGATTGGAACATCTCGGACCACATAAATTCGCCACTGACCACCGGCAATGCTGATCCATCCTGCCCGCTTCGGCTAAGTGAGATTCACGTCTGCAATGATGCTTATGGTCTTAACGGCTGGCTCGGCATCGCCAGCATTTCGATCTCTCGCGGAAAGAATAGGCATATTGTTGCGGGCGTTACAAAACTCAACGATACCTATTTCGATTCGCCTGACTACGATACGGACACTTGGCGGCAGCTGGTAACCTGCCAAGAGATCGGTCACGATTACGGGCTTGGTCATCAAAACGAAAACTTCGAGACTGACGCCACTAGTTCCTGCATGGAATACACAAACCAGCCCGCTGGTAATGAGGGGCCTGACAGTCACGACCGCGATATGCTCAATCTAATATATGCACATAGTCATGGCGGAGACGACACCTCGGGGCCAGGCCCAGGAAAGGGCGGTGGGAACGGAGGCGGAAAGGGCAAAAAGCTCGGCGTTGTTGGGAATACCCCCGCTGATTGGGGAACACCTATCGCAGAAGACGCCAAGGGGCGGCCTAACGTCTACCGCCGAGAAATGAACGGCTACGAGATCCTTACGCATGTGACGTGGGCTATTGGTGAAGGGCCTCA
>JBBKVP010000048.1:0-12618 GCA_037968495.1 Pontixanthobacter sp. | reverse complement strand
TCTGCTGATTTTGCACGGCGCGGAAGATACTCGCGTCTCACCAACGCAAAGCTACGAGCTGTATCGCAACATCAAAGTGCGTAAGCCTGATACGCCAGTTCGTTTGGTGCTATATCCGGGCGAAGGCCACGGTAACCAGAAGGCTGCAGCGCGCTATGACTATAATCTGCGGATGATGGAGTGGTTCGACACCTATCTGAAAACCGGCGACCGCAAGGCGGAAATGCCTGGCCCGCGGTCCGAATTGAAGATCGAGAGCGACGAGGGGTAACGTTACTCTTTTGAATGGTACCACGCGGCCAGCCCCTTTTTATCGTTGGGCGCTAAAATGCGTAACCGATACCAAACGCGCTAAAGAGCTGGTCGGCGCTGCCGCGTTCACTAGTATAAGGTGTGCGTTTGGCATCGCCGACCATCCGCGAATAGCCGCCTATCAGCACCGCCGCAAAGCCGCCATTGGTGATGTCGCCATCCAGATCGACGGCGAACAATAGGTTTGCACCGACTTTGTTGAAGCCGCTGTCCGCCTGATAAAGCGCGAGCCCGCTATCGGCGCTCTGCTGAGCGGTTACGCTGTAATAATAGTCCGCATAATCATCGGTAGTATATTCAGCGCTGATCGATAGCGAGGCTGCCATACCGCGGCTGAGCGGGGTGAAATATGTGATCGAAGGATCGACAACCATACCTTTGTGCGCGCCGGCAACGTCCCAGCGCACGTCGACTGTGGCAGACAGGCTGTCAAAGGGATTGAGCAACCTAGGGATGCTGACGCCGACAGTCGGGCCGACTTCGATTGCGGTGTCGAGTTCGCCTGCCAGCTTGACCACATCGTCCTTGATCCGGTTGGCGCGATTGCTGCGGACGCGGAAAGAAAGGCCGCCATCGAATGATGGGCCAGTTGGCGAATCCCCAATGAAATCAATTGCCAATCCGGCAGGCCGGGCATTGATGTCGATTCCGCCGACCGATCCCTGGATCAAGGGGGCAGGGGATAAATTATAGTCGTCTGACCCGTCATAGCTCGGGCCGTAAGCCAGCCCGAGACCAATACTTGCCCAGTCGCCATCGAATACCGTTTCGGTTGGTATGCCTTCTGGCGGCCCTGCGCGAGGGGCGTCGGCCTGCGGAATAGTTTCCTGTGCGGTTGCGGGCACAGCGAGGAATACGGACGCACCTGCAATCGCAGCGGCGATAGGATGACGATGAAACATGGATTTCAGGCCTTGAATGAGTTTCTACTAGCTTAACCTGCAAAAGGACCGGGTGTTCCGTCAGCGCGTGCTTTGACGGACGATCAGGCTAACAGGCACGCGCGGTGGCTGCGCTTCTTCACCGTCAACCAATGCGCGTATCCTGCTTACTAATGCGGCACCGGCCTTGGTTAAGTCAGGTTCCACAGTTGTCAACGGCGGGTGAGAATAACGCGAGGCGTAAATTCCGTCGAAGCCTACTAGGCCCATTTCATCTGGCACGGCCTTGCCCGCACCATCCAAGGCTTCGAGTGCGCCCAAAGCTATCGAGTCGCAAGCAGCAAATATCGCATCGACTGGACGTTCGCCTTTGAGCAGACTGGCAACACCGCGGCGGCCTTGCTCTTCGCGCTTTAGCGAGGTGTCGATCGGGTGGAGAACCGGCGCCAGGCCAGCCTCCTCCATGGCTTCACGATATCCCTCATACCTCTCGAGGAACTGGCGCTGCGGGCTGTCTGTAGCGCCGAGGCATACAATGTTGCGATAACCCGATTTGATCAGGTGCTCGGTCGCCATTCGGGCGCCGCCAGCATTGTCTGACCGGACCCACTGCATATCGTCAAACGGGGAACCCCAGCAGGCAATGCGTTCATTGGCGGCGCTAAGCTTGCGGAAATGCTCCCAACCTTCGCGGTTATCTGTTGTGCCGATAACAATCACGCCGTCAGCCTGCCTGCGTTCAAAATAATGACCGTGAAAATCCTCTTTCTGGAAGGATACCAGAGTGTCATAGCCAGAATCTGATGCGGCGGAGCAAATGCTGCCAAGCAGAGCATAGTGAAATGGATTGACCGATTTTTCCGGCACACCTTCGCGGCCGATCACCACCACGGCAATAACGCCGACCTTGCTGCTGCGCAGGCGCGAGCCTAGTGTGTCAACCTGATATTTCAGCTCGTCGGCTGCGGCGATAACTTTCGCTCGGGTGCCTTCGCTGATCTGGTCAGGATTACTGAAGGTGCGTGATACGGTCGACTGACTAACGCCAGCCAGTTCAGCAACATCAATTGCCGTTGGCCGCCTGCGCGGTCCTCCAACTCCATTATTGGCCATTCGCAATCTGTCCCCTCTCCGGCCCATTGCAGTGCAATTCATTTTGCCCGATTCCCGCTCTTGTCCGGGTTAAGGTCCAGGCGTAACAAATGCGTAATATGCAAAGCTCAAAGCCCACCAAACGAATTAGTCACATGGATGCCATGACCGCAAGTGATGCTGCAAATGATCTTGCCGAGAGCGTGGACCAAAGTCTTGCGCCAGCGGAACGTTATTTCAACCGCGAATTGAGTTGGCTGTCCTTCAACGAACGCGTGCTGGCAGAGGCAACCAACCCGAATTATCCGTTACTGGAGCGCCTACGGTTCCTGTCGATCTCTGGCAGTAACCTTGACGAATTTCTGATGATCCGCGTCGCTGGCCTCGCGGGGCAGGTGCAACGCGGCATTGCCGAGATGTCGATTGACGGGTCTACCCCGTCCCAGCAGCTCGCCGCAGTGCGTGAACGGGTGGAGGAGCTCGAGGAAAAACAGCAGGTCATTCTTGCCGAGCTCAATGGACTGCTGGCCGCCGAGCATATTCATATCGCCAATGAAGACTACATCGATTCAGATGCGCACAAATGGCTGAAGGCGTATTTCAAGGACCACATTCTGCCGGTACTCACTCCGCAGGCAATCGATCCGGCGCATCCGTTCCCGTTTGTCGCGAATGAAGGCATCGGTCTGCTGTTCAACCTGGTTCGCAAGGATACGGGCGCACAGCTGATCGAAATGGTGCTGATCCCCAATGCGATCCGGCGTTTCGTGCGGATTCCTGGAGAGACGGCGATTTACGTCTCCATCGAATCGGTGATCCGCCGGTTCGCGAAAAAGATGTTCCCCGGCTTCAAACTTCAGGGCGACGGGTTGTTCCGCGTACTGCGAGATAGTGACATCGAAGTTGAAGAAGAGGCCGAAGACCTGGTCCGCTATTTCCGCACCGCGATCCAGCGCCGGCGCCGGGGCGGGGTGATTCTGCTTGAACTGGATGACGATTTCGATCCCGAATGTGAGCAATTGCTGCGCGACAATCTGGGCCTCGAAAATGCGATGGTTGCCGTCAGCAGCGGAATGCTCGGCATCACCGGACTCGAACTGCTGACCGAAGAAGACCGCCCCAATCTCAAATTCAGCCCCTACAGCCCACGCTATCCAGAGCGGGTGATGGAGCATGACGGCGATTGCTTTGCCGCGATCCGCGAAAAAGACCTAATCATTCACCACCCTTACGAAAGCTTCGAAGTGGTGGTCGATTTTATCCGCCAGGCGGCGGCTGATCCGGCAGTGATTTCGATCAAGCAAACACTTTACCGTGCCGGCAACCAGTCACCGGTCGTCGCCGCGCTCATTGCCGCTGCGGAGGAGGGCAAGTCGGTCACTGCGGTGGTCGAATTAAAAGCCCGTTTCGACGAGGAGCAGAACCTCCACTGGGCAAGCGAGTTGGAGCGCGCAGGCGTGCAGGTGATTTATGGCTTCGTCGACTGGAAAACCCATGCCAAGGTTTCAATGGTGGTGCGGCAGGAGGAGGGCGGATACCGAACTTACTGCCACTTCGGAACCGGAAATTATCATCCTGTCACAGCGAAAGTTTACACCGATCTCAGCTTCTTCACTGCTGACCCGGCGCTGGGACGTGACGCGGCAAAGCTGTTCAACTTCGTAACCGGCTATGTCGAACCGCGCAGCACCGAGAAATTGACCATCAGCCCGATTGGTCTACGCGACAAATTATACGAAAATATCGCTGCTGAGATTTCCAATGCGGCGGAAGGAAAGCCAGCGGCAATCTGGGCCAAGATGAATGCGCTGACAGATGGCGCTATGATCGACCGACTGTATGAAGCCAGCAATGCGGGTGTGGAAATCACATTGGTGATCCGTGGTATCTGCTGCCTGCGCCCGGGCGTTGCTGGGATGTCCGAGAACATCACTGTGAAGTCGGTAATCGGGCGTTTTCTGGAGCATGGCCGCATATGGGCCTTCGGCAACGGAGAGGCGCTGCCGAATGACCAAGCGAAAGTGTATATTTCCAGCGCCGACGCCATGTCGCGTAACCTAGATCGCCGCGTGGAAACGCTGGTGCCAATCACAAATACGACCGTTCATGATCAGGTTTTGGAACAAGTGCTGCTCGCCAACCTTCTAGATACGGAACAAAGCTGGCTACTCGATACAGATGGGACCTATCAGCGGGTGACCGAAGATGAAGAGGTTACGCCCTTCAATCTGCACAGCTACTTTATGCAAAACCCTTCCCTCTCGGGCCGCGGTGCTGCGCTAACGTCGGGCAATGTGCCCGAACTGACATTGCGCAGGGGCCGCATCGATAGGGCAGGGGACGCACCGGATGGCGGGCAATAATACGGGGAAATGGGGCAAAGACCTTAGCGCGATTGTCGACATCGGATCGAACACGGTCCGGCTCGTTGTCTATGGCGGAACCCGCCGTGCGCCGAGCGTTTTTCTCAATGAAAAAGTGACTGCGCGCTTAGGGCGTGAACTGACTGAAACCGGCCTGATCCCCGACAAAGCCGCCGAAATGGCGCTGTCCGGCCTGCGCCGCTACGCGCTGCTGCTCAGCGATCTGGAAGTGAAGGATGTGCAGGTAGCCGCCACCGCCGCAGCGCGCGAGGCAAGCAATGGCGCGGCGTTTTTGGACAAAGTGCGCGCTCTCGGTTTCGAACCCCGCTTACTGAGCGGAGAAGATGAAGCAGAGGCATCTGCAATGGGCGTCATCGGAGCATTTCCGGGTGCGCGCGGGATCGTGGCCGACATTGGCGGCGGTAGCCTGGAACTGGCTTGGGTCGAAGATGGCAAGGTCACCGATTGTGCCAGCTTGCCACTTGGCACGCTGCGGTTGCCTGCGCTCAGTGCTGGCGGACCAAAGGCTTTCAAAGCCGCCATCCGCAAGGCGCTAGATAGTGTGGGGGAAGGCGCGGGGTGGACCGGGAACACCGGCGCGCCGCTCTATCTCGTCGGCGGTACGTGGCGCGCTTTGGCAACCTATGTGCTGCACCGTCAGCGGTCGCCCTTGACCGATCCGCATGGCATAGCCTTGCCCTATGATGACGCGCTTGGCCTCGCGAAAGCCTTGGCGAAAGTCGGCGTCGAGAAATTCTCCAATGTACCGGAACTTGCTTCCGGCCGAGCGGAAGCGTTGCCTGATGCGGCTCAGCTTCTACGGATCATTCTGCAAGAGCTCTCGCCCTCGGAGGTTGTAATTTCGGCGTGGGGGCTCAGGGAAGGGCTGCTTTACCAGCGCCTCGACAGCGCGGCGCGTTCGCAAGATCCCCTGCTCGCGGCAGTTGCAGAATTCACCGAACCTTATGGCGGAACGCCGTCACGTGCCGCGATGATTGCGGCATGGAGCGTAAACGCTTCGCAGCCGGGCGGCACAGGGACCGAACGCGAGCGGCTCGCGGTTACCATGCTGACGCTTGCACTTGCCCGCGTTGAGCCGAACTTGCGTATTCGCACCGCGATGGAATGGGCGCTCGATAAACGCTGGATCGGCCTCGACACCCAAGGCCGCGCGATGGCTGCAGCGGCATTGCTCGGCAGCAGCGGTCAGACATTCATGCCCGATCAGCTCGCCCAACTGGCAGAACCTGATGCGTTATTTGAGGCTATGGTCTGGGGCTTGGCGGCACGCTTGTGCCGCAGGCTGGGGGCCGGTTCACGTGTGTCTTTGATGAGCAGCTATCTATCGCGCGACGAAAAGGCGATTACGTTGCAGATAGAAGAATCTCGCGCGCAATTGATCGGCGATAATGCGCGAAAAGATTTGGCTTTGCTGGCTGATTTCCTTGGCCTCGAAAACAAGATAAAGGTCGTGAAGGAAGTGAAGCGACGCAGCTAGACCGGGGCATTCAGTAGACGCAGTCGCAATCGCGTCACATACAATCCCCAATACTGTTTTGACGTTTAACCAGTGGATAGAACGATGACCGAATTCCCGACCGACCGGCGTATTTTCATGAAAGCCACGGGCTCTGCTTTCGCTGCCTTGTTGGCGAGCGGATGTATGGCGCGCGGCGGTTCGAGCATCGCTGCGGCTTCGGCACGGTCCTATGGACCGTTATTGCCCGACCCAGCCGGTTTCCTCGATTTGCCGCAGGGCTTCTCCTACCGCGTTATTTCGCGCATGGGGGATGCAATGAGCGACGGCGGGACGGTACCTGATAAGGCCGACGGGATGGGCTGTTTCAAGCTGCTGGGCGGCAAGCTAGCACTGGTTCGCAATCACGAGCTGGCCCCCGGCGCTGACGCAGGTGCGAAACTGACCAGCGGATATGGCAAAATGCCCGGCGGTGACGATATCTTCCCGGGCGGCACCACAACAATTGTGATGGATGCCAAGACGCTTGCAGTCGAAGACCAGTTCCGCTCGCTTGCCGGCACGGTCCGCAATTGTTCGGGCGGAACTACGCCATGGGGCAGCTGGCTGACTTGTGAAGAACCCAGCTCGCGCGGTCTGAAACTGCTGCCGGAGCATGGCTATGTTTTTGAAGTGCCTGCGACTGCCAATGGGCTGGTCGATCCGGTTCCGCTCAAGGCAATGGGCCGTTTCAATCACGAAGCCGCCGTGGTCGATCCGGCAACCGGCGTAATTTATATGACCGAAGATGAGGGCGACAGCCTGTTCTACCGCTTCATTCCTGAAGTGCCCGGACAATTGGCGAAGGGCGGCGTGCTGCAAGCTTTGTTGGTCGACGGTGGCATATCTGACAGCCGGAACCAGGATGGAATCGGCTTCGCCCCGCTTACTCAGCATAATGTTCGCTGGGTCACGCTCGATAATCCTGAAAGCCCCGACAACGACTTGCGCATACGCGGTGCGGCGATGGGTGCTACGTTGTTTGCACGCGGCGAAGGTTTGCACTTCGGCGATGGCGAGCTGTATTTCTGCTGCACGTCGGGCGGCGCGGCAAAGCTGGGGCAGATTTTCCGACTTGTGCCGGGCAAAAATGGCGGTGCTGACCGCATCCAACTGTTCTTCGAAAGCACCGATCCCAAGCAGTTCAACTATGGTGATAACCTTGTGGTTGGCCCGAACGGGCACTTAGTGGTCTGCGAAGATCAGTACACGGATGTTGTCGACAACCATCTGCGCGGTCTGACACCAGCTGGCGAAGTCTATGACCTCGCTCGCCTGAACGCTCAGACCGAACTTGCAGGCGCGTGCTTCTCTCCCGACGGCAAGACGCTGTTCGTGAATGCGCAAAGCCCGTCAACGACGATTGCAATTACCGGCCCTTGGATCGCCTGACCTTGCTGGCAGTCTGCGGCTCGGATAGGGCAGGGCCGCAGTAAGTGTAGGGGAAGATTTGATGGCCGGTGTCTGGTTTGACGAGCTCGAAGTCGGGCAGATGTTCAACCATGCGATCCGCCGCACAGTGACCGAGACGGACAATGTCATGTTCTCCACCCTCACGCATAATCCTGCCCAGCTGCACCTTGATGCCGAATATATGAAAAGTACCGATTTCGGGCAGATCATCGTCAATTCGACCTTCACGCTGGGCCTGATGGTGGGTGTATCTGTTGGCGATACGACGCTGGGCACTGCCGTCGCTAATCTCGGATGGGATGAAGTGCGCTTTCCTGCGCCGGTTTTCATTGGCGATACTTTGCGCATCGAAACCGAGGTTCTGGAACTGCGCGAAAGCAAGTCGCGCCCCAACGCCGGGATCGTTACCTTCGCCCACCGCGCATTCAATCAGAACAATGTGCTCGTCGGCAGCTGCACCCGCAGCGGCTTGCAACTGAAAAGGCCTGATGCATGAAGCCGCTCCGTTCCCTGCTGTTCATCCCCGGTGACAGCCCAAAGAAACTTGCCAAGGCTGACGCTAGCGGCGCTGATGCGGTCATCCTCGATCTCGAAGATGCAGTCGCGCCTGCAAACAAGCAGGCGGCGCGCAAACTGGTGGCTGAGTTCCTCAAGACACGGCCCAAAGCGGACCGAGCGATTCAAATATGGGTCCGGGTCAATCCGCTCGATACTGGTATGACGCTGGAGGACTTGGTGGCTGTGATCGGCCATGAACCCGACGGCATCATGCAGCCCAAGACCGACGGGCCGGAGGACGTCGAGAAGCTGGCCAACTATATTGATGCGTTGGAGGCTCAGGCGGGACTCGAACATGGCGCTATCAAGATCATCCCGGTCGCGACTGAAACCGCGATTGCGCCGTTCAATTTGGGTGAGTTTGCTTATGCTGACCTCGACCGGTTGGCTGGCCTTTCATGGGGCGCAGAGGATTTGGCTGCTGCCGTCGGAGGGCAGGGCAACCGGATGCCTGACGGTTCGTGGATGTACACCTATCAAATGGTCCGCGCGCAAGTGTTATTGGCCGCCCATGCGGCGGGCGTTGCCGCAATCGATACGCTCTATGCCGATTTCCGCGATGAAGAAGGCCTGCGCGCCGAAAGCCGCCTTGGCCGCGCGGAAGGGTTCACCGGACGTTTGGTGATCCATCCCGCACAGGTCGGTCCGGTAAACGAGAGCTTCTCCCCTTCGGTCGAGGAAGTGGCGATGGCGCGCAAGATCATCGCTGCATTTGAGGCTGAGCCAGATACGGGCACGGTCGGAATCGACGGCAAAATGTACGATATTCCGCACCTCAAAGGCGCGCGAACAACGTTGCAGCTGCATGAGGCGTATAAGGCTTAGCTTTCAGATTTCGCGAAGGGCGAGAAGTTGGTGTCAGTGTCGAACACGTCGACACCCTCGCGCCGTTTTAGCCAGCCGACTACAGCGTAAGTCACCGGCGTAAGCGCGGCCTCCCAGCCGACTTTCAGTGCCCATTGCGTCAGAGCGACAATCATAACCAGCTCTGTGGTCCAGCCTTCCACTCCTAGAAACGCGAGCGGATAGAAAATGGCGCTATCGACACCTTGGCCTACGAAGGTTGAGCCAATTGTCCGGCTCCACAGGGCCTTGCCCTTGGTCCATATTTTCATTCGCGCCATGACGTAGGAATTGACAAATTCGCCTGCCCAGAAGGCGACAATGGATGCGAAAACGATGCGGGGCACTTGGCCGAATACCGCTTCATATGACTCCTGATTGCCCCAATCGGCAGCGGGCGGCAGGGCCACCACGACCCAGGCCATAAATGCCATGAATATCAGCGCGCCAAACCCGGCCCAGATGCACCGCCGCGCGGCGGCATAGCCGTAAACCTCGGTTAAAATGTCGCCGATTACGTAGCTGACCGGGAAGAACAGCACGCCTGCGCCAAACACGAACATTCCGGCTACCGGAAGTTCAATTTGCGCGACCTTGCCCGCGCCAATTACATTCGACAGCAGCAGGATCGTGACGAAGGCCGCCATGACGAAGTCGAAGTACTTAAAGCTGCGCGGTAAGGCAGAGGTTTGTGGCTGATTTTCCATCGCGATCCACTACCCATGATTTGCGGTTTACGCAAAGGGCGCTATGGGCGGGATGGCGCGCGCCCGTAGCTCATCTGGATAGAGCGCGAGACTTCTAATCTTGAGGTAGCAGGTTCGAGTCCTGCCGGGCGCACCACACACTCCTAAAGGGACCGAAAGTTTCGGTTGCTTAAACTTGGGACGTGAAGAAGGGCGCAGTTCCGCGCCGTTATTGGCTCACATGTTTTGGAAAGCAGCCAGAGACGCTGGCCAAGCCGGCGTTCTCAGCCGCCCAAGGGGCGCCCGTCTCTGGCCGCAAAACACTGACTGCTTTTGGAATGTTGGAGTCTAACTGAATCCGAGAGCCAAGCGCTGATTCGCCCATTTGTGCGGCAGATCAGCGGCCAGCAATGATTTGGCGTTTAGCCCGGTAGGCTGACGCCCTTCGAGGATGGCGGTCACAATGTCGGGTGCTAGACAGCCGATGGGAAGTAGCTTTCTAAGCCGAGTCCGGCACTTTCCAGCATCGGCTGCAACGGTGATTATCGAACGCCCCGGGTTCGCCAGCATGAGGTTTCGCGCAAAATACGCCTCCGCGACTAATGCCACGAGCTTCTCGTCACGCAGTGGCTGCACCGTTTTCGAGCCTGCGGCACCTGGAATGATGAGGCGCAATTGGCGATTGCGCCAAACTTTCGTCGCCGGGCAGGTCAGCGTTATCGGTTCGTTTTGTAGACTTTCGTCTGGCTCCGTCCTGAGCGCTTTCATAAGCGGTGCTGGCATAACGAGAAGCTCTACAGCATCGATCTTCAGTGTGATTTGGATATCTATTGCTGCCAGAAGTGTCAGCCGCTTATGCGCTGTTCCGCCGCGAAGGGTCTGCGCTGCCAAATTAGCAGAGGTGGTGGCTTGCTCAATTTTCAAAGGCTCGGTGCCTGCGCCCAACAAGTCCGCGATCACATGGTGCTTAGACAGCATCTCCGCTAGCCGCTGACAAACTATCGCCTCAAGGTCATATGCCGATACACGCCACGCTGGCGTACCATCCAACTCCTGAGGCCGGGTAATGTAATACCGATAACGCTTACCCGGCTTTGTTGCGTGACTTGGTGTCATCGCCCGGCCTTCTCCATCAGTGAGTATACCCGCGAGCAGGCTAGGATTAGCAGCACCAAGGCGGCGCGCTCCGCCCGAGGCTCGCTCGGTCAGCATGGCCTGAACCTCGTCCCAGAGTTCTTGCGGGACGATGGCTTTGTGCTCGCCCTCGAATGCCTCACCCTTGTGTACGATCATACCGCGGTAGATACGGTTGGTAAGAAGGCGGTAAAGCATGCCGCGGCTAAACTTGCAGCCGCCGCGCGGTGGCCCAGCAGTCCTGCGTTGATGCTTGGTCCGGTGACCATCGCGGCTCAATTCATCGACCAGTTCCACCACCGAACCCAGCGCAATATACCGCCGCATAATGTGTCTGATAAGTTCGGCTTCGGTCTCGTTTGCAATCAACTTGCGATTATCTACATCGTAACCCAGCGGAACCGGACCGCCCATCCACATGCCTCTACGTTTGGAAGCAGCAATCTTGTCGCGGATACGCTCGCCGGTCACCTCGCGTTCGAATTGCGCGAACGACAGCAGCATGTTGAGCGTCAACCGGCCCATGCTCGTGGTAGTGTTGAACGATTGGGTTATGCTGACAAAACTGGCACCAGCCTTGTCGAGTACATCAACAATGCGGGCAAAGTCTGACAGGCTGCGGGTCAGCCGGTCGATCTTGTATACTAGGATGATATCCACATTGCCCGCTGCCACGTCAGCAAGCAATCGCTGCAGTCCGGGCCGGTTGATGTTGCCGCCTGAGAACCCGCCATCATCATAGCGTTCTTCATTGAGTATCCAGCCCTCATGGCGCTGGCTCAGCGCATAGGAAGAACAGGCCTCATACTGGGCATCGAGGCTGTTGAACTCTTGCTCCAACCCATCTTCGGTGGATTTGCGTGTATAGACTGCGCAGCGCAGAGGGGGATTAGCCATTGGCGGCCAGCCCAAAGAACCTCGGACCAGACCAATGTGCACCCGTCACCTCACGCGCGATCTGGCTGAGTGAGCGCCAATTCTTACCTTCCCAGCTAAACCCGCCTTCGATCACCTCGACCGCGATTGTTGTACCGTTCCAGTCACGAATGAGGCGAGTGCCCGGTGTTAATTCTGGCCGCGGGGCTGGGGAGGGCACATTAAGACCCCTCTGAGCCGCGCGTTCCAACTCGCGGATCACCAAAGCTGGCAATCCGCCATGCCGCTTTTCCTGCAGTCGCTGGGCGAGGAGACGTCGCAGCAATACACGGCCCACACTGGGAGGGGCAGCGTCATGCGCCGCCTCCCAAGCTTCGCGCAACTGCGCCGGTGACATTACCGCCAGCGCAGTCAGTCTATCGTCGAGCTTTGCCATAATCAGGCTACCGAAATTGAATAGTGCGTTACTCCATCGATATTGCTTTTCCCGACTTGGAGACCTTTCTTACGCAGGCCAGCCAACGCAGCGCGGACACTGTGCGCCTGCCAGCCAGTTGCGGCGACTATCTCGGCCAGCGCTGCGCCCTGAGATCGGTCAAGTAGCGCGATCACGCTTGCGATTTTGCTGCTGGCCTTGGGTGCGGATTTCGATCGAACCTTAATCGCATCGGTTTTCAAAGCGATTGGTCCTTCTCCGGGCTTCGCAGCCTTTGGGGTTTGCGTATTGCCGTCGCTTGAAGGTGTTCGTGCAAAGCGGCGCTTGGTCTTTGCATTGGCGGTGAGTTTTTTAGATGTCATCTCAGTGCTCCGTTTGCCAAAGCAGCTTAGTTGCTGCTTCCACCGCCGGCAGCCCCGATCAGTGCAGTGATGCGGGGCGGAGCCGGCATCCCCGGCTGTGTTTCGATAACAACACCATTGCTCGCTTCGCGGTCGAAGTCGAATGC
>JBBKVP010000047.1:0-105358 GCA_037968495.1 Pontixanthobacter sp. | reverse complement strand
GTTTGGGAGCCGCTGACTGCCAGCCCGGCCACTCCTCCTCCCGCCAAGACCTATCAGGCGGAAATTCTGCGCGACCAGTTCGGCGTCCCGCACATCTCCGGCAAGACGGACGCCGATGTGGCTTACGGCCTTGCCCGCGCCCATGCCGAAGATGATTTCGAAACACTGCAAGAAGTGGTCTCGATGACGCGCGGTCGCTACGGCGCAATCGCCGGGCAAGACGGTGCAGCCATCGACTTTGCACTGGAACTGCTCGGAGCCCGCGAGACCGCGCAGCGTGATTATGGGAAACTGCCTGCCGATACGCGCGCCGTGCTGGAAGCCTATGCGACCGGGCTAAATGATTACGCTGATGCCAATCCAAGCGAGCTGGCTTTGTCGAATCTCTTCCCCGTAAACGGCGAGGATATCGCCACCGGCTTTGTACTGCGTCAGCCATTCTTCTTTGGGCTGAACAACACGCTTGGTCCTCTGGTCGAAGGGACCGAACGCAACCCGGAGTTTGGCCCCAAGCTGGATATGTCACCCCAGAAGCCCGCACCGCTCGCCATGGGCGAAGACGGTATGATGTCCGGCTCCAACGCATTTGCCATCGCACCCGAACGTTCCGGCGACGGCGTAACCCGCCTCGTTTCCAACAGTCACCAGCCATGGCGCGGCGGTGTTGCGTGGTATGAAGCGACCATCGAGAGCGAAGAAGGCTGGCACTTTTCCGGCGCGACGTTCCCCGGCAGCCCGTATATTTTCCTTGGTCATAACGAACATCTGGGCTGGACCAACACGGTCAACCGCCCCGATATGGTCGATGTTTACGAGCTGACCGTAAATGCGGATGGCACAAAATACCGCATGGACGGCAAATGGAAGCCGCTGGAAGAAAACCAGTTCTGGCTAAAAGTCCGATTTGGGCCGCTGGTCATTCCGGTATCGCGCACTGTCTATCGCAGCGAGCACGGCCCCGTGATCAAGAACGACAAAGGTTACTTCGCTTTCCGTTATGGCGGGATGGAATCGCTCGGCCAGCTCGATGCCTATTACCGCATCGGCAAGACCAAGAATTTGGACGAATGGCTGGAAGTGATGAAGCGGCAGGAGATTCCCTCCACGAACTTCATCTACGCCGATAAAGAAGGCAATATCGCCTATCTCTACAACGCATCGATACCTGACCGGCCCAAAGGCTATGACTGGCGCGGCGTTTTGGCGGGCGATATTTCGGCGAATATCTGGAGCGGTCTCGCGCCGTTCGATAAGAAGCCGAAATACATCAATCCGTCCTCGGGTTTCTTGTATAATTCCAATAATATGCCGTTTTATGCAGCCGGTGAGAGCGACCTTTCGCCGGAAAGTGTCGAGCCGGAACTGGGCGTGGAATTGACCATGACAAACCGCGCGTGGCGCGCGCACAAGCTGCTGACTGCGACCAACCCCATCGGGCGGCAGGAGCTGGAAGCGATCAAATATGACACCGGCTATGAGCGGCTGGATTATGTCGCCGACCTGATGGACGGGATTGCGGCGCTCGACGTGTCGGACGATAAGGTGCTGGCGAAGGCACAGAAACTGCTCGCCGAATGGGACTACAAGGCCGACGGTGTAGGGCGAGGCGATGCCCTGGCTCTGCTCACCATCCGCGAAATGATGGGCACGCGCTATTCCAATGAGCCGGATCCCGACATGCGCGAGTTGTTACAGCATGCCGCCGACCATCTGATGGACAACTTTGGACAGCTGGATATTCCTCAGTCGCAAATCCTGCGCTTGCAGCAGGGCGACGTCGACCTTCCGGTTGATGGCGGCAGCGACACTTTGCGCGCTTCCACGCTGTGGGATGTGCAGGATGATGGCAGGCTAGCAATCCGGCATGGCGACAGCTTCATCCAGTTCGTAGAATGGGAGCCGGGCAAGCCGGTGCGCTCGGAATCGGTCCAGCCCTATGGTCAGGCGATCACGCGGCCTGACAGTCCGCATTATTCGGATCAGTCTGCGCTATTCGTCCAGCATAAATTGAAGCCAGTTCATTTCACCCGCGCCGATGCGCTGGCGAATGCTGTTCGCCGGTATACTGTAAAGAGCCGCTAGAACATCGCGGCCCGCGTGCTAATCCCTTGGCTGATCATCATTCGGAGAATCTCATGCGCCGCTTTCTGACTGTATCCATTCTGGCCTTGTCGCTGGCCGCATGTGCCGCCCAGCAACCCGCGCCGGCTGTATCAACGACTGCGGCGAGCGAAACGGCGGTTCAACCTGCGTCACTGGCCGACCTCGTCAGCGAAGTGGACATTCCGTATGAGACTTTCGAGCTCAACAATGGCCTGACCACAATCGTCCACACCGACCGCAAGGCGCCGATTGTTGGCGTCACAGTCTATTACCGCGTGGGATCCAAGCACGAACCACGGGGACGCACAGGCTTTGCCCATCTGTTCGAACACTTGATGTTCGGCGGTAGCGAAAACGTACCCAACTTCGACATCCCGCTTGAAGGTGCCGGGTCGACCAGCACCAATGGCAGCACCAGCGACGACCGCACAAACTATGTCGAAACGGTCCCCACCGGCGCGCTCGATCTGGCCCTGTTTATGGAAAGCGACCGCATGGGCCATCTGCTCGGCGCGGTGACACAGGACAAGCTCGATAAGCAGCGCGGCGTTGTCCAGAATGAAAAACGTCAGGGCGACAATCAGCCCTATGGCCTAACCTTCTATGCGTTGCAGGAAGGTCTCTATCCCGTTGGCCATCCTTACCGCCATTCCACAATCGGTTCGATGGCCGATCTGAACGCCGCCAGCATCTCGGACGTGCGCAAGTGGTTCCGCGACAATTACGCGCCCAACAACGTCATCCTTGCACTCGCGGGTGACATAGACGCGGCCACCGCGCGCCCGATGATCGAAAAATGGTTCGGCGCGATCCCGCGCGGACCAGAAGTAATGCAGCAACCCGCACCGCCGGTTACTCTTGCTGGACCGGTTAGCCGCGAAATGACCGATCAGGTTCCCGTAACCCGCGTTTTCCGCGCGTGGACCGGCCCCGCTATGACAGATGCCGATGCGGTTCCTTTGGCTGCCGGTATGAGCGTGCTGGGCGGCCTTGCCTCGTCACGGCTCGACAATGTTTTGGTCCGCGACGAGCAACTTGCTGTGTCTGTCAGTGCCTCAGCCTTCCAAAGCGAACAAAATTCACTCCTGTTCGCCCAGATTGACATCAAGCCCGGCGTCGACCGCGCCAAGGCCGAAGCGCGGCTGGACGAGCTCATTGCCGAACTGATCGCTAGTGGCCCGACCGAGGACGAAGTCCGCCGCGCCGCGACACAGGCTGTCTCCAGTCAAATCGGCCAACTCGAAGGCGTTGGCGGATTTGGCGGCAAGGGCATGCAACTGGCTGAAGGGCTGCTCTACACCGGGAGCGCTGACCAATATAAGACTGACCTTCAGCGTTACGCGACTGTAACGCCGGCCGATGTTCAGGGCGCGATGCAGCGCTGGCTTAGCCGCCCGGCCTATAGTCTCGCGATTGTACCGGGTGAGCGGACCGAAAGCGGTGACACGATGGGCGGTTGGGGCGACGAGGCGACGGCCGCTCCGCCGGAAGCCGACGCCAAGCTACCCGCACCCGCACTCAAAATCGGCCCCAAACGCGAATTCCCGTCTGTCGCAGATGTGTCGGACCTCGAATTTCCTGCAATCGAACGCGCCAAGCTGTCGAACGGAATAGAGGTCGCTCTGGCCCGCCGGACCGCCATTCCCAAAGTGCTCGTCAATCTGGAATTTGACGCCGGTATCGCTGGCGACGCGCTGGATACGCCCGGCACGCAGGCGTTCATGCTCGCGCTGCTGGAAGAAGGCACAACCACGCGTAGCGCCATTGAGATCGCAGAAGAGCAGGAACGTCTCGGTGCATCGGTAAACACTGGCGCATCGCTAGATAGCTCAACAGTTTCCCTGTCCGCGCTCACCGCCAATCTCGCGCCGTCACTGGCGCTGATGGCTGACATTACGCGCAATCCGCGCTTCGATGCGGCCGATGTAGCCCGCGTGAAGGATCAGCGGCTTGCACAGCTTAGCCAGGTTCTCGCTTCGCCGCGTGCATTGGCGACCCGTTCGCTTGCACCGATCCTGTTTGGTGAAGGCTCGCCATACGGTCAGGCCTCTGACGGCCTTGGCACGCAGGGTGCCTTGCAGGCTCTGACGCCGGATGCGCTGTCGGCTGCACACCGCAAATGGCTGCGCCCCGGCACCGCGCGCATCACTGTCGTTGGCGACGTGACAATGGAACAGCTGCTCCCGCTGCTCGACGAAGCATTTGGTAAATGGGCCGATAACCGCATGGCTCTGCCCGTCAAACCGCTTGATACGGCCATCCCTGCGCCCAATCCGCGCATCGTCGTGATCGACCGGCCCAATTCACCGCAATCGGTGATCGTCGCTGGCCGCGTGCTGCCGCTGCAGGGCGGCGCGCCTGGCTACGAGCCGCTGGACCTCGCCAATGAAGTATTGGGCGGCGGCTTCTTGTCGCGGCTCAATTCCAACCTGCGCGAAGACAAAGGCTGGAGCTACGGCGTATATAGCGGAATAACAGCCCCCGCCGGTTCGCGCAGCCTCACACTGGTCGCTCCGGTTCAGGCTGACCGCACGGGCGATTCAATCAAGCTGCTGCGCGAGGAGATGACCGCATTTCCCGATGCCCGCCCTGTCGATTCGGAGGAGCTGCAACGCGTCACCGACGGCAATATCCGCGGATTGCCCAACCGCTTCGAGACAAATTCGCAGGTCCTTGGCGCTGTCGTCCAGAACCAGCGGCTAGGCCGTCCCGACGATTACTACGCGAAACTAGCAACGACCTATCGCGGGATCGACGCTACGGCACTCAACAACTCGGCCCGCGAATTCCTGCGGCCTGACGAGCTGACTTATGTGATCGTGGGCGACCGCGCAGCAATCGAACCGCAACTTTCCGGGATCGACTTGCCTATCGAATACGTTACCTCAGGTGACAACGAGTAGTTTACGCTCTAGTAAGCCACTAGATTTTTAAAGGAGAATATTATGTCCGTAGCTGGATCCTATGATTGCGTAACCAAAAGCCCGATGGGCGACCAGAAGAGCACCTTCACCGTTGTACCGAGCGATGACGGCACGACCTTCACCGGTAGCAACCAGGGCGCAATGGGCGCTATGGATGTCGAGGACGGCAAAATTGACGGCAACAAGCTGACATGGACGATGAACATGACTGTTCCGATGCCAATGAAACTCGAAGGCGAAGCAACTGTTGAAGGCGATCAGTTAACCGGCAACGTCAACGCTGGTGCATTCGGTTCGATGGCAATGACCGGCGAACGCGCTAGCTAAGCCCGCTAACGCTGAAATTAGAAAGGCCGTCGGAAGCGATTCCGGCGGCCTCTTTGCGCCAATAACTAGCACCGACAGGCGCAAAGTGTTTAAGGCACGCGCAATTGACTTTACTGCGCAACTTCACATAACTCCTCAACTTAGCTTTGAGGGGGCGCAATAGTCATGATCCTAGAACAAAGCGCAAAGTTGCGCCTTCTAACTGTGTTCCTGTTTTACTTTACGCAAGGCATACCGGTCGGACTATTTTTCTATGTAATCCCCGCTTGGCTGGCATCCAATGGTGCCTCGACAACCGCTGTTGCAGGCGTCGTCAGCGCCTCCATTCTGCCTTGGACGCTAAAGTTCTTTCTTGGGTTTTTCATGGACCGCTACACTTATCTGCCCATGGGGCGCAGGCGCATCTGGATCATCGGCGCGCAATTTACAATTGTCGCTATGCTGCTGTTCGCAGCTGTTCTCTCGCCGGGACCGAAGGAAATCTGGCTGCTGTCGATTCTCGGCTTTCTCGCTAATTCAGGGACCGCCTTTCAGGATGTCTCGATTGACAGTCTCGCGGTCGACATCATGCCTGAAGACGAACGCGCGAAGGCCACCGGCATCATGTTCGGCGGGCAAGTTCTTGGCATCTCCGCAACCACCTTTTCCGCCGGGCAACTAATCGCGATGTATGGCACTGTGGCAGGCTATCTAGCCGCTGCGGCCGCTGTGACGTGCGTGCTCATCTTCGGGATGGCCGTGCGCGAACGGGAGGGTGAAGGCCGCTTCCCATGGAGCGGCGGCCAGCCGCATCCGCGCAACGTTGCCTTGCAAGTGGGGGCGTGGAAGCCGCTGCTGGTAGATAGTTTCAAAGCCATGATCGCCCCGCTCAGCCTGATCGGGTTAGTCATATTTGCGCTTCGCACCATGCCATCGGGCATAGCTGAAGCTTATCACCCCGGCCTTGCGACAGGGATCGGCGGGTGGTCGCAGACCGAATACACAAACACCATTTCAACCGCCCAATTTGCAGTTGGCATTTTCGCCCTAACGGTGGGCGGCTCGCTGGGCGCAAAGATTGGCGCGCAGCGTATCGGCCTGATCATGTGCATATTGATCGGACTATTCGCGGTTAGCTTTGGTCTGTCGCGCGAATATTGGGACGATGCCACCCTACTGACCGCCTATTTTTGGCAAATCGAGTTCTTTTCCGTGATGATGGCGGTTGCCTTCATCCCGATCGCCATGCGGCTGTGCAATCCGCGCGTCGCCGCTACGCAATTTACGCTCTATATGGCAGCATCGAACATCGGGCGGCCAGTCGGCAATTGGGTTGCTGCTACGACTGATGAAATGGGCAGCCCGCAGATGATGTACTTCATTCTGGCAGGCGTCTTCGCTTTGATCACACTGATCATGATATTCGTCCGCTTCCCCTTGAAAGCGCCCGATGCCGAGGAATTGATCGAAGCAGCTGAGCCAATTGTTGCAGGGATGCCCGCACCCAAGATCAATTAGGCCGATCTAGCCCAGCTTCGACTTCAGCAATTCGTTCACGACCTGCGGGTTGGCCTTGCCCTGCATCGCCTTCATCGTCTGGCCGACGAAGAAGCCGAACAGCTTGTCCTTGCCGCCCTTATATTGCTCGACCTTGTCCTGATTGGCGGCGATTACCTTTTCGATCTCGGCTTCGATAGCGCCGGTGTCGCTCTGCTGCTTCAGGCCTTCGGTATCGGCAATTTCGGCTGGGTCGCGTCCGGTTTTGAGAACAATCTCGTAGATTTCCTTGGACTGGCCGCCGGAAACTTCGCCGCTTTCGACCAGCTTCAGAATACCCGCCTGCGCCTCGGAAGTTGCGTATTCAAGCTTGGCCTGGTCACCCAGCAATTTGACCACGCCCGGAGCGACAGAGAGCGTCCAGTTGGCAACCTGCGTGGCGACTGCGGATTCTGATTTGTCAAGCAGCTTGGCAGTCTCAGCGAGCAGTGTTTCGAAACGGGCAAACACCTCGACTTCCAACGTCAGCTGCGCGGCGTTGTAATCATTCATGCCCAGCTCGCCGGTGTAGCGCGCGCGCTTGGCGTCGGGCAATTCGGGCAGGCTCGCGCGGCATTCCTCTAGGAACGCATCGTCGAGGTCGATTGGCAGCAAATCGGGATCGGGGAAGTAGCGATAATCATGCGCGTCTTCTTTGGAGCGCATGGATCGCGTTTCGTTCTTGTCGGGATCGTAAAGCCGCGTTTCCTGCACTACGGTGCCGCCCTCTTCGATCAGATCGACCTGACGGCGTGCCTCACCCTCGATCACAGCCATCACGAAGCGGACGGAGTTCACGTTCTTCGTTTCGGTACGCGTGCCCAGTTCAGGATCGCCGACCTTGCGGACGGATACGTTAACGTCAGCTCGCATGGAGCCCTGCTCCATATTGCCGTCGCACGATCCGACATAGCGCAAGATCGAGCGGAGCTTGCGCACGTAGGCTCCGGCCTCAGCAGGCGAGGTCATGTCAGGATCGCTGACGATTTCCATCAGCGCCACGCCGCTGCGGTTAAGGTCGACATAGGACATGGTCGGGTGCTGGTCATGCATCAGTTTGCCCGCATCCTGCTCGACATGAATTCGCTCGATCCCGATGACCTTGTCTTCCGGAATACCGACCTTCTCGTCCGCTTCGATCAGCAACTGACCATGTCCGACGATGGGGTGGTAAAGCTGGCTGATCTGATAACCCTGCGGCAAATCGGCATAGAAGTAGTTCTTGCGGTCAAAGCGCGACCATTTGTTGATCTGCGCTTCGATCGCCATGCCCGTGCGCACAGCCTGACGGATGCACTCGCGGTTCGGCACCGGAAGCATACCCGGCATGGCCGCATCGACGAGGCTGACCTGCGTGTTCGGTTCGGCCCCGAATTCGGTGCTGGCGCCGGAAAACAGCTTGGCATGCGAAGTAACCTGCGCATGCACCTCAAGGCCGATCACGACCTCCCATTCGCCCGTTGCGCCCTGGATGCGGTAGTTACTCATACTTTAGTTCCAAGCTTGGATGTGTCCAATGAGACTGAGGGACGCACGTCCGAGAAAGATAGATCAAAGCTGATCTTACCGACCGACTCATCAGCTTCGGATGGCTTGCCTTCTGCACTGAATACTTGAAGCCGAAGCCCGCCACCAGTTTCACTAGCTTTTGTGGCTTTGACGGCCACCTCAAACTTGACGGTCTGAGGCAATTTGAATGCGAACTGATGATTTGAAGCATCATTGATGCCCGCCGCAATTGCACTCAGCGTTGAGGTGACAAATGTAGTCAACTCATCGTTGTTTATCGCTCCGCTCACCACCACTTCTCCGGCGTAGCGACAAACCCAGCCCGTTCCTCAATCGCGAGGCCAGCATTCATCACGCCCTGCTCGTCAAAGGCTTTGCCGATGATTTGCAGTCCGAGCGGTAGGCCTTGCGAATTGAGGCCCGCAGGCACGGACATGGCCGGAAGGCCTGCCATCGAGGCTGGCACGGCGAACACATCATTCAAATACATCGCCAGCGGATCGCTCGACTTGTCGCCAAGGCCGAAGGCGGCGCTGGGGCATGTCGGTGCGAGGATAACGTCGCATTCCTTAAACGCATTGTCGAAGTCGCGGCTGATCAGCGTGCGGACCTTTTGCGCCTGCGTGTAATAGGCGTCGTAGAAGCCTGCGCTCAGCACATAGGTGCCGATCATGATGCGACGCTTTACTTCGGGGCCGAAGCCGGCGGCGCGGCTGGCGGCATACATGTCTTGCAGGCCAGCGCCCTCTGGCAATTCGCGCAATCCGTAACGCAGCCCATCATAACGGGCGAGATTACTCGACGCCTCTGCCGGAGCGATGATGTAATAGGCGGGCAGCGCGTATTTGGTGTGCGGCAGGCTGATATCGACGATTTCAGCGCCCGCATCGCGGAGCCATTGCTTGCCCTGCTCCCAGCTTGCTTCGATCTCGGCGTCCATGCCGTCCATCCGATATTCGCGCGGGATACCGACTTTCTTGCCCTTCAGGTCGCCGCTAAGCGCCGTTTCCCAATTGGGTACGGGCATATCGAGGCTGGTCGAATCCTTGGGATCAAAGCCCGCCATCGCTTCCAGCATGATCGCACAGTCGCGCGTATCGCGGGCCATTGGGCCTGCCTGATCGAGCGAGCTGGCGAAGGCGACAACGCCCCAGCGGCTGCAACGACCGTAAGTCGGTTTTACGCCTGTAATGCCGGTGAAAGCAGCAGGCTGGCGGATCGAACCGCCCGTGTCGGTGCCCGTAGCAGCAGGCGCAAGGCGTGCAGCAACAGCAGTCGAGGAACCGCCGGACGAACCGCCGGGAGCAAGCGCGGCGTTTCCGCCATCATTGCGCTTCCAGGGGTTGATGACATTGCCGAAATAGGACGTCTCGTTGGACGATCCCATCGCAAACTGGTCGAGGTTGAGCTTGCCCAGCATGACCGCGCCCGCCGACCACAGGTTGTGGCTGACGGTGCTTTCATATTCGGGCACGAAACCTTCGAGAATATGGCTGCCGGCGGTTGTCTGGACACCGCGCGTACAGAACAGGTCCTTCATGCCGATTGGCACGCCGCCCATCTTGCCCAGGTCTTTGCCAACCACGCGTGCAGCGTCAACAAGGTCGGCGGCTTTCAGCGCGATTTCGGGTGTTTCAACGATGAAGGCGTTCAAGCCCCTCGCTGCAGCGACATTGGCGTTAAACGCCTCGGTCACTTCGCGCGAAGTGAAGTCACCCGCTTTCACGCCATCACGGATCGCGGCGACACCCAAGGAAGTAAGATCAGTCATTATTCGATCACCTTGGGCACGGCGAAGAAGCCATGTTCAGCATTGGGTGCATTAGCGAGAACCTTGTCACGCACGCCGCCGCCGGTCAGCGGGTCGGCATCAACGACGTCATCGCGCAAGCGCTGCTTGTTGGGTATGACCGAGGTCATGGCTTCGACGCCGGTGACGTCGACCTCGCTCAATTGCTCCACCCAACCAAGGATGTTGTTAAGCTCTGGCAAAAGCGCCTCAACCTCTGCTTCGCTCATCGAAATGCGCGCCAGCAAGGCGATTTTGGTGACGGTTTTTTTATCTACAGACATGTCGCCGCGTTAGCTGCCAATGCGCAGGCCTTCAAGCCAGATTGCGCCTCAGGCGGCAGCCTAGAATTACTGACCTTGCGGTGCCGGAACCGGCTGTCCTTCCGGAGCGCCCGGTTGAGCCCCCTGCTGCGCAGCCATCATCTGCTGGATTTGAGCAATTTTGTTCTGGAAGTCTTCTTCCGACATAAAGTCGATCATTTCGACTTCGAACACCAGATCACTATTGGCCGGGATCACAACCTCACCGGTTTGCGGATTGGCTTTCTCGTCAGCGCCGTAACCCTTCTCGGCTGGTATCTCGAGCGTGTATTTGCCGCCCTTCTGCATTTGCTGCGCGCCCTCGCTGAAGCCAGGAACCATCTGGTTCAGCGGCAGAGGATTGCCTTCAGGGAAGATGCCGGGAATCGGCAGCGGAAGATCCTGGGATTCGTCGAACACAGTGCCATCAGCCAACATGCCCTTGTAACGCACGAAAACCACGTCATCCGGGCCGGGCATCCCGCCGCTGCCTTCAGTAATGGCCGAAACCGTCAGACCCTTAGGCGCGGAATACCAAGCAATGCCTGCACCGATCAGCACGGCGACGAGTACGCCGAGCCACAATTTGACGAGCGAGCCCTTGGCAATCGGCTGAATCGGTACGCTGGTAATTTCGGTCATTTAGGCAATTCCTGCAATTGTTGCGCGCCGGTGTTGCTCGACCGTTCTAGGCCATAAAGCAAAGGGCGCGGATTTCTCCGCGCCCTGATGGCTCATCAAGTAAGTCTGCGCAAGCGCGAGAATATCACAGCCCGAACAGGTGAACGGCCTTAGATGCCGTCACGTTCCATGCGCTTACGGTCCATTTTACGAGCGCGGCGCACAGCAGCAGCCTTTTCACGGGCACGCTTTTCGCTTGGCTTTTCGTAATGACGACGCAGCTTCATTTCGCGGTACACGCCTTCACGCTGCAGCTTCTTCTTCAGCGCGCGGAGAGCCTGATCAACATTGTTATCGCGAACCATGATCTGCATGTAATCGAATACCTCAAAGCCAAATGAGGGAGAGCCGCAAAATGCGGGCAAACACCCTAATATAAAAAAGAAAAACGCACCGAATCCCGTAAGGAACGACACGAAACATGAGCTTATTACCCGAATCGCCCCTTCGGCGCAAGCGTTTACGCCTCTGGCTTATGTGACTTTTGAGCACGGGCACGCCCATCTGGTAATACTTCCCTGATGGCGCTGCGACGGCTAAAGCTCGCGCTATGAGTGCCACCCCTCCCCTTACCGCAACCTTGCTTGTCGCTTTTGGCGGCGGGACAGGCGCTGTCCTGCGTCATCAGTTGGGGCGCGGTTTGGCCAATATTTTCGGACCGGTAGCGCTCACGTCATTCCCATGGGCCACACTGGCAGTCAACGTGATTGGCAGCCTTGCGGTGGGCGTGCTGGCGGGGTGGCTAGCAAAGCACGGCGGCGGCGCGAACGAACAGCTACGCTTGCTACTGGGCGTCGGACTGTTAGGGGGCTTCACCACTTTTTCCGCGTTCAGCCTCGAAATGATGCTGCTGATCGAACGCGGGCAGCCGGCACTTGCCGTCACCTATGCCGCTGTTTCCCTATTTGCTGGGCTGACCGCCCTTTACCTTGGCTTGATCGCTATGAGGATTATTGCATGAGCGACTCTGTTCGCCAATTTACCGTCGGACCTGATGACGAAGGCATTCGCCTCGACCGCTGGTTCAAGCGCAATCTGCCGCAGATAGGCTTTGCCACCGTGTCGCGCTGGGCGCGCACCGGCCAGCTTCGCGTGGATGGCGGCCGGGCCAAGCCTGAAGACCGGCTGAGTGCAGGCCAAGTGCTTCGCGTTCCCCCAGGCGGGCTTGAATCAAAAAGCGGCCCCATGGAACGTCCTGAACTGACCGAAGAGCAGTTGGAGCAGGCCGATGCGATGGCGATCCACCGCGACCGGGCAGCCATTGTGATCAACAAGCCGCCAGGCCTCGCCACACAAGGCGGCACGGGCACGAAGCATCACGTCGACGGCCTGCTGGACGCCTACATTTCGGGCAAAGGGCCTCGCCCTCGCCTCGTGCACCGGCTCGACAAGGATACAAGCGGCGTCCTGCTGGTCGCGGCATCCCCGGGCAGCGCTGCGTTTTTCTCGCGCCGCTTTGCCGGGCGTTCAGCGCGCAAGGTTTATTGGGCGTTGCTCGTCGGTGTTCCCGATATTCATGACGGTCTGATCGAACTGCCCCTTTCAAAACAGCCGGGCACCGGCGGTGAGAAGATGCATGTCGACGAAAAAGGTGGCCAGATAGCGCGCACACGCTACCGTGTGATCGAACGCGCCGGAAACAGCACCTGCTGGGTCGAATTGCAGCCGCTAACTGGCCGCACACATCAGCTGCGAGTCCATATGGCGGCCATCGGCCACCCTATCGTGGGTGATGGGAAGTATGGCGGAAAAGATGCTTTCCTTACCGGCACAATCAGCCGCAAGATGCATCTGCATGCGCGCCAGTTGATCATCGACCACCCTGACGGCACGCCGCTGGATGTAACCGCTCCACTTCCTGAACATTTCGCGCAGAGCATGGAGCAGCTCGGTTTCAACGAAGCGGACGGCGAATATGTCGATGATACGCCGCCACCGCAAACCAAGACCGAAAAGAAGCAAGTCGCCAAGCAGCATTCCAAACTCGTCCGCAAGGATAAGCGCGGCGAGCGACGGCGGCGCGGCGACAGCGACGGTCCCAAGGCAGTGACAGGCCCTCGTCCCGCGCATAACGCTCCGAAGACCCAGAAAAAGGGCGCAAAGCCGCGCCCTCGGCCAAAGAAGAGCGGCCCCGGCGGCACCAATCCTCGCGGGGGCAAAGGCCCAAAGAACCGCGGTGGAGCACGCGGCTAGTGCATCCCAATCCCGCTTACCGGTTGGACGACCGCGCCCTTCATGAGGCGCTGCTGGACGAAGTGGGCTTCGGAATGGTGTTTGCGGCCACCCCCGACGGGCCGCGAGTGGCGCACACTCCGATCCTTTCGACCGGTGATGGCGCAGTGCAATTCCACATTGCGCGCGGCAATGCGCTGGCCAAGCATCTTATGGGCGAGACCGCCTTGGTCACAATCAACGGGCCGGACGGGTATGTTAGTCCGCGGTGGTATGATGACAAGGGGCAGGTGCCGACATGGAATTACGTGGCTCTGGAGCTTGAAGGGCGGGTCCGAAGGATAGATCAGGAAGGTTTGATCGCACTGCTCGATACGCTCTCGGCAAGGCAAGAGGCCCGTGTTGAGGGCGGCACGCCGTGGACTCGCGAAAAAATGGATGATGCTGTATTCCGCAAAATGCTGTCTGCGATAATCGGTTTCGAGCTGGAAATTCAGGCTTGGCGACCAACCTTCAAGCTAAACCAGAAGCAGTCGCCAAAAGACCGTGCAAATGTGATCAACGGCCTTGAAGCGTCAGGCAGTCCCGGAATTGCGCAACTGATGCGGACATTGGTGCCATGACAGTCAGGCTCGCCATATTCGATTGCGACGGCACGCTTGTGGATGGACAGGCCGCCGTGTGCGAGGCCATGGAAGAAGCCTTTGCAGAGGTGAGCGAAGAAGCGCCTCCGCGCGCCGATATCCGCCGGATTGTTGGCCTGAGCCTGCCGCAAGCGGTCCGCCATCTTGCACCGCAAACCAGCGCAGAAATGCAGGAAGCCATCGTTGATGCTTACAAGCAATCCTTCCGCAACAGCCGCATGGAGGGCCGCCTCCACGAACCCTTGTTCGAGGGGGTCGAGCAAGTTCTGCGCGATCTCCATGCGGATGGCTGGGCACTGGCCGTCGCGACCGGGAAATCGGATCGCGGACTGACCAGCTGTTTGACCGAACACGGGGTGATTGACCTGTTTTCAAGCTTGCAGACAGCCGACCGTCATCCGTCAAAACCGCATCCCGATATGCTGCATCAGGCAATGGCCGACACGCTGGCAGAACCTGCCAATAGCGTGATGATCGGCGACACCAGCTTCGACATTATGGCGGGGCAAGCGGCCCATATCAGGTCTATCGGCGTGTCATGGGGCTATCACTTGCCCGAGGAGCTGCTCGACGCAGGCGCGCAATGCGTGGTCGATACGGCGGATGAGATAGTGCAGCAGCTCACAAGTCTTGTGGAGACCGTGAATTGAACGAAGACACCGCCCGTAAACGCTATTTCATCATGCATCTGACGAGGCTCGGCGGGGCTATTCTGGCGGCATATGGTATGATCGGCATCGCCGGTAAAGCCGATATGGGGCCCGCGCTTGCCTATGCGCTGCTAATCGCCGGAGTGATCGTATTTCTGATTGTGCCCCGCATGCTGGCTAAGCGCTGGCGGAGCCCGCCCGAATGAAGCGTTTCTATAAGACCGTCTCTTCCGGTCAGGTGGATGGCGGCTGGCAGGTCATGCTCGATGGCCGCGGCGTCAAGACAGCCGCTGGCTTGCCGCAGATTGTCACTTCAAAAGTGCTTGCTGACGCGATGGCCGAAGAGTGGTCGGTGCAAGGCGAAGAGCTGGATGCGAAGACGTTGGTCTTGCGCGATGCCGCCGATCACGCAATCGATATTGTTGCACCTGACCGCGAGTTGGCGATCACTAAACTGCTCGCTTTCGCAGAAACTGACACGCTGTGTTACCGCGCCGATCCCGACGATGCGCTCTACCGCAGGCAGATTGACTGCTGGGAACCGCTCATTGGCCGGATCGAGGCGAGCCGCGCCATCGAACTCGAACGTACTAGCGGTATCATGCACCGGCAGCAGCTGGCCGAGACGCTAGACAAGCTGCGCGCAGAACTATCGCAAATGGATGATTTTGCTCTGTCTGCGCTCACCGTCGCGGCATCATTGGCTGCATCGCTGTGCGTCGGGCTGGCCGCGCTCGAAGATGGTGCGGATGCAGAAGAATTATGGACGCTCGCCAATCTGGAAGAGGATTGGCAGGCTGAACAATGGGGCTGGGAAGCCTCTGCTGAAGAATTGCGCGCCAGTAGGCTTGGCAATTTCAAAGATGCGATCAGGTTTGCAGCGCTTTCGCGCTAATCAGCCGATCCAGTCAGCAACCTGCGCCGCAACATCGTTGGCAGCCTGATTGAGCGCCGGTCCGACCGAAGCCGCATCCGCAGTCACACCCGGCACCACGCTCTCAAAGCGCCGCGTCTGGATATCCCCGTTGGTAAACTCGCGGATTGCATCGTAGCGGATAACAACCGAACTCGTGCGGACATCATAACCCATGTCGAGCAAAGTGCCGTACAGCCGCGTTTGAGCGGACAGGTCAGGGTCAGCACCGTCAATCACCAAGCGGTCGCTGCGGGCAGAGATCGTCTCGGCTAGCAAACGGCGGAACAGCCGCGCGGGCTTTTCCACCCAGATAGCGTTTTGCAGATAAGCAACTTGCGCATCATTCACTTGCACAGGCACCCGCGTGACATTCAGCCGCTGCGGTGCCTCGGGCTCGATCACTGCAATGGCATTTGCCAAGTTTCCGCTCGAAATCGATCCCGCTGCTGATGTGGATGTCGGGGTTAGCGTCATCAGGCTCTCGGGCATCTCGCTGCCGCCGGGGCTAATACTTACGCAGCCCCCCAGTGCCGCCAGCAAAGCGAAAGCAGAAATGCGCGATAGGAGCTGTTTGTTCATTGCGGCCCTCATGGTTCGTAATCCGGCAGTTTCTGACCGCCGAGCAGCGCGCCAGCGCCTTCGGATTCAAGATTTTCGGTAACGCTCCGCAGCGCCCTGCTAGTTGCGCGAAGGTCGCGCAGCGTCGCTTCGGCGGCTGGTAGGGTGCTTTCGGTAAGCTTCTGGGTCGCCGGGCGAACATCGGTCAGGGTGGTTTCTAGGGCTGTGGCGGCCCCTTTTGCGCTGTTGAGTGTGAGCCGCAATTCATCTGCCAGCGACGCGCCCTCTTTGTTGATTAGCTGATCTGTAGACCCCATCACTTTTTCAAATGCATCTAGTGCTTCTGACGATTCCCGCAGCGTGATCTGCAATTCTGCCAGAGTAGCTTCAACTTGAGGCGTTGCCTGCGCCAGATTGGCGCTCATCGCATCAGTATTGCGCAGTATGCCTGCAATCGAGTTCTGATTGTCGTCGGAAAGCACCATGGCCATCCGCTCTGTCAGAGTTGCCAATCGCTCCAGCAGCAGCGGCGCGTTGGCGAGGATTTCACCAAAGCCGCCAGGCTTAGTGTTGATAACAGGTTTGCCATCAGGACAGGTGTTTTTGATATTGCCGCCGCCGCATGTAATTGGCGGCGCACCTTTTACCGCACCGTCGAGAAGTATGGTCGATACACCCGTAAAGCTGCCCTGAATGGTCGCCGTCGTGCCCTGAAGGATAGGAATATCTTCACTGATTTTAAGGCGAACACGCACGAAATCAGGATCGGTCGGCCACAGAACGATTTCGGTTACTTGCCCAGCTGGCACCCCGGCGAAGGTAACCTGCGATCCCGTCGCCAGCCCTTCAACCGATTGCTTGAAATAGACGTCATATTCGTTCTGATTGCCCTCGTTCAATTTGGCGATCCAGATGATGAAGGCAGCCAGTGCCGCGAGCAGCAACAAGGTAACTGCCCCGACCCAGACGAAATTTGCGCGCGTTTCCATGCTGCTTCCTATGCCCCTGCCTTGGGTGACTTGTCCATTGCCTTGCCTGCTTCGGCCTTGCGAATGCCATCCTGGCGAACCTCGTCGCGGTCCTGACTGGCCTTGGCGGCCCGACCGCGCGGACCGTTGAAATATTCCTGAATCCACGGGTGATCAAGCGCGAGAAGTTCGGGGATCGTGCCCACGGCAATCACTTGCCTGTCGGCCAACACCGCCACCCGGTCACAAATCTCATAAAGCGTATCGAGATCGTGCGTGATCAAGAAGACGGTCAGCCCCAGCGTTTCCTGTAGTTCTTTCGTCAGCCGGTCGAATTTTGCAGCGCCAACCGGGTCCAGGCCAGCGGTTGGTTCGTCCAAAAACAACAGTTCAGGATCAAGCGCCAATGCGCGGGCCAGGCCGGCGCGCTTCTTCATTCCGCCCGAAAGTTCGGAAGGGAATTTGTTCGTCGCTTCCTTCGGCAAGCCGGACATTATGACCTTATATTTGGCGATTTCATGCCTAAGATCATCTTCAATGTCGGGATAGAACTGCTTCAGCGGAACTTCGACATTTTCGCCGACGGTTAGTGTCGAGAAAAGCGCCCCGCCCTGAAACAACACGCCCCACTTGCTGCGCACACCGATTTCTTTATCCGGCGCCGAGCCTGTCATCGACTTTCCAAGCACTTCGATATCACCCTCGCTTGGGTGTTGAAGGCCGATTATCGAACGCATGAGCACGGATTTACCCGTTCCCGAACCGCCGACGACGCCGAGAATTTCGCCGCGCCGAACCTCCAGTGACAAATTTTCATGCACGGTTTGCGTGCCAAACCGATTGGTAAGCCCGCTGACGACAATCGGGAAATTCCCGCGAAAACGCGGTTCCTGGTGAACGTTTCTGGCCTTGCGATCGCTCATGCCCAGCCCAGTTCCGTAAAGAAGACCGCAAAGAATGCGTCGAGCACGATGACCATAAAGATCGCCTGAACCACGGCGGCGGTCGTCCGCTTGCCGACTTGCTCGGAGTTATCCTTAACCTGCATGCCCTGATAGCAGCCGGCAAGGCCGATGATCAGGCCGAACACCGGCGCTTTGAGCAATCCGACCCACAAATCGTAGGTTGGGACGACTTCTTGAATTCTGACCAAGAATGTCAGGAACGGAATGCCAAGTGACAAATCAGCGATAAACGCGCCGCCGATAATGGCCATTCCAGCCGCATAGGCGCCGAGCAGCGGCATCATGAATGTGGCGGCCAATACGCGCGGCAGCACCAGTGCCTCCATCGGAGAAATGCCGATCGTCCGCATCGCATCGACTTCTTCGGTCAGCTTCATTGTGCCGATTTGTGCCGCGAAAGCTGAGCCGGAGCGGCCAGCAACCATAATCGCAGTCATCAAGACGCCTAGTTCTCGCAAAGAAATGCGCCCGGTCAGGTTCACGGTCAGCGCCTCTGCACCAAATGCCGCAAGCTGGACCGCTCCCTGCTGCGAGATCACGATCCCGATAAGAAAGCTCATCAGGCCGATAATGCCGAGTGACGACACGCCAACCAGTTCCATTTGGCGGACCAACGCCTTCATCCGGAACCTGCGCGGGTGGCGGATAACTTTGCCAATTGCGACAATCAGACTGCCCAGGAAGCTCAAGAAATTCAGAAGGCCCGACAGCCAGCCAGACAATTGCTTGCCAACAACCAAGGGCACCCGTTCAAAAATATGCGGTCGGTCGGACCTCAACGCCGCTTCGCTTTGAGCGCCGCCAACAGCTTCAATCAGACGCGAGGCGCGGTCATTCGCTCCGACAATTTCAGCATTATGTTCGCGGGCGATGCTAAGCACCGTCCACGCACCGACCGTGTCGATTTCATCAATGCCCGACAGGTCGATAGCCGAAAGCGGGCCGTCCAACGTGCGGACGTCCTGATCGATTGCGCCGATAGTGGAAACCAGCAGGGAGCCCGAAAAAACCAGCCGCTCTGCATATTCGGCTTCGCCGTCGGCGCCGTTCTCAAGTGAATATTCTGCCCCAACGTGCATAGGCTTTCTATGCGGGCAAATCGGGCGCGCGACAAGCACTTCCCGATGAAGTGCAGCCTTTCCAGCACGGCTATGCTTGCACCCGCCCCGCCCCGCTGGCAAAGGCGCAGGCGATATGACAGGCAATCTAGACACGACTTTCGACCCCGCTTCTATCGAGGCAAAATGGCGCCAACATTGGGAGGCAGAAGGGCTTTATCGTCCAAATCGCCCCGATGCGGAGCCGTTCACCATCGTGAACCCGCCGCCCAACGTGACAGGCAGTCTGCATATCGGCCACGCGCTGGATAACACGCTGCAGGATATAGTGATCCGTTATGAACGTCTGCGCGGCAAGGACGCCCTATGGGTCGTCGGCACTGACCATGCAGGCATCGCGACGCAAATGGTTGTCGAACGCCAGATGGAGGCGAAGCAGGATAAACGCACCAATTATTCGCGCGAAGAATTCATCGCTAAGGTCTGGGAATGGAAAGAGGAAAGCGGCGGGGAGATCACCAACCAGCTACGCCGCCTCGGCTGTTCGATGGACTGGAGCCGCGAACAGTTCACTATGGACTCGCATTTCAGCGATGCCGTGCTGAAGGTTTTCGTGAAACTGCACGAACAGGGCCTGATCTACCGGGATAAACGTTTGGTGAATTGGGACCCGAAACTCAAAACCGCAATCAGCGATCTCGAGGTCGAGACGCAGGATTTGAAAGGCAGTTTCTGGCACTTCAAATATCCGCTGGAAGACGGCGTGACGCTCGGCGATGGCCGCGATTATATCGAGGTTGCAACCACGCGGCCTGAAACGATGCTCGCTGATATGGCGGTTGCTGTGCATCCTGATGACGAGCGTTATGCTTCGGTTGTCGGCAAGCATGTCGTGCTGCCGATTACCGGCCGCCGTGTGCTTATCGTCGCGGATGAACATGCCGATCCGGAGCTTGGCTCAGGCGCGGTGAAGATCACACCGGGACACGACTTCAACGATTTCGATGTCGGCAAACGCGCAGGCTTCGCTGCGGGTGAAATGCTCAACATGCTCGATGGCGAGGCGAATGTTTGCCAAACATCGGACGAGCTAATTCCTGCAGAATATCTCAGCCTTCACCGCTTCAAGCGGGACGGCCAAGACGGCGCACGCGAGTTGGTGGTCCAGCGCCTGAAAGAAGGCGGATATCTGATCCCGCATATCGCCAAAAACAAAGACGGCGAAGAAATCGAGCACGACAGCGAGCCGCGCACTATCGCAACGCCTTTCGGCGACCGCGGAGGCGTGGTGATCGAACCGTGGCTGACCGACCAATGGTATGTCGATGCCGAAACGCTGGCGAAGGCCCCGATTGAAGCGGTTCGCAATGGCGATGTCGAGATCGTCCCGAAAAGCTGGGAGAAGACCTTCTTCAACTGGATGGAAAACATTCAGCCTTGGTGTGTGTCGCGGCAATTGTGGTGGGGACACCAGATTCCGGCTTGGTATGGGCCGAAATTGGCCGCCGATGGCACGATCGCGATCGAAGTTCCTCATGCCCCGAAGCAATTGAACGCCTCGCTTGAGAACGATAACTGCTTTGTAGCCTCGGCCTCTGACGAGGCGGCCGAAGCTGCCCTATCCCTGCTTTCAAAATCAAATAGCAAATTGGAAGTCAGAGTTTTTAATGGTCGCGCAGCCGCAATCGAAGCGGTCTTCCTGAATCAGCTCGACTTGGCGATCCATTATCCCATTTGGCGCGACGAAGACGTCCTCGACACATGGTTTTCTTCAGCACTCTGGCCCTTCGCAACAATTGGGTGGCCAGACGAGGACGCCGAGCTGTTCCAGAAACACTACCCCAATAACCTTTTAGTTTCCGGCTTCGACATCCTGTTTTTCTGGGATGCACGGATGATGATGATGGGGCAGCATCTAACGGGGCAAAACCCGTGGCCTCGGCTATATTTGCACGGGCTGGTGCGCGCAGCAGACGGTGCGAAAATGTCCAAATCCAAGGGCAATGTCGTCGATCCGCTGGGGCTGATCGACCAATATGGCGCGGATGCTTTGCGGTTCTTTATGGCGGCAATGGAAAGCCAGGGCCGCGACATCAAAATGGATGACAACCGCGTCGAAGGCTATCGCAATTTCGCGACAAAGCTCTGGAATGCAACACGTTTCTGCCAGTCCAACGACATCGGAGCCTCAAACACCCTGGAAGCGCCGAAAGCGACCACAGCGGTCAACAAATGGATCATCGGCGAAGTCACCGAAACCTTGGCCGCGCTAGACAAGGCGATGGCTGATCTGCGTTTTGATGCAGCGGCAAACACGATCTACCATTTCACATGGGACCGTTTCTGCGACTGGTATCTTGAGCTGATCAAGGGTTCGATTGACGATGAGACAAAAGCCGTTGCCGGCTGGGTTCTCGACCAAATTTTCGTGATGCTGCACCCCTTCATGCCCTTCATCACCGAAGAGCTGTGGAGCAAGCAGGGTGACCGCGCGAGCTATCCTCTGATCACTGCAAAGTGGCCTGAGCCGGGTGCCGGTGTCGACGCCAAAGCCAAGCGCGAAGTCGAATGGCTAATCGGCCTGACCAGCGCCTTGCGGACCGCGAAGAATGAGCTCGGCATTTCACCCGGCGCTAAATTGGATGGCTATTGCGAAGCGCCTAGCGCCCTTGCGAAGGAAGCGGTTGAACGAAACGCCGCATCGCTCGAACGGCTTGCTCGCCTGTCCTCGATTTCTTTCGGCGCGCCGCCTGCCGGTGCTGCCATGCAGATCGGCGTTGGCGAAGATACGCTGGCCATTCTGCTCGAGGGTGTGGTCGATATCGATGCCGAACGCGCTCGCCTCAAGAAAGCTCTCGAAGCTTCGACCAAAGAAGTAAAATCGCTCGAAGGCAGGCTAGGTAACGCCAATTTCGTCGAACGCGCAAAACCCGAAGCGGTGGAGAAGGCAAAGGCAGATCACGCCCACCACAGCGCCGAAGGCGAACGGCTCGAGGCGGCATTGGTCCGGTTGGGCTAGGCAAATGCTTACCCTTGCCACCATTGAAACTGGCGAGCCGGAGATTTTCGCTTCGGTTCAGGGCGAAGGTGCTTCTGCGGGCCGACCGGTGGCGTTCATGCGGCTTTCTCGCTGCAACCTCGCCTGCGTGTGGTGCGACACTGCCTATACCTGGCACTTCGAGGGGGATGAGCGCGAACACCGTGATGGCGTAACCTTCGACCGCAAGGCCAATCAGGTAAAACTATCGGTTGCAGAAACGGCGGAGCGCATTCTCGCCCTTGGTCAGGACAGGCTGGTGATTACCGGCGGGGAGCCTTTGCTACAGGCGGGCGCCCTCGCCGATCTGCTCGGATTGCTACCCGATTTGACAGTCGAAGTCGAAACCAACGGCACCGTCAAAGCGCCGCCACGGCTCGATATCCGGATCGATCAATTCAATGTTAGCCCGAAGCTTAGACATAGCGGTAATGCCGCAGAACTGGCGCTGATTCCCGATCGGCTGGAGCATTACGCAGCCGAACCGCGCGCCTTCTTCAAATTCGTGATTGCAGAGCCTGATGATGTCGTGGAAGTGACGGCTCTGGTGACGAAACACCGAGTTCCAAAAGAACGTGTATTCCTCATGCCTGAAGGTACCGACAGCAAGACCCTGCACAACCGCGAGCAATGGCTTGTGGATCAATGCTTGAAGCACGGCTTTCAGCTAAGCGACCGCCTACATATCCACCTGTTCGGCGATACCAGAGGCACTTGATTTTCTCTCGCGGCTATTTGGCTGCGCCAGCGCCTCCGAGGAGGCGGTGCATAAGCGCCAACGCGCAGTCGCGCTTTGTGGCTGCTGCCGCAGACCGTCTTTTACCTACCCTGCGCTCTCCAGCGTTGCACCGTCCGCTGCACGGCTTCTTCTTCGCCGCCGCTTTCGCGCCATAGTTCGGAGAAGCTCGGATCTTCCGATGCCGGGCGTTTGGCCTCCTCAAGGGTATCGAAGCTCACGCGGATCGGGATCGAAACACCCTCGCCGCAGATAATTACCTCGCGGTTGCGCAAGGCGGGAATGGCATCAAGGAAACCGCGTGCTCCTTCCGGCATTGCGCTGCGCACAAATGCTTGGTCGCGGTCATTGTTCAGACGCATCGACAGGATCGTGCCGCACTGCGACAGCACGCCTTCGGCCAAATCCGATGGACGCTGGGTAATCAGGCCCAAAGAGATACCGTATTTACGGCCTTCCTTGGCGATCCGGCTAAGGATGCGGGCAACCGATGACGAATCCGCGAATTTTTCGCTTGGCACGTAACGGTGGGCTTCTTCGCAAACGAGCAGGATCGGGCGCGTCTTTTCTTCGCGGCTCCAGATCGCATAGTCGAATACGAGGCGACTAAGGACGGCGACCACGGTCGAGGTAATGTCGGATGGAACACCCGAAACGTCGATGATCGAGATTGGCTTACCAGCACTTGGCAGGCGGAAAATCTTCGAGATAAAGTCTGCCATCGTATCGCCAACCAACATGCCCGAAAACATGAATTGGTAGCGCGGATCGTTCTTCAATTCTTCGATCTTACTCTTGATCCGCATGAAGGGGGCGCTGCTGGTGGCTTTATCCAGCTTGCCCATCTGGTTCATGATTTCGGTCGTCAAATCGGACAGCAAATAGGGAATTGGAGAATCTACCGTAATCTTACCCATGCTTTCCGCGAGCCGGTTCTTGGAACGCGCAGCCAGAAGGCAGCGGGCAAGAATCTCGGAATCTTCCTGTTTGTCGTTGCCCGAGGAACTGATCATGATTTCGCAATGCTCTTCGAAATTCATGAGCCAATATGGCATCGCGAGATTGCCGACATCGAAGATCTTACCAGTGTTTTTGAACGCCGCCGAATATTCGCCGTGCGGATCGATCATTACGATGTGGCCCTCAGGCGCGGCCTGACAGATGCGGTGTAGGATCAGCGCAGCACTTGTCGACTTGCCCGTACCGGTCGAACCTAGCAGCGCGAAGTGCTTGCCCAGCATGGCGTCGATATACAGGCCTGCGCGGATATCCTTGGTCGGAAAGACTGTCCCGATTTCGATATTGGCGCGGCCATCGCTGGCGTAAATCTGTTTAAGATCGTCTGTCGAGGCCGGATAGATCATCGCGCCGGGGACCGGATAGCGGGTCACACCCCGGCGAAACCCGTGGATTTTGCCGGTCAGTTTTTCTTCCTGGCCTTCGCCAAGGAAATCAATGTTGGCAGTAATGCCGCCGCCCTGACGGCGATCTTGCTTCTGGTTGCGGACGTTTGCGAGAAGCCAGTTGCTACCGACACGAATTTTGATCTGGCTACCGACTTGTCCGGCTAGCGCAATCGACGGGTCAGTATCGTCCATACATTCATTGAGGCGTTGCAAGTCGAGCGCGATTTGCGATCCTGAACCGGCAATTTCGAGCACAACACCGATTGGCTGATTACGATTGTCGCTGGCATTGGCTGGGGCAGGGGCCCGGGCGGGTGCAGACGCTTGTTCCTCCGCAGGCGGATTTGCGCCCGGCTCCTGCGCCGGATCGAAAGTCTGAAAAGACTGCTTGCCCATATCCATCGTCTAAAACCCCGGTTTTTTACCTATATGCAGGTTCGCACTACGGGGGAGAGGGTTAATATCGCGTCAAGAGACTGTGATAGCAGCCTAAACCATTGCGAATAGCCGGCCCGCCAACCAGCCCATCCCGACCGAGAGGGCGACGGCCAAAAGCCCGTAAAACAGGCCCCAGTTCTGGGCGAAAATTTCCACCAGGCGCTCGAAGCCCACTTTGCGAACCTCGACTTCTGAGACTGCAGAGGCGACTACTATCCCGCGCGTAATGGCAAAAGTTTCAGCGGTATAAGTGCCAGTTTGAACGTTCGATGGCAGGGATATTCGAGCCTGATACAGCACTTGCTCGCTGATCTGAACTCCGGACATATCTTCCTTATACAGGCCAGCTCGTTTGCGCATATCGTTGAAGCCTGCGGAAAACCGCGCTTGCTCTTCGGGATCAATTTTGCCGGTCGGTGAAAATTGGACGAAGTCCAGCCCAAGCTCATAAATCGCCGCTGTTTTTTCGTCGACCAACTCTGAGATCGGCTTGGATGACACGACAGCAAAGAATGATGGAGCAGATTGGAATGCCGTGCTTTCGGCATTAATCCAGATGCCTGCAACCTTCTGTTTTTCGCGCACGCGGATCGCTTCTGCGGGACCTTTTAGCACCACCACAATATCATATTTGCGGGCTGCCCTGCCCTCCGGATCGAGGATCGCGCCAAACAGCAGCAGCTCCGTTCCGGTAAAGCCTTGCCGCACCTTAATGTCATGCTGTGAGACCTCCGGTACAAGGATCGGGTCACGCGCACCAGTCAGCATCAATGCAATAGCGAATAGAGCGAAAAAGCGGATCACAGCGACACAACTGTGTAAATTTCATCTGGCTGGAACCCAAGTCCGAACGCCATGCGCAGCGCCACCGCGAGCACGATTGCCGCTAGGACAAGACGCAAAATTTCAGGCTTAGCTTTCAGGGCAAGCCTCGAACCAATTTGTGCGCCTGCCGCTGAACCCAGCAGCAAAAGCCCCGCCAGCACAATGTCGACTGCCTTGGTTGTGAGAGCATGGGTCATGGTCGTGACCATGGTAACGAACAGTATCTGGAACAGGCTGGTTCCGACAACGACAGTCGCGCTCATTCCGAGAATGTATAACATTGCGGGTATTAGAATGAACCCACCGCCTACGCCCATAAGCATCGTCAGGATTCCTACGACCACGCCCAACAGAAGCGGCGCAATGGGGCTGATGTAGAGGCCCGAGCGGTAGAACCGCCAACGGTAAGGTAGCGCCGCAACCAGCGGGTGGTGGCGGCGCGTCATTGCGCGGGGCTTTTCGCCAGCTTTGACCGCACCAATAGTCTGCAAAGCTTCGCGCCCCATAAGGGTGCCGATTGTACCCAGCATCACGACATACAACACGTTGATCATCACATCGATCTGGCCAAGTGACTGGAAAAACCGAAACAAGACTGCACCGATCAATGCGCCAATCGTGCCGCCAGCAACCATGACCAAACCGATCTTCTCATCCACGCCGTTGCGGCGGCGATGCGCGAGCATTCCAGAAACGCTTGCTCCAGTAACCTGCGTCGTCGCGGAAGCTGCAGCGACTGTTGGCGGAATACCGTAGAAAATCAGCAATGGTGTGGTCAGGAACCCGCCGCCGACACCGAACAGGCCGGACAAGATCCCAGTCAATCCGCCAAGCGCGACTATGACCAGTCCATTGACCGACAAATTCGCGATTGGGAGATAGACGTCCATACTTTGCAAGGCCTAGCTGAGAGGGCTTGTATATTAAAGCAGCTTAATCGGGAATATTTACGCTACGGCTAGAAACCCGTCGCCAGAGTCAATGCCGCGCCCGAACCGGGCTCAGCGTCGCCCGCGATCTTGATGCGGTAATCGACCGACAGACGCGCGCGGACTTGAGCTACTTTGACATTCAGCTGTGCTGTGGGGCCAACGTCCATCGGCATGCCGCGCACACATAAAGCGCGTGCGTCCGTCCATTTCGGCAATGCTCAGCCCCAATTCGTAATCTTCCGTGAGGCAATCTGCGGCAAAGGGCGCATCAACGCCGCGCTCGCTCGCCAATAGCGAAATCGCCGGGCGAAAAATCGCACAACCGACACCAGCCGATGGCAGGCCTGTACCCATTGCATCGCGCCGAACCATCGACTTACCATGCGCCTCGGCAAACTCCTCGCGATAATGGCTGCCGATCCAACGCGAGCGTTCTTGCGGCATCGGTAGAACGGGCAATTGTGCAAGCTCTGCGTTTCGTATGACACGGTCGAGCAGAGCAAGGCCCGCCGGATCAACCATGTCCTCGGCATCGTGCAAGACAACCATATGGGCATCATGTCCCGAACGGCGCTCATCCTCGCTCAGAGCTAGATAGAGCCGATTGAGGCAATCGGCCTTTGTGCTTGGGCCAGCCGCATCATGAAGAACCAATCGCACACGCTGGTCGCCGCCCACAGCAGCGATAACCGCAGCGAAGGTTGCTGGATCATTGCGATAGCAGCCAACGTAAATTCTAAGCTTCGATCGCGGCCAAACCGACAGGGGGGTGCATTATCGTCGTGCCGATAACAGCGGCTTCCTGCCATGCCGGAATTAACACTGCTGCCATCACGGAAAGCGCCTGATTATCGGTGGTCGCTGGGCCAAGCTGCCGCGCTTTGCCGCGCCCCGTCAGGCGCAGCCAAAGCCAGACGATATCGACGGCAAGCTCATCCACTGCGCCGATCACGAAAAAGATCGCGGCAAACAAAAGCAACTCGTGCTGTATCAAAGCCAGCCATTCGGCCGGTGAAAAACTCATTAAAGTCAAAGGATGCGACCCCTAGAGCCCTTTCATCTACCTATCGGAGGTGATCGGGACTTGCAACGGGCACTCATTTGCGAAAAAGGGAGCGCCATGACTACTCCAAAAATTCTCCGTGTCGCGATTGCTCCTGTGAAGGCGCTGTTTGTCGGCGATGCTTCTGCCGGTATCCTCCTGATTCTGGTCGCAGCCGCCGCTATGATCGCGGCAAATTCGCCGCTTGCTTACGAATATCACGAGCTGTTCCACGCCAAGTTTGGTTGGGATTTCAAGCTCGATACGCTGCATCTGTGGATCAATGACGGATTGATGGCGATATTCTTCTTCGTCGTCGGGTTGGAAGTTAAGCGGGAGTTGATGGTCGGTCAATTATCGACACCGGAACAGCGCCGCCTGCCGGCTCTGGCGGCATTGGCCGGCATGGCCGCGCCCGCGCTTGTTTTCCTGATGGTCGCCGGGACAGAATATCCGACCGTGCGCGGTTGGGCGATCCCTGCCGCCACGGACATCGCCTTTGCAATGGGCGTTTTGGGGCTATTGGGTGACCGGGTTCCAAGGTCGTTGCGCTTGTTCCTGCTCACCGTCGCGATTGTCGACGATATTGGCGCAGTCTTGATCATTGCGCTATTTTACACTGCCAACATCAAGTTGATGTGGCTGGTCGTCTCATTGATCGTGCTGGGCTGCATGATCGGGCTGAACAAGCTGAAGGTCGACAAATTGTGGATTTATGTGCTTTTCGCAATCGGCCTGTGGTTTGCCGTCCTCAATTCCGGCGTGCATGCCACAATCGCAGGCGTCGTAGCCGCATTCACTATCCCGCTGCGCTGTGCCAGCGGTAAGCGCATGCTCGAACCGCTCGAGCATAATTTGGCCCCGTGGAGCGCTTATCTGATTGTTCCGGTCTTCGGCTTTGCCAATGCCGGCGTAGAATTGAGCGGTCTCGGGATGGAGGGTGTTCTGGCCTCCTTGCCAATGGGGATCGCTGCAGGCCTCGTCTTCGGTAAGCAGATCGGGATTTTCACCTGCATCTGGATTGCCGACAAAATTGGCTTCGCCAAACGGCCGGACAATGCCAGTTGGGCGGAAATCTGGGGCATCTCGGTGCTTTGCGGGATCGGCTTCACCATGTCGCTATTCATTGGCGAATTGGCATTCCCCGGCTACCGCGAGCTGATCGACGAAGCCAAGATCGGTATCCTGATGGGATCGTTCATATCGGCGGTGCTTGGTTATACCATCCTCCGGATGACGACCACGCACCCGGACGAATTCAAGGACTCGGACTGAGGTTTAACCCGCCAGTAGCGCTTTACCAGCTACCGGTGTTTTCCATGCTTGCCCACGGCTCCTGCGGCGGCAAATTGCCTTCCTGCAGCAGCTCTATCGATATGCCATCGGGTGAGTGCACAAATGCCATATGGCCATCGCGCGGCGGGCGATTGATCGTAACGCCGGCATCCATCAGTCGCTGGCACGTGTCGTAAACATTCTCGACGCGGTAGGCGAGGTGGCCGAAATTGCGGCCACCGTCATAATGCTCGGCCGCGCTGTCGTCCTCTGCTGGCCAATTATAAGTCAGCTCCACCTCGGCAATATCCTTCTGGCCAGGCGCAGCCAGGAAGATCAGCGTGAACCGGCCCTGCTCGCTATCGAAGCGTCGCACTTCCTCCAGACCGATCAGCTTGAAAAAGTCGATTGTGGCGTCAGGATCGCTAACGCGGATCATGGTGTGAAGGAATTTGGTCATGCTTGATTGCTCCATTGGCTCGCTCAGCATGTAGGCGTGCTAGGGGAACAAAAAAAGGCCCGCGCCACCATCCGGGCGCGGGCCTGATCAGGTTTATGCTGCACTATTAGAAGCTGTAGGACAAAGTCCCGACAATCGCATCGTCGGTCAGGCCGTCGACACTTGCGCCATCGACACCGATATACTGAACACCGAGGCCAAGGCCGCCAAGTACAGTAGCCGATACGCCGACCGCATAGTCGAAACCGCTATCGTCCGTGCCGCCCGCCAATACGTCAGGGCCAAGCGCCCCGTCAGTGTAACCAACGTGAGCGGTCAGCGTAAATGGCGTATTCGGAATGCCAGCCTCAAAGTCGGTGTAAACATAGAGGTTGTCAGCATCACCAAGCGATTCTTGATCGGGCGCGTAGGCAACGCCAAGCGTGGCTGAAACCGGACCGAGCGTGGTGCCGATTGAAGCATAGGGCTCATAATATTCAGCCGGGCCAAAATCATTCGCAGGATAGGCGTAATAAAGAACGCCGACATCGAGCGTCACGCCTTCAGCGACATCACCGCTCCAGCCCCCATAAACGTCAAGCTCCATTTCGCCGTAAAGAGCGCCGCCATCGATGGAAGAACCCCATGTGCCGACATAAAAACCGCTCGAGTGCGCAATATCGATACCGCCCTGAATGGCCGGATCGCCTGCAGACAGCGATACGCCGCGGAAACGGTAATCAGTTACGAGGGCAACGTTGCCCGAAACTTCAATTTCACTTGGAACTTCTGCATCTTGTGCCATCGCTGGGCTAGCCAGCAGAGCAAAAGACATTGAGGATGCGGCCAGAAGGCCGCGAGTGGACGTAAGCATATAACTTCCTAACTTAAATAGTTCGGTTTGCGCTTCGTCCCGCCTGCGAATCCGATGGCCGCATCGTTATGTGTGCGAGGCCTTGTCCGAATCTGATTTAAAAGTGCACCAAAATGCTGCGGCGCACAAGACTTGTTCGCCCCTATCGACAAACGCTCCTCAGAGTGTGGGTTTTGAGCATCACAATTGTGTTCAGCCCTTGGTCAAACCTTGTCGTTAAAGGCGACTGAGACTATTGCACTTCATCAACACTTTGTGTGTTTTTAAGGAAATTCACTACCCCGATGTTCAAGCCAATTCGAGACATTATGCGGAAGAAAGGTAAGCCGGAAGCATCGCTTCCAGCCAGCCAGCGCGTCTATGCGATTGGTGACATCCATGGGCGGCTCGACCTGTTCGAAGAACTGATCGAAGCGATCGAACGCGATGATGCTGACGCTGGTAAGGCGGAAACCACTGTCATCCTGCTGGGCGATCTGGTGGATCGCGGGCCGAACAGCCGCGGCGTGGTCGAACGGGCCATGCGCTGGCAACAAGAGCGCAAAGTCCGGTGCCTTGCCGGCAATCACGAACAGATGTTCCTCGAGGCGTTGGACAAGAAACAAAGCCTGCGCCACTTCATCCGCTTTGGCGGCAAAGAAACTATCCTATCCTACGGGATCGAGAAATCGATCTACCGCGAAGCCTCAATGGAAACATTGCAAGAGCTTTACCGGGCCGCAGTGCCGAACGAGCATGTCGAGTTCCTAGAAGGCTTCGAAAAGCTCATCGAAATTGGCGGATACATCTTCGTCCATGCCGGAATTCAGCCCGGCGTCGCTGCGGCAGAGCAGAAACGCAAGGACCTGTTATGGATTCGAGAACCCTTCTTATCCTATGCGAAGCCGCATTCGCACGTGGTCATCCACGGGCACACCATCACGGATAAGGTCGAAGATCGTGGCAACCGGATCGGAATCGATACGGGCGCCTATATGACCGGACGCCTTACCGCATTGGTTCTGGAAGGCACGACGCGCCGCTATCTTGCCGCTGTTGAAGGCAAGAAAGGCACGAAGATCACAGAGAAGGTACTGTCGGAATGAAAATCGCAATGGTCGGCTCAGGCTATGTCGGTCTGGTTTCAGGCGCATGTTTTGCCGATTTCGGCCATGACGTGGTGTGCATCGATAAGGACCAGTCCAAGATCGACGCGCTACACGCCGGTATCATGCCGATTTACGAACCCGGCCTCGACGCATTGGTCGAAAGCAATGTGAAGTCAGGCCGCCTGTCATTCTCCACAGACCTCGCCAGCGCCATCCAAGACGCCAGCGCGATTTTCATCGCTGTGGGCACACCTTCACGGCGCGGAGATGGCCATGCGGACCTGTCATTCGTCCATGCCGTTGCCCGCGAAATCGGCGCGAGCCTGAAGAATGATGCCGTCATCGTGACCAAGTCCACCGTCCCAGTCGGCACAGGTGATGAGGTTGAGCGCATCCTGCAAGACAGCACCACCACCGCAAAATTCGAAGTTGTCTCGAACCCCGAGTTCCTGCGCGAGGGCGCAGCAATCGATGATTTCAAGCGCCCTGACCGGATCGTAATCGGCACTGAAAGCGACTTTGGCCAAGAAGTGATGCGCGAGGTTTATCGCCCGCTTTATCTCAATGAGAGCCCGATCCTTTTCACCAGCCGCCGCAGCGCAGAGCTGATCAAATACGCCGCCAACGCCTTCCTCGCGACCAAGATCACTTTCATCAATGAAATGGCCGATCTTTGCGAAAAGGTCGGCGCAGATGTGCAAGACGTTTCGCGCGGCATCGGGATGGATCGCCGTATTGGCGCTAAATTCCTGCATGCAGGCCCGGGCTACGGTGGCAGCTGCTTCCCCAAGGATACGTTGGCGCTTCTCAAGACCGCCGAAGACTACGAAAGCCCCGTCCGCATCGTCGAAGCGGTCGTAAAGGTAAATGACAGCCGCAAACGTGCGATGGGCCGCAAGGTCATCGATGCACTGGGCGGTCCTGAAGCAGCGCGCGGCAAGACGGTCGGCATGCTGGGCCTGACTTTCAAGCCGAACACCGATGATATGCGCGATAGCCCTGCCATCGGCGTGGCTCAGGCGCTACAAGATGCCGGCGTGAAAGTCGTCGCCTATGATCCTGAAGGCATGGAGCAGGCCCGCCCTCTCTTGCCTGACGTCCAAATGGTCGATGATCCCTATGCCGCCATTACCGGTGCGGATGCGGTTGCACTCGTAACCGAATGGAACGAGTTCCGCGCGCTTGATTTGAAGCGGGTGAAGGAATTGGCAAACGCACCGATCCTTGTCGATTTGCGCAATGTTTATGATCCAGCAGAAGTCCGGGCTGCAGGGTTCGAATATGTAAGCATCGGGCGTGCGTAAGGCGCGTTATCCGAACCACTTCTTGCGGTTGTAGACCAGCGCTAGTTGCGCGATTGCAGTCACGGCGACCAATATCGCAGCAGCAATCGCGGCATAGGCTACCACACTCGCCTGCTGTCCGCCTTGGAAGTATATGGCGACGAGCGCCCATAAGAACACTGCAGCGTACCAAGGGTTGCCCAAGCTGCGCGCGACCGCGAGCGCCGCAATAATTCCTCCAACCATGAGAATGCCAGCCGCAACCAGTGGCTGCGAACCATCACCGCCAATACCGTGATAGGTCAATGACGCAGCGATATTCACAATTGTCGCAGCGGTCAGCCAAGCTGCCAGCGCACTCAGCGGAAGCACCGCCAGCCAACGTTCTCCCGGTGAAAACGGCCGATCCAGCGATACGAAGTTTCGCAATATCACCAACAGGCAAGTCAGCGTCACCGCGATGATGATGGCAGAGAATGCGTTGAGGTTGGTGACTTGTGTCCAGATCGCCCAAAGTCCGTTTCCAGTGAATGCAGCCGCCGCGTACCAGCCGATCCGGTCCAGCATCGCATTATTCTTCTGTCGCGGCAGGAACTGGTAAATCGCGAACAGAACTGTGCCGGCAAATAGCGGTCCCCAGATCGAAAACGCCCAACCGGCAGGCGTTATCAAAGTGCGCACCGCATCGGATTGATCGCCGATCGGCTCGCCAACCCCCAGCCAAGGCAAGAAGTTTGCACTGATCTGAAAAATCACGGCAAAAATAATGGCGATGCGCTGGGCATTGCTTCGGGGCTCTCGAAAAACGCTTTCCATACCTTTACAAAGGCCGGACGGGATGAACCGTTCCTGATAATTGCACCGGGAGACCTATAAGCCGGGTTCTGTCCCGCACGCGGTATCGCGCCAGAGGCACGACCTGCCGCGCGGGGGCAGCCATTCATCTAGGCGAGGGATTGCTCCCACGCTCAAGCAGCCAACCCGGGCGATCACGGGTGAAACACCCTGCATCAAGCCGAAGCCATCAGCGCGCCGCCCCTATTCGGCCTTGCTCCGGGTGGGGTTTGCCATGCGAGCTGCGTTGCCGCCGCCCCGGTGCGCTCTTACCGCACCCTTTCACCCTTACCTGATAAATCAGGCGGTTTACTCTCTGTGGCACTTTCCCTTGCTCTGACCCCAAAGGAGGCTCGAACCGGCGGGCGTTACCCGCCACCCTTGTTTCATGGAGCCCGGACTTTCCTCGGTGGAGCTAACTCCAACGCGGCTGCCCAGCCTCCCGGTGCAACCCGCTACCTAGCGTTTCCGCGGTCACGTTCAAGCAGAAGATGGAACAGCATCGCGCGCAATTGCCCGTCGATCATTCCATCAATCAGATTGGGCCGCCAGCGGCGCTGGAATGCCTCCACCGCTTTGTGGCCGTCCGTAATGTCATAACCGTAGCGTTCGAGCGCAAGATAAAACGCGCCGTCATTCTCGAACGGATCGCCCAAAGGAATATCGGGACGGCGGATTGCCAGCCCTAGTTGCGCCAGCCATTCCCAGTCGAACAGCTCGCCCGGATCGACTTTTCGTGCAGGGGCGACATCAGAATGACCAACCACGTTGGAGCGAGCAATGTCATGCTCCTCGACAATCCGCGCGAGGAGCGGGATGAGCGCTTCCATCTGCTCCTTCGGGAATGGCTTATAGCCGAACTGGTGGCCGTCATTGTCGAGCTCGATCCCGATGCTTGCGGAATTAACATCCTTCGTGCCGCGCCAGAAGCTAGCCCCCGCATGCCAAGCGCGTTTTTCCTCGCTGACCATCTGGATCACTTCGCCTGTGCGGCTGATAAGATAATGCGCGCTGACCTGCGCTTCTTCGTCGCACATCCGCTCCAGCGCTTCGTCGGCGCTCTTCATGTCGGTATAATGCAGCACCACCATCGATATGGGTGCCGCACGATCATTGAAATTGGGCGACGGCTCAAAGCGGTGGACCAATTCATCCATAGGATTAACCGATCATCCCTTCGGTATCACGCGGCAGAACGGCACCGAGGACCAGCGAGCCATCATCGAGTTTATATTGCAGCCCGCCGCCAAGTTCCTCTGCGAGCAGATAGAGCATATGGGCAGGGGCGGTGCGGCTCGTCAGTTCATCTACCGGGATATTGCCCTGCAGCGCTTCCCCGATCGTGTCATCGAAGGCGATCCGGTCGCCGGTTGCCCGCACAACGATTTCGCTGGATTTGTCGAGCAATTCAGCGCCGATATCGAGCTTGCCGCCGCGCAGTAGTGAATCGAGCGCAATGGAGGCAAGGTTGAGCATTGTTTTAATAGCTGGTTTCGGCAGGGCGGCTGCTGTCAATGCCCATTGCACCTCGACCCGGTCGTTTGCGCCGACCAATGCGTTCACGACGTCTTGCGCTTCTTCAACCGGCACCATTTCACCGAAACCACCCGCTGCCCCGAAAGCGAGGCGGAAGAATTTCAGTTTATCGGCAGAGGCCTTGGCGCTCTGTTCCAGCAACTCGAAGCAGCGCTGCCGCATTTCCGGATCTTTTTCGTCCGCCAGCAGCTCCAACCCGTTGTTGAGCGCGCCAACCGGGCTGAGCAGATCATGGCAAAGCCGCGAGCACAGCATGCTGGCGAGGTCGAGAGAGGCCGAGTTGTTCATATTAACGCTGCAGTTCCTGACAAAGTGACACTTGTTGCACTGTCTTAAAGAGAAAATCGGTGGACGCCACTCGCTTATGCCAAAGCGGGGTAGCAGCGCGAATTTTCGGGCTTCTCATGGGCCTCGCTTTACGCACTCGCGACTGAGTAGGAAAGCGCGGTAAAGCACTCCGCATCATCGCGCCAAAAACTGACAGCGCCGTCGGCAATGATTGCCCAGATCATTCCGTCATGCGCCGCGCTGGCAACATCGGTTGGGGAAGGCTGGGAGAGGCCATTGGGGTGAGAATGGTAATAGCCAACAATCTGCGGGCCGCCTTCACGGGCGGAGCGGTGCGCGTCGATCAAGGCTTGTGGGTCGATCTCGAAGTGGGTTGCTGGGCCGGCGTGGATGTTTGCGGCAGGCTTTGCAGCGGTGATCGAAGCGTGATCGCCAAACAGAATTCCGCAGCATTCAAGCGGATGAGCGGCGCGTGCTTCTTCGTCGAGCAAATCGAGGACTTCTCTTGTAACCGGCAAACGCATCGCCCATTCCCATAGTCATGGGATCAGACATTGTCATTCGCGGAAAAGTTACCTCATCAGGGCGCTTGGACAAGGCTTTGGCTAACGCAACAGATCTGTCACGCGAGCGGATTAAGGCGCTGATCGCGGAAGGTGTCGTGATTATCGGCGAAGCTGCTGCCACCAGCCCCTCGGCCAAGGTGCAAGCCGATACGCATTTCGTGATCACCCTTCCCCCGCCGACTCCAGCCGAAGCGCTGCCCGAGGATATACCGCTCGATGTGGCGTTTGAGGACGAACATCTGATCGTAATCAACAAGCCTGCCGGTATGGTGGTGCACCCTGCAGCGGGCAATTACTCGGGCACGCTGGTCAATGCGCTGCTGCACCATTGTAAAGGGCAATTATCGGGAATTGGCGGAGTTGCGCGGCCTGGAATCGTTCACCGGATCGATAAGGATACTTCTGGTTTACTGGTCGCAGCAAAATCTACCACCGCGCATGAAGGGCTGGCCGCACAGTTCGCCGACCATTCAATAGAGCGCCGCTATCTGGCGGTTGTGAGCGGCAGGCCAATGCCGCCATCCGGGACCATTTCCACGCGAATCGGACGCTCCGATCGCAACCGCAAAAAGATGGCTGTACTGGAGGATGATGCGTCGCGCGGAAAACATGCGATTACACATTATAAAACACTCAAAGCACTTGATTTTTGTACGCTGGTCGAATGCCGTCTCGAAACCGGTAGAACCCATCAGATCAGGGTTCATATGTCATCAATCAAACACGCGCTAATAGGGGATCAAGTCTACGGGCGTCCGCCCACCAATTTGAAGCCAATTCTCGACCGAATTGGTTTTCACAGACAGGCACTGCACGCCGCCGATCTGGGATTCGATCATCCGGTTACATGTAACCGAATCAAGCTAAGCGCCGAATTACCGAACGATATGCAGGAACTGATCGACGAAACCGATGGTTTGAATCGATGAAACCCACTTGGACGGTGGCTAAAACGTCTCTATATTAGGTTCGTGGCCTGCATTGAGGGATGCCCATCAGGGGTCCGCACAGTTTGGCCGACAACGAAAGGTTTGGGAAAACATGACTACTAAGAAGAAGACCATTTCGGTCCCGGCTCTAAGCGGTGAGCAAAGCCTCAATCGCTATCTCTCCGAAATCAAAAAATACCCGCTGTTGACGCCCGAGCAGGAATATATGCTCGCGAAGCGTTATGCCGAGCATGAAGATCCAGAAGCTGCCGCGCAGCTCGTCACATCGCATCTGCGGCTCGTGGCAAAGATCGCCATGGGCTATCGTGGATATGGCCTGCCTGTCAGCGACCTGATTTCCGAAGGGAATGTCGGGTTGATGCAAGGCGTCAAGAAATTCGAACCCGATCGCGGCTTCCGCCTTGCCACCTATGCCATGTGGTGGATCAAGGCGAGCATGCAGGAATTCATCCTCCGCAGCTGGTCGCTCGTGAAAATGGGCACTACCGCCGCGCAGAAGAAACTGTTCTTCAACCTGCGCCGGATGAAGAAAGAGCTGGAGGCTTACGAAGACTCCGATCTTCATCCAGATGACTTGAGCACAATCGCCACGACGCTTGGTGTGCCGGAACAAGAAGTCGTCAATATGAACCGCCGCATGATGATGGGCGGAGATGCGTCGCTTAACGTGCAGATGCGCGGTGATGAAGATGGCGCAGGACAGTGGCAGGATTGGCTGACGGACGACCGTCCGCTGCAGGACACGATGGTTGCCGACGCTGAAGAAGCATCGGTCCGTCATGAAATGCTAGGGGAAGCAATGGAAGCGCTGAACGAACGCGAGCAGCACATCCTGACCGAACGCCGCCTGACGGAAAATCCGCAGACGCTGGAACAGCTTAGCCAAGTTTACGATGTAAGCCGCGAACGCATCCGCCAGATCGAAGTACGCGCTTTCGAGAAACTTCAGAAGGCGATGAAAACGATCGCCGGTGAAAGGTTTACGCCTGCTGCGGCATAATCGCATCGACACATTGGAAACCCTCTCCGTTCTGCTGGACGGGGAGGGTTTTTCTTTTCCCGCTGTACAGGTTAAGTGCAGGCCATGATTCGCGTGTTCTGGTTCGTCGCCAAATTCATCATCTGGTTTGTCCTCATTAGCGTCGGGCTGGTAATCCTATTCCGCTTCGTGCCGGTTCCGGTAACCGCCACCATGCTTATGGACGGTGAGAGCATCACCAAGGATTGGGAGCCGCTTTCCGATATCGACCGCAATATGATCCGCGCTGTGATCGCGGCGGAGGACGGAAAGTTCTGCAGTCATGACGGCTTTGACCGTGAAGCCATTGAAAATGCTATGAAGAAAAATGCACAGGGCGGGCGTATCCGCGGAGGCTCGACCATCAGCCAGCAGACGGCGAAAAACGTCTTCCTTTGGCAAGGCGGCGGCTACTTCCGCAAAGGTCTGGAGGCGTGGTTCACCTTCCTGATCGAGAACTTGTGGGACAAACGCCGGATCATGGAAGTGTATCTCAACGTCGCGGAAACGGGCATCGGCACTTATGGCGCCGAAGCCGGGGCGCAGCGGTACTTCAATCATTCAGCCGCCAGCCTGACGCCGCTTGAGGCCGCCCGCATGGCCGCGGCCCTGCCGCTTCCGAAGAAGCGTTCAGTCGCAAGTCCGTCCGGCTGGCTTCGCCGCCATGGCAACACCCTCGCGGCACGCGTGGGCGTTGTTCGGCGTGACGGGCTCGACGCCTGCATCTACGACTAGGTAATGGGCGGCCATCACTCTCATTCTCATGATCACAGGCATTCACATGCTCCTGCGGACTTCGGCAAAGCCTTTGCAATCGGCATTGCGCTCAACGTCATCTTTGTTGTGGTGGAGGCGACTTACGGCTTTCTGTCGGGATCAATGGCACTCGTTGCCGACGCGGGGCACAATCTCTCCGATGTGTTGAGCCTGCTGCTGGCATGGGGCGCGAGCATCCTGGCCAAACGCGAGCCCAGCGAGCGCTTCACATACGGCCTCAAGAGCTCGACGATACTCGCCGCAATGGCGAATGCCGCCACACTGATGATCGCGCTGGGCGTCATTCTGGTCGAAACAATCCGTCGCTTTGCCGATCCGCAACCGGTCGGGGGCGGCACCGTTATGCTCGTCGCGGGCATCGGCATTGTGATCAACACGGTCACCGCATTGCTTTTCCTGAAGGGCCGCAAGGACGATCTCAATATCCGCGGCGCGTTCCTGCATATGGCGGCCGATGCGCTGGTATCGCTCGGCGTGGTGATATCAGGCGCGATGATCCTGCTTACAGGCGCGCTGTGGATCGATCCGGTCACCAGCCTGGTCATCGTCGCATTGATCGCTTGGGGCACTTGGGGGCTTGCAAAGGAAAGTCTGAAGATGGGCCTCCTGGGTGTACCGGACAATTGCGACGAAGGTGCAGTGCGCACCTATCTGACCAGCTTGCCGGGCGTCGACCGGGTCCATGATCTCCACATCTGGCCCATGAGCACGACCGAAACCGCATTCACCGCGCATCTTGTGATGCCGGATGGCCATCCGGGCGACGCATTTCTGCATGAAGTCGCGCATGAGCTGGAGCATAGCCACAATATCGGCCACGCGACGATCCAGATCGAACAGGATTGTGAGGATTGCGTGCTGGAGGACGAGGCTAAGGTTTAAGCGCAACGGACATGGTGACGGATCGCCATTCTGGATGTAACCATGCGCAAATATGGTCTCCGACACCCTGACTGAAACCGCTGCCAACACGTCCCGCGAGAGGTTGCGCGCGGATATGGTGCGGCTGGCTTCGGGCGACCGATCTTCCCTCGGTGACATTTATTCTGCCACTTCGGCGAAGCTTTTTGGCATCTGCCTGCGTATCTTGAATGACAGGGGCGAAGCGGAGGATGCATTGCAGGATGTCTATCTCGGCCTTTGGCAGCGGGCAGATCGCTATGATCCTGCGCGCGCGAGCCCGATTAGCTGGCTGGCAACCCTCGCCCGCAACCGCGCGATCGACCGGCTCCGCAGCAGCAAGCGGGTGCGTGACAGCTTACCGGAAAATGCCGCAACTGCAGTGGAAGACGATACGCCGCTGGCCGATAGCTTGGCCGAGGACAAACAGCGCGATGCCCGCATCCACCACTGCCTCGGCAAGTTGGAAAAACGCCAGCAGAGCGCCATTCGCACGGCCTTTTTTGACGGCGCGACATATAGGGAGCTCGCCGAAACGCAGGGCGTGCCGCTTGGAACGATGAAAAGCTGGGTCCGCCGGGGTCTGGCTGCACTTGGAAAGTGTTTAGGGTCAGACAATGAATGAGCGCAGCCGCCTTGCCGCCGAACACGCTTTGGGCCTCCTCACGGGTGAGGAAGCGATGCAGGCGCGCGGGCTGATGGCAAGCGACGCCGATTTTGCAGCCGAAGTTGCGGGTTGGGAAGAACGGCTCGCCCCGCTTATGGACGAACTGCCTGATGTCGAACCAGGGCCTGAGCTGTGGAACCGCATAGAAGCCGCAATGGCCCAGCCATCCGAGGGTGCCGAAGTTGTTACCCTGCGCAAGCGCGTACGAAGTTGGCAGCTTGCCAGCGGGCTTTCCGCCGCTGCTGCCGTTGCCCTTGCACTATTCGCGTTCCCCATCGGAGGCCCAGCTCCGACGCAAGATGCTCCGCTTGTGGCTTCCATCCCGATTGGCGACACACAGCTGCGTGTGGGCGTAACTTTCCTGCCTGAACGTGACGAATTGCTGGTATCGGCCAGCGGCCTGACCGCTGACGGCGTGCATGATCACGAATTATGGCTGGTGGATGAGGCGGGACAGACCCGCTCGCTGGGCGTGGTCGAACCCGGCTTCGAACGCCGCGTTACGCTGGAACCTACGCTGGCCAGTGCCATTGCCAATGGTTCCGACCTTGTGCTGACCCGCGAGCCATTAGGCGGCGCGCCCGCTGGCGCCAGTGCTGGTCCCGTAGTCGCATCCGGCGAATTCGCAAAAATTTAGACTTTTTTGCATCCGCTGCAGCGGTCGCTCCGTTACTCTCCATGCAAGCAGGACGGGCTTGCTCAACCAGGAGATTACGATGCCTAACTTTAAAGCTCTTTCCCTCGCCGCCGCTGTCACTCTTGCTAGCGGCGCAATGCTGATGGGCTCCCCCGCCTTTGCCGACCATCACGGCCACAAACAGGCTGCCGCAGCGCCCACAATTGTGACCGCTGCTCAGGGAACCGGTGTTCACAATACGCTGGTCGCCGCGGTCGTTGCTGCTGATCTGGCCGAAACGCTGTCGAGCCCCGGCCCGTTCACAGTCTTCGCGCCGACCGACACGGCGTTTGCAAAGCTGCCAGAAGGCACAGTCAGCACACTACTGAAGCCGGAGAACAAGGGCACGCTGACCACAATCCTGACGTATCATGCGGTGCAGGGGAATGTCAGCGCAGCAGATCTGACGCAGCTGATCCAAGACAACAATGGCTCGGCCACAATCACAACCATTGCCGGCGCAACGCTTACCGCCCGCATTTCGGGTGACATGATTGTGATCACCGATTCCGCTGGCGGAACGGCTGCCGTGACGCAGGCCGATGTGAACGTATCGAACGGCGTGATTCACGTAACCGACGGCGTTTTCCTGCCCGGCTGACTTGGGAGTTAACATCGATCCGGGCTATTCGCCTTTAGGCCGGCTCACGCGATCCCGGCCTTCCCCTTTACGGGAGCGCACAGAACCCGTTCGGCAGAGATGCCGGGCGGGTTTTTTCAGTTGGGACCACAACGTGACAGCTGGGCGAATGAGCTCTACTGTCTGCGATGGGTCAAAAGCCGAATTGGTGGGGAAGTTCGATGCACGATCTCAAAGATAAAGTTATTTTGGTTACTGGCGCAAGCTCCGGCCTAGGCGCAGCGACGGTTCGCAAGCTCGCCGCTAGCGGTGCAAAAGTTGCCCTGGCCGCGCGACGACTCGACAAATGTCAGGCGATTGTCGACGAAATCGAGGGCTCCGGGGGCGAAGCCTTTGCGGTCCAGACCGATGTAAGGGACTCAGAAGCGGTCGATGCCATGGTTGAGAAGACGGTGGCGCATTTCGGGCGGCTGGACTGCGCATTCAACAATGCAGGAATTGCGGGCACACCATTTACCGCCGCGGCAGATGTCTTGGAGCAGGATTGGTCGTCCGTTATCGATATGAATCTGACTTCGGTATGGCGCTGCATGAAAGCAGAAGTGCCTGCCATCTTGAAAAGCGGTGGCGGGGCGATCGTCAACAACTCATCGATGTATGGCTTGATCGGCAGCGAAATTGGTCATGCGCCGTACTCTGCTGCAAAACACGGAGTGATTGGCCTCACCAAATCTGCCGCAATCGATTACGCTCAAAGTGGCCTTCGCGTGAACGCTGTTTGCCCTGGGTTTTGCCATTCCGAAATGGTTGACCCTTACGTTGAAGCGGAAGCAGAAATGATGGCGAAGGTTATCAATCGAACCTCCGCAATGAACCGGCTAGGCGAGAGTGAAGAAGTGGCCGATGTTGTCGCCTGGCTATTGTCAGGCTCTTCCAGCTTTGTGAACGGCGCAGCCATTCCGATTGAAGGTGGGCCTACCAGCAAACTATACTGACGAACTACTCTCGCAGCCGTTTCACGCAGCCTTGTCTTTCTTCTTTTTCTTGGTTTCCATCACGCGGACGGGTTCCTTGCGGCCTTCGACCACATCCTTGTCAACGACGACTTCAGTGACGCCTTCCATCGTGGGAAGGTCGAACATCGTGTCGAGCAGAATGCCTTCGACGATTGAACGCAATCCGCGCGCGCCGGTCTTACGGGCGATAGCCTTCTTGGCGATGGCTTGGAGTGCATCTTCCGTGAAGGTTAGTTCGACATCTTCGAGTTCGAACAGCTTCTGATACTGTTTCGCCAGCGCGTTCTTCGGTTCGCTGAGGATTTCCACCAGCGCATCAATGTCGAGATCGCGCAACGTAGCGATTACCGGCAAACGGCCAACGAACTCAGGGATTAGGCCAAACTTCAGCAGATCTTCCGGCTCGCTCTTTTCCAGCATATCGCCAATGCGGCTTTTGTCCGGATCGGCAACATTTGCGCCGAAACCGATGCTGCGCTTCTGCAAGCGGTCGGCGATGATCTTTTCGAGGCCCGCAAAGGCGCCGCCACAGATGAACAGTATGTTCGTGGTGTCGACCTGCAGGAATTCCTGCTGCGGGTGCTTACGGCCGCCCTGCGGCGGAACAGAGGCGGTCGTGCCTTCCATCAGCTTGAGCAGTGCCTGCTGAACGCCCTCGCCCGAAACATCGCGCGTGATCGAAGGGTTTTCCGCCTTGCGGGTAATTTTGTCGATTTCATCGATATAAACGATGCCGTGCTGCGCCTTGTCGACATTGTAGTCGGAGGACTGCAGCAGCTTAAGGATGATGTTCTCGACGTCTTCGCCCACGTAACCGGCTTCGGTCAGTGTGGTGGCGTCAGCCATCGTGAACGGCACATCGAAGGTGCGCGCCAGCGTTTGGGCCAGCAACGTCTTGCCGCAGCCGGTCGGGCCAACGAGCAGAATGTTCGACTTTGCCAGTTCCACATCACCGGATTTACCGGCGTGCTTCAGGCGTTTGTAATGGTTGTGGACCGCGACGGAGAGGACGCGCTTGGCGCGGTCCTGGCCGATCACATAATCGTTGAGCGTCGCGAAAATGTCGCGCGGGGAAGGTACATCGCCTTCCTTCTTGCCAGCGATACCAGCCTTGGTTTCCTCGCGGATAATGTCATTGCACAGCTCGACGCATTCATCACAGATGAACACGGTTGGCCCGGCGATGAGTTTCCTCACCTCGTGCTGAGACTTGCCGCAGAAGCTGCAGTAAAGTGTGCTCTTAGAGTCGGTTCCGCTCAACTTTGTCATATCCCGTATATCCCGAATCCCCAGCCCGTTTCCCGTGAGGATTCGCGGACTGTAACCCAGCCCGGTGATTAATCAACGGTTTGGCATATAAGCCATACCGTATTGATACTGCCTGAAGCGGGGTGGTTACTAAAATGCACCACCCCGAAAATTCAGGCGAAAGCCTTACTCTGGCGCGCCGCCCGAACCCTTTTCGTCGTCGCCCTTATCACCGTCGTCCGATTCTTCGTTTTCCGGACGCGTTTCGAATACTTTATCGACCAAACCAAACTTCTTAGCCTCGTCCGCTTCGAGGAATGTATCGCGGTCCATCGCTTTTTCGATGTCTTTCAGGGACTTGCCCGTATACTTCACATAGAGATCATTCATGCTCTTCTTGATGCGGAGGATTTCGCGGGCCTGAATTTCAATATCCGAAGCCATACCGCGTGCACCGCCCGATGGCTGGTGGATCATGATCCGCGAATTTGGCAGCGCGACGCGCATGCCCGGCTCACCAGCGGCGAGCAGGAAGCTGCCCATTGATGCGGCCTGACCCATGCAAACGGTTGAAACGCGCGGTTTAATATATTGCATAGTATCGTGGATCGCCATGCCAGCGGTCACAACGCCGCCGGGCGAGTTGATATACATCGAAATCGGCTTGGAAGGGTTTTCGCTTTCGAGGAACAGCAACTGCGCCGTTATGATCGAAGCCATGCCGTCTTCCACCTGACCGGTGATGAAAACGATGCGTTCGCGAAGCAGGCGGCTGAAAATGTCGAAGCTGCGTTCGCCGCGGCTAGTTTGTTCGACGACCATCGGCACAAGCGCGCCGGTGATAGGATCGGTGGTGAATTGGCCTTGGGTGCCGTATGCTTCTGGGCCGTCTGAGCCGAACAAGTTGATCATGGAAATCCTCGATTGAAATGCGTTGAAGACCTATGTCGGACGTAGTGGATAGATGTTCAAGGGCGTTAACCGCTTGCGTGCAATTCATCCGCGCGGCAGAGTGCGGAACATGAAAAAAACTTCCCTGCTTTCGCTCGTCCTCCTTACCCTTCCGATGCCGGTATTGGCGCAAGAGGCTGAAGACCACCCGGCGGAGAAATCCGGTACGAGCCTACCGACCGCGACTGTAAATATCCCCAAGGCTGAAATGTACGAGTTTGAGCCCATGCAAAGCGTGGCCGAGGCACGTGCCTATGGAGAGCGCAAACTTATTGCCGAGCGAGAAGACGGGCCTAACGGTGTAAATGCCATCATTTCCTATAATACGGCCATACAGCGGGACATACGCGAAGCGTCAAAGTCGAATGGACCCCTCGCCGGCCGGACGGTCTTGGTGAAAGACAATGTCGAAACGCGCGAATTTCCAACAACAGCGGGCAGTCTCGCTCTTGCCGGTAATAACACTGGCCGCGATGCACCGCTCATTACTAGGTTACGAACCGCAGGTGGAGTCGTTGCAGGCAAAACCAACCTCAGTGAATGGGCTAACATCCGCTCGACCAATTCCACCAGCGGGTGGAGCGCGGTTGGCGGCCAGACCAAGAACCCGCACGGCCTGGACCGTAATCCTTGCGGCTCGTCCTCAGGCAGCGGCGCGGCTGTCGCAGCGGGGCTTTCTTGGGCGGCCATTGGTACGGAAACGGACGGGTCGGTCACCTGCCCTGCCAGCGTAAACGGAATTGTCGGCCACAAGCCCACTGTCGGCATGGTCAGCCGGACATATGTTGTGCCGATCAGCCATAGTCAGGACACAGCTGGCCCGATGGCTCGTTCGGTCAAGGATGCTGCCATGCTGCTCAATGCCATCGCCGGTAGTGATCCGATGGATGAAGCAACTGCCGAGGCTGATGCGCGTATGACGGACTTTACCGCGGGGCTAGCCAGCGCGTCGCTTGCCGGAAAGCGTATCGGCGTGATGCGCAAGCAAGCTGGCGACCGAGCAGACGTGACCGCTGTTTTCGATCAAGCCCTCGCCGATATGCGTGCAGCTGGCGCGGAAACCGTCGAGATCGACTTTGATTTCCCGGACGAAATGGGCCGCGATGAATATGCCGTGCTGCTGTATGAATTGCGCGAAGATCTCGGCAAATATCTCGCCAGTTCGCCGGCTGACATTCCCGTCCGCTCGCTCGCCGATGTGATCGCATTCAATAAGGAAAATGCCGAAAAGGAAATGCGCTTTTTCGGGCAGGAAATATTCCTGATGGCCGAAGAAGCGACCAACCGCGCGGCATATGAAGCAGCGCGCGTAAATTCGCTCAAACTGGCTGGCGCAGAAGGCATCGACAAGCTGCTAGCAGACAACAATGTCGACTTCCTCGTCGCGCCCACGACCGGCCCCGCTTGGCCGATCGACCTGATCTATGGCGATAATTATCCCGGCAGCATTGGTGCAGGCAGCCTCGCGGCCATTGCGGGCTATCCGCACCTCACCGTCCCGATGGGCGACATCGAGGGGCTTCCCATCGGCCTGTCGATCATGGGTTCAAAGTGGAACGATCACGCCGTTTTGCAGGCTGGTGCGGCCTATGAACGGGCCCGCACCGCCGAGTTGCTGATGCCGAACCTGCAAATTATTCAACTCGTCGATTAGAACTAACGCCTACAGGCGTAATCGTTTGAGGCCTTCCCGGTCCTAGCTGCGCATCTCAACCAAGCGCACGGGACTGTGGGAGAGGTTTGTGAGGCATTTCGAGTTCAAGCTGGGCACGGCATTTGGCGCGCTCGCAATCTGTCTGGCATCCAACCAACTAGTGGCACAAGACGCCGCAACTGCCGCCGCAACCGAGAGCGAAAGTGTCGCGAAAGCCGCAAACTCGGGCTCATTCGCCTCGCCCGATGCACAGCTCTTCGAACCAGCCTATTTCACGTAATTCGCACCCCGCAGCGCGCTCGACATGCTGCAACGCATACCCGGCTTCGATATTCGCAGCGACGATGACGCACGCGGGCTTGGTCAGGCATCATCCAACGTCCTCGTCAACGGCAAGCGGCTGTCCGGCAAAAGCGATGGCACGATCAGCCAGGTTAGCAGGATTTCCGCCAGCGACGTCGTACGGATAGAAATTGTCGACGGAGCAACGCTGGATGTGCCCGGCCTGTTTGGCCAGGTCGCCTATCTGATCGTTACAGTCAGCAAGATATCCGGCCAGTTCGAATGGTACAGCCAGTATCGTCCGCTGATCGATACGCTCTATTACCTAGCCTACGCCCAGAACCACGGCACGTTCAGCGACATCGACACTATGTGGGCGGTAGTGGTGTTTGCCATTCTTGCATCGATCCTGATTCACGGCGTGACCACGGTCAGGTTTATGAACAGCGTCGAGAACGTTGTTGCACATGTGCATCATGGCGAAGCAACCGAGCTTGCATCTTTAAGTCCGGACGACCGGCAGCCCAATAAGTAACGGCCGGCGCCTCATATTGAGGGGCGGGCCGCTGACTTGTCTGCAGTAAGACTTACTTCTTTTTGGCAGGAGCCTTCTTCGCTGCTGGCTTTTTAGCTGCTGCTTTCTTGGCCGGAGCTTTCTTCGCAGGTGCCTTTTCAGCGGCGGCCTTCTTGGCGGCAGACTTCTTGGTTGCTGCTGCCTTCTTTGCCGGAGCTTTCTTCGCAGCAGGCTTGTCATCAGCCTTTTTCGCAGCTTCCTTCTTAGCGGGCGCTTTCTTCTTCGCAACAGCCTTTTTCTTGGGTGCTGGCGCCGTTTCTTCCGCTTCGATCGCTGCCTGCAGCTCGTCACGCGTTACTTCGCGTTCCGTCACTGCAGCGGTCTCGAAGAGATGGTCGACCACCTTGTCTTCATACAGCGGCGCACGGATTTGTGCGGCAGCCATTGGCTCGTTCTGAACGAACTTGAAGAATTGCTCGCGCTGATCGGCAGGATATTGCTGCGCAGCTTGCTGCATCAGCATCTGCATTTCCTGATTAGAAACTTCGACACCGGCGCCCTGACCGATTTCGGAAAGCAGCAGGCCGAGGCGCACACGGCGTTCGGCGATAGCGCGGTAGTCGTCCTTTTCGGCTTCAACTTCCTTCAGTGCAGCCGCAGGATCCTCCTCGCGGGCCGCTTCTTGTTGAAGCTGCTGCCAGATCTGTTCGAATTCGGCGTCCACCATGCCTTCAGGCACAGGGAAGTCATGGCCCGAAGCGAGCTGGTCGAGCAGCGAACGCTTCATGGCGGTGCGGGTCATGCCGGCAGTTTCCTGCTCCAGCTGGCCGCGCAGAAGTTCCTTCAGCTTGTCGAGGCTGTCGAGCCCAAGCGACTTTGCGAAGTCTTCGTCGATCTTCATTTCGCCAGCGACCTTCACAGCCTTAACCGTGATATCGAAGGTAACGTCCTTACCGGCAAGGTGTGTGGCCTGATAATCAGCCGGGAAGGTCACATTGATGACCTTCTCGTCGCCAGTTTTGACGCCGGTCAGCTGCTCTTCGAAGCCCGGGATGAACTGGCCGCTGCCGAGTTCAAGCGGAGCGTCTTCAGCCTTGCCGCCTTCGAACGGTTCGCCATCAAGCTTACCGAGGAAGTCGATAATCAGCTGGTCGCCGTCCTTCGCCTTGCGGCTCTTGGGGGCGTCTTCGAAATTCTTCTGACCCTTGGCTACATTCGCAACCGCTTCGTCGACCTTCTTGTCGGTGACAGGAACAGTGAGCTTCTCGAGCTTCAGACCCTTAAGGTCAGGCTTTGCGATTTCCGGCAGAATTTCCAGTTCGAGAGTGACTTCAGCGTCGCCGCCTTCTTCGTACTTCTCGGAAAGGTCGACCTTTGGCTGCATCGCGGGACGCAGCTTCTTTTCAGTCATGACCGAATCAACCGATTCGCGAATCACATCATTCAGCGATTGCGCGTGCAATTGTTCGCCGTGCATCTTGCGGACCAGATTAGCCGGAACCTTGCCGGGGCGGAAACCGGGCATCTTCATCTGCGGCGCGATCTTTTTGATCTCGCTGTCGATTCGCGCTTCGATCTCCTTCGCAGGGATCGTCAGTGTATAGGCGCGCTTGAGGCCCTCGTTGGTGGTCTCGGTATGCTTCATGGTTCGAACTAAATGCCTTCTTCAAAAACTATGTGCCGCTTATTGCCCGGCCAGAGTGACCATAGGCTGACTGGTGCGGGCGAAGGGACTCGAACCCCCACATCGTAAGATACTGGTACCTAAAACCAGCGCGTCTACCAATTCCGCCACGCCCGCATGCTCAGCGCCTTCGCGTACAGTCGAGCGCCTGTATCGGGGGCAGCGGCAAAGGGCAAGCGCGGCGATAAGTCTTTGGGTCAGGAACAGGTCAACTTGCCGGTGCGTTAAGGGTGCATACCAACTTTGAGGAATTAGCGATGGCTACCCAACCAGACCCCGCACCTGACCGGATCGAACCCGCTGCTCCGCCGGAAACGCCTATGACACCCGCGCCCGTAGAAGCACCGCCACAACAGCCCGATGAAATCGAGCCGCCCCAGCCAGATACAATAGAGCCGGACCGCGCACCGATTGAGAATCCGCAGTCCGCACCGAGTTGAATCGTCGGAAGCGCATTGCATAGCGATGTCCGCGCGATTAGTGGGCAGGTTATGAGCGAAGAAACAAATGAAGCGGCGAAAGCCCAGACCCCGCCCGATCACTTGGCAATCGATCCGGGCAGTCCGCATTTCGATCAGGAAGCGTTGCAGCGCGGCGTAGCGATTCGGTTCAAGGAACGTGAGCGCACCGATATCGAAGAATATTCAATATCAGAAGGATGGATTCGGGTTCAGGCGGGCAAAGCGATGGACCGCAAGGGCCGTCCGCTGACAATCAAGCTCAACGGCCCGGTAGAAGCATGGTTTGAAGATTTGGGCGATGATGCGCCCGTCGCGAAGAAGTAAGGCCTATTACTTGTCGTAACGCGCAATTGCTGCGGCAACAGGATCGTAAGTCTTAGCTTGCGCCTGTTTTGGATCTGGACGCTGCGGGGCTGGACGGGTCGCCTTCGCCCGGTGCACTGGGGCGGCCTGAGCGCGCCGTACTGGCGCTGCCTTTGCTTGTTCACCTAATTCCGAAAATGCGCTCAGAAACTCCTTCGAACTCTTGGTTCGTGCGGGTTGGACGCGGGTCGAAACTGATGTCGCTACCGCAATTCGAACTGGACCCGTCCCGCCAAGCGTACCTTTGCCGTAAATGAAGCCATGTACCGGCCATGCGGTTTTACCCAGCGCCTTCAGCGGGTGGTACCAAACACGCACCGAGCTCCAGTCATTATTCGGCGATACGTCAACTGCCTTCACATCATTTTCGATCTGTCCACGGCGACCATTGATTGGCGACCAATTGGAATGGCGCAGCAAGATTGTGCGGCTGTCGATGATCTTACTTACCGCAGCGACATGGCCCAGCGTCATATTGTGGTGGGGGCGGAATGCCATCACGGCGCCTTTCTTAGGCTCATTTCCGCGCTTGAATTTACCTGCAGCCTGCTGCCACCACGTATGGGCGTCTCCATAAATCTGGATGCCGGACACCCGGCGAGCATAGGGAACGCATTGCAGATAGGGCGGCAGTTCCTTGCCGGACAGCGCTTGGCTGCCAGAACGGAAGCCATCCGCGCTTTCCGCAACTGCGGTGGTTGGAATGGCCACCATAGCGGCAACGGTCAGAATCGATATCGGCAATCTCATGCCGTGATCTATCTGCCATTATAGTTGAAATCTGGCTGCTTCTTAAGGTTAACGCAAATTAACCATAAGTTCGCGCGCCATCCCTATCAGCCTTCTACCACCGTTCTATCCTTGCAAAGGGGGTCAATTTTCGCCACCTGCGGCGGATAATGTCCACTTACCAGAAACCCGAGGTCGTGATTGTCGGCCGCCCTAATGTCGGCAAGAGCACAATGTTCAACCGTCTTGTCGGCAAAAAGATCGCGCTGGTCGACGATCAGCCCGGCGTAACGCGCGACCGGCGCATGGGCGATGCTGAGCTGCTGGGGATGGAATTTACGCTGGTCGATACGGCTGGCTGGGAAGATACCGATCCCGAAACTCTGCCGGGCCGTATGCGCAAGCAGACCGAAATTTCAATCGTTGGTGCGACAGTCGCACTGTTCGTGATCGATTCGCGAGCCGGACTGACGCCGCTTGATGAGGAAATCGCCCGCTGGCTGCGAGGACAGAGCGTGCCGGTGATCGTTGTCGCCAATAAAGCAGAAGGCAACGCGACGAACGCCGGCGTTATGGAATGTTATGCGCTCGGCTTTGGCGATCCCGTGCCTTTCTCTGCTGAGCATGGCGAAGGCCGGGTCGAACTGTTCGAAGCGCTGCGCCCGATCCTCGAGCCCGATGGTCCGGTCGAAAAGCATGTCGAAATGCCCGAGCTCGACGAGCACGGCGATGTGGTCCCGACCGGCCCGCTCAAACTAGCCATCGTTGGCCGCCCGAATGCCGGCAAATCGACACTGATCAACAAGATGCTGGGCGAAGACCGCCTGCTGACCGGCCCCGAAGCCGGCATTACCCGCGATTCGATCGCCGTCGACTGGCTGTGGCGCGAACCTGATAGCGGCGAGCTGCGCGAGATTCGCCTGATCGATACAGCCGGTATGCGCAAGAAGGCGAAGGTTACCGAGAAGCTTGAACGCCTCGCAGTTGCCGACGCGCGCCATGCTGTCGATTTTGCCGAAGTCGTCGTGTTGCTGCTCGATGCGACGCAGGGTTTGGAATCGCAGGACCTAAAGATCGCCGCCCATGCGCTCGAAGAAGGTCGCGCGCTGATGATCGCAATCAACAAATGGGACATTGCCGAAGATCCGAGCGGCTTGTTCAACGGCGTTCGCGCTGCATTGGAAGACGGGCTCGCGCAGGTTCGCGGCGTGCCGCTGTTCGCTGTGTCCGCGAAAACAGGCAAGGGCATTGAAGCAATGCTGTCCGGTGCCTTCACGATCCGCGAAAGCTGGTCGAAGCGTGTGCCAACCGCCGCGCTTAACCGCTGGTTTGACGATGCGCTGGAAGCCAATCCGCCGCCCGCACCAAAGGGCAAGCGGATCAAATTGCGTTACATTACGCAGTCGAGCACTCGGCCGCCGCGCTTTGTGGTGTTCGGTTCACGGCTCGATAGCCTTCCGACCAGCTACGAACGCTATCTGGTAAACGGCATCCGCAAGCAGCTTGGCTTCGAGAGCGTGCCGGTCCGCGTGGTGCTCAAGACCAACAAGAACCCCTACGCGCCGACCAAGAAGTAGGGCACTTTACCTCAGCGTTTGAGCGGGAATACCTTCAAATAGGTTAGGCAGCGCCAAAGCCATTCGAGCGGGCCATAACGGAAGCGGTCGAGCCACCACTTGGACCAGAGCAGCATCAGCACCCATACAGCGGCAACGACGCCAAACAGCTCTAGGCGGTGGAATTCACCGAAAAGGCCGAGCCCCCAGCCGTGGAAGACCGGCATCAAGACGATCGATGTGCCCAGGTAGTTACTGAACGCCATACGGCCCGCCGCTACGAAGCGTTCACCGAGCCAGCTATCCGCCGCTGTCGGCGCCCACAGAACGAACAGCGCCATCAGGCCAATCGCGACGAATATCGCTGTTATTCCCAGCAACGCTTGGAATGCGAACATGGTCTGGAAGAACGGGAATCCAGCACCCGCAGTCCATATGGCGAAGGGCACTGTCAGCACACTGCCGCCAATCACGCCGATCAATCCCCACCGCTTCATCTTGGCGCTGTTTAGGGCACCGCTGAAGAAGCCATAGCGGTACAGCGCCATGCCGATCAGGATTAGAGCAAGCGTTTCGGTGAGGCCAACGAAAATGAGTTCTTGGATCAAATTACCCACTTGGTTGGTCACTGTGTCGGTCACAATCGCAACATAGCTATCGCCGCCATAAAGCAGCGTTTCCGCCTTTGACTCCAACAGAATTTCTTTCGGTGCATTGGCGAGTTGTTCCTGCGCCTCTGGCGGAAAATTGGCAGCGATTTCAGGGCTCGTCGCAGCGGCAAAATTACCGCCCATGATAGCAAGCATCAGGAGCGAGCCGATGACATAGAGTACGATCCCGGTAATCAGCTGGGTCTTCGCCTTCCACTTCATCATCGACAGGGCGACGATGCCCCACAAAGCGTAAACGGTCAGAATATCACCGCGCCAGATCAGGAAGTAATGGATCAGGCCGAACATCGCGAGGAACAGCAGTCGCCGGAATTGCAGCCAGCGCGATGATCCGCGCGCCCATGCCCGCTCCATAAACAGGTACAGGCCTGCTCCGAACAGCAACGTGAATATAATCCGGAATTTGAAATCGACGAAGATCATCTGGAAGACCCAAACGCTCTGATCCATTTCAGTGGGGCCGCCGGTCATTGCAGGCGGCCAGAAATACGCCATGAAGGGTTGGCCAAACGCGGTGATATTCGCAAAAAGGATGCCTAGCACCGCGATGCCGCGAATGAAGTCCAGACTGATAATCCGGTTTTCGCGCGTCACCGGCTGGTCAGGTGTTACCAGCCCTCCAGCTGCCAAATCGGCATCTGAAGTGTTCACGTCTTGCGCGATATCAACCATCGAAAATCCCCTCAATCGGCTGTCTTAGTGGAGCAAGACAGCGCCCGCTGCAAGTCCGCCGGTCGAGAGTATTGAGTGGTTCGTCGGTGCAAAGTGCCCGTTTTAGCGGGTGACGATGCAGTCCTGCCCAGCGCGTTTCAGACCGGAGCACGCCTGATTTGCCTGAGTGCGCGAAGCAAATCCGCCCGCCTGCAATTTCGTAACCCGGCCAGCCGGTACGAGGAAACGGGACTTGCCCGCTAGCTCTGCGCGGCCTGACAGGCGCGACCATAGGCGTGTCGCATTGCTCTTCACCCCGAAGGCTCCGAGTTGAAGGCGCCATGGACCATTAGCCGATGCAACTGGTCCGGGAGCAGGTGTCGGCGCAGCAGCGCGAGGCGCAGGAGCCGGCGTGTTTGCAGCAGGCTTAGGCGCAGGCGCCGAAGCAACTTGAACTGGAGCAGCCTGCGGGCGCGCGAAATCGGCGCCAGCGGTTGAAGGTGGTTCTGTTCCCGTAACCCGCGCTGCCTCTGCAACAGCGGCCTGCGCTGCGGCTACAGACGGTGAAACGGGCGTGCTGACCATCGGTGTCGTCGGGCGCGTTACGGGGCTTGGAAGCGGCGCAGTGACCGCTGCCGTCTGAACCGGCGGCGGGGGTGTTGAGACCGCCACAGTGTCGCTACCAAGATCGGCTGCTGCCATTTCGCGGGCGCGCGTCATATCGGCTTCTTCGCGCATTTTGCTGGCGAGAGCGACGCCCATCTGGCGTTGATCGAGCGGGATAAATTCATCCATCTGCTTCATTGCGGGCACCGCTTGAGGCAATCCAGTAGTATTGGCCGAGCTAACCAGCGCATAGGCGCGCACCCAGTCTTTCGCGACCATGTCGCCATTAAAATGCGCAATGCCGAGAAGATATTGAGCGCGCGGATCGCCGCGCTTCACCGCTGCCTGTAAATACGGCAGCGCCTGTTCGCGCCGCTCGCTCTGAAACAGTAGCAATCCGTAATTGTCGGCAGCCCTTATATGGCCCTGCGCTGCGGCCTTGGCGTAAAACTCTTCTGCTTTGGCTGGGCTCGCATCGACGCCCCGTCCTAGTCGGTATGCCTGGGCAAGATTGAACTGGGCATCGGGATCGCCCTTGGCCGCAGGCCCGCGCCATTCGGCAACTGCTGTCTCGTATTCACCTGCGGTCCAAGCATCGACGCCCGCCTTTACATCGGCAGATGCCGGTGCGGCGAAGGCCAGTGCTGCCGCCGCGAGGCCCAGTCCGATTCCAGTCAACTTCGTCATTGATGCATTCCCATTGCCGGCGCATTCACTAGCTTAACTTCTATTCCAGCTCGCCGGTTCTTATAGTAAACGACCAGTTAGCAAAACGTTTCTGCGGCTTCGTATCGTTACGGGTCGCCTTTTTTGCCGCCGAGAACACTTATTGGATGAAGCCACGTTAACCTAAAATTAGGGGCGTTCTGCGATTTCACCTGTCGAACCGCTGCGTTTTGTGTGTGGCGGAAGTTTTTTCAGGGGGATCAGGCCGTGCGGGTTCTGGCAATGGCATCACAGAAGGGCGGATCGGGCAAAACGACTCTGTCCGGACACCTCGCAGTTCAGGCGCAGCGCGCCGGTGCGGGTCCTGTAGTACTCATCGACATTGATCCTCAGGGGTCACTCGCCGACTGGTGGAATGAACGTGAGGCAGAATATCCTGCCTTCGCCCAAACCACTGTAGCGCGTCTGGCCCATGATCTGGCGACACTTCGCCAACAAGGCTTCAAACTGGCTGTGATCGACACGCCGCCCGCAATTACTCTGGCTATCCAGTCGGTAATCGCTGTGGCTGAACTGATCGTCGTTCCGACTCGCCCCAGCCCGCATGATTTGCGCGCTGTTGGTGCAACGGTCGATCTTTGTGACCGTGCCGGCAAGCCGCTGATCTTTGTGGTCAATGGCGCAACGCCGAAAGCCAAGATTACTTCGGAAGCCGCTGTCGCGCTGTCGCAGCACGGCACCGTAGCTCCGATCACCCTTCACCACCGCACCGACTTTGCCGCCTCGATGATCGATGGCCGCACGGTGATGGAAGTCGATCCCGATGGCCGCAGCGCACAGGAAGTTACCGCACTGTGGAATTACGTTTCGGACCGGCTCGAAAAGAATTTCCGCCGTACCGTCTTCGCCGCTCCTGGCAGTGTGCAACAAATTCAGGGGCATCAGCGTCCCGTCGGTGGCTTTGGCCGCCGTGTTGCACAGTGATCTTAGGGGAACAGGAAAAGACAATGAGCGATACTAATGCATTCGCGTCGCTCAGCCCGACGCTCCTCGCCCGGAAGGGCGGTGCCAAGCCAGCGATGCGCCGGCAAATGGCATCCTCGCTTGCGGCATTTGACGGGCAGGCTGCTCGCGATACTGACAAGTTGGAAGATCTGGGCTGGAACGACATGGGCGAAGATGAGGCTCCGCGCATTGCGGATATCCTCTCTTTGACCCCTGAACCGGCAAATCCAGATGCCGAAGCTCAAACACGCGTCCACGATCAGGCCGCAGCCAAAGCGCTGGTGCCTGAAGTGGTCAAACAGCAGACGCGCGTTGCCGAAAGCGTTTCTGAAGTGCCCGCTCCGGTTCATACGGCTGCTCCAAAGCGTGCTCGCCGTTCGGCCCTCGCTCGCGGCAGACGCGCCGCTTTCACGCTGCGTCTCGATGCCGACCGTCACCTGAAACTCAAGCTGGCCAGCACGATGACAAATTGCAGCGCCCAGCAATTGGTGACCGAAGCGCTCGACCAGCTGCTCGATAATATGCCGGACCTCGGCGACATTGCTGCGCAAGTAAAGCGCCGCTGAACTGAATTATTGGAAGGGGAAAGACGACATGACCCAGACCGCGAAACGTACGAGATTGATGAGCTTGGCGCTCACCACCGCACTTGCCACCACGGCACTGGGCGGCTGCACGACCAATGCGGCGCCGCCATCGGCAGTTTCGGCCTCCAAAGCTGAAGCCGCACTTGCCAAGGGTAACTCCAGCAAAGCGATCCAGCATGCCGAGGCCGCCGTTTTGGCAGAGCCGCGCAATGCTGCGCTTCGTGCAATGCTGGGTGCGACCTATTTAGAGGCAGGCCGCTTCAAATCCGCTTCGACTAGCTTTGATGACGCCATGTCGCTGGGCGACACGGGTCCACGCACGGCTCTCAGCCTTGCACTCTCGCAAGCAGCGTCGGGCGATTACAAGTCCGCTCAAGCTGTTCTGAACGACTGGCAGGATGAAATTGCTGCAGCCGATCTCGGCCTGGCATTCGCACTCGCCGGTCAGCCCGATCGCGGCGTTCATATCCTGAGCAACACTCTCCGCGCCGGTGAAAACAACGCGAAGGTTCGTCAGAACCTGGCCTATGCCTATGCCCTCCAGGGTAATTGGCGCGCTGCCCGCGTAATGGCTGCAGAAGATGTTCCGGCCGATCAAATCAATGAGCGGATCAGTCACTGGGCACAGATGGCGCAGCCAGAGAACTTCCAGCGCCGCGTCGCCGCCTTGCTCTCGGCTCCGGTCGTCAGTGATAACGGTCAACCGCTGCAACTTGCGCTTAGCAATTCGCCCACAGGTGAACAGCTCGCTTCCGAAGCGGCTGCTTACGAAGCTCCAACCTATGCCGCTGCTCCTGCGCCTGTAGCTTCAGGAAAGTACGCACTTGCTCCGACAACGGGCGAACTGCCTGCTTTGGGTGATGCTGCTGCATTCTCGCCGCCACCAGCTTTACCGGCACGGGCACCGGCTCCTCTGCCGCTAGCAAAAAAAGCACCGGTAGTTGCGCTGAAAGAATATCCGGCCAAGCCGGTTGCACGGCCTGATAATTTCGAGGCTGCTTTCGATACTTCCGCTCCGGCTGGCGCGAGCCCTGCCGAAGTCATGATGGACACAGTGCGCTTCGCAACCAGCCCGGTTGTGCAAAGCACTCCGGTACGGATGGGTGCAGCGCCCCAGTCGAAAGCTGAACGTCCAGCAACTGTCGCGGCGAAATCACAATCGGGTGATCATCTCGTGCAGCTAGGTTCATTCTCCAGCGAACGCGGTGCCAAACGCGCTTGGGGCATTTATGCCAAGCGTTACCCGCAGCTGTCACAGCATGATATGGTTGTCACGAAAGCCGTCGTTCGCGGCAAAACCTATTGGCGCGTTTCGGCGGCCGGATTTGGCAAGAAAGCGGCAAACAGCATGTGCTCTGCCGTAAAGGGTCAGGGTCACGGATGCTTCGCATGGGCTGAAGGTCGTCCGATGCCTGGCGCCATCGATACCGGCATTCGCGTCGCTTCACGCTAAACCATATAATCTTCAGCGAGCGAAAAGCCCCTTCCGCCAAGCGCGAGGGGCTTTTTTGCTGTTCGGGATAAATGCGGGAGCCCGCTCGCAAATAGACCATCGTGGTCACGGTATTAGTTGCGCGGACAATAGGCAAAAAAATGCCCCGCACAATGGCGGGGCACTTAATTTAAACTGTTTAGAAGTTACGCGCTTGTAGGCACGTCGTCTTCGTTATCAGCGGCAATGATAATGCCGGCGATGATCGCTGCTGCAGCAAGGATAGCGAGGATGATGCCGCTTCCGCCTTCGAGTTCGCTGGTAGCGCCGACAGGCGCCGAAGCACGGTCAGCAGTGGTTGCCTGAGCTACGACTGGCGTAGCGATCAGAGCGAGCGATACTGCTGTAGTTGCAAGGAATTTAGTCATCATTTTTTGTTCGCCTTAATTTTTAAAGAACCGGATATTCACGTCGTTATTGCACTTTTTTGAAGCCTTGTCGACCTCCACCGTCAAAAATTGAAGGGTGTCGCGCAAGTGCAACAGTTGGTCTTTTCAATGACCTACTATCAAGCTGGCTTAAGGCAATCCTCTGTGGCGGACCAAAGTGATAATCCGCTCAGTGAATCACTGCGTTCTTATAGAGCACAGACAAAAACCCCGCACATGGGCGGGTCTTTCGCTATATCTGGCAGTCAAGATTATGGGCTAGTTGGCTCATCATCACCGTCAGCGATAATGATAATGCCGGCAATCACAGCCGCTGCTGCGAGCAGAGCGATCAAAATGCCGTTCTCACCTTCGAGATTGCTAGCCGAGCCAACAGGAGCCGACGCGCGATCTGCCGTGGTTGCCTGTGCCATCACAGGCGTAACAGACAGTGCAATCGAAGCTACTGCGGGAACAAGTAATTTAATTTTCATTTCTGTTCGCCTATTTGCTAAAAATTCATTCTCTGGAGTTTAGATACATAATTAACAAGGAGAATCCAGCTTCCTTTTAGAAACATACCCATTTCCATAATTGTACAAACACGACAGGCGAACATTTTTGATTGTCGTTCTTGACGAGCCGCCCCGCTTCAGAAAATTCTACTTACCAACTAAGTATTCATTTTGATGAAATCAGCCACGTTTTTGAATGGCTAGACTACGAAGCCTTTGGCTTGGCCCTTGGCAAATTGAAAGTGTTTACAGGATCATGTTTGACTAACTGACACCGCTCAACGGGCGGATCGATACCCGCGGTGATTTGGCAGTTCGGGACTACAGTGATCGCGCCGCTGCGCGAAGATGTATCGAAGGGCTGAAGGTCTAGCAAACACTCGGAAGTCAGATCTTTATGCCGCCTTTGAATAAGGCCACTGCCCTGCCCTGAACCGGCTGTCCGTCAAATGGAGTATTGCCCGCGCTGGCGGCCATCTTGCCCGTATCGACAATCCATGGCTTCTCCGCATCAACTAATGCGATATCCGCTTCCATCCCGGCCGCGAGCACGCCAGCGGGTACGCCAAGCAACTTGGCGGGGTTTGCAGCAAGCAAATCAAACGCCTGGACCATGCCAATCACGCCGTCACGCACCAGAGTCAGCGTCATAGGCAGCAAGGTTTCTGCTCCGGCCATGCCCGGCTCCGCATCTGCAAAGGGTAAGCGCTTATCTTCGGGGCCACGCGGGTCATGGCCCGACGCGATTACGTCAATCGTGCCGTCCCCAATTGCTTCGATAACAGCCCTGCGGTTCGCATCTTGACGCAATGGAGGTGACAGTCGCGCGAAGGTGCGGAAATCAACCGTCGCGAGGTCGGAGAGCATGAAGTGGGCTGGTGTGACACCGGCAGTTACATTCACACCCCTGCCCTTTGCCGCGCGGATTATATCCAGCGCGGCGCGGGTCGTAACTTGCCGGAAATGCACCCGCGCGCCGGTCATTTCGGCCAGCGCGACATCACGGCTGACGGCGAGAGCTTCTGCTTCGGCTGGCGCAGCGGGCAATCCGAGACGAGTCGCCATTTCACCCGCGGTTGCAGCAGCTTCACCGACAATCGCGGAATCTTCTGCATGGGTCACGACCACCAAATCGAGCATGGCGGCATAGCGCAGCAACCGCAGCATCAGGCCGCTATCGGCAATCCATTTGCGACCGGTTGCGACAGCGCGCGCGCCGGCATCCTTCATCAACGCAATCTCAGCTAAGTCGCGCCCTTCGAGCCCGCGCGTTGCCGCAGCAAGCGGATGGACCCACAAGTCGGGTTTCCCGCTATAGGCAGCATATTGGATCCGCGCCCGGTAATCTAGCGGCGGGGACTGGTCAGGCATCAACGCTGCACGCGTGATCCCGCCAAAATGGCAAGCGGCTTTGTCGATTGTGAAGACACCTAGATCGACCAACCCGGGCGCAACCAGCGCGCCTTTCGCATTCAGAACTTCATCGCCATCCTGCGGCTCGATGTCGCCAAGTTCTGCAATCAAGCCGTTTTCCAGCCGGATCGCGCCATCCCTGACGCCTTCAGGCGTTACCAGCCTACCGCCGGTAATAGTGAGCGGGGTAGTCTGTTTCATACCCACTGCTCCTTCGGTTCGGTACTGGCCCAACCTTCAACGCCGCGCCCTCTGCGGGTCAGCACTTCGAGGCAAGCCATCCGCAGCGCCACACCCATCTCAACCTGCCGCGTGATGATCGAGCGATCGAGCATGTCCGCCACCTCGCTATCGATCTCGACCCCGCGGTTCATGGGGCCGGGATGCATCACCAGAGCATCATCAGCTGCGAGCGCCAGCCGTTCCTGCGTTAGGCCATAGAGGTGGTGATATTCACGGGCGGAGGGAATGAATTGCCCTTCCATCCGCTCTGTTTGAAGGCGAAGCATCATGACAACTTCTGCGCCGTTTAGCGCTTCTTCGAATTTATGCGTAGCTTTCACGCCCATCGCCTCGATCCCCGCAGGCATCAGGCCCGGAGGCGCGCAGCATGTCACGTCAGCGCCGAGCGCCGTCAGACACAGGATGTTAGACCGAGCGACGCGACTGTGCAGAATATCGCCGCAGATCGTGACCTTGAGGCCGGTGAAATCGTCCGCCGTCTCGCCGCGTTTCCGCAATGCGTGACGGAGCGCAAGTGCATCGAGCAAACCCTGTGTGGGATGTTCATGCTGCCCGTCGCCCGCATTCAGAACCGGACAATCCACCTTACTGGCGATCAGCGCGACCGCGCCGGAACTGCCATGACGGATCACAATCGCATCGGCGCGCATTGCATTGAGCGTGATGGCCGTGTCGATCAGCGTCTCGCCCTTTTTCACGCTGGACTGCGCGGCATGCATATTGACGACATCCGCCCCCAGGCGCTTGCCGGCGATCTCAAAGCTTAGCAGTGTTCGGGTGGAATTTTCGAAGAAGGCATTGATAATCGTCAGCCCCGCCAATGCGTCGGCATGTTTGGATGGCTGGCGGTTCAGCTCCACCCATTGCTCCGCCTCATCCAGCAGAAAAAGTATCTCGTGCCTTTCAAGCTGGCCAATGCCTAGCAAGTCGCGATGCGGAAAGGCTTGCCCGCCCGCTGGATAGCGGCCGGATTGCGAAGGATTTTGCGTCGATGTCATTAAAGCGATGCCTTTAGTCGAAGCCTGTCGCACCCTCAAGCGGTTTAATCTGGCGCTAGGGCCAAGGCTTCCCTAACTGGTTGCAAACAGAGATTTACGGTCAAGGAATTTATTGATGGCATTTGCACATAAGGTTTGGAGGCTGTTGGTCGGCATCAAGGACGGGCTCAGCCTAGTATTCCTGCTGCTGTTCTTCTCGCTGCTTTACGCCGTGCTGACGGCCCGCCCCAGCCCCGCTCAAATCCGTGAAGGAGCGCTGCTGCTTGAACTGAATGGTTCAGTGGTTGAAGAAAAATCCCAGATCGACCCGATTGCTGCGTTGCTGTCCGGCACGGTTCCGGCCGGTGAGTTCCAGGTCCGCGACCTTGTGCATGCGCTGGATACCGCAGCGACGGATGACCGGATCAAGGCAGTCGTGCTCGATCTCAATCAATTCATGGGCGGCGGCCAAGTCCATATGACGGAAATCGGCGCAGCACTCGACCGCGTGCGCGCAGCTGACAAACCTGTGCTTGCATGGGCTACGGGATATGCTGACGATGGCATGATGCTGGCCGCGCATGCTAGCGAAGTCTGGGTCGATCCACTTGGCGGCGCAGTGATTGCCGGGCCCGGCGGCGACCGGCTCTATTACGGCGCGTTGCTCGAGCGGCTGAACATCAACGCCCGCGTCTATAAGGTCGGCACATATAAGTCCGCTGTCGAGCCATATGGCCGCAACGACATGTCCGAACCTGCGCGGGAAAACGCCAATGCGCTGTACGGCGCACTGTGGGAAGAATGGCAGGCCAATGTCAAAAAGGCACGGCCCAAGGTCAATCTCGACCTCGTCACCAAATCACCGGCCGAATGGGTCGCTGCGAGCAAGGGCGACCTTGCCGCAGCCTCGCTTGCTGCTGGATTGGTCGACAAGTTGGGCAGCCGCGAAGAATTCGGTGACCGTGTGGCAGAAATTGCCGGCAAGGATGATTGGGACAAAACCCCGGGCACCTACCGCAGCACCGAATTCGATGCCTGGATGGCCGGCAATTCGCTGGACACACCCGGCGATGCAATTGGCGTAGTGACTATCGCAGGAGAAATCGTCGATGGCGACGCTGGCCCCGGCACAGCTGGCGGTGACCGCATTGCCGACCTACTCGACGAGGCCCTGAACGACGATCTGAAAGCACTTGTTGTGCGGGTGAACTCACCCGGCGGATCGGTCCTCGCCAGTGAAGAAATCCGCCGCGCGATCCTGCGCCATAAGGCGAATGACATTCCGATTGTCGTTTCGATGGCCAATGTTGCGGCAAGCGGCGGCTATTGGGTCGCGACACCGGCAGACCGTATCTTTGCCGAACCCGAAACGATCACCGGCTCTATCGGCATCTTCGCTGTAATCCCGACTTTCGAGGATGCGCTGGCCGAGTGGGGCGTGAATGGAGACGGTGTCCGCACCACGCCGCTGTCGGGCCAGCCGGACTTGCTGAATGGCTTCACCCCAGAGGTGGACGCAATCCTGCAAAGCACTGTCGAGGATGGCTACACCGACTTCCTCACCCGCGTTTCGGAATCGCGCAATATGACCACCGCTCAAGTCGATGCAGTCGGTCAGGGCCGCGTTTGGGATGGCGGCACAGCGCGCCAGCTCGGTTTAGTCGATCAATATGGCGGACTGGCCGATGCGCTCGCTTGGGCGGCTTCCGAAGCCAAGCTCGACGACGGTGATTGGCACGCCCAATTCCTTGGCAGTACCCCCGACGCGTTCAACACGCTCTTAGGCTCAATGTTGATGGACGACGAAGCAGATGCCCGAACCGGCACCGACCTATTCGGCATGATCGCCCAGCGCGAAGAAGCACTCGGCGCGCGGGTTGTGAGCGATTTAGACCGGCTGATGGGCGGACGCGGAATGCAAGCATATTGCATTGAATGTCCCATTACTCCCGCAAGTGACACAGCCTCCAACAAAAGCTTTTTCGCCAAACTGGTAACACTATTTGCAGACTAGGCTGAAACACAAAAGGCGCGCTCCTTTATGGGGAACGCGCCTTTCGACCACGGGGTTATCAGTAATTAGGCTACGGTTGGAGTGACCGGTACAATCGGATCCACGGACGGTGGCCGTGGTGGTAATTCCCGCTCGACTTCCTTGTCCGCGACAAACCTCTTGTACGCGTATCCGCCTACTGCGAGTGCTGCCATCGCTGGGAAGCTCAAACGGCGAAGAATCATCGTTGATGCAACACCAATGGCTGCGCCCGCTGGACCGCCGATATTCTTTGTGCGCTGTGCGACTTTGCCGCCAACTACTGCTCCAATAACCTTACCAAACATTATAATCTCCTTTGGCTGTTCAACGGCTTCCTAGCCAGAGCGTTCCCCAAAATTAGCCTTCGATTTCAATCATAACTTCGTTGCGCCGCATGAAACCCGGCGTCCATGGCGCATCATAGAATGCGTAGGTTGGCGTTCCGACCGGCATCAGGCCCTTCTCGTTCAAGAACGCCATCAGCTTGGACCGGTGCGCCTCGACATCTTTCTGCTTGGCATCACCTGAATAACGGATCGCGGCGACACGCTTCCCGGTCATTTCCATCAAAGTCACTGCAGGATTGTTTGGCGTGGGCAATGTTTCCATGGTGTATTTGGACGGCATCACGAAACGCACTTCCCACGAATTGTCTGTGCCTTCATCGCTGGCCTGCTGGGTCACCGGCGAGGTCATAGCAATTTTCTCGCTCTTTTGCTGAGTAACAGGCGCGGTCATCGCCACTTTTTGCGATGAGATATTATTGCCGAAAATATAGTCGGCGATGATACCGAACGCACTATTGATCGCTTTATCCCGTTCGCCGATCACCGTTGTCTGGGCCACGATCATGGGCTCATATTGGCGGATTTCGAAATCGCCTTCGCTCGAGATGACCTTGAAGTCCGGCTCTTCGGTATCGTTTGTTGCGGCACGAACGGCGACCGCGCCAACGGCCATGGCTCCAGCCGCCAGCAGCATGATGCTCTTCATCTTCATAGGGTTTTTCCGTTTGTTAGAATTGGATTGACGTAACGATTACGGCTTGCCTTGCCATGTGAACGCATCGCTCGGCGCACAGGTTCCAAGCGCCGCCGCTAGCGTTTTGGTTTCTTACTGAAACTCTTTGGCGCTTTGTTCCATTCTCCGGTCGCGAAAATTACGGTATCGCCCGGCGCAACCTCGTCGTTGGCGTACGTGTCCCATGTTTCATGGATGAAGCCGGGTTCACCCCAGATGCGCACCGCATTCCAATAGCGGTCGTCGCGAAAGCCAACGAAATGGACGGCTGGAAGAAAGCGCTTTTCTTCCTCCATTTAGCGAACCTCCCAACAATGCTTAATCTTGATTTGGATCAATGCTGTGAACGGCGAACTTCACTACGCACTCGGCCGGAGGAGATAACAGATGTTCAAGACCAATGTAGGCATATTCGACCGATCCTTGAGGATTCTGCTTGGCATCGCACTGATCGCGATGGTTTTTGTCGGACCGAAATCAGCTTGGGGCTGGATTGGTCTCGTACCTCTCCTGACCGGGATGATGAGCACTTGTCCGCTATATTCGCTGTTCGGGATCAACAGCTGCCGCAAGTAATCGGCGAGCCAACTTGCACGGTCGCTGCGTTGGCGGCATAGCCTGCCCGCAATGCACGATCTCAAACATATCCGGGAAGACCCCGAAGCTTTCGATGCCTCCCTAGCCCGCCGGGGTCTGGAGCCGGTTTCTCCCGTCATCCTTGATCTGGACGCCCGAAACCGCGCGCTGCTGACCAAGGTGCAAGAAGCGCAGGCCCGTCGCAACGAGGCAAGCAAGGCCATAGGCGCTGCCATGGGTCAAGGCGACAAGGCAACGGCTGAAAAAATCAAAGCTGAAGTCGCCGAACTGAAACAAACCATGCCCGCGATGGAAACAGAAGCAGACGAGGTCGCTGCAAAGCTTCATGATCTGCTGGCTGGCATCCCGAACACGCCCGCTGATGACGTGCCGCAAGGCGCAGACGAAGATGACAATGTAGAAGTCAGCAAATGGGGTGACTTGCGCGAGTTTGATTTCGAGCCGCAGGAACATGCAGATATGGGTCCTGCCCTCGGTCTCGATTTCGAGACAGGTGCCAATCTGTCAGGCGCGCGTTTCACTTTCCTGCGCGGGCAAATGGCGCGGCTCCACCGTGCGCTCGGGCAGTTTATGCTCGACCACCAGACAGGCACGCACGGCTACACCGAATGCGCGCCGCCGCTGCTGGTACTCGACAAGGCGATGTATGGTACTGACAAATTACCGAAATTTGCAGAAGATTCCTTTCAGACCACGGAGGGCCATTGGCTCATTCCAACCGCTGAAGTCAGCCTGACTGCATCGGTTCAGGACCAGATCATCGATGTGGAGCGCCTCCCTGTCCGCATGACTGCCCTGACCCAATGCTTCCGCAGCGAAGCAGGGTCTGCCGGCAAAGACACGCGCGGCTTTATACGCCAGCACCAGTTTGAAAAGGTCGAGTTGGTCAGCGTGACCGCGCCAGAAGATAGCGAAGCCGAGCATGAGCGGATGACTGCCGCCGCCGAAAGCGTGCTTCAGACGCTGGAACTGCCTTATCGCAAGGTTCTGTTGTGTACCGGCGATATGGGTTTTGGTGCGAGCAAGACTTATGACCTTGAAGTGTGGTTGCCCGGGCAAGGCGCTTATCGCGAGATCTCCAGCTGCTCCAACACGGGCGACTTCCAAGCGCGGCGGATGAATACGCGCTACAAGCCAGAAGGCGAAAAGAAGACCGTCTTCCCGCATACGCTGAATGGCTCCGGCCTCGCCGTTGGCCGCACCTTAGTGGCCGTGCTGGAGAACTATCAGCAGGCTGATGGCTCCGTGATAGTACCTGAAGTGCTGGCACCCTACATGGGCGGCATCACGAAACTGGAGCCTGCCGCCTGATGCGCATCTTGCTGACGAATGACGACGGGATAGGCGCAGCAGGCTTTGCGGTGCTAGAGGAGATCGCTCGCGCGATCAGCGATGATATCTGGATTTGCGCTCCGGCGGAGGAACAGTCAGGCGCCGGTCACTCGCTCACGCTGAACATGCCGGTTCGCCTGCGGCAACATGGCGAGAAGCGCTTTTCAGTCACAGGCACGCCTACTGATGCGGTAATGCTGGGCCTGAGAACCGTATTCGACACGCCGCCCGACTTAATCCTGTCCGGCGTCAATCGCGGGGCAAATCTGGGCGATGACATTACCTATTCCGGCACAGTTTCTGCCGCGATGGAAGGCGCTTTGGCAGGCATTCGCTCAATTGCCCTCAGTCAGGTGCTAAATCGTGAAGCCGATCACGAAGCCTTCGCTGCTGCACGCGCTTGGGGCGAAAAAGTACTGCGCCCGCTACTCGACATGGACTTCGCCGACCGCAGTCTGGTCAACATCAATTTCCCACCCCGCGCACCGGAGGATGTCAAAGGCATCCGCGTGGTCCGGCAGGGCTTCCACGATTATTCACGCGGGTCAGTGGTCGAGGGCCGCGATCCGCGCGGGCTCAAATATTACTGGTTCGGCCTGCATGCGATTGAGCATACGCCGGACCACGGGACCGATCTCGAAGCGATTGCAGATGGTTACATTGCCGTCACGCCGCTAAGGCCTGAACTGACGCACGAAGATTCACTCGCCAGCCTCATTGAAAGGTATGCCACTTGAAACGTCTCGCGCTGACTATCGCAGCATTCATGCTTTTGGGAGCAGGCGATCCCGAAACCGAAACCGAGCACGTTGTGGCGGAAGGTGAAACCTTGGGCGGTATCGCCAACCGCGCCGGAGTTCCCTTGGCTTCCATTGCCGCCGTCAACGGCCTGTCCGAACCATACAGCGTGCGCAAAGGCCAGAGGTTGTTCATCCCGCGCCAACGCACCCATACGGTAAAGTCCGGCGACACCGCTATGGGCGTCGCGAACCGTTACAAAGTGCCCTATTCCCAACTCGCCATCGCCAACGGCCTGAACAAGAACGGTACCATGCGGATCGGGCAGAAGCTGATCATCCCTGCGGTCATGTCGCAGGCACAACTGGCCGCGCTGACCAGCGCCAAGACGCCCACAGAGCCCTATTTCCGCCGTCCGCATGATGGGCCGGTGATGCTGGGCTATAGCTTGCGGGCAAACGGCAAAGGGCATGACGGATTGGACTTCAAAGCCGGACTTGGCGACATGGTTCGCGCCGCATCGACCGGAACGGTAATCTTCGCTGGCAGCGAACCGGCGCGCTTCGGCAGACTTGTCGTCATCGATCACGGGCGCGGCTGGCACACTGCCTATGGGCACTTGTCCAGCATCACCGTGAAAGAGGGCGAAACTATCCGCGCAGGTGAGCGGCTGGGCCTTGCTGGTGAAGCGGGCATTGCCACAACTACGGAACTACACTTCGAAATCCGCAAGGACGGCAAGCCAATCGATCCGGCGCCAAAGATGCCTAGCCGGAATAACAATTAATGGGATTGGCCCCGATCTCCAACAGGACGCCGCGCGCATATCGCGGGTCTTCGTTTCAGCCACTTCGGCGAGGCATGAAAGTTCCCGTATGGGCGGACCTTGGCATACGGATCGGGCTTGCGCTGTTCCTGATATCCGTCGTTGTGCTGATCCATTGGTGGGACCGCACAGGACTGGTCGATAATCTCGACGGCGAGGTCAGCTTCCTCGATGTCGTCTATTTCACGATGATTTCGATCACCACCACTGGTTTCGGGGATATTGCCCCGATCAGTGACCGTGCCCGGCTGGTCGAAGCTGTCATCGTTACGCCAATCCGCTTTGCCGTATTCTTCATTTTCGTTGGCACAGCCTATAATTTCATCATCAAGCATAGTTGGGAGAAATTTCGCATGTCCCGCATCCAGGAAAAGCTCGAGAACCACGTGGTGGTGCTCGGCTTCGGCGTTAGCGGTTCGGAGGCTGTCGGCGAGTTGATCGAACGCGGCACCAATCCTAGCGATATCGTTGTAATCGATCCAAGCGACGAACGGCTGCTCGCCGCTGAGGCGCTTGGCTGTAATGTTATGGCCGGTGACGCCACGCGCGACCAAACGCTCAGGGCCGTCCGAATCAACAAAGCCAACAATGTGCTGGTCAGCGCGGGCCGCGACGATACCTCGATCCTGCTCGTTCTAACGGTGCGCCACATGGCCCCTCTCGTGCCGATCAGCGTAGTGGTTCGCGCTACTGATAACGAGCTTCTCGCCCGTCAGGCTGGCGCGAATAATGTCATCAACCCTGTGCGGTTCACTGGTTTGCTGCTCGCCGGTTCAGCAAAGGGAGCGCATATCGCAGAATATTTGGCCGATCTGGCGTCAGTAACGGGCCGCGTTCAATTGGTGGAACGCGAGATTACCGAAGACGAGTGCGGCTGCTCGATTACCGATCTCAAAACCGGTGGCCGCGGCCTAAGGGTTTACCGTGACGGCAAGGCGCTCGGCTTTTGGGAAGAGGCCTGCGAGCATCTGCTTCCGGGCGATATCGTGGTGGAAATCATCCCAACGCCCAATGGAACTTCCCACGGTGATGGCCCGGAATAGTCCGTCCGCACGCTAGTTGAAGAACGTAAACACCGCGCCCATTGCGGCCATGCCGAAAATAAAGTGTCCGGCATCGATAGCGAACAGCGTTCCAGACTTTTGTTGGTAGAGATAGTTGATTCCGATGGCAGGTGTCATAATTGCCGCGCCAAATCCAATTGCCATCATCATCACTACTACATCGGATGCTCCGGTGCGCGCAATCAGATGCCACAGCACGGTGGCGATCAGCAGTTCAAAAAGAAAGCACAGGCCGAATGTAAGCGGCATGTTGCCGGACCGCGCCATCTCGTCCGTAACGCCGCTCTCACGCTGCCACAGCTTGCCAAAAAGTGCGGTATACCAAACGGCACCAACCGCGAAGAATGCAGCTGCGCCCAGCACAACCGCCAAAAGATTGATCTCACCCATAGTCTTCACCCTCGCCTGAATGCGTCCCCATCGCTGCTATAGCGCAAAGTCGCCAACGGGTGTAGGGCGCGCCGCATAATGACTGACACATCAACTCTGATACCCGACCAGAAGAAGGTCGGCATGGTCTCGCTCGGCTGCCCCAAGGCATTGGTCGATAGCGAACGGATTCTCACTCGGCTGCGCGCCGATGGTTATGCGATGAGCCCCGATTATGCCGGTGCCGATGTGGTGCTGGTGAACACCTGCGGCTTCCTCGACAGCGCGAAGGAAGAAAGCCTTGCCGCAATTGGCGAGGCGATTGCCGAAAATGGCCGCGTGATCGTGACAGGCTGCATGGGCGACGAAGCAGACGCCATCCGCGCTGCGCATCCGCAGGTTCTGGCAGTTACCGGCGCTCATCAATATGAGGACGTAGTTCAGGCCGTGCATGAGGCCGCACCGCCTTCGCAGGGTCCGTATATTGATCTGATTCCTCAGCCCGATGTGAAGCTGACACCGCGCCACTACAGCTATTTGAAAATCTCCGAAGGTTGCAACCACTCCTGCTCCTTCTGCATCATCCCTGATCTGCGCGGGAAACTCGCCAGCCGCAGGATTGATGCCGTTCTACGAGAAGCGGAAAAGCTGGTTGCTGCGGGCACGAAAGAACTGTTGGTCATCAGTCAGGATACCTCGGCTTACGGCGTCGATACACGGCATGAGAGCAAGCCGTGGAAAGGCCGCGAAGTTCGCGCGCATATGACCGATCTTGCACGCGAACTGGGTCAGCTACGAACGCCGGAAGGTGAGACCCCTTGGACGCGCCTCCACTATGTCTATCCCTACCCTCACGTCGATGCGGTTATTCCGCTGATGGCTGAGGGCCTGCTGACACCCTATCTCGACATTCCGTTCCAGCACGCATCGCCATCGGTTCTGAAGGCCATGAAGCGTCCCGCGAACGAAGCCAAGGTTCTCGAACGCCTGAAAAACTGGCGCGAAATTTGTCCGGAAATCGCCGTGCGCTCCAGCTTCGTTGTCGGCTTTCCCGGCGAGACCGAGGACGACTTTAAATATCTGATCAACTGGCTCGAAGAGGCCCAGCTCGACCGCGTCGGAGCGTTCCGTTTCGAGCCTGTCGCAGGCGCGCAGGCCAACGCCCTGCCGAATCCGGTGCCGGAAAAGATCAAGGAAGAGCGCTACGCCCAGCTGATGGAAGTCACCGCGCGGATCAGCGCCGCCAAGCTTGCGGCCAAGGTCGGCAAGACGCTGCCCGTTATCATCGACGAGGTTGGTGAATCTGATGAAGACGGCGACATTGGCGCAACCGGCCGCAGCCAAGCCGACGCGCCGGAAATCGACGGCAATGTCTTCCTCCGCAATGTGCCCAGCACCTTGGCTGCAGGCGAAATCGTCAACGTCCAAGTCGAAGATGCCGACGCCCACGATCTGTTTGGCGTGATTTCGTGAAACGAAGCGTACTTGCCGCCGTTACCAACCTATGACCGTTAAAATTTCCGTTCGCCTGCTGTTCGAGCTTTCAGAGCCGACAGACACAATGCTGCAATTTGAAGCAGCGGCTATCCCAGAACAAAAGATCATCTCCTCCAAAACTCGGCTTGGAGATGTCGAACATTGTGCGCGTGTGGCTGCGCAAGACGATATCGGCGAGCGTTTGATGCTTCGGCTCAACGGCAAGCAGGCAGTCGATTACGATGCGGTGGTCGAAGTAAACCGCAAGCTGGCTGATTTTTCCAGCCTACGTGCTCTGAAAGCACATGAATTGCCCGGCGAGGCGATCCAGTATCTGTTCGATTCTCGCTATTGCATGGCGAAAAAGATCCGCCCCTTCGTTACCGACGAATTTGGCGAGCTTGAAGGAGGCGCGAAGATCGCCGCAATGCGCGACTGGGTAGAGGAGCATTTTACCTATTCACCCGGCAGCTCCACCGCCGACACAACCGCGCTAGATACGTTTATCGAGCGGCGAGGTGTATGCCGGGACTACGCCCATGTGATGGTCACTCTCGCGCGCGCGGCCGGCATTCCGGCGCGCTATTGCAGCGTCTATGCACCCGGCGTGGAGCCACCCGATTTTCATGCCGTGGCCGAGGTATTTTTGGCCGATCCGGACGGAACCTCCGGTACCGGGGCAGGCACTTGGCAACTGATCGATGCAACCGGCATGGCTGATGCCCACGAAACGGTAAAGATTGGCGTGGGCCGTGATGCCGCCGATGTCAGCTTCATGACAACGTTTGGAATGGCTAACCTGACCTATCAGGAAGTCTCTGTCACCACCTGAAGCCGGATCGTGCATTCGTATTAAACGCGCTGCCCGCGTGACTTTCAGCGGCCTAGGGAATAGCCATGGTACCGGAAGTTTCCGGAGGTCCTGCGCGCATGAATTTTACAGCTGACAGACTGCTCTTGTTTGGGGCCACAGGTGATCTTGCACAGCGCATGCTTTTGCCGTCGCTTTGTGCATTGGAGGCGGACGGACTGCTGAACCAGAACCTCAAGATTATCGGCACCGCACGCTCCGACTTGGATGATGCCGATTTTCGTAACTTCGCGCGTGAAGCGCTAGAGAAGTTCATGCCCAAAGACCGCCGCGGCAGTGTCGCACAGTTCCTCAACCGGCTCAGCTACCAACCGCTCGACGCGACAACGCTTGAAGGCTTCAATGAACTGGCAGGGAAGGTTGGAGAACCCACCGACGGCCTCGCCATCTTCCTGTCTACAGCACCAAGCCTTTTCAAACCGACAATCGAGGGCCTGCAACATAGCGGCCTCGTAGGCGAAAACGTCCGTATCGGGCTGGAAAAGCCGCTCGGAACCGATCTGGGCACAAGCTGCGAGATCAATGACGCGGTCGCCGCTGCCTTCCCCGAAGACCGCACTTTCCGCATCGATCACTATCTCGGCAAGGAAACCGTCCAGAACCTGCTGGCGCTGCGCTTTGCCAACATCATGTTCGAACCGCTGTGGAACGCTGCGCATATCGATCATGTGCAGATCACCGTTGCCGAAACGGTAGGGCTGGAAGGCCGCGTGGCATTCTACGACGATGCCGGCGCGCTACGCGATATGGTGCAGAATCACATGCTCCAACTGCTCGCGCTTGTGGCGATGGAACCGCCGAGCAATTTCGACGCGACCGCGATCCGTGACGAGAAGGTCAAAGTCTTGCGCGCACTTCGCCCGGTCGAAGACGCACAAACAGTAACCGGCCAATATCGCTCAGGCGCGATCAGCGGCGATGCAGTTCCCGGCTATGATGACGAACTGGGCAAGGTTTCGGGCACCGAAACCTTCGTCGCGATCAAGGCTCATGTCGATAATTGGCGCTGGAAGGGCGTGCCATTCTACCTGCGCACCGGCAAACGCCTGCCCCGCCGCGTGACCGAGATTGTCGTGCAGTTCCGCTGTGTGCCGCATTCGATCTTCGCCGATAAGGGCGCGAAGATCACCCCCAACCGGCTGGTGATAGGCATCCAGCCCGAAGAAAACGTCAGCTTCACTCTGATGGCCAAGCAGCCCGGCCTCGACCGCGAAGGCATTCGCCTGCGCGAGGTTCCGCTCGATATCGCCATGCCCGACGCCTTCATCGGCCAGCACCGCCGTATCGCATACGAACGCCTGCTGCTCGATCTGATCGAAGGCGATCAGACGCTGTTCGTCCGCCGCGACGAGGTAGAGGCGCAATGGGAATGGGTCGATGCGATCCGCGCAACATGGTCAGCGCAGGGTATGGAACCGAAGACTTATACGGCGGGAAGCTGGGGGCCGAGCGCCGCCATAGCGCTGGCCGAACGCGACGGAGTAACATGGAATGAGTAAACTCCACCCGACACTCGAGAAAGTCACTCAGCGGATTATCGAAAAGTCGCGGGATTCGCGCAAAGTCTATCTGGAAGGAATGGAGCGCGGGCTTCAGAATCAGCCTGATCGCTCGTCGGTGTCATGCAGCAACCTTGCCCATGCCTATGCCGGGGCGCTGGAGGACCAGCAGGCACTTAAGACTTCGCAGGACCCCAATATCGGAATCGTTACCTCCTATAACGACATGCTGTCGGCGCATCAGCCCTATGGCCGCTATCCTGAACGTCTGAAGATCTACGCCCGTGAAGTCGGCGCGACCGCGCAAGTTGCTGGTGCTACTCCGGCAATGTGCGATGGTGTGACACAGGGTGAGGACGGCATGGAATTGTCGCTCTTCAGCCGCGACGTGATTGCACTGAGCACCAGCGTCGCGCTTAGCCATGCGATGTATGATGGCGCGCTGATGCTCGGTATTTGCGACAAGATCGTGCCCGGCCTGTTGATTGGCGCGTTACGCTTCGGCCATTTGCCCGCGATTTTCGTGCCCAGCGGTCCAATGCCCAGCGGCATTCCCAATAAGGAGAAGCAGCGCGTCCGCCAGCTTTATGCGGAGGGCAAAGCAACCCGCGCCGATCTGCTGGAGAGCGAGAGCAAGAGCTATCATTCGCCTGGCACCTGCACATTTTACGGCACCGCCAATTCCAACCAGATGATGATGGAGCTGATGGGGCTGCACGTGCCCGGATCGGCCTTCATCCAGCCCGGTACGAAGCTGCGCCAGGCGCTCGACCGTGAGGCCGTGCACCGCGTCGCAGCCATCGGACACGGCGGCAGCGATTACCGCCCTCTGGGCCGCTGCGTGGATGAAAAAGCTATCATCAACGCCGCTGTCGGCCTGCTCGCAACGGGCGGATCGACCAATCATGCGATCCACATCCCGGCGATGGCACGCGCAGCCGGTGTCCAGATCGACTGGACCGATATTTCTGAATTATCGAGCGCGGTTCCGCTGCTCGCCAGCGTCTATCCCAACGGATCGGGAGATGTGAACCAGTTCCACGATGCAGGCGGGATTGGCTATGTGATCGGCGAATTGCTCGAAAACGGGCTGGCGCATGAAGACATTATGACCGTGGGCGGGAGCGGATTGGCTGATTACGCCAAGGAGCCAGGCCTCGACGGCGACGCGCTGGTGTGGCGCGAAATTGGTGATAGCGCCGACGACACAATGCTCCGCACGGTCGCAAATCCATTCCACGCAGATGGCGGGATGCGGCTCGTTGAGGGCAACCTTGGCCGCGCTTGCTTCAAAACCAGCGCCATCGGTCCAGAGCGTTACACAATCGAAGCCCAGTGCCGCGTCTTTTCAACCCAACAAGGCGTTTCCGAAGCCTTCAAGAAGGGCGAACTCGACCGCGATGTGGTGGTCGTTGTCCGCTTCCAAGGGCCCCGCGCCAATGGGATGCCAGAACTTCATGCGCTCACCCCGCCGCTCGGCGTGCTTCAGGACAAGGGCTATAAGGTTGCCCTGGTCACCGACGGCCGGATGTCAGGTGCTAGCGGCAAAGTTCCTGCGGCCATCCATTGTTCACCAGAAGCGCTGGGCGGCGGCCCACTATCGCTGCTGCAGGATGGCGACATTGTGCGCCTATGTGCGAAAACGGGTTCGCTTTCGACCACGGCTGATCTGGCCTCCCGCAAACCCGCTGCAGCGCCTGACGCGGCAACGGGCGTAGGACGAGAGCTGTTCGCCATGTTCCGTGCGCAGGCAGATGAAGCAGAGAAAGGCGGCTCGGCAATGCTCGTGGCGGCGGGGCTGTGATGGAACTGGTCACAGTCGATATTGGCGGAACCCACGCGCGCTTTGCCATCGCCGCGGTGACAGATGATGGCGTGATCACGTTGGGTGAACCCGAGACACTCCACACCAAAGATCACGCCAGTTTCCAGACAGCTTGGGAAGATTTCAAGGCACGGCAGGGCGGCACCTTGCCCGATGCCGTCTCCATTGCGGTGGCCGGGCCGGTTGGCGGGGAAGTCATCCGTTTTACCAACAACCCTTGGATCATTCGCCCAGCTCTGGTGAAGGAAAAACTCGGCGTTTCAAGCTTCACGCTGGTCAATGATTTCGGCGCTGTCGGCCATGCTGTTGCCCGGGCCGGGCCGGAACATTTCATCCATCTGGCAGGGCCGGATACGCCGCTCACCGATGACGGAACTATCAGCATTCTTGGCCCCGGTACCGGCCTTGGGGTGGCACACCTCTGGCGCGGTCCCACCGGCGACTACCGCGTGCAAGCGACCGAGGGCGGACATATCGACTTTGCCCCGCTCGATTCCATCGAGGACGCGATCCTTGCCCGTCTGCGCAAGCGGCACAACCGCGTTTCGATCGAACGGGTCGTCGCTGGCCCGGCCATCGTCGATATTTTCCAGACGCTCGCCGCCATGGAAGGCCGCGCAACGATAGAAGAAGACGACCGCACCATCTGGACGCGCGGCATGTCCACCAAAGACAGCCTTGCCGCCGCTGCAGTCGACCGCTTCTGCCTGTCTCTCGGCAGTGTGGCTGGCGATATTGCTCTGGCCCAAGGCGGCTTTGGCGGCGTGGTGATCGCAGGCGGCCTCGGCTACCGGATCCGTGACAGCCTGCTTTCATCAGGCTTTGCCGAGCGTTTCCGCGCCAAGGGCCGTTTCGAAAATCTTATGTCCGAGATACCGGTCAAACTCATAATTCACCCGCAGCCGGGCCTGTTTGGCGCCGCTGCAGCCTATGCCAAGGAACATCTCGCATGACCGATATCGCAGCCATCATGAAATCCGCTCCGGTCATTCCTGTGCTCGTCGTCGACGATGTTGCTCAGGCACGCCCGCTGGCAGAAGCGCTGGTGAACGGAGGCCTGCGGGTGCTGGAAGTGACGATGCGCACTCCTGCCGCACTCGATGTGATCAAGGCTATGTCCGAAGTGAAAGGCGCTATCGTCGGAGCCGGGACCGTCACCAATCCGGCAGAGCTGGATCAAGCTATCGCCGCAGGCAGCAAGTTTATCGTTTCGCCGGGTCTAACCGAGAACCTCGGCAAGGCAGCGATTTCGGCAGGCATACCGTTCTTGCCTGGCACTGCGAATGCAGGTGACATCATGCGCGGGCTCGATTTGGGCCTGACGCATTTCAAGTTCTTCCCGGCGACAGCGGCTGGCGGTATTCCCGCGCTGAAGGCACTCGCGGCGCCATTTGGCCAAGTCAAATTCTGCCCAACCGGCGGGATTTCCGCTGAAACAGCATCCGAGTGGCTCGCCATCGAACCCGTATTGTGCGTCGGCGGCAGCTGGATCGCCCCGCGCGGCACATCCGATTATGTTGGCGTCGCAGAAACCGCCAAGAAAGCAGCAGGACTGGCCGTATGAAAACCGTCGCCGACCTGACCCAGCGACTGCAGGAAATGCACCGGCAAACCGCCGAGACCCCGATCTTTAATCCGGTATTTCAGCTGAGCCTCGAACTCTCACGCGAGTTGGAAGGTGGCCGTCTGACGCTGCCTGATATGGCAAACATGGTGGCCGAGCTTGAATGCGATGGTCTCAAATCGCGTGCGACGCGCCTAAGGCGCTTGGTTGCGCCGGTCGATACAGCCGAAAACCTCGGTGTCCTGCGCGATGATTTGCAATCTGACGTCGGTGACTTCGAAGCCTTCCGGTCCAAGTGGGAGCGGCCGCAGCTCCATGCTGTGTTTACCGCCCACCCGACCTTCTTGATGACTGACGCGCAGTCGAAATCCGTAGCCGAGGCCGCATCGCAATCTGGCGATATAGACGATGCCGCATGTGCCGCACCGGGTCTGCGTCAGGCAATTACGCTTGATTATGAACATGGTTGCGCGATGGAAGCCATCGCCAATGCCGCCGATGCGCGTGATACAATTGTCGGAGAGGTTCTGGAGGCCGCCCGCGCGCAATATCCTGACAGGTGGCACGAACTTGCGCCAGTACCAGTGCGGTTCGCCAGCTGGGTCGGCTATGACATGGACGGGCGCACCGACATTTCTTGGTACACCTCCCTCGCCTTTCGCCTAGTAGAAAAGGCTGCGCGTCTGGAGCGTTACGCTAGCAAGCTGGGCATCATCTCAGCAGGTCATGCGCTCGTCGCCGAATTGCGAACGGCCGGAGAGCAAGCCGCAGAGCATTCTGCGACATTCCGCACCGACCTGTCCGATCCTGCGGCGCTGAGCGCTGCGGCCAATGCGCTGACAGCAGACAATGCCGACAAGCTCACGAGCCTGACACCGATAATCGAGCAGCTTGACGCGGAAGCTCGCGTTGCTGACGCTGCGACTGGCGTGGCCTTGAAAACGCTCGCTGCAGCCATGCGCGCTGACGGGCTTGGCTCCGGCTGGATCCACTTCCGCGTTAACGCCAAACAGCTCCACAATGGTATTCGCCGCCGGATCGACGATGATGCCTCGCTCGACCTCGGCAGCCGGGGCGCGATGGCAACCCTACGCCGGATGTTAGATGAAGTGCAACCGCTCCGGACAAACTTTGCCGCACTGGCAATCGAGAGCAGCACCGCCATCCGCCAGTTCCTCGCAATGGCGCAAATCTTAAAGCACATCGACGCCGATGCGCCTATCCGGATGCTAATTGCCGAATGCGAACAGCCGGCGACAATCCTTGCCGCACTGTATTTCGCCAAGCTGTTCGGGATAGACGACAAGGTCGACGTCTCGCCGCTTTTCGAAACCGAAAGCGCACTGGAACATGGCGGACGTTTCCTCGACGCCCTGCTCGCTGAACCAGCCTACCGCGCCTATGCCGAAAAGCGCGGCCGCGTTTGCATCCAGACAGGCTTTTCCGACGCAGGCCGCTTTGTCGGCCAGATACCTGCCAGCCTTGCCATCGAGCGCCTTCAAGGCCGCATGGCCGATGCAATGAAGGCCAACGGGCTGACAGATGTTGCCGCATTGATATTCAACACCCACGGCGAAAGCATGGGCCGCGGTGCGCATCCCAGCAGTTTCGAAGACCGCCTGGAGTGGCCACTATCGCCGTGGACCCGCCGCCGCTTTGTGCGCGCGGACATCAGGTTGGAACCCGAAGTCAGTTTCCAGGGCGGCGACGGCTATATGTTCTTCGCGACGCCTGAACTAGCGCTCGCGACGCTGTCCCGCATCGTGCAGTTAAAACCTGCCGAGACAGATGCGGACGCTCCAGTTGATGAATTTTACCGCCGTACCGACCTCAGCCTCGACTTCTACCGGGCCATCCGCACGCATCAGCACCGGCATTTGCGGTCGAAGACTTACTCGCGCGCTGTTACGGCATTCGGCCTTGGTATGCTCAATGGAACGGGCAGCCGTGTTTCGCGCCGCCAATCGGACATCGCCGCCGACCGCGCCATGACCCTGCGCCAGATCCGCGCCATTCCGCATAACTCCGTGCTCCAGCAGCTTGGCTATCCGGTGAATATCATCGCTGGTGTCGGCAGCGCGGCGGACGGCAATTACGAAGATATTGCCTATCTGCTCAAGAATTCGCCGCGCGGCCGCCAGCTAATGCGGCTGGTGCGCGCTTCCAATGCGCTGGCGAGCATCAAGACCGTTGCGGCCTATGGAGAGCTTTTCAATTCCGCCTATTGGGCCAGCCGTCCTTATCGCGGGACTGAAAGCCATCTGTCCGATGCTTGCGAGGCGCTGGCGGAATATCTGACCAAGGATGACCGGGCCGGCGTGTTCCGCCGTCTTGCATCGCGCCTCCGGGTTGATGCACTGAAACTCCATCGCTTGTTTGAACTCCTGCCCGACGAAAAGCCGCTGGAAGACCGCGAGCATGTTCGCCGCGCAATCGGTGTGTTGCAGGCGCTCCGCCTCGCGCTGTTCCAGCATATGTTCCTGCGGGCAGTCGGCATGCCGGTGTTCAGCCGCGCCAACGATATCAGCCGCGAGGACGTGTTGGAAATGGTCTTCAGCCTGCGTGTAGATGACGCCTTGGCCCAGATGCGCCGTGCATTCCCGACCAAGTTCCCAGGTGTCGAAGATTTCGCGATGGATGCGCCCAGCGACTATCCCGACGGCGACGGCGAGGGATATTCGGCACTGCATCGCGACTACATTGATCCGATCGATCAGGCCAACCAGCTAGCCCTGCGGATCAGCGCCGCAATTGCCAATGAGTTCGGCGCGCACGGCTAGACGCCTCTGGTTTCGCGCCGTTAACTTTTAGAATTCGGACGTTTCACAAAGGGACGCCCGCGTTCGGCCTCTGGCAGTTTTTGCCGAATCGGCGCATTAATCTGGGCATGGACCCGATGATCAAATGGATAGGCGGCACAACAGCAGCAATTGCACTGCTCTTTGGCGGTGCAACTCTGGCTGCTCAGTTGATGGATGGCGACAAGCCTCCAGCGATCGAGGCCGCGCCTGTTCTTACGATGGAAGAGGCTATTCCGGCCAATGATGCCAATACGGATGCTGTTCAGTCCCTTCTGCAACCCCAAATGGTATCGAACCCTGTCGTGCAAGCGATCCCGGCGTCCACACCAAAGCCATCTGCCGCGTCACAGAAAAAGCACGAGCGGTTCGTCATCAAACGGATCCTGCCTATCGACGGCCCGATCAAATATGGCGAATGGCATTGGGATGACGAAGGGGTTCCTCCTGGCCCGCTCGTCATGACTGTCGACCTCGACGCCCGCGTTATTTCAGTCTTCCGCGGCGGTTACGAGATTGGTGCGGCGGCGGTCCTGCTTGGTACCCAGGACCACCCCACACCGCTCGGCACATTCCCGATCATGTCGAAAGAACGGCACAATGTTTCGGAAAAATACAATAATGCGCCCATGCCTTACACATTGCGCCTGACACGAGACGGCGTGGCCATCCACGGTTCGCAGGTCAAAAACGGCTATGCCAGCCACGGCTGTGTCGGCGCACCGAACGAATTCGCTGCCAAGATTTTCGCAATCGCCAAGCGGGGTGACAAGGTCATCATCACGCGCGGCGAGACAATGTCGCTGGGCGAATCAATTCTATAATCGGCCTTTGACGCTTTAGTTTTTGCGGCCGGTTTCGGCGCGGAAATTCCACAACCCCCGGCGCGCAGTTGCGACTACCCCGCCGAGCGAGGCGCCCTTGCCGCGCTCCAATGCATCCATCAGCCGGGCCAGGCTGCCTCCGCGCGGGCTTGCTCCGAAGCTTGCGAATATCCTCGCGATTACCCTCAGCCGAATGGCATAGGGCGCGACCGGTCGGTAAATCAGCGTTTCGGCGCTGCGCTCCACACAATCCTGCCATTCGGTGTCTGCAGCCCATTCGAGAGCTTCGTCGGCATCCGCCATATGACTAGCGCTGACCGCAAGCGATGCAGAGTCGATCCAATCGGCTTCTTGTAAAGCTTTTCTGATCCGCACCCGGTCAAAGGCGTCGTCATGGTTCGAAGGATCGGCAGCGGGCACGAATCCTGCCGCCTGACAGACTTCGGCTAACTCGCTCCGCATCCACCCCAACAGGGGCCTAACAAGCGGAAGCTCGGTTTCTGGCACACGGCCGACTGAACGGATCCCTGCCAGGCCAGCGACGCCGCTTCCCCGGTTCATCCGCATTAGAAGCGTTTCCGCCTGATCATCGGCATGATGCCCTGTTGCAAGCGCTGATAGCCCGCGCTCCGTCATCCAGCCAACCAGCGCTTCGTAGCGTGCCTTGCGGGCTTCATCCTGAAGGTTGCCCTTCGCCACTTCGACCGTGAAAGTGCTGTGCTCTACGCCGAGTTCGGCGCATAGATCAGCGACCATGGCAGCTTCGGCGGCTGCCTCGGGCCGCAACCCATGATCAACGGTAGCGGCCTCTATAGCTTCCGGTATTGCGGAATGAGCCAGCATAAGCAGCGCCATGCTATCGGGACCGCCGGACACAGCAAGCCCAAGCTTACCACCGTCCGCGTTCCAAACTCGTGCTAGATCAGAGCGGAACCGGTCCGTCAGTTCTGGATCAAGCGCCCTATCAATTGCAGCTGACCTTTGCAGTCTGAGCGGCATAGCGCGCCTGCAAACGGCCCGTTGCTAGCGCAGGATAGGTGTCGCCAAACTCCGCGAGCGCGATGCAGGCACGGCCGGTGTCCTTCATAGCGATCATCGTTTCCGCCAGATAGAGCAAGCTGTCACCGGCACGCGCGCCGGTTTTGTCGGCCTGATAATTCTGCAGGAACCAAGGCGCTGCATCCTTGGCTTTGCCATCATCGAGATAGGCGCGACCCAGAAGGTTGCGGCCATAGGTCGTGCGCCAATGGTTTGGATGTTTGTCGAGGAATATGCGGAGCTGCTGTTGCGCTTCAGGGAAGAAGCCTGCTTCCCAGAGACGGAAGCCATAGGAGTAGTCATCGTCTGCGGCGTCGTCCGTTGATGGCTTTGCAATTGCGCTTACGGCAGCAATGCGGGCGCTTGTCGGCCCGGCTTGTGCTGGAACAGCAGCAGGCGTTGCAGGCGTGCTGCTAGCTGGAGCGCTGATCGCAGGCTGGACGCTGCCACCGGGAGTTTCCAAGGCACCGATGCGTGCTGAAAGCTGAGCAATGCCGTTTGTGTTCTCTTCTGTTTGCGCCGTCAGCCGCTGCATCTGCGATTCCAGCGCGTCCAACCGGACAAGGATGTCCGTTACCGCAGTAGTCGATCCCGCAATGGGTGTCTGGACCGACTGCGATGCGCCAATTTCTGGCTCAAAGAAGCGGCCAGCGCCGCCCGGGAACACTTTACGCTGGATCGCGCGAACTTCGGATTCGAGCTTGTCCACCCGCAAAGACGTGTTGTCTTGGGCAGTTGCCGCGGTGGCAGAGCCCAATATTGCAAAAGCCGCCAAGCTAGAAAGGCCGGTCCGGCCGATCAGGTTACGCATGATATTTCGTGCTCCTGTATCCGTTGATTGCGCGTGCCTAGCCACACTTGGCCGAACCAGCGCTGAATGATTAACCATATTTGCCGAAGGAAGCGCCCATTGTCGAGCGTGCGATCGCGAGCTTGGGGATAGAACCTAGGTCCCGGTTGCCGGAACAGCCGGCTGATCGGGCGCTGAGGAAGTCTCCGCTGCCCGTGCCAGCAACGCCTGTGCAGTCACAGCGACGTCCTTCACCGTAGTCAGTTCATCCGCCAATTTGGGTTGCGCCTTGCCGCCAATCGAAATGGCCAAAGCGTCAGGACGTCCTGTCCAAATCTGCGGTCCTTCCGCATCGCTGGGCACGGTGTAACTTTCGTTCAACGCCATTTGCTTTTGCATAAGCTGACTGCCGTTTACGTCATAAAATTTGACCCAGACGCCCTCTTCCAGCGCCGTGAAAACCACCGCGCCGCCAGCAGGCGCATCAGCGGCGGCATCAGCATCGTCCGCTCCCGCCGTGGCCAATGCGACTTGTTCGTCCTGCAAGGCCGGCAAGTCTGCTCCAGGGGCGAGGTAAGGTTTGAAGAACATATAGCCGCCAACCATCAGCAATACGGCAGCAAACAGCATGGCAAATGCCAACTTGCCTGATGGCACACGGGCCGGATCGCCGGGTTCAAATGTCGCGCCGCCGCGCGGATCTTCAGCGTTCGCGATGTTGAGTTCTTCGCGCACCAGATCGGCAACTTCAATTTCATCAAGGCCGACCATCCGCGCATAAGTTCGGGAAAAGCCCACTGCATATGTGCGTCCCGGCAGCTTCGCGAATTTGCCTGCCTCAATCAGCCCAAGATGCTGTGCATTGATCCGCGTTTCAGCAGCAACTTGTGCAACTGACAGGCCCTTAGCCTCACGAGCCACACGCAATTGTTCGCCGACACCGCCAAGCGGCAGCTGTTCTTCATGAAATTCTTCTTCGTCAGCCATTATGGCTCCCCAGTAATTTGGGCGAAAATATGGGAAGTGCCCCGCTGGCGCATGACAACGATTCCTAGCCCATCAAGTCAAGCGCGCAATTTCACGGAAAGTTCCGGCTGCGACGGAATGGCCCTCTTGCACGACGAAGCTCTCAAAGCGCTTACTGAATTGTAGTGTAACGCCCAAAAAGCACATTCAATCTGTTTCGATGCCCCGCTCTTCAGCCCACGCAAGCATCGCCGCCCGCATATCATCTGGTGGAGCAAGCAGCCAACCATTCATCGCTTCACCGATTTCGGCAAGATCGACCTTGCGGACCAATTCCTTGATCGGGCCTACGGCGGCCGGCGTGATCGACAGACGGCGTATGCCAAGACCGAGCAGAGCCAACGCTTCCAGCCTGCGCCCACCCATCTCTCCGCATACCGCCACATCGATCCCGCTGCCTATTGTGTTTTGCACAATCCGGCGCAAGAAGCGGAGGATTGCCGGGCTGAGCCAGTCATACCGTTCCGCCAGTTTGGGATTGGCCCGGTCAGCGGCAAACAGAAACTGCGTGAGGTCATTGGTGCCGATGGAAATGAAGGACAATTTCGGCACCAGAATATCCAGCACTTCGGCCAGCGCTGGCACTTCCAGCATCGCGCCATAGCGGATCTGGTCCGGCAGGACCTTCTTGCGGTCCTGGAGATATTTGATCTGTTTTTCGAACACCGCTTTGGCCGCGTCAAATTCCCACGGTTCGGACACCATCGGGAACATGACATTGAGATTGCGGCCCGCTGACGCCTCCAGCAAGGCGCGGGCTTGCGCCTTTAGCAGCCCCTCACGCTCCATCGCCAGCCGCAAGGCGCGCCAACCCATTGCAGGGTTTTCCTCACGCAATGCATGTTCGCTGTTGAGGTAGGACACGCCCTTGTCGCCGCCAATATCGACCGTGCGGAAGATCACCGGCTTGTCACCCGCCGCATCGAGCACGTCGCGGTAAAGCCTTGTCTGGCGGTCGCGCGCTGGCAACGTGGCGGAAACGAGGAACTGGAATTCGGTGCGAAACAGCCCGATACCGTCCGCGCCCGACAGGCTGAGCGCGGCCATATCATCGCGCAGGCCAGCATTCATCAGCACATGGATGCGCGTGCCGCAGCGGGTAAAGGGTTCGACCTTGCGCAAGGCGGCATAAGCAACCGCGCGCTCGCGGTTCTTGGCGAACCGCCCCTGGAATGCATCAATCACCTGCTGCGTCGGGCGCAGCATCACCAGCGACTTGTCCGCGTCGAGCAAGATCTGGTCACCCTCGCGCAATTGCCCGCGCAGGCCCTTCACATTGCCCAGCACCGGAATGCCCATCGCCCGCGCCACAATCACCACATGCGAAGTGAGCGAGCCTTCTTCCAGCACCACACCTTTCAAGCGGCGCTTGTCATATTCGAGCAGTTCGGCGGGGCCCAGATTGCGCGCGATCAATATGGTGTCTTCGCGGATACCCTTGGTCGCGGCCGTGCCGAGCTGGCCCGAGACGATCCTGAGCAAGCGGTTCGCGAGATCTTCCAGATCATGCATCCGGTCGGCCAACAGCGGATCGGATATTTCGCGCATCCGCATCCTTGTGCGTTGCTGGACGCGCTCGATTGCGGCCTCTGCAGTTAGTCCGCTGTCGATGGCTTCGTTGATCCGGCGGCCCCAGCCCTCATCATAGGCGAACATCTTATAGGTCTCGAGGACTTCCTCGGTTTCCCCGCCAACGCCAAATTCTGCCTGGCTGGCCATCTGGTCGATCTGTTCGCGCATGCGGTCAAAGGCGAGATAAACCCGCTGCCGCTCCGCCTCGGTATCTTCAGCGACCGTTTGTTCGATATTGATGCGCGGCTGGTGATAGACCGCGATGCCGCTCGCCAGCCCTTTGACCAGCGGCTGCCCTTCAAGCTGGACCGCTTCGGTCAGCGTTCCGGGACCGGAGCCGACATTTTCGCCGTCAACCAGCCCGGCATTGTCGATCAGTTCTGCCAGAACCATGGCCACAGTCTGCAAAGCCTCTATCTCGACTTCTTCATAACGCCGCGGCTCGACATGCTGGACATTCAGCACGCCGATGGAACGCTGGCGCCGGACAATCGGGACACCGGCGAAGGAATGGTACATATCCTCCCCGGTTTCGGGGCGGTGGGCGAAGTCGGGATGCGCGGCGGCTTCCGCCAGATTGAGGGTTTCGACCCGGTCGGCAATTGCGCCGGTCAGCCCTTCGCCAATCCCCATGCGCGTCACATGGACCGCGCTCTGGTTGAGGCCGCGGGTGGCGAACAGTTCCAACGCCCCTTCGCGCAGGAGGTAGATCGAGCAGACCTCGCTATCGAGTTCCTCGCCGATAATCTCGACCACCTGATCCAGCTTGCCCTGCGCATGGGTGCGCGATGCCATCACCTCGTGAAGGCGGCTGAGGATTGTCCGGGCTGAAGCGGCGGCTTTCATGCGAACGACCTACCTCAAATCATATCACAAGGGAATGACCCAAGGTCATGGCAGGTAGCGTTATTTCTTTGCATGATCCGGCTAGGCTGGCCGATTATACCGCAGCGGAAGAACTCTCAGATATGAGCGAGTTCTTCCTTGATACGGAGTTTCTTTTTCTTGAGCTCGTGGATCGTAGCCCCATCAGGATGCGGCCGCTTTTGTTCATCACGAATGCGGGCTTCCAGGCCGGCATGCTTGCTGTGTAGGGCGGTTGCGTGAGACGTTTCCATCAAAGGCTCCTTTTCGGTTGCGACGATACGCTCCGACTCGGGTTTTGACGGCCGAGCCGTGCAATCACAATCAAACACAAACAACATGCCTTGCGAAGCCTTTCCTTTGCGTTAAGCGATTACTGGCTGTTTATACGCGATAGAATATCGTCAGAACGTCACTTGGACATCATTGGCCTAGCCTGCAGGAGAGAATTCGTGAGTGAGGAAGAAATGCGCAAGCGGCTCGCCGTGCTTCGCACCGAACACCGCGATCTCGACGCTGCAATCGACGCACTCACGGCTGCGGGTTCACAAGACCAGTTGCAGATTGCGCGGCTCAAAAAGCGCAAACTAGGCCTCAAGGACCAGATCTCCGTCTTTGAAGATTACCTGCTTCCCGACATTCTTGCTTGAGCGGTTGACGCTCTATCCGTTCCAAAGCGTTCCCATTCGGGACAGTCCCGAATCGGGGCGTGGAAAAGCGGCCGTTGCTCTTGGCTTTGCGGGCCTTGCGGGCCTAGCGCTTGGGAACGCATGATCAAGCCAGCCAATATCAATCCGCACATTGTGGAAATGCTTTACAGCGAGGCTCTGCTGCTCGCCGACGAAGTGCGAGCGGCTTTTCAGGTCGACGGCAAGCTGGTTGGCGGCGAAACGGGCGACGATCTGGCGCGGATCGCGCTTTCGTGTGAAGGGCTGCGGACAACCACGCGGATGATGCATACGCTGGCATGGCTGCTCAATCGCCGGGCCCATTTTTCGGGTGACCTGAGTGAGTTTCAGTTGCGGCGTCATGGCAACCTGCCTTCCGACAATCCTTCAGATCCTGAGCAACTGGTTATGCTGAGCGCAGAATTGCAGGAACTGGTCCAGCGCACCGAGAAATTCCACGCACGCATTGCCCGCCTCGACCGCGCTTGGCGCGAGAAATTCACGATGCACCCGGCGGCTATCCACCGGCTGCATCACAGGCTGGGCCGCGAAATCGCCCGGCGGTAGTTAGGCGACAACGAGCGCCTTGCGCCAGCGGGCCAGACGCTGCTGACGCGTGGCATCATCCATCTCGGGTGTGAAATGATCCACATTGCCGCGCATGGAATGCGCCGCATTTTCAAGCGACGCGAACATACCTGAACCGACACCGGCCAACATCGCAGCGCCTAAAGCTGTAGTCTCAACAAATTCAGGCCTTTCGACTGGCAAGTTCATGATGCCCGCCAAGTCTTGCGCCATCCAGTTATTCGCGCTCATCCCGCCGTCGATCTTTAGGCTGGTCCATGCCGCGCCATCGGCGGCAAAGGCCTCGGCCAGATCATGCGTTTGATGCGCCATTGCTTCTAAAGCGGCGCGGGCAATCTGGGGTCTGCCACTAGCGAAACTGAGGCCGGCAATCACACCGCGCGCGTCGGAGCGCCAATGCGGCGCGCCAAGACCTGACAGGGCAGGCACGATCACGACCTCGCCGCTGTCTTCGACCGAACGGGCCAGTTCCTCGGTTTCTGCTGCGCTGCCGATTATCCCGAGCGAGTCGCGGAGCCATTGCACCAAGCTTCCCGCAACAAACACCGATCCTTCGAGGGCATATGTTCGCTTGCCGCCAAGTTGATACAGCACGGTCCCGAGCAGCCGGTGGCCGGATCGCGGAACCTCCTGTCCTTTGTTGGTGAGCACGAACGCGCCAGTGCCGTAAGTGGCTTTGCTGTCACCCGGCGACAGACATCCCTGCCCAATAGTCGCCGACTGTTGGTCGCCCGCAAGGCCGGTGATTGGAATAAGCGTGCCAAATATATCGGCCGCTGTGGTACCAATGGTACCGGCGTTGTCGACCACCCGTGGCAATGCTTCGCGGGGCACGCCAAACAGCTCGCAAAGCTCTTCGCTCCAATCATCACCTAGTAACGGCAGGAGCAGAGTTCGGCTGGCATTGCTGGCATCGCTAACATGGGTAGCGCCGCCGGTGAGTTTATAGACGAGCCAGCTTTCTACTGTGCCGAATGCAAGAGTGCCAGCGTCTGACGCCTCACGAACGGCAGCGACATTGTCGAGCATCCAACGCATCTTCGTGCCAGAGAAATAGGGATCGAGCAGCAGACCCGTCTGTTCCTGTACCATTGCCTCGCGGCCCGCTTCCTTCAGTTCTGCGCAGGAATCAGCCGTCCTCCGGTCCTGCCAGACAATAGCGCGGGTCAACGCCTCGCCTGTCTCGCGGTCCCAAGCGACCACGGTTTCACGTTGGTTCGTGATCCCGATTGCGGCGATATTCTCTGTACCTGAATTGGAAACCACGGCCCGCGCACAAGCTAGCGTGCGCTCCCAGATCTCTCCGGCATCATGCTCTACCCAGCCCGGCCGGGGATAGTGCTGCGTCAGTTCCGCCTGCTCGGTGCCATGCACACTGCCATCACGCGCAAACAGCATCGCACGAGTCGATGTAGTTCCGGCATCGATGACGAGGATTATGTCTTTGCTCATAGGTAAACTTTGGCTGCGCAATCGAATGATGTCGAGAGCCGAACTCGACATTCCCGTCTTCGCGCACCATATCAGGCTTTATGAAGGCACCGCCCAAACCCTGGCCCACCGGCCTAGTCGAAACACCCGAACCACTGGTCCGCCGCGTGCTCGCGCCCAATCCGTCGCCCTATACTTACACGGGCACGCAGACCTATCTGGTCGGCAACGCGGGTGACGTGGCAGTAATCGACCCGGGGCCAAACGAGACGGACCACATCGAAGCCATTCTGGCCGCAGTTGGTGACGCGAAGATCGTTGCTATTATGTGCACCCATACGCACCGCGACCATTCGCCAGCTGCAGTGCCATTGGCCGAGCGGACAGGCGCTCCAATTGTCGGTTGCGCTCCACTTGTGCTCAATGACAACGGCCCGCGCGCCGACGCCCCGTTCGACAAGACTTACGCCCCAGACCGAGTGCTGGAGGATGGCGAAAGCATGACCGGTACCGGATGGACCCTCACTGCCGTCCACACGCCAGGTCACACATCGAACCATCTGTGTTTCGCAGTCGCGGAAAGCGGCGCACTATTCACCGGCGATCACGTGATGGGCTGGTCGACCAGCGTTATTGTGCCGCCCGATGGCGATATGGGCGACTATATGCTCAGCCTCGACAAGCTCTACCAGCGCGTGGACAAAGTTTATTATCCGGCACATGGCCCGGCCATCACAAACCCTCGCCAATTAGTTCGCGGCATGATCGGTCACCGGCGTCAGCGCGAGAATCAGATCACCCGTCTGCTAAGCGAAGGAGCCACGGCAATCGAAGCGATGGTGCCGTTAATGTACAAGGGCCTAGACGAACGACTAGTTGGTGCTGCCGGCATGAGCGTGAAAGCGCATTTGCTGGACATGGAACGCAGAGGCATGGTCGCCCGTTCAGATGATATATGGCAAATACTGTAAAACACTCCGAGCAAGACACCCTCGCACCTGAAGTCCCTCGCGAACAATCGCTTGCGCGTGTTCAGGGTGTGCCTTGGTTGCTCTTCATTGTGGCATTGGCGGTAATCGCATGGCTCGGTTGGAAGGCATTTGGGCCACAAGACCTTGGCGATCCGCTCGCGACCAGCTTGGTGGCATTCGAGAAACAAAACACGCTGACAGTATTTTCCGCCCAGCTTGCCCCTGTGGTGGCGAGCAATGACAGCCGTTTGTTTGGCACGATCCAGAGCCGCCAAGTCGCTGTGATCCCCGCGCGGGTCGATTACACTCTCGATCTGTCAGCTATGGATGCCAGCCGACTCAAGTGGGACGAAGAAACCGAAACGCTCGACGTCCAAATTCCCGCAATAAAGGTTGGCAAGCCCAATCTGGACGAGGGCAAAGCGCAATATCTGCGTGAAGGCATTTGGATCAGCCGCGACGCGCAGGACAATCTGACGCGCAAGAATACGCAGCTCGCCGAGCAGCAGGCAGTGACTCAGGCGGGAAATCCAATCCTGCTGGGGCTTGCGCGCGATGCAGCAAAGGATGCAATCCGCCAAAATCTGGCTATACCGTTGCAAGTTGCCGGATATGGCAGCGTTACCGTGAATGTCCGCATCGATGGCGAGAAAGTGACTAAATGAGCGTCGAATCCAAACTTCCGACCGGCACCGACCTGATCGCCGAGATCAATCGCCTGCGTAAAGACCGCAATGCGATCATTCTGGCGCATTACTATCAGCGCCCGGAAATTCAGGACATAGCCGATTATGTCGGTGACAGTCTGCAGCTAAGCCAAAAGGCCGCCGAGACCGACGCCGATGTCATCGCCTTTTGCGGCGTGAAATTCATGGCAGACACGGCCAAAATCCTGTCTCCAGAAAAGATCGTGGTGCTGCCCGATATGGATGCCGGTTGCAGCCTCGAAGACAGCTGCCCGCCCGATAAGTTCAAGGCTTTCCGCGAGGCGCATCCTGATCACATCGCGCTCACTTACATTAATTGCTCGACCGAAGTGAAAGCATTGAGCGATGTAATCGTCACCAGTTCAAGCGCGGAAACGATCCTGCAGAAAATTCCGGAAAGTCAGAAGATCATCTTCGGCCCTGACCGGCATTTGGGCGGCTATCTCAACCGCAAGTTCGGCCGCGATATGCTCCTGTGGCCCGGTGTCTGCATCGTCCACGAGGCGTTTAGCGAAACCGAACTTCTCAAGCTGCGCGAAAAGCATCCCGATGCCCCAATTGCCGCGCATCCCGAATGCCCGGCGCATATTGTCGAGCATGCCGATTATGTCGGATCGACCAGTGGCATCCTGAAATATGCCGAGAGTTTTGAAGGCAACACGCTAATCGTCGCGACCGAGCCGCATATCATCCATCAGATGGAAAAGGCGCTGCCGAACAAGAGCTTCATCGGCGCGCCGGGTGCAGACGGCAACTGCAACTGCAACATCTGCCCCTATATGGCGCTCAACACGATGGAGAAGCTCTACACCGCCCTCCGCGATCTGGAGCCGCGCATCGAAATCGAGGAAAGCTTGCGCCTGAAGGCCAAAGGAAGCCTCGACAAAATGCTCGAAATGGCCGGGGGAACTGTCGGTAAGGGTGATTTGGGCCGCGCGTAAGAGCTGAATTTGCGCAACCCTTCGCGTCGTTTGGCGTTAATGACCAAGAAACGCGTTTGGGGAGCAATAATATGGCAAACGGCAATCGACGGGCGAAGGTTATTGTAGCGGGCCGGAGTTCGGCATTGGAGCAGGCAGTATGATCGCGCAATTGCGGTCGCTTTGGCATGATGTAAACGCGAGCTATTGGTTCTATCCCGCTCTATTCAGTTTCTTTTCCTTTTTGCTGGCACTCCTGACCGTCTATCTCGACAGGAATGGCTACGCGGACTTTCTGAACAATATCAGCTGGATCGATGAGGCTAGATCTGATGGCGCAAGGAATATCCTTACCGTCATCGCGGGGTCGATGATCGGCGTTGCGTCAACGGTGTTTTCCATCACCATCGCTGCAGTTGCCTATGCCAGTGGAAATTATGGTCCGCGTTTGCTGACCAATTTCATGGAAGACCGCGGCAATCAGCTCAGCCTTGCAACGTTCATCGGAACCTTCGTTTACGCAATTACTGTTTTACGCAGCGTCCGAGGCGAGGATGAGGCTTCGCTAATCGGCCAGAGTTCAAACTCTCTGCCCGGCTTCGTACCACAACTGTCGCTCCTCGTGGCGTTCATCTTGGTCGTCATTTCAATTATGGTTCTGGTCTTCTTCCTCAACCATATCCCCGCCTCGATCCGTATTAATACCGTTCTTGAAGGCATTGGCAGGCGGCTGCTTACTGAAATCGACAGCCGTTTCCGCAGTCCAAATCGCGGTGCAGTGCAAATCGCTCGGCCGGGAGGAATCCCAGTTTTGTCGAGTGAAGTTGGCTATATTCAGATGATCGATTTCAAGACTTTGCGTAGCATCGCGAAGAAAGAGAATGGCAAGCTGATGCTGGCAGTACGGACCGGCGACTTTGTGCATCCCGCAATGCCGGTCGCTTATTGGAAAGATCACGATCACGAGGAGGAACTGCCAGGAGACGAAATCCGCCAGTGCCTTGGGCTTGGTGCGATCCGGACAACATCGCAGGACATGCAGTTCCTGATCGACGAATTGGTCGAGATCGGTCTGCGTGCGCTTTCGCCGGGGGTAAATGATCCGTTTACCGCCGTCACATCGCTCCACTGGCTTGGTGCGGCAACGGCGCAGTTGGGCCAACGCGACCTACGCGTGCGGACAGATGTCGATCAGGGCGACGATGATGAGGAAAACCAACTCATCCTAATTGATGACAATTACGAGCACTTTCTCAAGCGCGGTATGGGTGCGATGCGCGGCGCTGTGGCCACGAGCCGGATTGCGAGCCTTGTCTTCTTGGACACGATCGTGAACGCGGCAACCACGCTGGACGACGAGACCCGTCGCAAACAATTGGAGAATGAGGGCGATCTGCTTATCGAGCAGGTCCGCGACAATATCACCGGTCCTGATCTGGCGGAAATCGAAGCCCGATACGCTAGCTTCGCGGAAGCGATTGCGCGCTAGGGCTTGGCCGCAACGGACGGAGTAATCGATCGATTGCGCGTTCTGGCAAGGACGAGAGCGGCGGCAACCAGCGCCATTCCAAGCATATCAAGCGGGCCAAGCGATTCATCAAAACGCAGCCAGCCGACCAGCGCCGCGATTGCCGGCTGTGTCAGCAGGGCCATACCGATTATCAGCGGCGGGAAGTGCTTGAGCGACCATACGAGCAGCCCTTGCCCCAAAAGCTGGCTGGATAGGGCCAGCACGATGACCGGCCACCAAACGGTGGGCATCACTTGTTCGCCCAGTAGCAACGCGATCAGCAGCATAATCGGCGCGCCGGCAAGGCTGGACCAGCTGAGCAACGTCCAGTTTCCGTAGGTGTTGCGAGCGCGTTGCAGGAACAGGATGTAGAAGGTGTAGAAGAACCCGGCGAGAATGCAGAACAGGTCGCCCACCAGATAGCGCGGGTCGATATCGAGGCTGCGGCCTAGCAGGATCGCCGCCCCAGCAAGCGCTGCGAGTATTCCGATGAGCTCACCTGCACCGGGCCGCCGCCTGAGCATGATCAAGCCCCACGCCATGATCAGCACGCTGCCCGAATTGCCGAACAAAGTCGCATTGCCGAGTCGTGTCTGCTCGATCCCGATGTGCCAACTTGCAAGATCCAAAGCGAAGAAGACACCTGCACCGATTGTAAGAAGCCATACACCGCGCGAAATCGACACGCCGCCGCCTTGCTCCCTCCGCGCCAACCAGAACAGGAATGGCAAGGCGATGGCGAGCCTCCAGAAACCCGCAGAGACCGGCCCCGTATCAGCCAACCGGACGAACCACGGACCCAAAGCCAATGCAGCATTGCCGCCCAGCAACGCGGCCAATGCGAGCCAGCGCGGCGGCTCGGAAATCGTTTCTTGAGCGGCCTTAAGTATTGGCTCGGTTGTATTCCTCATTCCGCGTCATTAGCTGCTGAACCACGAAAGCCAATTACAGAAAGGCCTATCCCTTGAACGACAACCTCTTCCAACCGCTGAAACTCGGCGCGATTACGGCACCAAACCGCATCCTGATGGCTCCGCTTACACGCGGCCGTGCCGAAGCAGGCTTCGTTCCGGGCGAAATGATGGTTGAATATTACCGCCAACGCGCCAGCGCCGGGCTGATTATCAGCGAAGCGACCGGAGTCAGCCGCGAAGGATTGGGCTGGCCGAACGCACCGGGCATCTGGTCGGCAGAGCAGGTGCAAGGCTGGAAGCCTGTGACCAAAGCAGTCCACGAAGCAGGTGGCCGGATCGTGCTGCAGATGTGGCATATGGGCCGGATCGTGCATCCCGATTTCCTTGACGGTGAACCCGGCGTATCGGCATCCGCCACAACTGCACCGGGCCATGCACACACGCCAACCGGCCGTCAGGATCACCAGCCGGCCCGCGCGCTAAGCGTCGACGAAATTGCCCGCCTGGTCGAAGATTACCGCAAGGCCGCGATCAATGCGAAGGAAGCCGGGTTTGACGGTGTTCAATTGCACAGTGCCAATGGGTATTTGATCGACCAGTTCCTGCGCAGCACCACTAACCTGCGCACCGACGAATATGGTGGCAGTATCGCAAACCGCACACGCTTGCTGCGCGAAGTTTTAACTGCGCTAGTGGATGTCTGGGGCGCTGACCGCACCTCCGTTCGCCTTTCCCCGAACGGCGATACGCAGGGTGCTGACGATCCGGAACCATCAGCATTGTTCGGCGCTGCCGCTCAGGTGGTCGAGGATCTGGATCTGTCGTTCCTAGAACTGCGCCAACCAGGGCCAGAAGGCACCTTTGGATCAACCGATGTGCCGCAACAAGATGATGTGATCCGCAAGATATATTCAGGCCCGCTGGTTCTCAACAGCGACTATACAGGGGAGGAGGCGTCCAAGGATGTCGCGAGTGGCCGCTGCGATGCAGTGTCGTTCGGCAGGCCGTTCATCTCCAACCCTGACCTGCCGCACCGGATCAAAATCGGCGCTGAACTCGCGCCCAATGTGGACGTGCCGCAGAGCTGGTATCTGCCCGGACCAGCTGGATATATCGATTATCCGACACTTGAAAAACAAATGGCCGAAGCGCCCGCTGCCTAGCCAAATTTGGGCGACGGGGTGGGGTTAATTCTCACCCCCGCCAGAATCGGCGCCAGAATTGGCGCCAGAATCCGCGTCAGTAGAGGCGTCAGCTTCTGCGTCAGAATCCTCACTGGCATCATCGTCGTCCGAACTCGGTTCACTCTTGACCATCGGTGATTGCGATTGAACTTCGGCAAGCGGCAGCATGTCATCGTTGATCGTGCCACCGGTTAGCTCACCCACGTCGCCGGACTTCGCCGCCTCGGGTGCACGATCATCGCCGCATCCTGCCAGTAGAAGAGCGAGGAAAACGGCCAAAGTGGCAGTTTTGCGGATTGTCATATGCCTTGTTCCATTCCTTGCGGCTCTAGCGCGGCGAGGAATGCCGGTGCCTGCGCGAGCAATGCCTCATCCCACTCCTCCGGCGCAACCTCTATCCCCAAATCGGCCAGACTGGTGACACCAAATTCGGCGATCCCGCATGGCACGATGCCTCCGAAGTGCGACAAATCGGGTGACAGGTTTACTGCGAAGCCGTGCATCGTGACCCAGCGCCGCACGCGTACGCCGATTGCACCGATCTTTGCCTCGCCGCCGTCGGGGCCGTACGTCCAGATGCCCACACGGCCCTCCGCGCGCCAGCTTTCAACGCCGAATGTTGCCAGCGTAGCAATGACCCAGCCCTCGAGCGCATGAACAAAACCGCGCACATCCTTTGCCCGGCGCGATAGATCGAGCAGGACATAGCCGACCCTCTGCCCCGGTCCATGATAAGTGTAACGCCCGCCCCGCCCGGTTTCGACAACCTCGAAACGCGGATCGAGTAGCTCGCCCTCACCTGCGCTGGTGCCAGCGGTATAGACTGGTGGATGTTCCAGCAGCCACAGCAATTCACGCGCATCGCCTGCATGGATTGCGGCGTTTCGCGCAGTCATTTCATCCAGCGTTTCGCGATAGGGCATCAAGGTGCTCTCGCGCCTCAGATCAATACTATCGGGTAAAGGGTGGGCCATCGCGATTGCCTGCCCCCACTTAATTCGCTTATCAAGAGCTGAAATTAGGAGGGGCAGCATGAAACTCGACTTTAGCAAGGCTTGGAACACGATCACATCACTGATCGGCGGTAACAAAGACGTCGTTATGATCGTGGCCGGAGTGTTCTTCTTCCTTCCCTATCTGGTCGTGATGCTCACCATGCCGGAAGTCACCGCAGTTATGCAGGGCCAGTTCGGCGAAACCGAGAATCCCGATGCGATGATGGCCGCGATGCGAGGGGCTTTCCGCAGCTATTGGTGGGTATTCACCGTTCTTGGGATCATCCAGTATCTCGGCACGCTTTCGCTGCTCGCGCTATTCACCGATCACAATCGTCCGACGGTCGGCGAGGCTATCGGGATTGGTGCAGCGCGCTTGCTGCCATACTTTGTAACGGTGCTGCTGATGGGCTTTGCCATTGGTTTGATCGCCGTCGTGCTGATCGCAATTGGCGCGCTGACAGGTATTGCGGTGGTGGCCTTCGTCACAGGTCTGCTGGCAGCGGTAGTAGCAATTTATCTAGTAGTGAAGTTTTCGCAGGTTGCACCGGTGATGATCATCGAGGGCGTGACAAACCCGATCAAGGCTCTCAGCCGGTCTTGGGCTTTGACCAAGGGTAACAGCCTCCGCATTCTGCTGTTCTCACTATTGATCTTCATTCCGCTGCTCATCATCACATCGATTGTGAGCATGATCTTTGGATTGGGCTTTGCCGCGGGTGGCGCTTCGGTCGCTACAATTGGCAATGGCCTCGTCGCCGCTCTGATGAACGCCGTTTCAGGCGCAGTCGGCGCAGCAATACTTGCCGCGATATACCGGCAGTTGGCAGGAGATTCGCCTTCGGCAGTCAGCGAAACTTTCGAGTGATTGCGCGAGTGGGAGACGGGCGCGGCGCTTAGGCCGCGCTCTCTTTCCAGCCCCAGAACAATTTGCATGGCAAGATGTTCAGCGCTTCGAACCCTGCATCGATGCGGGTGAAGTGCTTCGTCATGAAGTCACGTGCCTTGCCGGAGAATTGATAAACCAGAAACGCGCCGCCAGGGCGTAGGACATTGTATGTTGCCTCGGCGATTGCCGGGCCGATACCATCGGGCAGCGTTGAAAACGGCAGGCCTGACAGCACATAGTCGGCGTGGTCGTGTCCATTATCGCGAACGATTGTCACAACATCTGCCGCAGAGCCAAGTACGGCAGTGAAACGGCTGTCGGTAATCGTGCGGTTGAGATAGTCGATAAATAGCGGGTTGGTGTCGATCACGATCAGCGCGCCGTCCGGACGCAGACGTTCGAGCACTGGCTGGCAGAACGTGCCAACACCCGGCCCGTATTCTACGAAGAGTTTGCACTCATCCCATTTCACTGGCCCCAGCATTTTGCGGATAGTGAAGCGCGAGGATGGAATGATCGAACCGACCATGCGCGGCTCTTCCAGAAAGCCCTCGAAGAACACGCCAAGCGGTCCGAGTGCCTCCATAAAGCGCCGCCGAAAATTGCCGGTCTTGGCCGGTGTTGTCATTTCCGATCCGTTCATTGTGTTATTTGCGCCCTTGAATCGCGCATGCTGCAAAAGCAGCGCTGTGCCGTCGACAGGCGTTCGCAAATAAGACGGGCCATTGCAACCGCGACCTTCGCGGCGTAGCGGATTTGCCGATGACTTCTCCTTCGCAATCCGCCGAAACCTTGGCCCCACCCTTGGGCAATCAGGCCAAGCCGATCTCGCGCGAACGGATGACTTTGCTGTTCATGGTGATGCTGGTGACCGCAGCAGGCAACACCGCGATGCAATCGGTAATGCCTTCCATCGGCACGGCGCTGAAGGTCAACGATGTCTGGATCAGTCTGGCCTATAGCTGGTCGGCACTGCTGTGGGTGATCATGGCACCGTTCTGGGCGAAGCGCTCCGACCGGCGTGGTCGCAAGGCGATGATGGCGCTGGGTCTGATCGGCTTCATAGTCTCGCTGGCGCTATGCGGCCTGCTCCTATGGCTGGGCCTCTATGGCTGGTTGTCCGCCACGGCCACGCTGCTGCTGTTTGCTGCCGCGCGCAGCCTTTATGGCGGCTTTGGATCTGCTGCTCCGCCTGCTGTCCAAGCCTATGTTGCTAGCCGAACCCCGCGCTCGCAGCGGACGCAGGCGATGGCGCTCATCGCCTCCAGCTTTGGCCTTGGCACGGTAATCGGTCCTGCGCTTGCGCCATTGTTAGTATTCCAGCCGATGGGCCTCGTCGGGCCGTTCATGATTTTTGCCGCATTCGGCGCATTAGTGCTCGTCGCTCTGCGCCTGCGCCTGCCGGGCGACGATCCCACCTATGCCGCGCGAGGAAGTATTGTGGGCGCGCCTTACAGCGCCAGCGCCGCGTCGCGCTACAACTCCGACGATGAGAGCACCGGCAGCGACGAGGATGAACCCACGCTCGCCAAGCCAGCGCCCGTTTCCAGCGAACCGGAAGCCGTGATCCCCGAGCTAAAATGGCTCGACACAAGGCTCAGGCCATGGCTGGTGGCGGGTCTCGTCGGCGGGCATGCGCAAGCTATGATCCTGGGGATTTCCGGCTTCCTCGTCCTCGATAGGCTTGGTCTGCGCGCTGATCCTGATGCCGGGACAGGTCCTATCGGTTTGGTGCTGATGTCCGGAGCACTGGCAACTCTGCTGGCGCAATGGGGGATCATTCCGGGGCTGAAGCTCGGCCCCCGTTCTTCCACCCTTTGGGGAATGGCGATGGCTGTCTTTGGCGTCGCAATGCTGTCTTTCGCACAAGAGCTGCACACGATCGCGCTGGGTTTTTCCGTCGCATCGCTGGGCTTCGGACTCTACCGGCCCGGATTTACCGCCGGCACATCACTGGCCGTGACCCGTGCAGAGCAAGGACAGGTTAGCGGCATTGTCGCCTCAGTGAACGGCGCGGCCTACATCGTCGGTCCTGCACTCGGCGTCTGGCTATACGGTCATCACGCAGACCTGGGCTTCGGCATTATCGCTGGCCTATGCGTGCTGGTTTATGTGCTTGGCTGGAGAAGCCTCGACAGCGACGAAGTATTGGCCGCCCGAGGGGATTGATCCTCCCTAGAGGATTTCTTTGACGCGTTCCTTCGGACGGCACAGGCGCACGCCTTTGCCGGTTTCAACCAGCGGGCGTTCGATCAGTTTAGGATCAGCGACCATGGCTGCAATGACAGTCGCATCGTCCGCTTTGTTAAGGCCGCGCTCTTCAGCATCGGTGCCGCGTAGCCTCAGACCGTTCTTGGCTGCCATTCCGGCATCGCTGAACAGCTGAGCGAGCTTCTCAGCGCTTGGCGGCTGCTTCAGATACTCAATCACCGTCACTTCAACATCATTGCGCGCTTCGAGAATCGCCAATGTGTTGCGTGAAGTGCCGCATTTCGGATTATGCCAGATCGTAGCTTTCATAATGCATCCTCTAGGTGCTTTTCTCCCTTTAGCCAACGATTCAACGCATTTCCAACCTTTCTAGTTGCAATTGCGAACAAGTCGCAATAGCAGAACATTCACTATTGATAACGACTCGCAACTTGGAATTTCATGCCCCTTATAACCATCTGTCGCACTGCTCTTCTCGCCAGTGCAAGTGCCCTGCTTTCCCAGCCTGCGTTCGCCGAGAGTGCGCCCGTGGCCGAGCCGGAGCAGGACCGCGACTATCTGGGCGCCGAAGTTGTCGTTATCGGACAGATCGACGGTTATGGAATCGAAGACGGATCATCCGCGACAAAAACGCCAACCCCACTGATCAATGTTCCGCAAACTGTCTCTGTCATCACGAAGGATCAGCTCCAAGATCAGGGCGTAACGCGCCTGAATGACGCGTTGCGTTATGTGCCCGGTATTAGCTTGGAGAGCGGCGAAGGTCACCGCGATGAAGTTTTCATTCGCGGACAGGAAACGACGGCAGACTTCTACCTCGACGGCCTGCGCGACGATGCCCAATATTACCGCTCGCTCTATAATGTGGAGCGGATCGAAGTCCTGAAAGGCCCGAACGCCTTGATCTTTGGCCGTGGCGGCGGCGGCGGAGCGATCAACCGTGTCAGCAAGATCGCCGATATTGGCGACCAGTTCGCCGACATCTCTGGCTCGATTGACACGTTCGGGGCGTTCGATGTTGCCGCAGACCTCAACCTCTCGCTAGGCGAAAATGTCGCTGGCCGTATCAACGCGACCTATGAGGAATTCGGCAATCACCGCGACTTTTACGATGGCCGATTCGTTGGAATCAGCCCCACCCTCGCCTTCGAACTTGGCCCGGACACACGCCTTGTTGCGACATATAGCTACGACGATGATAGCCGTGTTACCGACCGCGGGATTCCGTCACTGGATGGCAAACCGCTTAAGGGTTTTGACGAAACATTCTTCGGTGACCGGGATTTCAATACATCCAGTGCGAAGGTTCACATCGCTCGCGCTCGGCTCGAACATAAGTTCAGCGATGCGGTCAGCGTCAATTTAACCGGACAATTTGGGGATTACGACAAGGTATATGCGAACGTCCTGCCGCTCAGGACCAATGGCACGACGGTCGAATTATCCGGTTATCAGGACTTTACCCAGCGCCAAAACTACATCGGACAGGCCAATGTTGTGTGGACGGAAGGCTTCGGCACAATCGGACACACGTTCCTCGCCGGTGTCGAAGTATCCGCACAAGATACGGAAAACGGCCGTTTCAATGCGATTTTTGATGGTGATTCAACCGTTGCGCTTGCGGACGTTATCTTTGTTCCGCCGGTTTCGCTCTCAGCTATTGCGCGCGCGAGGCGCTCTGAATTGACAACAACTTCGGCCTATATTCAAGAACAGCTCACTATTGGCGACCATCTCGAACTCATCGGCGGCGTCCGGTTCGACAGTTTCGACCTCGACACACGCGATCTGATCGGCGCCAATTCATTCAGCCGTAAGGACGATGTCTGGAGCCCGCGCTTCGGGGCGATCGTCAAACCGATGCAGAATGTTTCGATCTATGCAAGTTATGCGACGAGCTTCCTCCCACAATCGGGGGACCAGTTCCTGACCCTGAGCGCTACCGATGAGACGCTCGAGCCGGAAGAGTTCAAAACGCTGGAAGCCGGCGTAAAATGGGCTATCAGACCCGATCTGCTGGCGACTGCAGCCATATTCCAGCTCGACCGTGACAATCAGACAGCTTCCGATCCGCTCAATCCCGGCGTCACGGTGCTGACTGGTTCAAGCGGCACCAAGGGTGTGGAGTTGCAACTGGCGGGCCGCGTAACTGACGCTTTGCAGGTTAATCTCGGCTATGCCTATATGGACGGCGAGATCACTAGCGAAACGGACGGGATCGATGCTGGCACACGCTTGCAGCAACTGCCCGAACATCAGATTACCGCTTGGGGCCGCTACGCACTGAGCGACAAGATGGGCTTGGGTGCAGGCGTAATCTACCAGTCGGAACAGTTCACATCTTTCAGCAATGACGTGACATTACCCGGCTATATCCGCGTCGATGTCGCGGCGTATTACACGGTGAACGACCGCGTTTCGCTGCAGCTCAATGTCGAAAACCTGTTTGACGAGGGATATTACCCGAGCGCGCATGGCGACAATAATATCCAGCCCGCTGCACCGCTGAATGCCAGCGTCGGCGTGCGGATTACGCTCTGATCACTTTTGGGTGGGAGTGGCGCGTTCGGAAGGCGGTGCCATTGCTGGTACCGCCCGCGCTGCATCCTCGGCATCAATACCTGGAGCGGGGGCAGCGCTGATCGTTTCTTGACGATTGGCCACGCGGCCCGCGCGCTGCACCGCCGCAACCAGACGAGGATACACACCGCAGCGACACAGGTTTGGGATCGCCTCTTCGATCTCAGCCTTTGAAGGCGCAGAGTTTTTCTGCAGCAATGCCGCAGCCGCAATCGCAATGCCCGGCGTGCAAAACCCGCATTGGATCGCTTGTTCGGCAACTAGCGCCTGCTGCACCGGATGCGACCTGTCGCGACTGAGGCCTTCAATGGTCGTAATGAACCGGCCCTCGGCCTCGCCGATAGTGATGAGGCAGCTACGCAGCGCCTCACCATCGACCAACACCATGCAGGATCCGCAGTCTCCCGCCCCGCAACCATATTTGGTGCCAGTCAGATTGGCGGCATCGCGCAAGGCGTGCAGTAGCGGTGTATCTGCGTCGAGATCGAAGCGGACCGGCCTGCGGTTTATGGTCATTCCTGGCATAGGAGTACGATATAGGGCCAGCAGCGCGCCCGCGACAAGCATATGCGACTTAGCTATCCCGCGAATTGCTTTGCACCGAGGTTCAGCGGCCATTAGGCGCAACAGTAATGAGTGATAACGCCAAGCTAATACGTGGCCCGATACGCGGCCATCTGATCTCCCAGTCACTTCCGATGATCATCGGCATTTCGGCAATGATGTCCGTCGGGCTCGTCGATGCCTATTTTATCGGGCAACTCGGTAGTGCGCCGTTGGCAGCAATCGCATTTATCTTCCCGATCAGTGTGGCGATCATCAGTCTCGGGGTCGGTATTTCGGTCGGAATCAATTCCGTCGTGGCCCGGGCTTTGGGTGGCGGCGAAGAAGACGAGGCGGCAAGGCGCGGCAATTTCGGCATTGCCTTCGCCATCGGGCTGGGACTGTTCAGTTGTGCTTTGCTGTTTTTCCTGAGCCAGCCGCTGTTCCGCCTTATGCAGGCAGACGACACGCTGATGCCGCTCATCCTGACCTATATGAAGCCATTCGCGTTCGGCTTGCCGCTGCTGTTCGCCATTCAAGGCGTCAACGGAGTGTTGCGCGGCCAAGGCGAAGCCAAGCGAACATCAATGATCGCCGTCGCCTATTCCGTGACCAACTGGATCCTCGATCCGCTGCTTATTACCGGAGCTTTCGGCTTCGCAGGGTTCGGCATCGCCGGAGCCGCCTATGCCAGCATTGTGGGTTGGGCTGTCGGTGCCGCGCTGGCATTCTACCTGCTTCGCGGAACAGCGATAAATTTCCATCCTCGCCGTATCAGGGAAGCGGATTGGGGCCGTAGTCTGCGCGCCATCGGCAAAGTCGCTGGCCCCGCCGCCTTCTCCAACTCGATCAATCCTATGGGGCTGGCCGTCCTCACGGCCTTGATCGCAGCAGAAGGGCAAGCGGCAGTGGCAGGCTTTGGCGCTGGCGGCAGGCTTCAAAGTTTTGCCGTTGTTCCAATGCTAGCACTTTCGGCTGCCATCGGAGGGATCGTCGGGCAAAACTGGGGCGCAATGCAGTATGCCCGTTCACGCTCGGCGTTGATCCAAGCGGGCGCTTTTTGCTTAATCTACGGATTATCCGTGGCTGCGCTTCTCTCCGTAGCAGGAGAATGGTTCGCTGACTTCTTCTCGGACGATCCCGCCCTAATTGCCGAGATCGCGACATATCTGCGGATCAGCGCCTGGGGCTATGCCGGCTTCGGCGTGTTGATCGTGGTCAATGGGGCGTTCAATGCCATCGACCGCTCGTCCTTCGCACTGGGCCAGAGCTTTGCCCGGGTCTTCCTGATGATGCTGCCTGTCGCATTGCTGATGCGCGGCGTGTGGGGCGCAGAGGCGATCTACACTGCCGAGCTAGCCGCCAATCTGGCAGGTGGCCTCGTAGCGGCAGGGTTGGCTTGGTATCTATTCAGCAAGTCAAAAAGGGAAGCAGCGGCGGCTTAGTCTTAGCCGGGCTCAGGACAGCAAGTCCCTCACCCCTCAATGGGCGTCGCTGAGGTAAGCTTCATCCGAACCTCGCCAAACTGCCCAAACCGGCAAACAGCTGACACACCGGCCTGTGTCTGGTGCACGCCGGTAACTGCACCGGAGGAAACGAAGGTCCCTGCAGGCAAATCGATCCTGCGATCCTCCGCATGAGCGCGCAAAAATGCCAAGGCATCAAGCGCATCCTTAGGAAAATCAGTCGGCGTACGGGTGCCGACGACTTCACCATCTATCAGTGTTTCCAGATCAATCGACCCTGCATCGATACTGCTCCATCCCTCAATCTCCTGCCCGACCAGCAAGCCGCCATTGTTGCCAAAGTCACAAATGACAGCGATCGGTCCGAGCGAGCTGATTGCCGGAACGGGGCTACTGGCAATCTCGACACCGATGAACATCCGGCCATCGCCAGGAGTTTCGCCAAGCAGGAAGACAAATTCGCCCCCTCAAACCGAAAATTACGCACATAGGGATACTCCGTATACGAGAGGCTGTCACGTGGTGGGAGTCAAATGGGCAAACGGCGAAGAAATGATAATAAGCGCTATGCGTCAGCAAATGTCGGAGCGGAAATAGACGCGAAGGTTTAGTTCTCACAGACTTTGGCCTAAGCGCGCATCCGGCGATTTTGCCGCCATTTGCGAAAGTGTAATCCGTGACCCAGCAATATGACGCTATCATCCTGGGCGCAGGTGCCGCCGGATTGATGTGCGCGGCTGTGGCCGGCCAGCGCGGGCGCAAGGTGCTAGTGCTCGAACGCGCCGAGAAACCGGGCAAGAAGATCCTGATTTCGGGCGGCGGGCGCTGCAATTTTACTAATCTGGACGTTGCGCCCGACCGTTATCTGTCCGCCAATGCGCATTTCGCGAAGTCCGCGCTCAGCCGATATACCGCGCAGGACTTCATCGCGCTGGTCGATAGCTACGACATCTCGTGGCACGAGAAGACGCTGGGCCAACTGTTCTGCGACGGTTCCTCGAAGCAGATAGTCGAAATGCTGCTGGCCGAATGCGCCAAAGGCGATGTGACGATCAGCTGCGACATCGAAGTTGATGAAGTCACGCAAGCGGATGACGGATCCTTCACCGTCAAAGCTGGAAAGGAAATATTCGCGGCCGAGTCCTTCGTTCTTGCGTGCGGCGGCCCTTCCATCCCCAAAATGGGCGCAACTGGCTTTGCCTATGATCTAGCCCGTCAGTTTGGCCTTAAAGTCGTTGAGCCCCGCCCCGCCCTCGTCCCGCTTACACTTGGCGGAGAGGATGTACTGTTCCGCGAGCTGTCAGGCGTCGCAACCGACGTAATCGCAAGAGCTGGCAAAACCGAATTTCGCGAGGCAGCGCTGCTCACCCATAGAGGGTTGTCGGGGCCTGCAATCCTGCAAATCTCCTCCTATTGGAAGCACGGCGAAGAAGTCGGCATCGACTTCCTGCCTGCAATGGACGCCGATTGGCTTACTGACATGAAGCGCGATTACCCGCGCGCCAGCATTATCGGCCTGCTCAAGGAATATCTTCCGGCTCGCTTGGCCGTGACGCTGGCTGAGCGGATCGGCCTCGATGGTCCAATCCAAGGGGTCTCAGACACTGCCTTGCGCGAGGCAACCACGCGTCTGGCGGACTGGCGATTTGCCCCCAATGGCACGGAAGGCTTCGCCAAAGCCGAGGTTACCGTGGGCGGAATTAGCACGTCTGAACTTTCATCGAAAACAATGGAAGCCAAACGGGTGCAAAACATGTATGTGGTCGGCGAAGCCGTCGACGTGACCGGCTGGTTGGGCGGATATAATTTCCAATGGGCCTGGGCCAGTGGCTGGGCCGCCGCACAAAATCTCTGACTTTTCCTTGCCTTACCGCGCCTGCGGTATCGCCGACCCCTGAGTATGTAATGACTTTCGAAAATGTACCGCCGATTCTCGGCGAAGCCCTGACCAACCGCGGATATGAAGCGTTGACTCCAGTGCAGACCGCAGTGACCAAGGAAGAAGCCGCTGGCCGCGACTTGGTCGTATCGGCACAAACCGGTTCGGGTAAGACCGTTGCCTTCGGTCTCGCCATGGCAGCGGAACTGCTGAAGCCCGATGGCCAGATGCCGTTCGCTGACAAGCCGCTGGCGCTGGTAATTGCGCCAACGCGCGAACTCGCGCTGCAGGTTAGCCGTGAGCTGACATGGCTCTATGCCAAGGCTGGCGCGCGCATCGCGACCTGTGTTGGCGGTATGGATGCCAGCAAAGAACGCCGCAACCTGCGCCACGGCGCGCATATTGTCGTCGGAACTCCGGGCCGTCTGCGCGATCACCTCGAACGCGGCGCGCTTGAATTGTCCGAATTGAAAGCCGCCGTGCTAGATGAAGCGGACGAAATGCTCGACATGGGCTTCCGCGAAGACCTCGAAGAAATCCTCGACGCGACGGGCGATGTTCGCCGGACGCTGCTGTTCTCGGCCACCATGCCGAAGTCGATTGTCTCGCTGGCTAAGCGCTACCAAAAGGACGCGCTACGTATCTCGACCGTTGGCGACGACAGGGGCCACGGCGATATTTCCTATCAGGCAGTCACCGTCTCGCCATCCGAGATCGAAAATGCAGTAGTAAACCTGCTGCGTTTCCACGAAGCTGAAACGGCAATGCTGTTCTGCGCCACGCGGGACAATGTCCGCCGCTTGCATGCCACTTTGCAGGAACGCGGCTTTGCCGTTGTGGCCCTGTCTGGCGAACACTCGCAGCAAGAACGCAA
>JBBKVP010000046.1:0-2790 GCA_037968495.1 Pontixanthobacter sp. | reverse complement strand
CCTGGCGATGCCGGTTCTAACCAGTATCCGGTCGGACCAGAGTACGCGCAGCATGCCGCCGCGACCTATTTCAACATGCGCAAGGCCTCGATCTATGGCGGATCGAACGAAATCCAGCGTAACATCGTCACGAAGATGATCCTCGGCCTGTAAACGGCTGGGCGATACGGGAGCACAAACGTGGACTTCAATTTCAATGAGGAACAGGAGATGGTGCGCGACGGACTGTCGCGCATGGTGCGTGAACAATACGGCTGGGAGACCCGAAGGGCAGCAATCGCGAGCGAGGCGGGCTGGCGGCCTGAAATATGGGCTCAATTGGCTGAGCTTGGTATCCTCGGTATGCCCTTCTGCGAAGAAGATGGCGGCTTTGGCGGTAGCGCGGTAGATTCTATGTTGATCATGCAGGAATTCGGCAAGGGCTTGGTGGTCGAGCCATTTGTCCCGGCAGTCGTCTGCGCAGGCGGGTTCTTGAAACACGCTGGCACGCCTGCCCAAAAGGAAGAACACATCGGCGGGGTTATCGATGGCAGCCGCGTGTTTGCATTCGCCTATGCTGAACCACGCGGGCGCTATGACTGGGCGGATCTTGAGACCACTGCGAAGCACGACGGCGACGGCTACGTGCTCAACGGCCACAAAGCCGTCGTAATTGGCGCTCCATGGGCGAGCCATCTGATCGTTACTGCACGCACTTCGGGCGACCGCTGCGACACGCACGGTGTTTCGGTCTTCGTGGTCGACAAAACCGCCGATGGCATCGTTACGCGCGACTATGAAACCGTTGATGGACGCCGTGCATCCGAGGTCTATTTTGAGAGGGCCGCAGTCCCGACAGACGCTTTGATCGGCGAAGTAGGGGCAGCCCTGACCTTGATCGAGCAGGTGATCGATGAAGCCACTGCGGCGCAATGCGCCGAAGCCTGCGGGGCGATGAAGGTCGCGCATGAAATGACGGTCGACTATTCGCGCCAGCGCAAGCAGTTTGGCGTACCAATCGGTTCGTTCCAAGTGCTCCAGCACCGCATGGTCGACATGTACACAGCCTATGAGCAGGCCGTCTCGCTGACCTATCTTGCCACCCTGAGGTTGGGTTCTTCAGAAATTGAGCGCAAGCGCGCAGTCTCTGCAGCGAAGGTCGGTGTCGGGCAGGCGGCTAGACTGATCGGGCAGGAAGCGGTGCAGATCCACGGCGGCAACGGCGTGACCGATGAATATGCCATCGGACACTACTTCAAGCGCCTGACGATCTTCGAGTCCGAATTCGGCAATGTCGATCACCACATGAAACGACACATCTCGCTAGCCTAACGTTAGCGTCGCACTAGGGGAGAGACAGCCTATGTCGTTCGAGCATGCAGCGCGCAGTCTGATGATTGCGGCTATAGCGGCGAGCATCGGGCTTGCTTTCTCCTGGGCTGCGGGGAGCGCAGGCATTCTTTTCTCGGGCGTGCCCGCGGTATTCCTGTGCGCGTGTCTGGCGTTAGGGGTGAACTGGCTCGTATTCATCCCGGCGGCTCTGTTCCAAAGCGACCGCTTCTACGACATCACCGGCGCGCTCACCTATCTAACCGTGATCGGGGTCGCCTGCGTGGCTGCCGCGCCGCTGGATGCGCGTACGCTGGTGGTGGCGGCGATGGTTGCGATCTGGACGATCCGGCTTGGCGGTTTTCTGTTCTGGCGCATCAATGCCGCAGGCGGCACAGATCAACGCTTTGCGAAAATCAAGATCAACCCACCGCGCTTTCTTGTCGCTTGGACTTTGCAGGCGGTGTGGGTGATCATCACCGCCTCGTCCGCGCTGATCATCATCACATCGCCCGACACGCCGCCGCTCGATCTGTTTTTCTGGGCGGGGGCGGCGCTATGGTTGATCGGCTTTGCCTTCGAGGTGATCGCTGACGAACAAAAGCGCCAATTCAAGGCCGATCCCGTCAATGCAGGACGGTTCGTTACAACAGGCCTATGGTCGTGGTCGCAGCATCCCAATTATTTCGGCGAGATCACCCTGTGGACGGGAATCCTTGTTATCGCAATTCCGCTGCTGACTGGGTGGTCTTGGCTGGTGATTCTGTCGCCGCTGTTCGTTACACTGTTGCTCACGAAAATTAGCGGGATCAATCTGCTCGACGGGCTCGCGAGCAAACGCTGGGGCGATGATCCTGACTATCAGGACTATATAACCAAGACGTCTGTTCTCCTGCCCAGGCCACCATTTGGTAGCCAGACTTAGCCGTCCACTTTCACCCAAACAGCCGCTCAAGATGGTTCGGCGCGGGTCGTTATCGTTTTGCTTTTGGGAAGGTGACGAATAGGTGCGAGCGCCCAAATTTTGGGCGCAAAGCGGGCGTCAGGATCACATGGTCAGCGTCCAGAGGGTCGGGGCATCCAAACCCGTAAAACGCCGGGAGTGCAGCTTGCTACAAGCTTGCCGACGCATCTGTGTTGCTGGCATCCGGCAAAGTGCTAGTGGCGGGAGGCGCTTCGAGGCCCGAACTGTTCGACCCTGAATTTGGAACGAGCGAGCTGCTTCCGGTCGACCTCGATGGTGAATGGAGCTATCTGACGGCCATACGAACAGAAGCCGGTGTCTTATTGGCGGGGGGCTACAGTGAGGGTTCGATCCGGGTTTCGGATCGGGTTTGGCTACTTACCATCTAGCTCGGGAATATTTTCCAGCCTGCGGAGCCCCGTAGTGTGGATATTGGGCAGCACCTCGCCTAATCGCCCGTTTCAGCGGATCGCCGTTATTCGCCGCGCGGGCTAGCGCGAGTGTCCGAAATTGGGTCG
>JBBKVP010000045.1:0-2813 GCA_037968495.1 Pontixanthobacter sp. | reverse complement strand
GTCTGGGCGGTTCTGGTCAGTCATTTGCTTTTCCCAAGGAGGACGAAGATGGCGATGGCGCTTCCGGTGGAGACGATGAAGTTCCACCCTGCCAATGAAACGCCCAACAGGTCCCATGGTGCCCGGTCGCAGCGTACAAGTGGGGAATTTATGACGGCATCGAGGGCGCTTTGACCTTTCGGCAAGGCGCTGGCGCAACCGGTAATGCCTTCCCACCAGTCGTATTCAACGCCCGCATGGAATCCTCCGATCAGGCCCGAAACCAGGATGCCATTTGCGGCGAGCGCGATCCACATCCGCTTCGGCGCGGCAATCATTCCAAGCGCTGCGAACACTACCGCTGCAAAATGCGGCCAGCGCTGCCACCAGCACATTTCGCACGGGTACAGGCCGAAGCCATATTGCGAAATATAGGCCCCGGCGAGCAACAGCGCGGGCACGCCCAGTGCAATGCGCTGGGCCAGTTTCAACGAAGAATTTTCAGGCACGCCCAATACTTGCCGCGTTACTTAGCGGCGGCGACAGCGGCGCTGCCGGTACGGCGCAAGGTCTTCAGCGCGTAATATAGCTGGAAGTCCTCAATGCCTTGCTCCTTCAACTCTTCGGATGTCTGGGTGAAGCGCGGATCATCGGCTTTGTCCTTCTCCAGTTCCTTATCCTCGATGCCCAGCTCATTGACGAGGTGGCCACGAAGATCGCTCTCGCGCATCGCATATTTCGCGCGCTTGGCTGCATCGGGATCGGAAAGCTGCGGGACCTTGATATCCGGGCTAATGCCGCCTTCCTGAACCGATTTGCCCGAAGGGGTGTAGTAGCGCGCAGTCGTCAGCTTCAGCGCACTATCGCGCGAGATCGGGATCAGCGTCTGAACGCTGCCCTTACCGAAGCTACGCTCGCCCATCACCAGAGCGCGGCGTTGATCCTGCAGGGCCCCCGCCACGATTTCGGATGCAGAGGCGGAGCCTGCATCAATCAGCACGATGATCGGCGTACCCTCGGCAATATCGCCGCGGAACATGGATTCGGCTTCGTAATAGATGTTTTCGCTCTTCACGCGGCCGCGCTGCGAAACGATGCGGCCCTTATCGAGGAACAGATCCGACAGAGCGACAGCTTCGTCGAGCGAACCGCCCGGATTACGGCGTAAGTCGAGCACCAGGCCATTCATGCGGCCAGCGGCTTCGCGCTGCAGATCGGTCCACGCTTCATAGACATCGCGGCCAACATCGCGCGAGAATTCGTTCACGGTAATCACACCGATATTCCCGCTCGCAAGCTCATGCGTAACCGGCTCAAGCTCGATCACACCGCGCGTAACCGAAACATCAAACGGCTCGTCACGGCCCGGACGGAACACGGTCAGGCGGATGCTTGTCCCGGCCTGTCCGCGCATTTCCTTCACCGCATCATCCAGATTGCCGCCATAAATCAGTCGGCCATCAAGGTGCGTAATGTAATCGCCGGCCTTGATCCCGGCCTTGTCCGCCGGGCTGCCGCGAAATGGCGAAATGATCTTTACCGCGCCATCATCCATGATGACCGACAGGCCGAGGCCCGAATAGTTTCCGTCAATCATCGTCTCCATTCGCTGGAGATCAGAACCATCGAGGAATGAAGAATGAGGATCGAGCGATGCCAGCATCCCGTCAATCGCGCCGCGAATAAGCTTCTCGTCATCAACCGGCTCGACATAACTAGCTTTAACCCGCTGATATGTTGCGAAGAGTTTAGCGAACTCAGGTCCAGCACGGCCATCCACCTGCGCGAACCCGGCCGTAGTGGCGGGAATCAGCGCAACGGCGGTAACCAAAGCGGCGGAACGTGCGAGAGCAGCAAATTTCATGAGTGTTCGAACCTTTTCTATCGTCACCAGCATATATGCACGAACTGCTTAACGCTAGCTGAGTCATGAAACCGCACCGAAGCGGGCCGGTTAGCCTACGAATTGAACCGGATTTACGGGAATGCCATCACGCCGCAATTCCAATATCACCTCGGGGCGGCCGGGTTCAGCAACGCCAAGCGGCGCGCCCGCGACAAGTTCCTCGCCCACAGAAACATCCGTGCGGGCAAGGCCGGTCACAAGGCTGGTCCAGACGCCGTCATGTTCGATAATGACTATTCGGCCATATCCGCGATACGTTCCAGCGAATGCTACACGCCCTGCCGCTGGCGCAACGACTTGCGCGCCAGCAGCTGGGGCCAGAGTGACACCTTTTGCTGTCACGCCGCCCTCAATCGGTGATCCAAAGCCCACCAATGTGCGGCCAGCAACGGGCAGCTGATAAGGTGACGGCGTGCCTGCTTTTGCAGTTTGTGCAGGCGAAGGTTCGGGCGTTACCGATGTGGCAGCTTCGGGCTGTGCGGGCCGCAATACAGGGCCGGAAAGCTCGGCAAGTTCCTCGCGCAATTTACCTGCTTGATCCAGCTGACCCACGAGACCGTCCAGATCACGCGCCTGCTCCGCCAGCGCCAAAGCGCGTTCTGCCTCCCGGTCGGCGCTACCGCTGGCCCGGCGCGATTCTAGCCGCTGGCGGGTTTCCAGCGCCGCCAGTTTCTTGCGCTGCGACTTCAACGTTGTTTCGCTTTCGCGCAGCACAGTCACGGCTTGAACCGCCTCACGCTCCAACTGGCGTCCCCGGTCAATCTCACCACGTAGCGCGCTTGTCCGCTCGGCAACTTGCGGCACCGTCGTCGCCAACATCGCGCGCAAATAGACCATGTCGCGCACCGAACCGGGCCTAAGGGCCGACAAGGCAAGTGGACGGCGGGAAAGTTTCTGCAGGGCGCCCGTCAAGCGAACCAGCGGCTGT
>JBBKVP010000044.1:0-2771 GCA_037968495.1 Pontixanthobacter sp. | reverse complement strand
CGCAGCAAAACGACCGAAGCCAAAATCATCAGCAGCAGAATGAATACGCCGGCGATCAGGGTGGTGTAGGAAGACGGGTTGGTTTCGAAAGTCGCCCGCGCCTGCTCCTTAAAACGGTTTAGCAATTCGGGCCAAGTATAGCTGACGAAATCGCCCTGGCTCATAATCCCGATCAGAACGCCCGCATCATCGACCACCGGCACGTGGCGAAAGCGTTCGTTAGACATTTGCCGCAACCAGTCGATCAAATCATCGACAGCCATGGCGAGTTTGAGATCGGCAGTCATGATCTCGCTCATCCGGGTCTTTTTCTGGTCAAGTTCCTTGCACAAGAGGCGGCGCATAAAGTCTCGCTCGGTAACAATACCCAGCGGTATACGTTCGGCGTCAACCACAACGGCCGCACCGTAATTCTTCTCGCTCATCGCCTGAACGGCGGCGAAAACGGTATCGTCCGGCCCGAAGGTCATCACCGCTGACTTATTCTTGAATTCGGGTCTATCTTTGATTTTCATGACTAGCACCTCTAGGGCATCATTTGCCTTATAAACATAATGAAGCGTCTTGAGCTAGTGCACAATATGGCCTTTGGGCGGTAAGCCTTCAAATACTTGCCGGATCATTCGCGCAATTCCGGCCTGATTAAACCAATAGATTCTCAATCCGCGTCTTAGACCGCCCCAGCCTGCCTCATGCGCATCAGCAGATACAGCGCGAAGCCCGCCGCCACGCCCGGCACCATGCCCAGTACGATGCACACCCAGCCGTGCTTGATACCGAGCGTCTGCCGCTCGTACATATTCCATGCGCTCAGGATTACCCAGCAGGCCAATACGTCGGCGGAATAGCCGCTGGCATAGGGGTTCACGAAACCCGCCGCGAAGGCGCCGATAACATCCGGTTCCGCTATCAGCGGCGGCATCACCACCAGCGCGAACACCGCCAGAAACGCCAGCGCGGCGGCGATGATAGCGGTTTTGAAAATTGTTTCGTTCATGCTCTGCTGCCCTGCCTACTCATCCGCAGGCGCATCTATCGCATCTGCGGTTTCGTCTCTGACCGCCTCTGATTGGGTGGAACACTGGCCAAGGGCTTCGAAATAGAGCTGGAGCGCTTTCCTGTCCCCGGCCAGAGCGCGGCGCAATTGTAACTCTGCATCATCGGCGGCTTGGCGATAGGCCCTCTTGTTTAGCCCATCCTCACCAAAGAATTGAGCGGCATCCAACGCGTATGGCAACCGCAATTCTTCCGGAATGGCATCATCAGCGTTTAACGGAAACGCGCGATCATCCACCGCATCCCCGTGGAGCATCCACAGGCCAGTACAACGCGAAGCGTCCTTCCTTGTATGCACCATCGGAGCATCCGCTTCCCCGGCGGCAAAGGCGTGCCCGGCAAGGTTCCAATCAACCTTGGCAGTTTGCGCAGCGCAGCCGGCCCCCAGCAAGCCCGCGGCGAGAACCAGTTTACGCATGCACATCCCCCCGAACTAGACTGCCGTCTTAATTGACCTCGTCTTCCGGCAAGTAGAGGTTGTCGCCCTTGGCCTTATAGATCTTGGACATTTCCTTCATCCCCTCGACAGCGGCCAAGCGGCTGGCCTCGGCGGTGTCTGCGCCCAGCTTTTCCGCTGCAAGGAAACCATCCGCAGTCTGGTTCTGCTTCGCGGCGAATTCGCGCACTTCCTGGCTGATCTGCATCGAGCAGAATTTCGGGCCGCACATACTGCAGAAATGGGCTGTCTTCGCGCCTTCTGCCGGCAGGGTCTGGTCGTGATATTCCTCTGCCGTTTCGGGATCGAGCGACAGGTTAAATTGGTCACGCCAGCGGAATTCAAAGCGGGCGCGCGATAGTGCATCGTCGCGTAGCTGCGCTGCCGGATGCCCCTTCGCCAGGTCAGCCGCATGGGCTGCGAGCTTGTAGGTTATCACGCCCACTTTCACATCGTCGCGGTCGGGCAGGCCGAGGTGTTCCTTGGGCGTTACGTAGCAAAGCATCGCAGTGCCGTACCAACCGATCTGTGCCGCACCGATGCCGCTGGTGATGTGGTCATAGCCCGGCGCAATGTCAGTCACGAGCGGGCCGAGTGTGTAGAATGGAGCCTCGCCGCAAACCTGCAGCTGCTTCTCCATATTCTCCTTGATCTTGTGCATCGGGACATGGCCCGGCCCTTCGATCATCACCTGCACGTCGGACTTCCACGCGCGGTGGGTCAGCTCGCCCAGCGTGTAGAGTTCGGCAAATTGCGCTTCGTCATTGGCATCCGCGATGCTGCCGGGGCGCAGGCCATCACCTAGCGAATAGGCAATGTCATAGGCCTTCATGATCTCGGTGATGTCGTCGAAGTGCTCGTAGAGGAAGCTTTCCTTGTGATGCGCGAGGCACCATTTCGCCATGATGCTGCCGCCGCGCGACACGATGCCGGTGACGCGCTTTGCAGCCATCGGGACATAGGGCAGCCGCACGCCCGCATGGATAGTGAAATAGTCGACGCCCTGTTCGGCCTGTTCGATCAACGTGTCGCGGAAGATTTCCCACGTCAGGTCTTCGGCCACGCCGCCAACCTTCTCCAGCGCCTGGTAGATCGGCACAGTGCCTATGGGCACAGGGCTGTTACGGATGATCCATTCGCGGGTGTCGTGAATGTTGCGGCCCGTGCTGAGGTCCATGACCGTGTCCGCGCCCCAGCGGGTGGACCAGACCATCTTGTCGACCTCATTAGCAACGTCGGATGCCACAGCAGAGTTGCCGATATTGGCGTTGATCTTGAC
>JBBKVP010000043.1:0-119621 GCA_037968495.1 Pontixanthobacter sp. | reverse complement strand
TAGTGTTGCTGCAATGCAACATTGAATCATTATTGCCACTCTGTGGAATAAAATACCGGCTCAGGCGAGACCAATCTCGCGCAAACGCTGCTGCAAGTAGTCATGCGAGCTAAGCGGATCGGGATAGTGATTCGTTTCACCCTCACCGATGCACTCTGGTAGTGTCTCGATCACGAAATCAGGCCGGAAATGCAGGAAGAATGGCATTGAATAACGTGCGCGTCGTGCTGCTTCGCCGACCGGATTGACCACACGGTGCGTGGTTGACCGCAACCGATTGTTGCTCAGCCGTTGCAGCATATCGCCGATGTTTACGGCCAGCGCGCCGGGAGGGGGCGACACGGGGATCCATTCGCCGCTCTTAGAAAGCAGTTCTAGGCCAGCCTCTTCAGCGCCCAGCAGCAAGGTTACGGTGTTGATGTCTTCATGCGCTGCAGCGCGGATGGCGCCTTCTGCTTCTTCCGATACTGGCGGGTAATGAATCAGACGCAGGATCGAATTGCCATCCTCGACCGTAGCGTCGAAGTAATCCTCTTTCAGGCCAATGTGCAGGGCGATGGCGCGCAATATCCGGCCGCCGCTTTTATCGAGCGCCTGAAACAGTGCCTCGAAAGTCTCTCGAAAACCGTCAATTTCTGTAGGCCAGCTATTGGGTGCCATATATTCACCCAGCGGGTGGTCTTCCGGCAGACTGCGCCCGACGTGATAGAACTCCTTGAGATCCTTCACGTCCGCATCCTTGGCTTTCTCGGTGCCGAACGGTGTGTAACCCCGTGCCCCGCCTTTGCCAGAGAGGTGGTAAGCCCGCTTGGCTTCATCCGGCAGCGCGAAGAACGCGCGGCTCAGGCGTTCGGCCTCGGCGATCAGCTTGGCAGGAACGCCGTGATCGCGCACGATGGCAAAGCCGAATTCGGAGAAACTGCTTCCTAGCTCGTCCGATAATTCGGCGAGCGGGCGGGCTAGCGATACGGATGCAATCTGATTCATAGTCTTGGCCATGAAGACTACTTAGTATGGCAGGAAGAGACCCGCCAGTGCTGCGCTCATCAAATTTGCCAGCGAGCCTGCTGCAAGTGCCCGCAAGCCAAGGCGAGCGATGACCGGACGCTGGTTCGGCGCGAGGCCGCCGGTGACCGCCATCTGGATTGCAATTGAGCTGAAATTGGCAAAGCCGCACAGCGCAAATGTTACGATCGCAAGGCTGCGCGGGCTGAGTGTGCCTGGCTCCAACGCGCCCAGGTCGATGAACGCTACGAATTCGTTGAGTACGATCTTTGTACCGAACAACCCGCCTGAGACGAGTGCCTCGTCCCATGGAATGCCGAGCAGATACATGACGGGCGCAAACACCGACCCCACGACCTGCTGGAAGGACAGCTCAGGGTATCCGAACCAACCGCCAATCCCGCCAAGCATACCGTTGGCGAGTGCGACTAGCGCGACAAATGCAAGAACCATGGCACCGACGGCTACGGCCAGCTTGACGCCAGTCTGCGCACCTTGCGCTGCAGCTTCGATAATATTGGCTGGAGCTGTGCCTTCTTCGAAAGTTTCTGCGATCTCGACCTCATGCGCCTTGCCGCCTTCGACCAATGCAGCGGGACCGTCACCGCTAATCCGTGTTTTGGGAATGGACAGTTCGCCCTCGGCTTCGGGGCTTGGTGGCCCATCATCGGGCATGATGATCTTGGCCATCAAGATGCCGCCGGGAGCCGACATGAAGGCCGCGGCGAGCAGGAATGGCAGATAGTCGCTGCCCAATAATCCAGCATAGGCCGCGAGGATTGTGCCTGCGACACCGGCCATGCCAACCGTCATCAGAGTGAACAGCCGCGAAGGTGAGAGCGCCGCGAGATAGGGCCGCACAACCAGTGGGCTTTCCGACTGACCGACGAAAATATTGGCCGCTGCACCGAGCGCCTCAACCTTGCTGATGCCCGTAATCCAGCCAATCGCACCGCCAACCCAGCGCACGACGCGCTGCATGATGCCGAGGTAATAGAGTATCGATACCAATGCGGCGAAGAAGATGATCACGGGCAGCGCGCCCAGCGCAAATGTGTTGGCGAGCGGGTTTGTTTCGCTCGGCCCAAACAGGAATTCAGTTCCTTTGCCTGCATAAGATAGCAGCGCCGAAACACCGTCAGCCATCCATTGAATGCTAGCGCGGCCCCACGGCGTTCGCAGGACAAGAAAGGCGAGTAGCGCCTGCAGCGCAAAAGCAGAGCCTACGATCCGCGGGCTGATGCGTTTCTTGCCGGTCGATAGAAGGAAGGCGATCAGCAGAATTGCCAGAATGCCGACGATATTGATCACAAAAGGAGGCATGAATACTCGCTCGCAGCGAAACAGATGCCTATTCCTTGCCGCTGATGCGCGCGGCGTCAAACAGGCTCGTAACCAAAGAAGGGGACAAGTGCGGAGGCAAAGCCTTCCCTTTTGCGCTCGCTAGCAATAGCAACCCGCAGATGGACGATACATCAAACGCCTCCGCCTCATCCGCCGCTGCGCTCGACTCCAAACCTCTTCCACGCGGACTATTCCTGCTGGCCCTGCTTTATGGCGGGATGACAGTGGTGGCCGGTGTGTTGGGCTTTAAGCAAGTCGCGCTCGGCCCGCTCGCGGTGGAAGCGGGGATTTTCGCTTTCCTAATGCTGGTCGTCATTTCGAGCACCGTTGCCCAGCTCTACGGCGACAAGATGGCGCAGCGGCTGGTGTTCTGGGGCTTTGTTCCGCTAGCTGTTTCGATACTGCTGATTTCCATCGTATTGATGCTGCCACCATCGGCAAATATGCCGCCGGAAAATATCCTCGCCTTTGAAACAGTGTTGTCGCAGACGCCGCGTATTATGGCAGCAGGGCCAGTGGCTTACGGCGTTTCGCTTTTGCTCAATGTGAAAATATTCTCAATGTTGCGCGGAAGCGGAGAGGGTAGCAGCCAGTTTTCGATCATGCTGCGCGGTGCAATAGCTTCTGCGCTCAGCCAAGCCATCGACACGCTGATCTTTGTTACTCTAGCCTTTTATGGCGAGTTTCCGATTGGGTCGCTACTGGCTGGACAGATGCTGGCAAAGGTCGTCCTTTCGTTCATCTTCGTACCGCCCCTGATCGCGCTGTTTGTGAAGCTTGCAAAGCGGATCGGCTGAAGCAATGATCTCCAGCGACATCGTAATTTTTGGCATTCTCGCAGCCATACTTGGGCTGCTATTCTTCCTGCGCGAGCGGGGCGGGGTATGGGACCGCATCTTCACCTTCGTGCCGATTATCCTGCTGTGTTATTTGCTGCCATCGCTGCTGGTTAGCTTCGGAGTAATCGACACGTCTGAATCCAGCCTATGGGATGTGGCGAAGGATTACTTCCTCCCTGCCGCTTTGGTGTTGCTGACGCTTAGCATCGACATGAAGGGCATCATCGGCCTTGGTCCCAAGGCGCTGATCATGTTCTTCACGGCCACTATTGGCATCATTTTAGGCGGCCCGCTGGCGCTTTGGATCGTGGCCAGTATCGATCCCTCGATACTGGGTGAGGGCGAGAATGCCGCATGGCGAGGATTTGCCACACTGGCGGGCAGTTGGATTGGCGGCGGTGCAAACCAGACCGCCATGCTCGAAGTCTACGGCTATAATCCCGAGCGCTATGCCGCGATGGTCGCGGTGGACATTGTCGTAGCGAATATCTGGATGGCTTTCCTGCTGTATGGCGCGGGCATGTCGACGAAGATCGACAAATGGCTCGGCGCCGATAGCTCCTCCATCGACCGGCTGCGCGACACGATGGCGGACTATTCAGCGCAAGTGGAGCGCACGCCTAGCTCGAATGACTTGATCTTGTTGATGGGCGTGACCTTTGCCGCGGTCGGACTGTCACATTTGTTGGCTGGGTTCTTGTCGGCGTTCTTCGAAAATCTCTTCGGAACAAGCGATGCGGTGTTGGCGAGCGGTTTCTTCTGGGTAGTCGTGATTTCCACAACGATTGGCCTGACCGCGAGTTTCACAAGGGCGCGAAGCCTTGAAGGCATTGGCGCTTCTAAATTCGGGACCGTGTTCATTTTTCTGCTCGTTGCGGTGATCGGCACCAAGATGGATATCTTCCAGCTCGGAGATGCGCCGCTGTTTATGGCAGTCGGGATGATCTGGATGCTGTTCCACTCCGCACTGTTGTTAGTGGTGGCCAAGTTGATCAAGGCACCGTTCTTCTTTGTTGCCGTTGGCAGCAAGGCAAACGTTGGCGGCGCCGCTTCGGCACCGGTTGTGGCGGGCGCATTCCATCCCGCCTTGGCACCGGTCGGGGTGCTGCTCGCGGTGCTTGGATATGCGCTAGGCACCTACGGCGCGATACTGTGCGCGGAAATGATGCGCGCGGTGGGTTAATCAGGTTATCGCGGGATATAACCGAGTCTAAACCGGCCTGTTTTTTACCAGATCAGCGACCACCGAAGGATCGGCAAGCGTCGAGATGTCGCCAAGATTATCGACTTCATTCTCCGCAATTTTTCGCAGGATCCGGCGCATGATTTTGCCGCTGCGGGTCTTGGGCAGACCCGGTGCAAATTGTACGACATCAGGCGTCGCAATAGGGCCGATTTCCTTGCGAACCCACTTGATCAACTCGGAGCGAAGCTCGTCGCTATTCTCGGTACCGGCGTTTGTGGTGACATAGGCGTAGATGCCTTGCCCCTTGATATCATGCGGCATTCCGACGACTGCGGCCTCTGCAACAGATGGGTGTTCGACCAGTGCGCTTTCGACTTCGGCGGTGCCCATGCGGTGGCCTGATACGTTGATTACATCATCGATCCGACCTGTGATCCAGTAATAGCCGTCCTCGTCGCGGCGGCAGCCATCACCGGTGAAATAGTAGCCGGGATAGGTGCTGAAATAGGTTTGGAAGAACCGCTCATGATCGCCGTACACTGTGCGCATTTGGCCGGGCCAGCTGTCCTTGATCACCAGCGCTCCTGATGCCGCACCCTCGAGCAGTTTGCCGCTTTCCGGATCGACCAGAGCGGGCTGCACGCCGAACATCGGCTTGCTGGCGCTGCCAGGCTTGAGGTCGGTCGCGCCGGGCAGGGGTGTGATCATCGCTCCGCCGGTTTCAGTCTGCCACCACGTATCAACAATCGGGCAGCGGTGATCGCCGACTACGCGGTGGTACCATTCCCACGCTTCAGGGTTTATCGGCTCGCCGACGGAGCCGAGTAAACGCAATGACTTTCGGCTGGTTCTTGTGACGAATTCGTCGCCTTCGCGCATGAGGGCGCGCAAAGCGGTCGGCGCGGCATAGAAGATCTCGACACTGTGCTTGTCGATCACGTCCCAGAAACGCGAGAAGTTGGGGTAGCTTGGTACGCCCTCAAACATAACCTGCGTCGCGCCATTCAGCAGCGGGCCATAAACGACATAGGAATGGCCAGTGACCCAGCCCACATCAGCGGCGCACCAGTAGGTTTGGCCTGGGCGGTAATCGAACACCGCCTCATGGGTCATGGCAGTCCAGACCGCATAGCCGCCGGTGGTGTGCAGAACGCCCTTGGGCTTTCCGGTGGAGCCGGAGGTGTAGAGAATGAACAGCGGGTCTTCGGCATCCATGACTTCGGGCGGACAGTCAGTGGATTGCGCGCTAACTAACCCCGCCCAATCGGCATCGCGGCCTTCTATCATCGGAACATCGGCGCCCGTATGGCGGAGCATGATAACGGTTGAGGCTGGCGTCTTTTCAAGCGCCGCATCGACGTTTGCCTTAAGCGGAATTGGCTTACCCCCGCGAAGCCCTTCGTCGGCGGTAATGACGATGTCTGACTGGCAATCCTCAATCCGGCCAGCGAGTGCGTCGGGACTGAAGCCAGCGAATACGACCGAATGCACCGCTCCGATCCGAGCGCATGCGAGCATCGCGACAGCGGCTTCAGGCACCATTGGTAGATAGATCGTTACACGGTCGCCTATTGCGACGCCCTTGGCCTTCAGCGCATTGGCGAACTGGCAGACATCGCGGTGTAATTCTCGGTATGTGATTTTGCGTCCGGCCTGTGATGGATCATCAGGCTCCCAGATGATCGCTATCGTATCGCCGCGCTCCGCCAGATGGCGATCGAGTGCATTGGCGGAGATGTTCAGCTTGCCGCCGGTGAACCATTTTATGCCAAAGTCAGCCTCGTCGAAGCTGGTGTCCTTCACCGTATCGAAGGGCTCTATCCAGTCGATCCGCTGCGCTTCTTCGCGCCAGAAAGCATCCGTATCTTCAAGCGAGCGGCGGTACTTGTCTTCGTAAGTGGCAGCGTCAATTAGAGCGTTTTCTGCCCACTCTGCTGGTACCGGATAGACGGCGTCACTCACTGAATTCTCTCCCACGAAACCTTAGCAAGCAGCCTAGCCGCTGGCACAAGTCTCACAAGAGGAAATTCGCCTGCGAAACTAGAACGCCGAAATCCCCGTAATGGCCCGGCCCAGGATCAGTGCATGCACATCATGTGCACCTTCATAGGTGTTTACCGTTTCGAGGTTCACCATATGGCGCATCACCTGATACTCGTCGGAAATACCGTTGCCGCCATGCATGTCGCGGGCGTGGCGCGCGATATCGAGCGCCTTGCCTACGTTATTGCGCTTGACGATGGAGATCATGTCCGGCGCGAACCGGCCTTCGTCCATCAAGCGGCCAACACGCAGCGATGCTTGCAGGCCCAGCGCGATATCGCTCATCATATCGGCAAGCTTTTTCTGGAATAGCTGCGTCGCCGCCAGCGGACGGCCGAATTGTGCACGGTCAAGCCCGTATTGGCGCGCGGCATGAAGGCAGAACTCAGCCGCACCCATCGCGCCCCAACTAATGCCGTAACGGGCGCGGTTGAGACAGCCGAATGGACCTTTCAGGCCCTGCACATCAGGTAGCAGCGCATCAGCGCCAACTTTTACATCTTCCATCACGATCATGCCGGTGGTCGATGCGCGAAGCGACAGTTTGCCCTCGATTTTGGGCGCGGAAAGGCCTGCCATGCCTTTTTCCAGCACAAAACCGCGAATGCCGCCGCCATGTGCCTCGGACTTGGCCCAAACGATGAATACATCTGCGAAGGGCGCGTTGCTGATCCAAGTCTTGGTGCCATTGAGGATAAAGCCGTCACCGTCCTGCTTGGCGAAGGTTTTCATGCCGCCGGGATCGCTTCCGGCGTCGGGTTCGGTCAGACCGAAACAGCCGATCAGCTCTCCAGATGCAAGGCCAGGAAGGTACTTCTTGCGCTGTTCTTCGCTACCATAGGCCTGAATGGGATACATAACGAGACTGGACTGAACCGACGCCATCGAGCGGTAACCCGAATCAACCCGTTCGATCTCACGCGCGACGAGACCGTAAGCGACATAGCTCGCGCCGGCTCCGCCATATTCTTCCTGGACTGTGACGCCAAGCAGGCCAGCTTGACCCATCATCGGGAACAGTTCAGGTGCATCCACTTCGCCGCGATAGGCGGCTTGCACACGCGGCTGTAATTCGGATTGGGCGAAACCGTGCGCGGCGTCGCGTACCATGCGTTCTTCTTCGGTAAGCTGGGTTTCGAGATCGAAAGGATCAGCCCAGTCGAAAGGTGCCATTCCGGCCATGTTGTCAGTCCTTGGATTGTGTTGATGCCGCTCTAGCGGCGGAGCGGATACTTGCCAAGGCGGACCAAAGGCGGGGCGCTATCGGGGCGGCGATCACCCCTTGCCAAATTTCGCCTGATAAGCGGAGGAGTCGCCAGCTTCTATCAGCTTGGCCTGCTCGACCCATTGATCGCGCCGGATGCGGCCTGTGAACTTGCCGAGCTGGGAATCAACGCGCTCGATATCGGCGTCGCTCCACGCGGCAATTTGCGCGACTGTGGACACGCCCATGTCGCCGAGCATCGTGCGCAGTTTCGGGCCAACGCCCTTGATGCGCGCGAGGTCGTCAGTTTGGGGTGCGGATGGCGTAGGGTCGGGCGCTGGCGAAGGGTTAGGTGCCGTAATGGCATCCACCTTTGCAGTCTGTTCTTGCACGACTGCGGAAACAGCCGCCCCTGCCGCTCCAACGCCAGCGGTTGGTACTATCGAAGCAGCCGCCGGTGCCGCATCAATCAGCGCCTGATTGCGCGCGGCTGGTGCGGCATCCTCGTCCAGCACATCACGTTTGTCGGTTTCCACACGCGTTCGGCGCGCGGCGACGAAGATATACCATGCAACCGCAATGCCGATCAGCAATGCAATTACGAAAAGCGGCCAGTTGGCCTGAACCAATTCGGTCATATTTACGTGCTCCATTTCAGGATGGGTTTCTGCCCCATATCGCCCAGCCTATTCCTAAGCCGACTACGTATGTCAGCAGCAACAGCACCATCAATTCGCCCCAGATTGCCATATTAGCGGGCACCCGGCGTGTCGACGGGAGTGGGGACAAGCGGGACCGTGGCAATCACGGAAAACTCGATACGCCGATTGGCAGGGTCATTGTCCGCAAGACCTTCGACCGGCACACTTGACCCAACACCGCTCGCCCTAAGTCCCTCGGCAGGTAGTTGCAAATCAACTAATGTCTGGCGAACCGCCTGAGCCCGCTGGCGCGATAGGGCGATATTTGCCGCTTCATCGCCGGAAGCATCGGTGTGCCCAATAATGGCAATCACTGCGCCCAGACAAGGTCGCAAGGCGAGCGCGACTTCTTCGATCACTTCGTAACTCGCAGGATCCATTTTGGCAGAAGATTCTTCGAAGCGGATTGTCCGTGATCCCAAAATGGCTTCGATATCATCCTGACAGTGCAGCGGAGCCACTTCTCGTTCCCCGCGCTCGGCAATCATCGTGCCATCAGCCCAGAATACACCGCCAACACCAGGTAGGCGGCTTACAGACTGCGCGATTTCAGCACGCTTTGCGTCGTCAATATTTTCTGCGCCGGATAGAACTGCGTGGCGCGATGGCCAGCCATTCAGGGATGAGAACCTCGCGGTAATGCCTTCGCCGCCTGCCTGATTTATGGTCTGCTGAGCGTTCGCCGCAAGCTTGGCAGCTAGTTCATCATCGCTGCGGGCACCGCCGACAATCGCGATTATCGCGGTCAGCAAGGCACCGATACCGATGGCAAAGGGCGGACGAACTTTCATTTCCCGCCTTTAGCATGGAGCGCGCCGGGGAAAAGGGCTGATAACCCTTGATCCCCGACGCTTATTCCCCCGAAGGCAGTATTAGTTGCGTTCCATGCTGCCAGCGACAGCCGCTAGGCGGATGAATTCCTGACGCCAGTAATCATCCTGCGTGCCGGCGAGCTTCTCGATATCGCCAAATCCGAAGTCACCCATTGGCGGGATGGCACGCAATTTCTGGCCATAGGCTGCAACGGCTGCTGCAAAGGCAAAATCGCCCTGCTGAGCCCGGCGTGTCGACAGAGCAGCACTAGGCACAAGGCATTCAATCAGCATAGACTTGTCGCCATCCGGCAGTTTGTAACGCAGTTTGACATGCGCCGCCTCGCTGGCCTTGCCGATTGCAGTTTCTGACGGCTTATCCTCATGGCGGCGCGGCGAAATCCAACCCTTTGTGCCGGTCGGAACTATTTCGTAAATCGCAGTGACCTGATGCCCAGCACCGATGTCGCCTGCATCAACCTTGTCATTGGCGAAATCTTCTTCACGCAAGATTCTGTTTTCGCAGCCGACAAGGCGGTATTGGCTGACCACTGCAGGATTGAACTCGACCTAGATTTTCACGTCTTTGGCGATGGTGAAGAGAGTGGACTGCATTTCATCGCCCAACACCTTTTTCGCTTCGAGAATGGTGTCGATATAGGCGTAATTGCCGCAACCGTGATTGGCGATACGGATAATCGGCTTCTCCCAAATCCCGATTAGGATCAGTCCCAAAGCATGGTTTCGGCCAGTGAACGGCGACTGAATGCCTTGTATCGGCGACGAGTTGCCGAGGGGATTGTCGTAATTCAGGTTACGCTTTTGCGGAAAAGAACCCTGTCTTCAGGCCCGAATCCCCGGTGCCAGATCACCCAGCCGTAGGTGAACAATATGGCGGGAATACCGATCAGTAGTTCCGCCCACTCTGGCAAGTAGGTCGCGAGATATCCGACAATCACAGCAGGCGCGGTCGCATAAACCAGTGCCCAGCGCCAATTGTTAACGCGGGAGCCAAGGATGCGTGACAGCAGCCACGCCTTGACCAGTGATGCAAATCCAAGCGCTATCATCAGCGACAGCGCCGCGCCCGCTGCGCGGTAGAGATCACTAAGGCCGTAAGCATCGACCAGCAGCATCGCGCCGAAGGTCAGGCTGGCTTGCAGAATGATCGTTCCAATCGAAATCCACAAATTGCGGAGCCTTGCCACATAAACCAGCGCAGCTTCAGAAACGACGGCAGTTGCGGCTACGACCTCTGCGGCAAGCAAGAAGGAAAGCGCGGCAGTACCTCCGACAAAGCCTGGTCCTACAAGCCCCATGATAGCTTCACCCGGAATGCCTAGTGCGAGTGCAATCCCGGCCTGAGCAGCGATAATCCAAAAACCTACCTGACAGACCTGCGCGGCAATCGCGGGGAGGTTCTTTTCTTTGAGGTTGCGGGTGATCACGGGGCCGAGAATAGGCTCGAAGCTTGTCTTCAGCTTTTGCGGCAGGCTCGCGACTTGCTGGGCCACGTAATAGATGCCGACAGCTGCTGGCGTGGCGAAGAAGCCGAGGATCAGAATGTCGACGCGGCGCGTCCCCCATTCGATTGCATCGGCAACTGCCAGCGGGAAGGCGCGCCAGATCATCTTTACGATCCGTGTAGGGCTCGGGTTCCAGACCTTCGGCAAGCCATAGGTTCGCAGGAAAGACCACATGCCAACCGCCAGTCCGGCATAGATCGACGCTAGATAGGCGAGCGAGAGACCTGCTTCGGGGATTTGATAGAACAGAACCCCGGCCATAATCGAAATCGTCCATGGCTCCACAACCGCACGGGCGCGCACTGTCGTTCCGATGTCGAATTTATAGGCTTGCGCAGCGAGGACTATCTCCGTCAGCGCATAGCCGGGGATGGCGAGGACGATCAGCCGGTCTATGTCAGTGTATTCACCGCTTGGGAAAAGCGGTGCAGGGACGAAATACAAGAACAGAGCTGCGCAACAGGCAAAGGTGAATGCCACCAGCATGCCGTCTGCAACCAGACTGGCTTCTCCTCCTTTTGCACCCTCGCCCTCAGAAAGACGCTGCGCCAAGCCGCGCTTCTCGCCCATCGAACAGACGAGCGAAACGAGTTCCACCACAACTAGGGCAGAAGCGAAGCGGCCAAGAGCATCGGCACCGTAAAGCCGTCCTGCGATAAACAGAAATGGCAAGCGTGCCGCCAAGCGCAACAAGAAGCCAAAGAAGTTAGTGCGCCCGCCCTTGGCTAGAGCGGCGATGTCCTCCTGCGACTTGTCCCCGCCCAAAGCTTCGGTCACTCGTCCCCCCCTTGCTCATCGCGTAGAGGGCGGGTCAAGAGCCTGGACACGACGTCGTGGGCCGGTGCTCCGCTGAGCAGATCGTTCACCGCTGCAGCGATAGGCATAGCGACGCCTCGCTTCTCCGCCAATTCGACCAGCACGGGGGCAGTGTGTGCTCCCTCTGCCACGGTCCGGCGGTCAGCCATCAAATCCTTAGCCGATTGCCCTTCGCCAAGCGCCTTACCGAGCGAGAAATTGCGGCTGGAAGTGGATGAGCAAGTCAGCACCAGATCGCCAAGTCCGCATAGGCCAGCCAGCGTTTCCGCCTTGCCGCCTAGCGCCTCGCCGTAGCGGAGCATTTCGGCGTATCCTCGCGCGATCAGCGCGGCGCGGGCGTTTTGGCCCAGGTTCAACCCGTCCACCACGCCGCAAGCAATTGCGAGCACGTTCTTCACCGCGCCGCCGATTTCCGCGCCGATAACATCGTCTGAAAAATAGGGCCGGAAGCTCGCTCTGGCGATGGCCGGACTTAGGCGTTTCCACTGTTCGCGGCCTCCGCCACAAGCGAGTGTCACGGCAGTGGGCAGGCCCGCTGCGACTTCATGGGCAAAGGTCGGCCCGGAAAGTACCGCAATTTCGCTATCGGGTGCTGCATCGGCTGCGACATTGCTCATCAAGCGGCCAGAGCCCTTCTCGATACCCTTGCTGCATAAGACGAGATCGCGCGGGATCGACGGCACACCGGATAGCACAGCGGACAAATGCTGAGCCGGGGTAACTAACAGCAGCATATCCAGCTTAGCCATTTCGGCCAAATCACCAGTTGCGCGTACATTCGGCGCGAGCTTGGCCGACGCAAGGAAGATACTGTTGGTGTGCAGAGTGTTGATCTCTTCGACCAGCTCCGCCTCGCGTGCCCATAGTAAGACTTCACGGCCATCGGATGCGAGCATTTGCGCGAGCGCTGTGCCCCAGGCACCTGCTCCCAAAACACCGATCATGCTTTCACTCCAGCGCCGCGAACAGTTTCGGCATCGGGATCTAGCGGCCAGCGGGGGCGGGCGGCAATATCAAGCGGGTCGGATTGCCCCAGTCGTTCGATTCCGGCCCAAGCGATCATCGCGGCATTGTCGGTGCACAGGGCTGGCGGCGGCGCGACAAAGCGCAAGTCATATTCCGATGCGAGGGCTTTGAGTGCAGTGCGAACGACCTTGTTGGCAGCTACGCCTCCAGCGACGACCAATGCGGATACATCGCCCATCTGATCCAGGGATTTTTGCAAGCGGTCATTCACACAGTCGACTGCCGCTTGCTGGAAACTGGCCGCAAGGTCGGCATCGTTATGCAATCCGCTGTCTTTCGCCCGCAGAACAGCGCTCTTGAGACCGGCGAAAGAGAAATGCGGCTCTGCACTTCGCAGTAAAGGGCGCGGGAGCGGGACAGCCTTGGGGTTTCCTTTAAGCGCAAGCCTCTCCACCGCTGGTCCGCCCGGAAATCCGAGGCCGAGTATCTTGGCCGTCTTGTCAAAAGCCTCGCCGAGCGCATCGTCGATAGTTGTCGCCAAACGGCGATATTGGCCGACACCGTCGACACGCAATATCTGACAATGTCCGCCCGAAACCAGCAGTAGAGCATAGGGGAATTCGAGACTCTCATCCGCCAGACGCGGTGAAAGCGCGTGGCCTTCGAGGTGATTGACCGCGATTAGAGGTTTGTCGCTCGCCATCGCAAGCGCCTTTGCGCTTACCAGCCCCACCATCACGCCGCCGATCAGGCCAGGTCCCGCGGTTGCAGCAACAGCGTCCACGTCGCTCAGGCTGATATTCGCGTCATTCAACACGGCTTCGATCATTGGAGCCAATTTCTCGGCATGCGCACGGGCAGCAATCTCTGGCACTACGCCGCCATAGGGTGCGTGCTCCTCATCCTGCGAGGCAATCCGCTGGGCAACGATCTGCCGCTGGCTGCTTACCAGCGCCACTGCAGTTTCATCGCAGCTTGATTCAATGCCGAGTACCAATGCCATCGCGGCTTCCCCTGAACGAGCGTGCCAGTTAGAGCAAGGCCAACACTATGTCCGATCGCGATTCCTCCAATGATTTGAAGCTCCGGCTCGGCACACGTCGTTCGCCGCTTGCGATGGCGCAGGCATATGAGACGCGCGACCGCCTGTGTGCAGCGCATGGCTGGAATAAGGATCAGGTCGAGTTGGTTGCTGTTTTGGCCAGCGGCGACAAGATCAAGGATCGTCCTCTGGCCGATCTTGGCGGTAAGGCGCTGTGGACAAAGGAGCTCGACGCTTGGCTGGCCGAAAGGCGGATCGACGTCGCAGTGAATTCACTCAAGGATGTCGAGACGGTGCGGCCACCTGAGCTGACCATCGGCGCGATACTACCCCGCGCCGATGTGCGTGATGTGTTGCTCGGCGCGTCTTCTATCCGGGCGATTCTGCGCGGGGCGAAGGTCGGCACAAGCTCGCCGCGCCGCACCGCACAGATGCTTAACGCACGTCCCGATCTCGAAATTGTTGGCTTTCGCGGAAATGTGGCAACGCGAATGGCGAAGCTGGCGGCTGGCGAGGCGGATATCACGTTGCTTGCTGCGGCGGGCCTTGAGCGGCTGGGCGAAACCGGTGTCGGTACTCCGCTGGATGTGTCGGACTGGCCCCCTGCCGCGTCACAAGGGGCAATCGGGCTGGAATGCCGAAGCGATGACCAAGCGACGCTCGATTTGCTGGCACCGCTCGACGATAGCGATACGCGGGCGCAAGTTATGGCGGAGCGGGCGTTCCTGCTCGCGCTCGGCGGGACATGTCACAGCCCGGTTGCCGCGCATGCCGCAGGCGGCGGCGATGGTGTAATCCTTACGGGAATACTGTTCAGCCCTGACGGTGCAAGCAAAGTCACTGGCTCTGCAAGTTTCGCTGCGGGTGATAGCGCTGCTCCGGCAAAACTAGCGGCCAAACTGCTTAGCGAGGCACCAGCAAACATAACCGATGTTTTCAGAGGAGCGAACTGATCGTTCAAATCTTTGCGATCCGCCCGGAACCGGGGCTTTCCGCCACGATTGAAGGCGCCAAGGCGTTTGGTATCGAGGTGATCGGTGAACCGCTTTTCAGCATCGGACCTGTTCCTTGGAATCCACCAGTAGCGGACGATTTTGACGGGCTACTGATCGGCAGCGCCAATGCGATCCGCCATGCCGGTGAAGGGCTGGCACTCTATGGTGGCATAGATGTCTATGCCGTGGGCGCAGTGACGGCCTGCGAGGCTGAGAAGGCGGGTTTTAATGTAAAGGCAGTGGGTGAGGGCGGCCTGCAGGCGTTGATTGATGGCATGGCCGAAACGCCGCTGAAGTTGCTGCGATTGGCTGGGGCGGAGCATATGACGCTCGATCCGCCAGCGAATATCAGAATCGAGAAGCGAATTGTCTATCGCGCTACGTCGAGGGAGCTACCGCAATCGATCGCAGACCAGTTGGCTGATGGCGGCATTATGATGCTCCATTCTGCTGCTGCGTCAGTGCATTTCTCTCAAGAATGCTCGCGGCTTAATGTGAGCAAGGCGAATATCCAAATTGCCGCGCTTGGCCCCCGCATTGCCAGTGCCGCAGGTGCGGGTTGGGCTGGCGTTTCCTGTGCCCACACTCCCAGAGAAACCGCTGTGCTGGCGCTGGTCCAGGACTTGTGCCATGAACATAGTTAGACGGTAACGATCCGGAGATAATCGCGCTTGCCCCCCCTCATTGGCAACACGGCGCGGCGACATATGGCTTACGACTATTCAACATCCAGCCCGGCCAAGAAGAAGGGCTTATTTCAAACCAATTTCACGCTCTATGTAGGCGCAGCCGCACTCGCGATTGCTTTGGTTGCCTATGCCACTTGGAAGAATGGCTATTGGGAATTTGACTCGATCGAGCCGGTAGCTATCTCTAGCCCAGCACTGGTCGATAGCGCTGCCGAAGTAGCGCCTTCACCGACTCCGAGCGCCGCGCCCACCAATGCGGAAGAGGCTGCCGAGGCGGTCGTTCAAATGGCTGAGATGCAAGGCGGCATCGACCAGCGATTGGCAGCGGCAGAGCAGCGTCTGACCAACCTCGATCTGCAGGCCCAGGCCGCTGCAGGCAATGCGGCCCGCGCCGAGGGCTTATTGATCGCTTTCGCCTCACGCCGCGCGCTGGAAAAGGGCGCCGAGCTTGGGTATCTCGCCGACCAGCTGCGGCTGCGCTTCGGAGATGCGCTTCCCAACGCAGTAGCGACGATTATCTCGACGTCGCGCAATCCGGTAACACTCGAAGAGCTCGTCGCGCGGCTTGAAGGATTGGCGCCGCAACTAGCCGAAGCGCCTGCATCAGGCGGGTTGGAGGGGCTTCAGCGTGAAATTAGCCAACTGTTTGTAATTCGGCGGGAAAGTGCACCATCCCCGCAACCAAGCCGCCGTCTCGAACGCGCGCGTTTGTTTCTGGAAAGCGGACGTGTCGAAGCTGCAATCGCTGAGGTACGAAACCTGCCAGGAGCGGAAGATGCATCGTCCTGGATCGCGGATGCCGAGCGTTACGCCGCCGCAATGCAGGCATTGGACCTTATCGAGACGTCTGCGGTTCTGGAGCCGCGCAAATTGCGTGACGGTGCGGGTAACCGGATCGAACAACTCAGCCCGGTCGGAACTGGCAATCAGTAGAGTTTAGCCGCGCAGCAGCTCCGGCATGTCGCCGCTGACGCCGCGTGCTTCGTCCATAAACCAGCGTTTCAGCATGGGCATCCGCTGGACACCAGCCATGCCAAGGCGGCGCACGGCGCTGGCGGCTTTGCCGGGAATGCCGAACAGGCGGGTTAGTCCGTCTGTCGCAAGAGCAACGCTGAAGGCATCGAGGCCGCGCCATTGTTCGTAGCGTTTGAGAATTTGCGCATCGCCGGGGTTGAGGCCGAGGCGCATTCCTTCGGAAATCACTTCAACGAGGGCACCGACATCGCGCAATCCAAGGTTCAGACCTTGTCCGGCAATCGGGTGAATGCCGTGCGCCGCATCGCCAATTAGCGCGAGGCGATTGTCTGTGATCGTCGCAGCATGGTGGAAGCCGAGCGGATAGGATGACCGTGGTCCGACTGCGCGAACTTCGCCGAGGATGTTACCCATCCGCTTCATCACTTCGGCTAGGAAAGCGCGGTCGCTTAGTGCCAGCGTGCCTTCTGCGTCGCTTTCGTCGACTGTCCACACTAGCGCGCTTCTGTGCGTACCGTTTTCCAGATCGAGCATCGGAAGCAGCGCAAAGGGCCCTGTTTCGTAAAAGATTTCCCACGCCACGCCTTCATGCGGCAACTCGTGTTGCAGCCCTGCTATGATCGCGCGGTGGCTGTAATCCCACTTCGCAACGTTCAGGCCAGCTTCTTCGCGGGTTGGCGAACCGCGCCCTTCGGCGGCAATCATAAGGCTGGCAGAAAGTAACCGGCCGTCCTCTAAAGAGACAGAGACGCCGAAATCGTCGCGCGTACGGGACACGATGTTGGCCTTGGAATGCCAAGTGATCAATTCCTCTTCACGCGCCGCTTCGAACAGTGTCAGGCGAAGGGTTCTGTTAGCGAACATCCGGCCAAGCGATCCTTCGTGTTCTTCTGGCGTGAAGTCGATTTGACCCGGGCGCATCGCATCAGTCACGGCAATGCTTTGGATAGGGCAGGCGTGTGGCTCCAGTCGCTCTGACAGGCCGATATTTTTGAACAGGTTCCAACTGGCAGTGGAGATTGCGGAGGCTCTTCCGTCAAAACCCTCTCCGGTCAATTCTGCCGGATCGGCCCGGTCGACGACATGGCTGGAGATACCGCGTTTCGCAGCGGCCAAGGCCAGCGTCATGCCAACCAGTCCGCCGCCGAGTATCAGGAGATCGTGTTTCTCGTCCATGCGTGTTTCCATTGAAGGTTAAGTCAGGTCGCCCTACGTGGAGCCTTGTGAAATCACAACGATCCAAATGGCCTGTGGTGCCAGTCTTTCTAAACATGCTGGCGCTTTGCTGGCTGATCATCGCTTCACCGGCGGCGGCGCAACTTACCGCGCCCGAAGGCCAGACGAATATCACCGCGCGCTTAGTCACACCCGGGCTGTTCAGTGCCGGCGAGACGCGTGATGTTGCGCTTACATTTGACCCGGCGCCCGGCTGGCATGGCTATTGGGAAAACCCCGGCGATGCAGGCTTCGGCATGACGCTCGATTGGCAATTGCCCGAAGGTTGGAGCGCAGGCGAGCCGCGCTATCCCGTACCGGAGACGCTGATCATCGGTGGGTTGATGAACCACGTCTATAACGGCCCTTATGCTGTGCTGGTGCCGCTGACTGCCGGTCCGAACGTTTCGGTTATCAACCCCGCACCGATATCGGTTAAGGCGGATTGGCTTGCCTGCACGGACACAATTTGTGTGCCTGAAAAGGCGACGTTGACTGCTAGCATCACCAACCCAGCCAATCCGGCGGTCATGCGTCAGTTCACTGATTGGCAGATGGCGCTCCCGCCGATGATCGATAGCGAGGCGGCTTTCGAAGTTGCGAACGGACGGGTGCGGATCGGCATTCCGCTTCCTGCAAGTCTCGGCCTAACATCGCCGCATTTGTTTGTCGCGAGGGACGGGTTGGTCGATTACGCCGCGCCGCAAGTTTTTCGGCGAAGCGGTGACCTGTTGATTGCCGAGCTTGTTGCCAGCGACAATCCGGCGAGCGAGCCCTTCGCAGGTATTCTGGCCTTTGGCGATGGTGAGGGCGTCCAGTTTACCGCCAAGCTTGGCGACGTCGCCGGTGGAGGGACTTTGCTGTCCGCAGCGACGCCAGCGCTTTGGACACTGATCCTCGGTGCATTGGCTGGCGGCCTGCTGCTCAATATCATGCCCTGCGTTTTTCCGATCCTCAGTCTCAAAGCGCTCAGTCTTGCACGCGCCGGGACCAGTGAGAGCGTCGCGCGGCGTGAGGGGATTGCCTATACTGCCGGTGTGGTCTTGGCTTGCCTCGTCCTTGGCGGATTGCTGTTGGCGCTGCGTACAGCGGGCGAGCAAATCGGCTGGGCATTCCAGTTGCAGGAACCGGGCGTCGTACTGGCTCTGCTGCTGCTAGCCGCCTCGATTACCGCCAATTTCGCCGGTTTGTTTGAACTCCCCAGTCTACCGATAACTCGCTCGGGCAAACCTGCCGGTGCGTTTGCGACCGGTGTGTTGGCGGCCTTTGTCGCCACCCCCTGCACCGGACCATTCATGGCTGCAGCTCTTGGCGCTGCATTGCTGCTGCCGACTGAGCAAGCGATGCTGCTCTTTGGTCTGCTGGGCTTTGGATTAGCGTTGCCCTTCCTGTTGCTCGGTTTCGTGCCAGCGCTGCGCAACATGCTGCCGAAGCCTGGACCTTGGATGGAAACTTTCCGCCGGATTATGGCGGTTCCGATGGGGCTCACGGCATTGGCCCTGCTTTGGCTGGTTTGGCGGCTGGGCGGCGTGCTTTTCGCGTTCGTCGCAGTGCTACTTGCGATTACCGTGATCATCGCATTTACTCTCGCAAACAAAGCCGAACGAGAGGGGCGGAAGTCAGGGCTGGCGCTAGCCGTAAGTTTGGCAATCATCGCTATGCTGGCAGCCATTGTGGTGCCGCGAGTTTCCTCAGCCGAACGGGTGGAGGCAGCGGCCGGAATACTGAATGCGAGGCCATTTTCAGCCAGCGCGCTGAAGATGGCAGCGGCCAAAGAAAGTCCAACCTTCGTATGGATGACGGCAGATTGGTGCGTGACTTGCAAGATTAATGAAAGCGTTGCAATCGAGCGCGAAGATGTTCGTGAAGTTTTTGCGGCTAAGGGCGTGACCGTGCTGCGCGGTGATTGGACGCGGCGCGATCCCGCGATCACCGCATATCTTGAATCGAAGGGGGCGGCAGGCGTCCCGCTCTATGTCTGGATTTCGGCGGACGGCAGCGAGGAGGTGCTTCCGCAAATCCTCACGCCTGATAGTCTCATTAGTCTAGCGAAGGATATTCCGAAAACACCTCGTCCTCGTCAATCGGATCCGGCCTCTCCTCAGACGCGTTGATCCCGCTGCCGCAGTTTTCGATCAGGTCGCGCGGGGCAAGGCTGGGCTTGAGGATGAGGCTTCCAGCGCCCGGCAGAGTCGCCTCCACGCTACGGCGTCCGGTCAGTACATCAAGGGCGGGATCGGCGGCCTCGACAGTCCCCTCCCAACGCCAGCCCTTGCCGGTCCAAGTGCTATCCATCTTCAGCCGGGCTACCGTGCCATTGCCGACTAGCGCGAACAGCGCCTTCGCATCGGCATCTGCTGGCGCATAACGAACTATACGAATGTGCGGGGTGTCCGTCCCGATCCCTTCACAAGACAGCCCGAAAAACGGTGGCCGCCCGGGGTCGCCATAAAGCAAACGCATCTCGCCAGTTCCGACACCCCAAATAGCATTTTCGGTATCGGGCGAAGCGAGCGGTTGGGTTCCGCCTGTGTTTGGATCGAGTAGTTCGACACGCTCGACATAGTCATCTGGCACAGGCGGATTGCAGGCTGCAAGCAACCCGAGCGAAGCTAGAGCCGCGAACCTCCTCATTTCTTCCATTTCCGCTGGGTCTGGCCGTAACTCATCTTGCGTGTGCCGGGCTTGCCTTCGTTACTTCGCCCAACAGGCCGTGCCTTGTGCTCGTCACCGGGCAGGCCAAGTTCATCGGCTTGAAGCATGCGGATTTCGTCGCGCAGGCGTCCAGCTTTTTCGAACTCGAGATCGGCGGCGGCGTTGCGCATTCGTTTTTCGAGGTCTTCGATATAGGATCGCAAATTGTGGCCGACGAGGTTGTTGCGCTCGTCATCGCCGGTGCCGATAGTGACGCTGTCCTGGCTGGCAGTGTGGGCGACGATGTCCTGAATGCTGCGCTTTATCGTGGTCGGCGTGATGCCATGTTCGATGTTGTATTCGTGCTGTCTTTCGCGGCGGCGGTCGGTTTCGGCCATCGCGCGTTCCATGCTTCCGGTGATGCGGTCGGCATAGAGGATGACCCTGCCGTCCACATTGCGCGCGGCGCGGCCAATGGTTTGGATCAGCGACGTTTCGCTGCGGAGGAAACCTTCCTTGTCGGCGTCGAGAATGGCGACCAATCCGCATTCGGGAATGTCTAGCCCTTCGCGCAGCAAGTTGATGCCCACCAGCACATCATAAACGCCGAGCCGCAGATCGCGGATCAGCTCGATACGTTCCAGCGTTTCGACGTCGGAATGCATATAGCGGACGCGCAGACCCGCCTCGTGCATGAACTCTGTCAGGTCTTCTGCCATTCGCTTGGTCAGTGTGGTGACGAGCGTGCGGTAGCCCTTCTCGGCGGTTTGTTTGCATTGGTCGATACAGTCCTGAACCTGATCCTCGACCGGACGGATTTCCACTGGCGGATCGATCAGGCCGGTTGGGCGGATGATTTGTTCGGCAAAGACGCCGCCGGTCTGTTCCATTTCCCAAGTGCCGGGCGTCGCGCTCACGGCAAAGGTTTGCGGCCGCATCGCGTCCCATTCGTTGAAGCGCAGCGGGCGGTTGTCGATGCAGCTTGGCAAGCGGAAGCCGTGTTCAGCCAGCGTCAGCTTGCGGCGGTGATCGCCCTTTGACATGGCGCCGATTTGCGGCACAGTCTGGTGGCTTTCATCGACGAAGAGCAATGCGTTTTCGGGAAGGTATTCGAACAATGTTGGTGGCGGCTCACCGGGTAGTCGGCCAGTTAGGAAACGCGAGTAATTTTCGATACCGGCACAAGAACCTGTTGCCCCGATCATCTCTAGATCGAAATTCGTGCGTTGCTCCAACCGTTGGGCCTCCAATAGCAGACCCTCTGCTTCCAGCTCCTTCAGCCGTTCCGTAAGCTCGAATTTAATCGCCTGCGCCGCCTGCTTCATTGTCGGGCCGGGCGTTACGTAATGCGAGTTTGCAAAGACGCGCACCTTCTCAAGGCTCGCGCCCTTTTTGCCTGTAAGCGGGTCGAACTCGCAGATGTCTTCGATATCGTCGCCGAAGAAGCTGATCCGCCACGCCATGTCTTCATAGTGGCTGGGGAAAATCTCCAGATTATCGCCTCGCACACGGAATGTGCCGCGCTGGAATGCCGTGTCGTTGCGCTTATATTGGAGCGCGACCAACTTGCGGATCAATTCGCGCTGATCGACGCTTTCGTCCTTCTTCAAGTCGAAGATCATTGCGGAGTAGGTTTCAACCGAGCCGATGCCGTAAATGCATGAAACCGACGCCACGATGATCACATCATCGCGCTCGAGCAGCGAGCGGGTTGCCGAATGGCGCATCCGGTCGATCTGTTCGTTTACACTGCTTTCTTTCTCGATATAGGTGTCGCTGCGCGGGACATATGCTTCGGGCTGGTAATAGTCGTAATAGCTGACGAAATATTCGACGGCATTGTTCGGGAAGAAGCTCTTGAACTCTCCGTAAAGCTGCGCGGCGAGGATTTTATTCGGGGCAAGGATCAGGGCAGGGCGCTGCAATGTTTCGATGACCTTGGCCATAGTGAAGGTCTTGCCGCTACCGGTCACGCCTAACAGAACCTGCGTTTGTTCGCCTTCGCTGGCGCTGCCGACCAACTCCTTGATCGCGGTTGGCTGATCGCCTGCCGGTTCATATTCGCTGACCAACTCGAACCGCTTGCCCGGCATCGACTTTTCCGGCCTGATGGGTTTGTGCGGGACAAATGCTTCTGAGGTGTCGGGTTCTTCAAGCCCACGTCGGATTACCAATTCAGCCATGCGGGAACATATGGGGGACATTGCCGGTAATCGCAATGCGCGTTTGGCATTGTCTGCCTGCCTTGGTAGCTAGGGGCAACGTCACACATGCTGAAGGACTTCATATGCGCCCGATTATCCTCCCGCTTACCGCTCTTGCGCTGCTAGCTGCCTGCGGTGAAAGCGAGCAATCCGAACCGGTCGCGGTGAATGATATCGTCACCGAGGCGCAGAAGTTGAACAAACCGAAGCCCGGGAAATATCGCAGCACCGCAAAGCTACTCGAAATAGACGTGCCCGGAATGCCACCAGGCGTCGCTGCGCAGATGAAGGACCAGATGTCCAAAATCGAAAGCGAGAGCAGTGAGCAATGCCTGACCAAGGCTCAGGTCGACAAGGGCTGGGAAGACTTGGTCAAGAATATGAACAAAGCGTCCGAAGGGGCTGATTGCCAATTTGAGAAATTCAACGTCGATGATGGAAATCTCGATGCTCAAATGACCTGCAACGCTGCCGCCGGAATCGCTGCCAAAATCGCAATGACAGGCAAGATGGAGCCGGAGAAGCAGGTTATGACTATGGTCGTCTCGCAAAGCGGCGGCCCGACCCAGATGAACATGAAGATGGAAATCACCAATGAGCGGATCGGCGATTGCGGTGATGCTGGTTAATCGGATTTCGGGAAACAACTGATGCCCGGCTGGTTAGACATTTGTGATCAGGGCAGACACTCTTTTGAGTAAGTACAAGAAATCGGGCGACGAAAGTCGCGAGCGACAAGGTACCGCGCTGTCCAAACGGTTGGGCAAGAGCCTGTCGCCAGGATCGGGCGGACCGCACATCAAACACTTCGTTGGCGAAGTTTCGGCCTTGGCAGAACCATTTCGCCGCATGGGCAGCGGCGCTTTGGAAGTCCAGATTAGCGCTCGGCCAAGCCCGGTTATGTTGCTCCCAGGTTTCGGCACACATCCCTTTCGGATGCGGTACATGGCCAGTAAGCTTGAAGAGGCCGGGCACCGCGCTGTCGACTGGGGCATGGGTTGGAACCTTGGCCCTACGCCAGAGAATATTGAAGATCTACAGGGCAATATTCGCGCTTTTCACGAAGAATGCGGCGAGCGGGTTGCGTTGATCGGCTGGAGCCTGGGCGGTCTGTTTGCCAGGGAAATGGCTAAGCGGGAGACGGACGCGATTTCGCTAGTCGTGACGATGGGTTCGCCCTTTTCTGGTGATCCGCGAGATAACAACGCATGGCGCGCATATGAATTGATCGCTGGCCATTCGGTCGAAAAAGCCCCTATGCTTGGAACAATGGCGGTCAAACCGCCTGTGCCTACCGTTGCATTGTGGTCTGCGCGTGACGGAATTGTCGCGCCGCGCTGTGCCTGCGGAAACCCGTTTGAACGCGACCGCGCAGAAGCGCTTCGTTGCACTCATCTCGGTTTTGCCAATTCTGGCGAAGCAATCGAGGCTGTGCTGCGCGCGCTAGAGAAAGACGCTTTATGACTGGCCGCAATTTTGACGAGATGTACGGCCGTGCGGAGCCGGGCAAAGGTGAAGTGCGCAGTGCCTATGGCGGCTACTGCGATTGGCTGAACGAGCAGGAGCCGGAATATCTGCGCCGTAAGCAGCGTGATGCCGATAGCGAATTTCGACGCACAGGCATTACGTTCAATGTTTACGGCGAAGACGATGCTGAAGAACGGCTGATCCCGTTCGACACCGTGCCGCGGATTATTACGGCCAATGAATGGCGCAAGCTTTCAAAGGGTATCGAGCAGCGGGTGAGGGCGCTCAACGCCTTTATGCACGACCTCTATCACCGGCAGGAAATCATCCGTTCCGGCCGCCTGCCGCAGCGCCTGTTCCGCGACAATGTCGCATGGCTGCCGCATATGGTCGGCTTCACGCCCCCGGGCGGAGTTTATACCCATATCGTGGGGATTGATCTGGTTCGGACCGGGCCTGATGAGTTCATGGTGCTGGAAGACAATGCGCGCACGCCGTCGGGTGTCAGCTATATGCTGGAAAACCGCGAAACGATGATGGCTATGTTCCCCGACCTGTTCACGCAGGTTCAGGTCCGCCCTGTCGCCAATTACCCGCGCCGTTTGGCCAAGAGCCTCGCCGCCTGCGCGCCGCCCGCAGCTTCGGACAAACCTGTCGTCGCAGTGCTTACGCCGGGCATTTATAACAGCGCCTATTTTGAACACGCCTTCCTCGCTGATCAGATGGGCGCGGAACTGGTCGAGGGCAGCGATTTGCGGGTCATTGATGGGCGCGTCGCCATGCGGACTACGCGCGGTTACGAACCCATCGACGTCATATACCGCCGCGTCGATGATGACTATCTTGACCCGCTGACTTTTAATCCGAAATCGATACTCGGCATTCCAGGCATAATGGATGTTTATCGCGCAGGCGGCGTCACCATCGCTAACGCGCCGGGCACCGGCATTTCGGACGATAAAGCGATTTATAGCTTCATGCCTGAAATCGTCGAATTTTATACTGGCGAAAAACCACTCCTTCCCAACGTCGAAACCTGGCGCTGCGCGGAAGCAGAGAGCCTGAAATATGTGCTTGATAACCTGGCCGAATTGGTGGTGAAGGAAGTCCACGGATCCGGCGGTTACGGCATGCTGATTGGGCCAACCTCATCCAAGAAGGAAATCAGCGATTTCCGCCGCAAGCTGGAAGCCCACCCGGAAAACTATATCGCCCAGCCAACGCTGTCACTTTCGACTGTGCCGATTTTCCAGAAGAGCGGCCTCGCACCGAGGCATGTCGATTTGCGGCCCTATGTTCTCGTTTCGCCTGACGGAATTGACATAACACCCGGCGGGCTGACACGTGTCGCCATGAAAAAGAACTCGCTGGTCGTAAACTCCAGCCAAGGTGGGGGCACCAAGGATACTTGGGTGCTGGACGACTGATGTTAGGACGCACAGCACACGGCATCCACTGGATGTTCCGCTATCTCGAAAGAGCCGAAAACACGGTGCGTTTGCTTGACGCCGGTTTTCACATGGCGCTCACCCGCGATCTGGTGACATCGGAGGAGGAATGGCGCTCGGTCATTCAGACCGCCGGACTTAAAAAGGATTACGAGAAAGCCCATGCCTCTTATTCCGGCGTTCAGGTCTGGAATTTCATCCTGCGCGACAAGGCTAATCCGCTCAGCGTGATGGATATGATCGACAATTGCCGAACCAATGCGCGGCTTGCTCGTAACGCGATCAGCGAAGAACTCTGGGAAGGGCTCAATGTCGCCTGGATGGAAATCAAGGAGATGTTTTCCAAGCCAATTACTCAGCGTAATTTAGGCGAGGCCCTGTCACTGGTGCGCAATGCCGGCACGCTGGTACAGGGATCCCTCGAGGGGACAATGCTTCGCGATGAGGGCTACGCATTCGCTCGCTCCGGTACATTTATCGAACGCGCTGACAACACTGCACGTATTCTCGACATCAAATATTATCTGTTGCTGCCCTCGCTGGCGCATGTCGGGTCGAGCCTTGATACTGGTCAATGGGACACGGTGCTACGGTCTGTTTCTGGTGACCGTGCGTACCGCTCTCTTCATGCCGCGCGCATCGATTCACGTGGGATCATGGAGTTTCTTATTTTAGATGACCGCTTCCCGCGTAGTCTGGCGTTTTGCTATTCCGAACTCCGTGACAATCTGGCTGAACTAGCGCGCCTTCATGGAGCAGAGGGTGAATGTAACGCCTTGATGCGTGAGACAGATCAAAACCTGTCCGAGACTTCAATCGAAGATATTCTCGACATTGGCCTGCACCACTTCTTATTGGGCTTTATAGCGCAAAACCGCGCCATCGCTGGCGCATTCGCCAATGATTACCGGTTTGTGAGCTGAGGAGAGAAACAGACATGCGACTCTCTATAAAACATACCACCCGTTATAAATTCGACGAGCCCGTAATCCACGCGCTCCAGCGATTACGGCTAACGCCGAAGAGCACCCAAGGTCAGCAGATCGCCGACTGGACGATGCAATATGAGAACGCCACGCCTGAACTCGAATATGAAGACCAGCATTTCAACACCGTTACGTTGATCTCTATCGAACCGGGCGTGCGCGAAGTTGTGATTGTGTGCGAAGGCACGGTCGATACAGAAGATAATGCTGGAGTAATCGGCAAACACTCCGGCCATATGCCGCTGTGGAGCTTCCTAGCTCAAACCGAACTGACTAAGCCGGGGCCGAAAATGAAGGCCATGATCGCCCAGCTCAGCAAAGATAAGGAGGACCCAGTGGCCCGTCTCCATGCTTTATCCGCCGCGATCCGCGAAAATGTTGAGTATAAAACTGGCGAAACCGGGCCGAACACTACAGCCGAAGAAGCAGTCGTCGGCGGCGCAGGCGTCTGTCAGGATCACGCCCATATCTTCCTTGGCGCAGCGCGCGCGATGGACATTCCGGCGCGCTATGTCAGTGGCTATCTAATGATGGACGACCGGATCGATCAGGAAGCAACACACGCTTGGGCTGAGGTACATATCGACGGGTTGGGCTGGGTTGGATTCGATATTTCGAATGGCATCAGCCCCGATCCGCGCTATGTGCGCGTCGCAACCGGGCGCGACTATAAGGAATCTGCACCGATCACGGGCATTTCCTACGGCACGATGCGCGAAGACCTTTTTGTCGACGTATCCGTCGAACAACAACAATCGGAACAATAGAAGATGACATATTGTGTGGGAATGATGGTCGATAAGGGCCTCGTTCTGATGAGCGACACCCGGACCAACTCGGGCGTTGACAATATCTCCGTGTTCCCCAAGACTTTCCATTGGAGCGTTCCCGGAGAGCGAATGCTCGCTATAATGACAGCTGGCAATCTGGCGACGACGCAAGCGGTCATCGGACTACTAGAAGAGCGGACCAAAGCACCTGATGACCGCGATAATTCGCTGATGAAGGCTGCGACCATGTTCCAGGTCGCGACCGAAATCGGAAAGTTGCTGCGCGAAGTTGTTAAAGAGCGTCAGGAAGCTAATGGGGTTCGCGGCAAGGGACGTTTCACGGCAACGATAATCCTTGCCGGCCAAATTGACGGCATGGAGCCGCGCCTATTCATGATCTATCCAGAAGGTAACTTCATCGAAGCCACCACGGACACGCCATTTTTCCAGATTGGCGAAACCAAATATGGCCGCCCGATCATTCTGCGCGGCTACCAGCGGAGCATGAGCTTCGAAGATGCGGTCAAGTTGATTATGGTGTCCTTCGATTCCACACTGAAGGCAAATCTGTCGGTCGGCATGCCGCTGGATATGATGGTGATTGAAAAGGGCGGCTTTGAAGTCACCCATCAGGCACGAATCAATCAAGACGATCCCTATTTCCAATCGGTTTCTTCAAAATGGGGCGACGCGCTGCGCAAGGCTTTCCATTCGCTGCCAGATTATTCGTTTTCTAAACGGGATTAGTCCCTAAGAGCTGTCCGCTAGGGCATTTTCCTAAGCAAATTTGCGTGGTTCTCGTCCATTGTGGATGCATTCTGCGATGGATCGGTTTCCCGTAAAACTATGTCCGCCTACCTATAGAAAACAGACCGTTAATTATCGAAAACGACTTAGTTGTAAGGTGCGCGATGTCACGTAATCCGTCAGTTTTGCGGACATGGAAAATCGCATCATACTGCACATCATCGACCCCTCTACCCGCAACCGGGCGGAGATATCCCGTATCGCATTAGCCCTCGGTCACCACGCTGAGGTCTATGACGACTTGCAAGAGCTGACCCGGCATCCGCCCAGCGTCGGCATTATCATCGTTCGCAACAATGACAGAGGTGTGGAGCAAGTGCTCGCCGACCTATCGGATGCGGGCATATGGCTTCCAGTGGTGGGAACACAAGAGCGGTTATCCGCCGAGCGGATTGTTGCTGCAATGAAAGGCGGTGCGCTGGATTACTTGCAGGTCCCGATTACGCAGGAACGCTTGGATACAACGCTGGTCAGAATTGCGCTGGAGGCAACAATACAGGCTGACACGCGCCGCCGTATGATGGAGGCACGCAGTCGGATGGACAATCTCTCAGGCCGTGAACGTGAAGTGCTTGATTGGCTTGCCGAAGGTAGCAATAACAAGGATATTGCGAGGGAACTGGAAATCAGCCCGCGCACAGTGGAAATTCACCGGTCCAATATGATGATAAAGCTGGGAGCCAAGCACTCCGCTCAAGCTGTCAGATTACGGCTCGAAGCTCAGATCGAACGCCCGAAACTGACAACGCGCCAGTTGGCCTGATCAGCGGCAGAAACTGCCGTCGCCGCGTTCCAGATGGAAATGATCGCGGTGGGCCGCATTATAGTCTGGCCCTAAAACAGTTCCGAAACGCTTGCAGGCGCTTTTATGGACAATGCGCAGGAACTCCCGTTCGCTGCGGTCGGATGATTTCCAGCCACCTGACAGCGAAATTCGGCGACCATCTTTGAGGACGAAGCCGGACACATCGACGGCATCGGCAGTCGAATGTGCAGAACGGCGGCTGGAGCCTGCGACATTGCGGCAGGAATAGCTGCCCATTGTCTCGATCCGTTCAATCGGACTGCCCAGAATTTGCCGCGCTGCGCGGTCGACTCCGTATCGGCTCCACGCTGCGAAGGTGGTGGCGACAGGGCAGGACACCGTGCCTAAATTGCTCACTTCAAATTGCGCCCCGTCGCCGCGCATCGCGTTCAGACTGACCGTATTTTTGGTGGAGCACCCTTTGCCGCCGTAGGCATCAGCTTTGGCATTGAAGCGCGCTCCTGTGGCATTGAGCTTGCCAAGGCACTGGTGCGCCGCAGGTGTTGTCGCAATTGACTGGGCGTTGCCGGCACGCGGCTTATCCGATTTGCTCTGTCCGCCGGGCAAAACGCTGCACGCGCCTAGCAGCGCGAGTGAAGCAAGAAGGACTAATACGCGTATCATAACGTATATTTTGCCCGATTATGGTTAACCCAGTGCTAACGAACGAGACTCCGGTGCCGCGCTCGTCCCTCCCGCAGCTCCTTCCACCGAAATACTCAAGCATCAAAGGACTTGGCGCTTGACTTGTTGCAGCGCAACACTACTGCCCGCTTCGGGCCACGCGGCCCCAACGCCGCGCGAGCTCTCTGTAAGGAGAGAATACAATGACTAGCTTGCCAATTCCGGCGCGTAAACCTGCGCGCCCGCACTTTTCTTCTGGCCCCTGCGCTAAGCCGCCGGGCTGGTCCCCAGAAAAATTAGCCACCGAATCGCTTGGCCGTTCTCACCGTTCGGCGATCGGCAAAAAGCGTCTTGCGCTGTGCATCGATCTGATGCGCGAAGTGTTGCAGGTGCCTGACACGCACCACATCGGTATCGTACCGGGCTCTGACACAGGCGCTGTTGAAATGGCGATGTGGAGCATGCTCGGCGCGCGCCCGGTTACCACGCTAGCATGGGAAAGCTTCGGCGAAGGCTGGGTCACCGATGCCGTAAAACAGCTGAAAATCGATCCGACAGTGATCCGAGCAGATTATGGCGAAGTACCTGATCTGGAACAGGTGGACTGGTCGAACGATGTCGTCTTCACATGGAATGGCACCACATCGGGCGCTCGCGTCCCGAATGCTGACTGGATTGCCGCGGACCGCGAAGGTCTGTGCATCGCCGACGCCACTAGCGCTGTGTTCGCACAGGATATCGCTTGGGACAAAGTCGATGTGCTGACCTTTAGCTGGCAGAAAGTGCTCGGCGGAGAAGGCGCGCATGGCGTGCTGATCCTAGGCCCGCGCGCTGTTGAACGGCTGGAAAGCTACACGCCGGCGTGGCCGCTTCCGAAGATATTCCGCCTGACAAAGGGCGGCAAGCTGATTGACGGCATATTTGTCGGAGAAACGATCAACACACCGTCGATGCTGGCTGTCGAAGACGCGATCTTCGGGCTTGAATGGGCAAAATCTGTTGGTGGTCTTGAGGGTATGAAAGCCCGCGCCAATGCCAATGCCGCGGCACTCGATGCTATCGTGCAAGAACGTGATTGGCTCGGCCATCTGGCTGCCGATCCGGCAATGCGGTCGAACACCAGCGTTTGCCTGACGGTCGAGGGTGCCGACACTGATAAAATCAAGACGATGGCGAAGCTGCTCGAAGCTGAAGATGCGGCCTATGACATTGCGGGATACCGAGATGCCCCTCCCGGCCTCAGGATATGGTGCGGAGCGACGGTCGATACGGCCGACGTTGAAGCTCTCGGCCCTTGGCTCGACTGGGCTTACGCGCAAGTCAAACCCTCTTAAATAATCCCGTCATCCCAGCGAAAGCTGGGACCTCCTTCAGCCAGGTCTTTCATGGCCGAACTAGGTCCCAGCTTTCGCTGGGATGACGAAGTAAGGAACATAAAATGACCAAACCTAAAGTCCTCATCTCCGACAAGATGGACCCCAATGCAGCGCGTATCTTTGAAGAGCGCGGCTGCGATGTCGATGTAATCACCGGTCAGACGCCCGAAGAACTGATCAAGATCATCGGCCAATATGATGGCCTAGCGATCCGCAGTTCGACCACTGTTACGCCAGAAATCCTCGACGCAGCGACCAACCTCAAGGTTATCGGCCGTGCCGGTATCGGTGTCGACAATGTCGATATTCCCTACGCTTCGGGCAAGGGTGTGGTGGTGATGAACACTCCGTTCGGTAACTCGATTACCACTGCAGAACATGCCATTGCGATGATGTTTGCGCTCGCCCGTCAGATACCGGAAGCCGACGCTTCGACGCAGGCGGGCAAGTGGGAAAAGAGCCGCTTCATGGGCGTGGAAGTTACCGGCAAGACACTCGGCCTCATTGGTGCTGGTAACATCGGCTCAATTGTCGCCAGCCGCGCGCAGGGTCTGAAGATGAAGGTCGTCGCTTACGATCCTTTCCTGACCGAAGCCCGCGCTATCGAGCTGGGCATCGAGAAATCCGATCTGGAGCCTATGCTGGCCCGCGCTGATTTCGTCAGTTTGCACACACCGCTAACCGACCAGACGCGCAATATTCTCAACCGAGAACGCTTGGCGAAGGCGAAGCCTGGCATCCGCATCGTTAACTGCGCCCGCGGCGGTTTAATTGACGAAGTCGCTCTGAAGGAAATGCTGGAAAGCGGCCATGTCGCTGGCGCTGCGCTCGACGTATTCGCGGTAGAGCCGGCCAAGGAAAATCCTCTGTTTGGAACGCCAAATTTTATCTGCACACCGCACCTCGGCGCATCCACCGACGAAGCGCAGGTCAATGTCGCGCTGCAAGTTGCTGAGCAGCTTTCCGACTATCTGGTGAATGGTGGCGTCACCAATGCGCTCAACATGCCAAGCCTGAGCGCCGAAGAAGCGCCCAAGCTGCGCCCTTACATGACCTTGGCGGAGCGTCTGGGTTCGCTGATTGGTCAGCTCGCGCATGGTAATCTGACCAAGATCAGCATCGAGCGCGAAGGTGCTGCAGCTGATCTGAATGGCAAGCCCATTACCGGCGCAGTGCTGGCAGGATTGATGCGCCAATATTCCGACGCCGTGAATATGGTCAACGCACCATATCTTGCCAAAGAACGCGGTCTGGAAGTGCGCGAAATCCGCAATGAACGCGACGGGGCCTACAACACGCTGATCCGTGTGACTGTAGCCACCAGCCAAGGAGATCGCTCGGTCGCAGGCACATTGTTCGGCAAGGAAGATTCGCGCCTGGTATCGATCTTCGGAATCGGGATCGAAGCAGAACTAGCTGGACACATGCTATACATCGTCAACGATGATGCGCCCGGGTTTATTGGCCGTGTGGGTTCATTGCTCGGCGAGGCCGGTGTGAACATCGGCACGTTCCATCTCGGACGCCGTGAAGCTGGCGGCGAAGCGGTTCTGCTGCTGTCGGTCGATCAGGCAATTTCGCCTGAAATTCTGGACAAGGCCTGCAAACTTGAAGGTGTCCGCACCGTCAAGGCGCTGGAATTCTGATCCTAGGTAGGGCAAGCGCGCGCCTGCTATGACAGAATCAACCAGCGATTTGTTGCCCGAAGGGCTTCAGGACCGGCTTCCTGCCGATGCAGCCAAGGCAACGCGCATCATGCGGGCTGTGCTGGATGCGATGGACGCGCATGGTTACGACCGTGTGCGTCCGCCGCTGGTGGAATTCGAAAAGTCGCTGGCGATGCGGATGAGCGGCCTCAACACCCGCAAGATGTTTCGCTTCACCGATCCAGCGAGCTTGCGCACTCTGGCGCTGCGGTCCGACATCACTGTGCAGATCGGGCGTATTGCTGCGACCGTGATGAAGGGCGAGGCACGTCCGCTGCGGCTTTGCTATGCTGGCGAAATCGCCGTGATGCGGGCCGACCAGCTCGACCCTGCGCGCCAACGTTTGCAACTGGGCGCAGAAGTGATTGGCAGCGACACGGTTGCTGCGGCAGGTGAAGTTGTAACACTCGCCATCGAAGCGCTGGAAGCAGCTGGTGCCAAGAGCATTTCGGTTGATCTGACATTGCCCGATCTCGTCGATACTTTGGCCGAGAAAGCACTGCCGCTGGATGCAGACGCAATCACTGCTGTGCGGCGTGAGCTAGACACCAAAGATGCTGGCGGTCTGAAGGCTGCTGGCGGTGAAGCCTATCTACCGCTTCTCTATGCCACAGGCCCATTTGCCGAAGCCATCGAACGCTTGCGAGCAATTGATGCAGGCGGCGCTTTGGCCAGCCGCATAGAAGGCCTTGAGCAAGTAGCGGCCCGTATCGGCAACCGAGCCCGCGTGACGCTCGACCCGACCGAACGCCACGGCTTCGAATACCAGAGCTGGTTCGGCTTCACGATTTACGCAGAGGGCGTGCGGGGCTCATTGGGACGCGGCGGCACTTACAAGATTGGCGGCACAGATGAAGCCGCGACAGGTTTCTCGCTCTACGTGGATCCGCTGGTTGATGCGCTCGACGACGACAAACCCCGCGAAAGCCTTTTCCTCCCGCTTGGTCACAATGCCGAAGCCGCCGCAAGATTGCGCGCAATCGGCTGGCGGACCGTGGCGGCCTTGTCAGCTGAAGATAACATCGCGGACAACTTATGTACGCACACCCTGTCCGGCACCGAACCCAAGAAATTATAAGGACCTGAGATGGCCAATGTAACAGTGATCGGCGCCCAGTGGGGCGATGAGGGCAAAGGTAAAATTGTGGACTGGCTTGCGAGCCGCGCAGATGCCGTGGTTCGCTTTCAGGGCGGCCACAATGCCGGCCATACACTCGTCATCGACGGCAAAACATACAAATTGAGCCTGCTGCCTTCGGGCATAGTCAGCGGTACTTTGTCGATCATCGGCAATGGCGTTGTTCTCGACCCGTGGGCGCTGCGTGATGAAATCGCAAAGGTCGAGGCGCAGGGTGTTTCGATTTCCGACGACAACCTCGCTGTGGCTGACAATTGCCCACTGATCCTTCCCATCCACCGCGATCTGGACGGGCTGCGCGAAACAGCGGCTGGTAGCGGCAAGATCGGCACCACCGGTCGGGGCATTGGCCCAGCTTATGAAGATAAGGTCGGCCGTCGCGCGATCCGTGTTTGCGATCTGGCGCATCTCGACAAGCTGGACCCGCAGCTGGACCGCCTATGTGCACATCATGATGCTTTGCGCGCCGGTTTTGGCGAGCCACCTGTTGACCGCGAGCGTTTGCTCAACGACCTCAAGGAAATCGCGCCCTTCGTTCTCAAATACGCACAGCCAGTTTGGAAACGTTTGAAGAAAGTCCGCAAAGCTGGCGCGAAGATCCTGTTCGAGGGCGCGCAGGGTGTTTTGCTCGATGTCGACCATGGCACCTACCCCTTCGTTACCAGCTCCAACACAGTCAGCGGTACTGCTGCCAGCGGTTCCGGCCTTGGGCCTAATTCAACCGGCTTCGTGCTTGGCATTGTAAAGGCTTACACCACACGTGTCGGTAGCGGCCCATTCCCTACCGAACTTGAAGACGAAGTCGGCCAAATTCTCGGCGAACGCGGCCATGAATTCGGCGTGGTTACCGGCCGCAAGCGCCGCGTCGGTTGGTTCGACGCAGTGATCGTGCGTCAAAGCTGCTCGATTTCCGGCGTTACGGGGATCGCGCTTACCAAGATCGACGTTCTCGATGGCTTCGAGACTGTGAAGATATGCACCGGTTACCGTCTGCGCGGCAAGGTGATGGATTACTTGCCCGCCCATGCCGCCGATCAGGCCGAAGTCGAGCCGATCTACGAGGAAATGGAAGGCTGGGAAGGCACTACTGCTGGCGCGCGAAGCTGGGCCGACCTGCCTGCCAATGCGATCAAATATATCCAGCGCGTGCAAGAATTGATCGAGACGCCTGTTGCGCTGGTTTCCACCAGCCCGGAACGTGAAGACACTATTCTGGTGCGTGATCCCTTCATGGATTGAGCCTGAGGGCAGGGCAGCTTAGAGTGGCGGAGTGAAATATCTCGCCCCTATCCTTTCCGTCTTGTTGTTGGCTTCCTGCGTCCAGAAGGCTCCAGCGCCGCCCGAAGTCGCGGATTTCGTGCTGGTCGATAAATCCGACCGGACCATTGCGCTGTTTACCGGTGGTTGGTTGACCAAGACTTATGCCGGCATCCAGTTCGGTGATGCGCCTCAGGGTCATAAGCAATTTGAAGGCGACGAGCGAACGCCCGAGGGCCGCTACACAATCGACACGCGCAATCCGAACAGCGCCTATCATCTGTCACTGCGCATATCCTATCCCAACGCCGCAGATCGCGCTTTTGCGGAGGCGCAGGGCCGCTCGCCCGGCGGGGATATCTTCATTCATGGCCAGCCTGATGGGCTGCCAGCAGGCCGAATGGTCGGCGATTGGACCGATGGCTGCATCGCAGTCACCAATGGGGAGATGGCCGAGTTGTGGCAGGCCATCCCGGACGGTACGCCGATCGAAATCAGGCCTTAAGCCTTCGTTTCTTCCTGCATCGCGATGCGGAGCTCCAACCGCTTAACTTCGCGCAGGATGTTGAGCATATTGATCCGGTCCCACAACCAGCCCTTCAAGCCGATCTGCGCTGTCCATGCTATCCAGCCCAGCGCGGCCCAGCGGATGAGGGACTCAGTTCCTTCCGCATTTACAAAGCCCCAGATCGCATAAAACCCAAGCATCGTGACCAAAAAGGTCAGGATGTTGATCAGGATCGTCCACCCCTTCATCGGGCCGTGGAAGGAATCGCCCAATTGGCGGAAAACTCCGCGATCTTCGCTCAGGCTTTCAAGAAATTCGTTATCGTCGCTATCTAGCGCGCCGCGAATGCGTTCATCCACATTACTCATGTGTTATCTCCAGTTAGAGCCGCCTTCAAATGTTGGCGGGCGTGAAAGAGGCGCGATTTAACTGTGCCGGTTGGCACAGCCGCGACCTCGGCAATCTCGGCGAGGGTCAGTCCCTCGACGAAGAAGAGTTGTGCGGCGATCCGGTGATCAGGCGAGAGCAGGGCGAAGGCCTGCCGTATCGCGATCCCGTCATCGTCCTGCGGGTCGGTGACGCCTTCGATCTCGGCATCATCGCGAATGTGGGCGCGGCCACGTTGGTTGCTGCGGATCGCGTCGGAGCAACGCCGATGTAATATGCCGAAGGCCCAAGGCGCGAACTTTGCCGGATCACGCAGCGAGTGAATGCCGCGCATGATCGAGAGCCAGCTTTCCTGCACTGCCGAGCGCGCCTGCTCTCGGTCACCCAGCAGCCGGCGGGCTGTGCGAATCAATCTTGGCTGCCACCTCGCGGCCAGCCGCTCAGATGCTCGCCGGTCGCCGCTCCAGATCATGGTGACGAGCAATTCTTCATAAACTTCACCAGACGCAGGGGCCGCGCCTTCGCGCTTGGCTTCTCCGGCCGGATGTTCGCGGTTTTGATCCATCTGTCAGTATAGTCGCACTAGCCCGCCAATAGGTTCAATGCGCGAGGTTGTTTTCCTTCCATTTCCGTATGTTTCTTGACTTGATCTTTGTGTGTTCTTTTCATGTTCCCATATTGAGGGAGTGAATCTTGGGTCAGGCAGATTTTAGCTACACAGCATCGGCGGCGAATGACACGGCGCTAAGCGTGTCTTTGTCGATCTTTGCTGATCGACCCCATGTTCGCGACACAATGCGTGAAGGTACCGAGGAGGCTGGATTTCGTTTGCTGGAGGTAGGCGATGTTGCCACGCTTCTGGATCGTGCGGCCAAGCCGATTGGCGAGGTCGTGTTGCTCGATTGTCCGGTGCTTGATGCGCAGTCCTCCGCTTCCCGACCCCCGCCTCGTGCGTCGCATCATCCGCCAACGTCAGCTGCGTGCGCGATTTTTTGAGAGCGAGCTATTTGCCGATCCGGCGTGGGACATGCTGCTCGATCTGACTCCTGCCCGGGTTGAACATACACGTGTATCAGTGACTTCGCTGTGCATTGCCTCCGGCGATCCGCCCACAACGGCGTTTCGCCGGATCACGCAAATGACCGAGGCGGGATTGCTGGAAAGGGTGGAAGACTAGGCAGGCCGCCGCCGCGCTTTCATAGCGCTGACCGATACGGCATCGGACGCGATGGCCCGCTATTTCGCCGAAGTTGGCAAGGACGCAGTCACTCTGGTGTGATTTTTTTGCTCATTTCGCGGGCATTAAGTGGACAGCAAGAAAAAACGCGCTAAACGGCCCGCAGCGAGCTAGTTGGTGTGAACCAATTTGAACGTGTGGGGCGGTTAGCTCAGCTGGTAGAGCATCTCGTTTACACCGAGAGGGTCGGCGGTTCGAACCCGTCACCGCCCACCATTTTCGACTAGACGAAACCATGCGGGGGATGGTTTCGCGTCGAAAATCCCAAGCGAAAGCGTCGGGGCAACATTCCAAAAACTTGCAAGACAAGTAGCAGAGGCACACGTTGCACTCACTCCGCCTCAATCCCCTCATCGACCAAGCCGCGCGCTTCTGGGCTGCTCCAGTCATAGCCGCCGGTTACGCGCCAGACCTCCATTCCCTGCGCATCATATAGCACTGTCATCGGCAGGGTCGTGCTTGCGCCATAGTGAAAGCTCATCGCATTATCGGGATCGAGCCATGGTTCCAGGTTCTGGTAATTATTCTTGGCGAAGAACTCGGGGACTTTTTCCGCACCTTGCAAATCCTGACTGATCGTCAGCACGCGCAGACTATCGCCGTAATCCGCCGCCAGAGCGTCTAGCATCGGCATTTCTTCAATGCACGGGGCGCACCATGTCGCCCATAAATTGACCAAAACGGGGGTACCTTGCAGCGCCGCGACATTGAGGCTGCTTCCGTCCGGGTGCATCACATTGATGCCCGGAGCAAGCGTACCTGCCTCGCCGCGATCAAGTTTTCCTGTCAGGCTGGAACCGTTTTCCTGCGCGCTATCCGGTTGCGCGCTTTCCGGCGTGTCCCTATCGCATGCGCTGAGAGACAGCGTCAGGACGCCAAGTGTGAGCGAAAACGAAAACTTAAACGACAAGAATGGCTCCAACCAGATGTGGGGCGGACGGTTCGCTGGCGGACCATCAGCGATCATGCGCGAGATTAACGCATCCATCCCGTTCGACAAGGCTTTATGGCGGCAAGACATTCTCGCCAGCCAAGCGCATGTCGCAATGCTGGCCGCGCAAAAGATCGTCAGCTCCGAAGATGCCGAGACGATTTCCGAAGGCCTGGACCGCATCGCAGCCGAATATGAGGCAGACGGTGTTCCAGAAGATTGGGACCTCGAAGACATTCACATGACGACCGAAAGCCGCCTGACCGAATTGGTCGGGCCTGCTGCCGGGCGCTTGCACACTGCGCGCAGCCGCAACGATCAGGTGGCGACCGATTTCAAGATGTGGGTCCGCGATGCAATGGATGCGGCCGATGCCGCGCTGGAGTGCCTGCAACGCGCGCTTGTGACCCGCGCTGGTGAACATTCTGACAGCGTGATGCCGGGCTTCACCCATTTGCAAACCGCACAGCCGGTTACGCTGGGTCACCATCTGATGGCTTATTACGAGATGACGCAGCGCGACCGTTCGCGCTTCGCCGATGCGCGGGCGCGGCTGAACCAGTCACCATTGGGCAGTGCAGCGCTTGCCGGAACCGGCTTCCCGATCGACCGTGATATGACGGCTGAGGCCTTAGGTTTTGATGGCCCGACCAAGAATAGCCTCGATGCCGTGTCCGACCGTGATTTCGCCATGGATTATCTGATGGCAGCGGCGCAATGTTCGCTGCATCTCTCGCGCTTGGCGGAAGAAATGGTGATGTGGGCGAGCCAGTTGTTTGGCTTCATCCGCCTGCCTGATGCGCTCAGCACCGGCAGTTCGATTATGCCGCAGAAGAAGAACCCTGATGCAGCCGAGCTGGTGCGCGGCCATGCTGGGCGTATCGTGGGTGCAACGACCGCGCTGATGGTCACGATGAAGGGCCTGCCGCTCGCCTATTCGAAAGATATGCAGGACGATAAGCCGCCGGTTTTCGAGGCAGCTGGCCTGCTTGATCTGTCGCTCGCCGCCATGGCTTCGATGGTGGAGGACACCGCATTCAACACGGATCGGATGCGCGCTGCGGCAGAGCGCGGTTATGCGACAGCGACTGATCTGGCCGATTGGCTGGTGACGGAAGCCGACATTCCTTTTCGCGAGGCGCATCATATCACGGGTGAGGCTGTGCGGCTTGCCGAGACACAAGGCAAGGCGCTCGACGCGCTGGAGCTTGCTGATCTGAAAGCTATCGATGAGCGGATCGACGAGCGGGTCTATGCTGCGCTATCTGTCGATGCATCGGTTGCAGCGCGGACTTCCTATGGCGGCACTGCGCCAGAGCAGGTAAGGCAGCGCGTAGCAGAGGCCCGGCAGGCGCTGGGTATGGAGAATTAATGCGAAACATCGCTATTCTTGCCGCCGTGGTTGCTCTTGCTGCCTGTGGGCAAAAGGCTGATTTGCAGCCTGCCGAGGGCAAGAGCTTGCCGCCACCAGCCTATGGCGAGCCTGTAGGCTCGGATGCGGCCAAGCTGCTGGAGCTTGATCCGCTGGCCGCGCCGGAACGCAGCGTGGAACTGCGAAAACGTTCGGAAGAACGCGAGGACGATCCCTTCGATCTCCCGCCAGAATAACCCTTCTTCCCACTAGTTCGGCGTAAATTCCATGAATCATTTTCAACTAAGAGACGGCGTTCTGCATTGCGAGGATGTGCCGTTACCAGCCATCGCGGCAGAGGTTGGCACACCCGTATACGTGTACTCACGTGCAACTTTGCAGCGCCACGCCCGCGTCTTTCGCGACGGCCTGTCTGCACTGGATAATCCGCAAATCCACTTCGCAGTAAAGTCTAATCCTAACCTCGCGGTGCTCAAAGTGCTGCAGCAGGAGGGTTACGGTGCAGACGTTGTTTCAGGCGGCGAGCTTGCCCGCGCACTTGCCGCCGATATGGTCCCTGAAAAGATCGTGTTTTCGGGTGTCGGCAAGACTGATGCAGAGCTGATGCAGGGGCTGGATGCCGGCATTGGGCAGTTCAATCTAGAATCCGAAGAAGAAGGCCGCGAACTGGCCGATATTGCAACGCAGAACGGTAAGATCGCGCGCTGCGCCCTGCGGGTAAACCCTGACGTCGACGCCGGAACGCATGAGAAAATCTCCACGGGTAAGGCGGAGAACAAGTTTGGCGTACCAATCAACCGCGCGGCCGAGATTTACGCGATGCTCGCGGCGCTCCCCGGCCTCGATATGCGCGGCATTGCGGTCCATATCGGCAGCCAGCTGGCAAACCTTGAGCCGCTTGAGACGGCCTTCGGCAAAGTCGGCACGCTGATCGCGGAGCTGCGCGCGGCGGGGCAGAGCGTGACCCATGCTGATTTGGGCGGCGGGCTCGGCGTGCCTTATAAGGCAGGCGAGACACTTCCATCACCAGCAGAATATGGGGCGATGGTAGCCCGCGTCACCAAGGATTGGGATGTAGCGCTTGCCTTTGAACCGGGCCGTGTGATTGCTGGCAACGCCGGAGTGTTGCTGACCAAAGTCATCCGTGTGAAGCGCAGCTCCAACGCCAGCCCATTTGTGGTGGTCGATGCAGCGATGAACGATCTCGCGCGCCCCGCAATGTACGGCGCGTGGCACGATATTGACGCTGTTGAGCCCAAGGGTGTGCGCAGTGTCTCGCATATTGTTGGGCCGATTTGCGAGACGGGCGATACCTTTGCGATGAACCGCGAAATGGACACGCTTGCGTCCGGCGATTTGGCGGTGTTCCGCACCGCGGGTGCTTACGGCGCGACCATGGCGAGCAGTTACAATAGCCGCGGCTTTGTGGCTGAAGTGCTGGTGGACGGCGACAAGTTCGCTGTGGTTGCAGACCGGTTGCTGGCAGGCGCAATTATGGATGCCGAGCGTATTCCGGACTGGCTCGCGTGAAGACACTGCCGCTATTCCACAAGATCGCTGGCACGCGCGTTGTCGTAATGGGTGATGGTGAGGAAGCAGCAGCCAAACGGCGGCTGGTTGAGCGTGCTGGCGGTATCTGCGTGGGTGAACCCGAAGCGCACCACGCCAAACTCGCCTTTGTCGGGATTGAGAATGAGGCCGAAGCCAAGGCTGCGGCGCTTAGGCTGCGGCGGCTGGGATTGCTCGTGAATGTCGTCGACCGGCCTGCGCTGTGTGAGTTCACCACGCCCGCATTGGTTGACCGTGACCCGGTACTGATCGCTGTGGGCACGGGCGGAGCCTCTGCCGGCCTCGCCAAACATATCAGATTGCGGCTTGAGGCAATGCTGCCCGCGCGACTTGGTGAGCTAGCAAATGCGCTCGCTTCTGCGCGCACCAAATTGCGTGAGAGATTTCCTGATAGCGGCCAGCGCAGGCAGGCGCTTGATGCGGCTTTGGCAGAGGGCGGGGCGCTTGATCCCTTGGGCGGTCACTCGGATAGCTCGGTTGGCGATTGGCTTGCCAATACAGATGACCCCTCCGCCAATGAGCGCGTGTCGCTGACTATCACTAGCGATGACCCCGAAGAGCTTACATTGCGGCAGGCGCGGCTACTCGGGCGGGCGGACACTGTGCTGTCGGATGCCGGCATCACGAAACCCATTATCGACCGCGCAAGGGCTGATGCGGTCCGCTTAAATCTTGATGATGATCCGGGTGATCTGACCGGTCTGACGGTCGAATTGCGCCGTGCTTAGTCTTCGGCTGGCGCGATCAATATATTCATTACGGCGCTGGCGATGGGGTTCTCGCGGTCATCCTGCCACGCTTCGACTAGCACATGGCCGTTTCGCCGACCAACGCGGTGAATGCGCCCGGCGGCATAGGTGGTTTGCGACTTTCCGCCGCGGAGAAACTGTATCGAGACATTGATCGGCTTCAGTGCACGGTCGCTGTCTTCGGCGTCCAAATGCGCGCGCAAAGCCGCAAAGCCGGCCATTTCGAGCAAGCCGCTGATGGCACCGCCATGCAAATATCCTGGGCGCCCTTGCACATGATCGGCAAAGTCCATCGCGAGAATGGGCGTGGTGCCTTCGAGCTGATCGACGACCATACCCATCGCTTGTGCATAGGGCGGCAGGGTAGGGCTATCAGGCAGACCGCTCATGCGCGCGGTACCTGCAATGTCATGAACACGCCCGCAACATGGGCCACCGGATCATCCGGATCGCCATCATGCGCGATCCCGCGCACAAATGCGGCGGATTTGGTCAGCTTATAGCATTCGCCGCGCCCGATGACGGTGTGTTGAGGACGCGCGGGCCGAGTATAATCTACCCGCAGGTCTAACGTTGCCTGTCCGACGAACTTGCCGCGCTTCGTCCATGCCGAAAGTGCAGTTGCCATATCCATCATGGCGATAATCGGGCCAGAAGCGATGATGCCGGTTTCGGGCTGCCCGACCAGCTTTTCCTGCCACGGAAGAGCAAGCTCTACCCAGTTCGGCCCGTGATCCAGATATTCAGTGCCCAGCCAGCCGGAATGGCCATGCTGCAACAGCACAGCGGCTTTGCTGGGATCAAAAAAGCTGGGAGTTGTTGCCATCGGGGCATCCTCTGCCGTGCGAGCGACAGGAAAGCAAAGCCTAAAACGCGTTGCCAGCCAGGGCGTCGATCGCAGCTTGTAAGATTACTGCGGCGGCGTGGGAGTCGATCCGTTCCGCCCGTTTAGCACGGCTGAAATCTTGCGCGATCAGATCGCGTTCGGCGCTGGCGGTGGAGAGGCGCTCGTCCCACATCAGGAGAGGCAGGCCCAGATCGGCAAGGTTGCGGGCATAGGCGCGGCTGGCCTGAGCGCGCGGACCTTCGCTGCCATCCATATTGAGCGGAAGGCCAATGACTATGCCCGCCGCGCTGCGGTCTTTCAGCAAAGCCTCGATAGAAACGCGGTCGCGGGTGAACTTGCCCCTAGGGAGTGTTTTGCCCGCAGTCGCAAAGCGCCACCCAGCGTCGCAAAATGCCGTGCCGATGGTCTTCGTGCCGAGGTCTAGTGCCATCAGCACGCCGCCATTCGGGAATGCATCCCGAAACGGCGGTGCCATATCGTGGATCAGCGCGCTGCCTGCCATGCGCGGGCGCGGCGGGCCACGTCCTCCTGCAAATTGCGCCAGAACAGCGGGATGTCATAGACGTGATAATTGTTTCCGGGGAGCACTGCAGAGCCAAGCTTCGGCGGATCACCGATCAGCAGAATGCCGCTATCATTGCAACGAGCGGGCACTGCGCCAATAACCAACTCGGCAGTTTTTACTTCTTCATCTGGTACCAGAGTGCCGAGATTTGCAGAGGCTGGCGCGCTGCCGCCAATTTGCCCCGTCAGAGGATTGGTGCAAAGGATTGTACTGTTGCCTCGAAGCTTTCCGTCGAACCCGGGCGAATTGCCATAATAGCGCATCAGCGTCGAAGGATCGGCTGGTTCGGCGAAGCTGCTCCAACTGACTATGCAGCCTGCTTGTGCTGCAGTAGCGCATGCCGGAAAGCCAAGTGCTGGCAGATCATGTTCGACCGAAATCGGCCATCCGATGGGATAGACCGCAGCGATGCGCGATTCGAGCGGGGTTCCATTCACTTTTTCGCGGAGTAGGCGCAAAATGTGCAGCGCACCTTGACTGTGCCCGGCAAGTACAATTGGTTCGTTTTTGTCCACGCTTTGCACGAAAAAATCAAAGGCCTGCTCGACATCGCGGTATGCGGCATCAATCGCCAGTTTTGATTCGTCTTGGTCGGTAAGAAACGCGCCGACCGCCGCCTGTCGGTATTTCGGCGCCCAGATTTCATCGGCTGCGTTGAACGGACTGGCCATGCCTCGCAAATACACTCGCGCCAGTTCGTCCGCTGATTCATTGCCCAGCGAAGCATTCCACTGTGTGTCACTGCTGACGCTGAGCGGGACATAACTAGTCGGATGAACAAAGAAGACTGCGAATTTAGGTGTTTCTGGCACAAGTTTTGCAACATTTCCGGCGCGCTTCGCCGTCGGAACTGCCGCGGCGCGAACTTGCGTTGCAGGATTCAACGGCGAGGGCGGCTTTGGTGCTTCGGCGCGCGGTGCAGGCTGCCAGCGCGACGGGTCGGACACGCCGATCCCCGGCCGCGAATACCACATCGCAGGGTCTTCATATGCGTTCTGTTCAAGCGCGACTTGTTCGACGAACTCTGTGCGCGGAACGAAAGCGAATTCCGTCGCTTCGCGCTGCCAGATGTTGAGCGCCATAAAGCCGCCGATCACGAGCACGATCAGAAAGGCAACCAGATAGAGGAACTTGCGAGCCATTGGTAAGGTAGTCTCCTAAGCCGGTGCTTCGTCGTTTGCTTCGTCGCAATCGAGCCGGTCAGCACGGCTTTCCAGCCCGGTCTTGATCATGGCAAGCAGCGGATCCGCCAGTGCGAGACCCAGAATGCCGAACAACACGCCAAGGATCAGCTGCGTGGCCAGCACCAATGCCGGTGCCAAGTCCACCGCTTTGCGCGCAATCATCGGGACGAGCAAATAGCCATCGATAGTCTGGACGAAGAAGTAGACGAAGATCGTGTAAATTCCCATGTCGACCCCTCCGGAGAAGCCGACCAGCACCATCAGAATGCCGGATAGCAGTGCGCCGAGATTGGGAATGAAGGCCAGCATCCCGGTCATTAGGCCCAGCAGCGCAGCCATAGGTACACCGTAAAGCGCAAGCATGGCCCAGGTGAACAGCCCTTCGATTACCATACCGACAATCCGCCCGAACAGCAGGCGGCGCATCGCAAATCCCATTCGCGATGCCGTGTGGTAAAAGTTGCGGCGATGCGCGCGGGGCAGCATCCATGCAACGCCGCGCTCGTAAATGTTAGGTTCGGCAGCCAAGTAAATGCCGATGATCACGATCAGGACCATGGTGGTCAACCCGCCGACAAAACCGCCGATCGCGCGGGTGATAGTGCCGACACCGCTGATGAGGTTTCCGGCGACGTTAGTTACATCCTGAAGTTCGATCCCGAAGCCTTGTTCTTGCGCCCATCGCAGCAAAACCTCTGTCTGGTTGATCACAATCGCGGGCAGTTCGGCTGCTTCGCGCGATATTTGTGTGCCGGCAAACATTGCTAACCAGATAACGAAGGAGGTGCTGAATACGAGAACAATCATGACCCGCCATGCGCGCCCGATTTTGAGCACTCGCCCGAGCAGCCGGGTGCCCCCGTCGATCATCGAAGCGAAGACAATCGCGCCGAAAATCACCAGCAGAGACTGGGAAAGATAAACTGCAAGTGCAGCGATCCCGAAAATCGCGACCCAGACGAGCGCCTTCCAAGCTTCAGCGCGCAGTTCGGGATTACGGATACGAGCCGGGCTGGAGCCAATCTCCCCCGCCGTATCGTCCTTTTCAGTCGTCCTGCTCATCTTCAGTCCCTGCTGCGACAGCCCCGGAAGCAATTTCTGGCCGCAATGTGGTCCACGCGCGGCCATCACGCAAGGAAGACCACCAGCTAAGCGGGTTCCAGGTAGTCGATCCGTCAAGCGAGAAGGTGATGAACTCGGCCCGCCCGCCGATGTTTTCCAGCGGAACAGGTCCATCCAGCCCGCCATTGCCAGCTGGTGCGCGGCTGTCAGCAGAATGGTCTCGGTTGTCGCCCATTACGAAAACATGGCCTTCCGGAACAGTGATTTCCTGGAAGTTGTCATAGGTGCTATCCATATGATCGATCACTAAATATGTTGCGCCATTGGGTAGCGTTTCGCGGTAGGTCGGAACCTCGAACACCTCATCGCCGGTCGGCAGGCGCGTGCGGTAATCCTCGAAATCATCAAGGCACGAGCTTCCGTCGCAGATATGAGTGTCTGCTGCGGAGATGCGCACGGCAGGCACAGTTTCACGTTTGATCTGCTGGCCGTTGAGAACAATCCGTCCGTTGACGACTGCGATCCTGTCACCCGGCACGGCGACTACACGCTTGATGTAATCCTCATCCTTGGTGGGCGGGACGGGCACTACGATGTCGCCATATTCAGGCGTCGCGGGCCAAATGCGCGTTTCGCTGCGAGGCAGGACGTGGAAGCTCGCCGAGACCCAGCTCCAGCCGTAAGGATATTTGGTCACCACCAGCCGGTCACCGACCAGTAGGTTAGGCATCATGGATGTACTGGGGATGTAAAAGGGCTTGGCCACTAGACTATGGAACGCCAAGACTGCGAGCAGCATTAAAGCCAGACCGCGAAATTCCGCGAACCAATTGATTTTCTCGGACTCGCCGGAGTCGACATTATCGTTTGCATTGTTGTCTGCGCTGGCTGGCGACATCGTGGGGTTACCGGAAACTGACATTGTTACTTGGGGCGGGCCTCTATCACCACATGAGCCATGGCCCATGGATGATCATCGGTGAGGGTGAGATGAACGATGGCCTCATGGCCCGCTGGAGTGAGTTCCGCAAGCCGCTTTGCAGCGCCATTGGTCAGCGCGAGCGTCGGCGCGCCTGACTTGGCATTCACCACGCCAATGTCCTTCATATAGACGCCGCTGTAAAAGCCGGTGCCGACTGCTTTGGAGAAAGCTTCCTTCGCGGCAAACCGTTTCGCGTAAGTGCCAGCGCGGGTGAAGGGCCGTTTGGCCGCTTTCGCGCGCTCGATTTCAGTGAAACTGCGCCTTTCAAAACGTTCACCGTGGCGGTCTAGTGCTTTCTCGATCCGCTCGATATTGCAGAGGTCGCTGCCCATTCCGATGATCATTCTCTATACCACCATTTGAAAATTTCTTCGCCAGCAATAAAGTTGAACCAGAGTCTCATCGCGAAGGTTATCGCCATGCCAGCTGCCAGAAGCCCAACACCGATAGGAAGCAAGTCCCAAGGAACCGGTTCTTCTTTGGAGTGAGCGTGCAACAAATTTAGCACCACGATGACTAACACGAGGACGCACCAAAAAATTAGAAAAACTCGCGCGAAATTCCATTGAAAGTGGTAAAATTTCTTATGCCACTCAGACCTCATCGCGCATCATCCATCAAATCGCGCATGCGCCGAACGGCTGCTTCCAGGCCGACGAACACTGCCTCACCGACAAGATAGTGGCCGATGTTAAGTTCGGCAAAATGCGGAATGGCGGCGACTGGCTGGACGTTTTCATAGGTCAGGCCGTGGCCCGCGTGGGGTTCGATGCCGTTTTTGACCGCGAGCGCTGCTACGTCGGAAAGGCGGCGTAGTTCTGCTGCGCGTGCCTCCCCCTTGGCATGGGCATATTCACCCGTATGAAATTCGACGACGGGCACACCCAGCCGCATTGCCGCTTCGAGCTGGCGTTCCTCAGGTGTGATGAACAGGCTGACGCGAATTCCGGCATCGGCAAGCCGCGAGACGATGGGTGCAATCCGGTTGTGCTGGCCAGCGGCATCTAATCCACCCTCAGTTGTTCGCTCCTCACGGCGTTCGGGCACGATGCAAGCCGCGTGGGGGCTGTGCCGCAAGGCGATCTCCAGCATCTCGTCCGTCGCGGCCATCTCCAGATTGAGCGGGAGGTCGGTGGCTGACTGGATGCGGGCGAGGTCATCATCGCGGATATGGCGGCGGTCTTCGCGCAAATGTGCAGTTATTCCGTCACCGCCAACGGCTGCGACGATTTCCGCAGCGCGCACTGGATCGGGATGATCGCCGCCACGCGCGTTACGGATGGTCGCAACGTGGTCTATATTGACACCCAGACGCAACCGCCCACTCATGCGCGGCTTCCAGGCTTGGTGACTTCGACCGCTGCGAGGTCCTTTGGAAGTTCATCTTCGGCATAGGTCGGGAAAGTTATCGCGACGAGCGGCAGGAACGGCACTTCGAAAGTGATATTGCCGCCGGTGCGGTCGACTAATGATGTTAGCGCCAACACTTCGCCGCCCGCTGCTTTGACAGCCTTCATGGCCTCGACCGAGGATAATCCGGTGGTGACGACATCTTCGACGAGCAGAACTTTCGCACCCTGTTCAAGGGCAAAACCGCGGCGGAAATGAAATTCGCCGTCAGGACGTTCAAGGAACATGGCTTCTTTGCCTAGTGCGCGGCCCATTTCATGGCCGATAATAACGCCGCCCATCGCAGGCGACACGACGACATCTATGTCAAAACGCAATTCGCGTGGCAGCGAAGCAGCGATGGCCGATGCGAGTCGGCTGGCGCGCATCGGGTCCATTAACACGCGCGCGCATTGCAAATAATGGGCGCTGTGGAGGCCTGAAGACAGTTTGAAATGGCCTTCAAGGAGCGCTCCACTGGCGCGGAATTCGGCGAGAACTTCGTCTTCTGTCATGGTATTTCCGGCGCTTTCGTAACGTAAAGGTGAGCACAAGTGCGCTGCGTGCAACTGCGATTGTCTATTTTTATCCCTAGAAGCGCTTGAGGCAGTGGGCAACCATGCGTATAGGCCGCCTTAAAGCCGTATGGCAGCATGCTTTTGCGTGTGTTAATTCGGCACCTGAAACTCAAGCGGATATGCGGAAAGCAACTCTGACATGACCATCGGCCTAAACGCCTCAACTATCCATCGCGCAGTCGTCGCACTGCTTCTTGCGATCGGCCTTGGACTCGCAAGTTCGGCTGCATTCGCTCAGGCACCTGTTTTGGCACCAGCCGAAGCGCCTGCTTCAGTGACGGTCGATGCAGTGGAAGCAGAACTGGTAGCGACTGCCGAACCTGACGCAATGGCAGCAAATTCGGCTTACACTCCGATGAAGCCGACCGAAGGCAAGGGCATGCCGATTTCAGGCGCTTTTGGTTTTCAGGACCAATATTCGCCCAATGGCCAATATGCGCGCTGGATGCATGATGCGATCCTGATCCCCGTAATTTTCGCAATCAGTATCTTCGTCCTGTTCCTGCTGCTGTGGGTCGTGGCGCGGTACAATAAGCGCGCCAACAAGGTGGCTTCCAAGACAACGCACAATACGCTGATCGAAGTCGCATGGACGCTTATTCCTGTTCTCATTCTGGTCGGCATTGCGATCCCGTCGATCACTTTGCTGGCGAAACAATACGAATCGCCGCCTGAAGATGCCGTGACCATCAAAGTCACCGGCTACCAATGGTATTGGGGCTATTCCTATCCTGACATGGGGGTCGATGAATTCGTCTCCAACATGCTTGACGACGAAAAGGCTAAAGCCTCAGGTGAACCAAGTCACTTGGCAGTTGATAACCGCATGGTTGTGCCGGTTGGTGAAGTCATCCGTCTGCAAATCACCGGCGCTGACGTGATCCACTCCTTCGCGGTTCCTTCGCTTTGGGTCAAAATGGACGCAGTTCCTGGCCGCCTGAACGAACGCACGATGCTTGTGAAAGAGCCCGGCGTTTATTATGGCCAGTGCATGGAACTTTGCGGGGCACGCCATGGTTACATGCCCATCGTGGTCGAGGCTCTGCCCCGTCCGCAATTCGATGCCTGGGTCCGTTCGCAAGGCGGGAATCCAGCAGGTGTAGTCGAAGAAGCACCATCCGCTGCTCCAACAGCAGTCGTACCGGTTGCAGATGAAGCAGCAACTGCTGAAGAAGCTGTTACCGAAGCACCCGCTGCTTAATCCGCGCAATAGATAGAACGGACGAAAGACGTATCATGGCAACCACCGCCGACAAATTCCAGGGTCACATAGAAGACCACGATCACGCGCATGACGCGGATCACAAGCCAGGCTTTTTCGCTCGCTGGTTCATGTCCACGAACCACAAAGACATCGGTACTCTGTATCTGATCTTTGCGATTTGTGCGGGTATCATCGGTGGCGGTATTTCCGGCATCATGCGCGCTGAACTGGCTGAACCTGGCATTCAGGTGCTTGGCTGGTGGGTTGAATTCCTTGGCGGCGGTGAAGCTTCCATGGATCTCAACGGCCATATGTGGAACGTGTTCATTACCGCGCACGGCCTGATCATGGTGTTCTTCATGGTTATGCCTGCACTGATCGGCGGCTTCGGCAACTGGTTTGTGCCGCTTATGATCGGCGCGCCGGACATGGCGTTTCCGCGCATGAATAACGTGTCGTTCTGGCTTACGATTGCGGGCTTCTGTTCGCTGATGTTCAGCATGTTTGTGCCGGGCGGCGTCGGCATGGGCGCAGGTACAGGTTGGACGGTCTATGCCCCGCTATCAACCAGCGGGTCTGTCGGTCCGGCGGTCGACTTCGCAATCTTTTCTTTGCACCTGGCGGGCGCTGGTTCGATCCTTGGTGCGACCAACTTCATCACCACTATTTTTAACATGCGCGCGCCGGGTATGACCCTACACAAAATGCCGCTGTTCGTATGGTCGGTTCTGGTCACGGCATTCCTGCTACTACTCGCGCTTCCTGTGCTTGCCGCGGCTATCACAATGCTGCTGACCGACCGTAACTTCCAGACCACCTTCTTCGATCCATCGGGCGGCGGTGATCCGGTTCTTTACCAGCACTTGTTCTGGTTCTTCGGTCACCCTGAAGTATATATCATGATCCTGCCGGGCTTCGGCATCGTCAGCCAGATCGTGGCAACCTTCAGCCGCAAGCCTATCTTCGGCTATCTCGGCATGGCATATGCCATGGTCGCGATTGGTGTCGTCGGCTTCATCGTGTGGGCGCACCACATGTATACGGTTGGCCTCGACGTTAATACGAAGATGTACTTCACTGCGGCCACCATGGTCATTGCGGTCCCTACCGGCGTGAAGATCTTCAGCTGGATCGCTACTATGTGGGGCGGCTCTATCGAGTTCAAATCACCGATGGTCTGGGCGATGGGCTTCATCTTCCTGTTCACCGTTGGCGGCGTGACCGGTGTTGTGCTCGCTAATGGCGGTGTCGATGATAACCTTCATGACAGCTATTACGTTGTGGCTCACTTCCACTACGTGTTGTCGATGGGCGCTGTATTCTCACTGTTCGCAGGCTGGTATTACTGGTTCCCAAAAATGAGCGGCCGCTGGCATTCAGAACTGTTGTCCCACGTCCACTTCTGGGGCTTCTTCATCGGCGTGAACGTGATCTTCTTCCCGCAGCACTTCCTTGGTCTGCAGGGCATGTCTCGCCGCATTCCGGACTACAGCCCAGCGTATCAATATTGGAACGAAATTTCGTCCTACGGCTATTACATCATGGCCGCTTCGATGGTCGTTTTCTTCGTGAACACGATATATGCGCTGGTCGCCGGTAAGAAGGCTGAAGGCAATTACTGGGGAGAAGGTGCGACGACGCTGGAATGGACCCTGTCCAGTCCTCCGCCATATCACCAGTTCGAAACGCTTCCGATTATTGAAGACCACCACGATTACCACGATCACCTCTCTACGAAGGTCTGATCTGGCGGCATTGCCCATTGGGGCGAGCCGTAACTAACAATGGGTGGGGGCGTGCCGGTAACGGTGCGCCCCTGCTTGCAAAAGGAACCTAGCGGGCTCTAGCTCGCAGCATGATATGACAGCCGCATCGATCACAGCACGGCAACTACCGGCGGAATGGCGCGATTTTTTCGCGCTGACCAAGCCGCGCGTGATGAGCCTGGTAATCTTTACCGGCCTGTGCGGAATGTTGGCTGCGCCCGGCACTATTCATCCGGTTATCGGCTTTACCGCCATCCTGTGTATCGCGATTGGCGCTGGCGGTGCCGCCGCGCTTAACATGTGGTGGGAGGCTGACCTCGACGCCGGCATGAAGCGCACGCAAAACCGCCCGATACCCGGCGGCCGGATGAACCGCACCGACGCGCGCGATTTTGGCATACTGCTATGCAGTGCGTCCGTCGGAATAATGGGCGTTGCGGTGGGCTGGCTGGCCGCGATTATACTTGCGATCTCGATCGTATATTACGCCGTACTCTATACCATGTGGCTGAAGCCGCGCACGCCGCAGAACATTGTGATTGGTGGCGGGGCAGGCGCATTTCCGCCGATGATAGGCTGGATTGCCGTAACCGGCGATATCACGCTGATGCCGGTATTGCTGTTCGCTATTATCTTCATGTGGACTCCGCCGCATTTCTGGGCGCTCGCTCTGTTTGTGAAGACTGATTATGCGAAGGTAGGCATTCCTATGCTACCGGTGGTCGCAGGCGAAGCAGCAACGCGCAGGCAAATGCTGGTCTATTCCGTTCTGCTACTGCCCTTGGCCGCCGCGCCTTGGTTCATTGGCGGCACTGGTGCCATCTACGGAATCAGCGCGATTGTGCTGTCCTCGCTGTTCCTTGGCCTCACGTTGCCGGTTACTTTCCGCACTTCAGTTGAAGGCGACGGAATGAAGCCTGAAAAGCGTTTGTTCGCATTCAGCATCATCTATCTTTTCGCATTATTCGGAATGCTGGTCGCCGACCGGTTGATCCTGGCTTAGGAGTGCCAACATCATGGCTATGACACCTGAAGAAGAAACCGAATATCGCGCCCGCCAGAAATCCCGCAACCTTGTGCTTGGCCTGGTTCTGCTGGGCATGGCCGTGTTGTTTTACGCGATCACAATCGTAAGGACCTGACCCATGGCAAGCGTTGCCATCGATAATTCTCTAACTCATCGTAACAAGCGCACCGGCATGTTCGCCTTCGCGGGAGCGCTGGCCATGCTGGGCCTCGGCTTTGCTGCGGTGCCGCTTTACGACATGTTCTGCCGCGTGACCGGCTTCGGCGGAACCACCCAGCGCGTGACTGAAGCTGAGGCCGCCACCGTCATAGCGACGGATAATGTCATCTCGATCCGCTTTGACGCCAATACGGCCAAGGACCTGCCATGGTCATTCCGCCCTGAGCATCCGACCGACCGCGTGACAATCGGCGGCCGCGATATGGCAATCTATATAGCTAAGAACGAATCCGATGTGCCGATCACCGGCACGGCCAGTTTTAACGTCGAGCCTGAGCAGACCGGGAAATATTTTAACAAGATCCAGTGCTTCTGTTTCACCGAACAGACGCTGCAGCCGGGGCAGGAAATGCGTATGCCGGTGCTGTATTACGTTGATCCGGCGATCAAGGATGACGAGAATGCCAAGGATGTAGAGCAGATCACGCTCAGCTATACATTCCACAGGACTGACAAACCCGAGGGCTAAACCCCTAGACCAAGCCGCTTCGCCCTATTAAGGCGAACGGAGAACATTAGATACCAGGACGCGAATTCATGGCCGGCGCTAAAAACCACCAATATCACATTCTTCCGCCTGACATTTGGCCGATTCTCGGCGCATTGTCGGCGCTGACATTTACCACCGGCATGGTAATGTTCATGCATCCCGAGGCATTTGCTAATGCTTATCTGGTGCTTGGCCTTGGCATCGCCGGTTTGATTGCGACATTCTTCAGCTGGTTTTCGAACATTGTCAAAGAAGCGCAGTCAGGTGATCACACACCGGTGGTCCAGCTTCATATGCGTTACGGTATGATCCTGTTTATCGCGTCCGAAGTAATGTTCTTCGTGGGCTGGTTCTGGGCATGGTTCGATTTCGCCTTGTTCCCCGCCCCAATCGAAGTGGTAGATGGTGTGACGGCGAGCCTGTTCGGTCAGGGCGGCGTCGTTGGGCAGTTCCCGCACAAGGGCCTCGAAGTCCTTGATGCGTTCGACCTGCCGCTTCTCAACACGTTGATTCTTTTGTGCTCTGGTACCACCGTAACATGGGCGCACCATTCCCTGATCCACGGTGACCGCGATGGTCTTAAGAAAGGCCTCTGGGCGACGATCGCTCTCGGAGCGCTGTTCACGTGCATTCAGGCCTATGAGTACACCCATGCGCTTGGTGCATTCGGCTTCGGTCAAAATGCGTATAGTTCAGGCTTCTACATGGCGACCGGTTTCCACGGCTTCCACGTACTCATCGGAACGATCTTCCTGACGGTCTGCCTCGTCCGCACGTACAAGGGCCACTTCACACCACGCCAGCACTTCGGTTTCGAAGCGGCTGCTTGGTATTGGCACTTCGTTGACGTGGTGTGGCTGTTCCTCTTCATCGCAGTTTATGTCTGGGGTGGCTGGGGAGCCGAAATCCACTGATGCCATCAGACAATTCGAATACAAAAGGGCAGCCCGGTTCCGCCGCAGCTGCCCTTTTCGGTTGTTGCCCGCGCTGCAGTGAACGGACTCTGTTTGAAGGACCTGTGAAGTTTGCGCCGCGTTGCACCGAATGCCAGCTCGACTTTTCGACCTTCAATGTGGGGGATGGTCCGGCAGGTTTCCTAACGCTCATAATCGGCGCGCTGATCACAGGTCTTGCACTCTGGCTGGAAGTTTCGGTCACTCCGCCATTTTGGGTGCATGTTATCCTATGGGTTCCGCTGACAGCTGCTGCGGTCGTGCTGGGCCTACGGATGGCTAAGGCTGCACTGCTGCAGGCGGAATATCATCAGCGTGCGGGCGAGGCGCAGAACTCCGGCGAAAGCGACGGCACATGATCCGCCAGTTTCCCGTCATTCCGACCATCATCGTCCTCGCCGCTGCTGCCACCATGGTGGTTCTGGGCTTCTGGCAGCTTGGCCGGATGGACGAGAAGGCAGCGCTTATCGCGCGCTATGCCTCCGCGGTGCAAAGCGATACCCAAGTCGCATGGCCGCGCCGAGAGAAAGATTACGAAGAAGCGCTCTACAGCCCCAGCTCCGTCATTTGCGTGCGTGTGCTTGGCCTCGGCGCAATATCCGGCACGAGCGAACGCGGCGGAAAGGGCTGGGCACATGTCGCCCACTGTGCCTTGCCGGACGGCAGCGAGGCTGACGTTGCGCTTGGCTATTCGCGCGACCCCAATCCCGGCGAATGGGCTGGCGGCGAGGTTAGCGGCGTGATTGCTCCAGCCAGAAGCAGCATCAAGCTGGTCGCTGTTCCGCCGCAGGCTGGGCTGGAGCAACTCGCTCGCCCTGACCCAAATAATATGCCCAATAACCACCTCGCCTATGCCGGTCAGTGGTTCTTGTTCGCACTGACAGCGCTGGGCATCTATTGGCTCGCCGTGCGCAAGCGGGTTGCTAGGCCTGCGCGCGAAGGCTAACCGCGCTTTCGCTATGAAATACCAATCGACCCGTGGCGGCGCAGAGGCGCTTTCGTTCGAAGAAGTAACGCTCGCGGGCCTCGCGCCTGATGGCGGGCTGTATCTGCCAACGGAATGGCCGCGCTTCAGCGAAGACGAAATCGCCGCCATGGCGGGCCTGCCATATGCGCAGCTTGCCCAGCGGGTGATGCAGCCATTTGTCGGTGACAGCCTGACGCCTGAAAAGCTGCTGGAGCTGTGTGAGCAAGCATATGGCCGCTTTGCCCATGATGCGGTCACGCCGTTGGTCCAGCTTGATAGCCAGCATTGGCTGCTCGAATTGTTCCATGGCCCGACGCTGGCGTTCAAGGATGTCGCACTGCAATTGCTCGGCCTGCTCTTCGAAGAGTTCCTCAGTCGCAGCGGCGATCAACTTACCATCGTGGGCGCAACTAGCGGAGACACCGGGTCTGCCGCGATTGACGGTGTTGTGGGCCGCGAGCGGGTCGACATCTTCATGCTTCATCCCGATGGCCGCATCAGCGATGTCCAGCGCCGCCAGATGACCACAGTGATCGCGCCCAACGTCTATAACATCGCCATCGATGGCAGCTTCGACGACGCTCAGGCTTCGGTGAAGCGGATGTTCAATGATCCCGCTGTGACTGACCGGTTTAACATCGGCGCAGTGAACTCGATTAACTGGGCGCGGCTGATGGCGCAGGTCGTCTATTACTTCGCCTCCGCACTGCAGCTTGGCGCGCCAAAGCGCAAAGTTGCGTTCTCCGTTCCGACCGGTAATTTCGGCGACGTGTTTGCGGGCTATGTCGCTGCGCAAATGGGCTTGCCGATCGAGAAGCTGGTTGTTGCAACCAACATCAACGACATCCTCCACCGGGCATTGTCCGAGGGCGATTATTCCGCCAGCACCGTCACGCCCACTTCTGCGCCGTCGATGGATATTCAGGTCAGTTCCAACTTTGAACGGCTGCTGTTCGATCTGGGCGGGCGTGACGGTGCCGCAATGGCTGCGCAAATGGCAGATTTCGAGAAGACCAAAGCCATGCGGCTCACCAATTCGCAACAGGGCGGGGCGGCTGCATTGTTCACAAGCGTGCGCTGTGATGAGGCGGAGATGGCGCAGGCTATGCGCTGGGCGAATGAGCATGCGGGCCAGATCATCGATCCGCATACTGCGATCGGCCTACACGCCGCGCGTGTGTTGGAATGGGATGTGGATGTGCCCGTAGTAACATTGGCTACCGCTCATCCGGCCAAATTCCGCGATGCTGTCGAACGTTCAACCGGCCATTGCCCGTCTCTGCCTTCAAGAGTGGGCGAATTGTTCGAGCGCGAGGAGCGCTACACAACGCTTTCTGGCGATTACGAAGCGATCACCAAATTCGTCACTTCGCACGCAACGCCGAAATAATGGCAGAGCTGATCACCCAGCCAGTGGTGATGTCCGGCGAAGGCTGGGAAGATTACCGGCTGCTCGACAGCGGCAATGGTCGCAAGCTCGAACAGTATGGCGAGCGCCGCTTCATCCGCCCTGAAGCGCAGGCCATGTGGGCACCGCGCCTGACCGAATGGAATGCTTCAGGCGAGTTCGTCCCGGGCTCTGACGAAGATGGCGGTGGCCGCTGGAATTACGCCGAGCGCGTGCCCAGCGGTTGGCCCATTGGCTGGCGCGATGTGCGCTTTGTGGCGCAATGCACGCCGTTCCGGCATCTCGGTTTCTTCCCCGACATGGCGCCCGTATGGGATTGGATGCGCGAACGGCTCGCAGGCAAACCCGATGCGACATCACTCAATCTGTTTGGCTACACTGGCGTCGGCAGTCTTGCGCTTAGTGAATGCGGCCCCGTAACCCACGTCGATGCTTCGAAGAAATCGGTTAGTCAGGGCAAGGAGAACGCGGCCCTTTCGAAGATGGAAGACCGCTCGATCCGCTGGATTGTCGACGATGCGGCCAAATTTACGGCCCGCGAAGTCCGGCGCGATAAACGCTACGACGGCATCATCTTAGACCCGCCAAAATTCGGGCGCGGGCCCAATGGGGAAGTCTGGCGCATCGAAGCCGGACTGCCTGACCTAGTCGCCGATTGCCGCGCTTTGCTGGACGGGAACAGCAAGTTCCTGTTCCTCACCGCCTATGCCGTCCGTATGTCGAGCTTAGCCCTGGGCGGATTGCTGGCGGAAAAGCTCAAAGGACTGCCGGGCAAGATCGAACATGGCGAATTGGCAGTGCGCGAACATGGCGCCGATGGCCGCTTGCTCCCAACCGCGATCTTTGCACGCTGGAGCAATGACTGACCGCCGCCTTGCGAATCCCGCGCCGCGGTGCCAGTGCCGCGCCTCACTCATGAACCGCCGGAGCCGATATGGCCGATAGTTTGATCCTCGAAGTTGCCGAACTCGAACATGATGTCCTGACGGGCATTTATTCGGAAGAAACAGGCAAGGCCCAGCCGCTGCGCTTCACCGTTCAGGCGGAGATGAAGCCGCTGGACAGTTACGATGCGGAAATGCCGCTTACGGCGAGCAAGAATTACATGGATTTGAAGGACGCTGCGACCAGCGCTTTGCCGGAGGGCGTCCATTTCAAGCTGATCGAAGCGGTCGCCGACCATATCTGCGAGACCTTGTTTGTGCAGGACGAGCGCGTGCTGGCGGTGACGGTGAAAATCGTGAAGCTCGCCATTGCTGAACATAACGAGCAGATCGGCATTACATTGCGGCGGGAGCGGCGCTGATCGCCATGCAGGCCGTCTTACGCATCGAGGAATTGCCGGAAGAAGCGCTGGAAGCTGCTGCGCTATTTTATGCCGAGCATGTGCCGCAAGCGCGCGAGATGCTGGCGACTGATGCCGAAGCGCTGGTTGTCGTTTTGCCAATGGCCCCGCATGATCATGCTGCTTGGCGCAGAGCCGCAGCACAGGATCTCGCGCGTGAGGCTGCTCCCAAGCGGATAAATCTGGTGTCAGGCGATAGTTCGGATACGATCACCGCCACGCTCGAATATCTGGCGAAGGCGCCCGGTGTGACCGGCCAGCTCCTACCTACGGATGGCGCAGCGGCGACATTTACGGCATGATGTATTTGTGAGCGCAGCAGCACCCTCCTTGGAACCTCTCATCGACCGCTATCAGCGGCACGTCAGCTACCTGCGGCTGTCGGTAACCGACCGTTGCGATCTGCGCTGCACCTATTGCATGCCTGAACGCATGAAGTTCTTGCCCAAGGCGGAGGTGCTTAGTCTCGAAGAACTCTACCAGATGTCACTCGGCTTTATGGCGCGGGGCATCCGCAAAATCCGCCTGACGGGCGGCGAACCACTGGTGCGGCGCGACATGATCGATCTTGTCCGCGCATTAGGCCGCCATGTCGGGGATGGGCTGGACGAGCTGACGATGACGACTAACGGCATGCAGCTTGCGACCTACGCGGAGGAGCTTGCCAGCGCAGGTATTCGGCGGATCAATGTTTCGCTCGACACGCTGGACCGTGATCGCTTTGCAAAACTGGCGCGGCGTAACGGTTTACCTCAAGTGCTCGAAGGCATCGCGGCGGCAAAGGCTGCCGGCTTGGCAGTGAAACTCAATACCGTCGCACTGAAGGGCGTGAATGAGGACGAAATCGGCACACTTATGCGCTGGGCGCATTGCGAAGGTCATGACATAACGCTGATCGAAGTCATGCCGATGGGCGAAGTGGATGGCGACAGGACAGACCACTATCTGCCGCTAACAGCTGTCAAAGCTGCGCTGGACGCGCAGTTCACCCTGACATCAAATGATCACCGCACAGGCGGTCCGGCACGCTATTTCGATGTCGCCGAAACGGACGGCAGGCTGGGCATGATTACGCCGCTAACCAACAATTTCTGCGATGGCTGCAACCGTGTGCGGGTCACGGCCACTGGCCAGCTTTATCCATGCCTGGGTGGTAGCGAGCTGGTCGATATTCGCGCAGCATTGCGTTCAGATGATCCTGAAGCGCAGTTGGAGCAGGCCCTGAATGAGGCAATGCGGATCAAACCCGAACGCCACCACTTCCGGATTGATGAGGCAGGGGCAGAGCCAGCCCAGCCGCGCCACATGTCGATGACAGGGGGCTAACCCATGACAATTCGCATAGTGTTTCTAGGCCCGCTCGCTGACCTGGCTGGCGAGCAGGAACGTGAAGTTGCAGGCCCGCTCGACTGGGCTGGCTTGCTCGCACTCGTTGGACCGGAGGTTGCCGAACAATTGCAGGTGGACCGAGTAAATGTCGCCTGCGCTGGCAAGGTGCTTGCCGACAAGACCGCGCTCGCGGCCACCGATGGCGATGAAATCGCATTGCTGCCTCCCGTTAGCGGGGGCTGAGACTCTCTATGCGTGATATTCGCCTGCTGACGGAAATGTTCATTCCCGGCACGCTGATCGGCCAATTCTCAAACGCCAACCCCGGTCTTGGCGGGATATGCACCTTCGTCGGCGAAGTGCGCTCGGAAGGAGGCGTCGAGGCGCTCGAGCTCACGCATTATGAACCGATCACGCTTCCCGGCATGCATGGTCTGGCTGATCAGGTGTTCGACCGTTTCGATCTGATGGGCCTGCTGATGGTCCACCGTGTCGGTCAGTTACGGCCCGGCGAACCGATTGTGTGTGTTTCCGCTGCTTCAAAGCACCGTCGTGGCGCAATCGATGCCGTCGCTTTTTGCATGGACCATCTCAAGAGCCGCGCTTGGTTTTGGAAACGGGAAAAACGCGCGGGCGAATGGCACTGGATTGAAACCCGCGCAGAAGATTACGCGGACCTCGCACGGTGGGACAATCAATGAGCCGCCAGATTTGATCCTGATCAAGGCATGAGGCGAATCGCGGCTGCATAAAGGGGCATCAAAGAGGAGAAGCCCCCATGTCACAGACCCAGACCCGCGAACTAATTGCCGACAAGGCGACCATCCATACAGACGTAGTTCTAAAGCAGGCTCCGAAGGTCGATCGCAGCTTCGAACTGCCGCGTGGTCTCTATGTCACCATGGCTGCGTGCTATCTTGGTTTTCTGGCTATCATGGCTTCGGCTGTGTCTACGCCCGGCCTGATCATTCCAATGGCAATCATCGTCACATTCATCGGAATGTTTTTCGCAGTCCCCGGCATGATGCTGCGTCAAACGCCCCAGACGGACAAGTTTGTGAAGAGCTGGGGGCAGCTCATGTCACGCGGCATCGACACCAACACTGGACGCCTCGCAGGCTCCGAAGCGGCGGTGCAGATGCTGATCCTTCCTGTGATGGTTGTCGGGTGGGGGCTCGCCGTAGCGGTGATTATCGCGCTGGTCTAAGCGGCTGATCAAACCGGTGAGAGAAGCGCGGGGTCGACCAGTTCGATCCCGCGCGAACCGTTGCGGCGGATAGCGCCAGCTTTTTCCAAGCGCGTAATCTGGCGACTGACGGTTTCAATCGTCAGGCCAAGCATATTCGCCATATCTCCGCGGCTGAGCGGGAGATCGAAGTGATCCGCCGGATGGCAGGGGGATGAGCTTGCTGCATTGGCAAGCGCTAGCATGAACGAACCGACCTTTTCGGCAGCGCTATGTTTACCGGCAAGTTCCATCAGCACCCGGCTAGCGTGTAGATCCTCTTGCGAACGGCGCAGCAGCGCGCGGCTGAGCGCTGGATATCGTTCGATCGCGCCTTCGAAATCGCCCTTCGCAAAGGTGCAGAGTTTGCTGTCGGTCAGGGCAACGACATCATGATGCGCGAAAGGCAAGAATAGCTCACCGATAAAGCCAGATGGATGGACAAGCGCCAAGATGCGTTCGTTTCCATCGATGTCCGTAGAACATACCTTCAACGCGCCAGTGACGAGCGTTGCGCAGGCGGCGTCTTCGTCACCTGCGGCAAACATCATTTCGCCGCGTTTGAGCATGCGCGTGCGGCCTGCAGCGGAAAGCACCTCGCGCTCATCTTCGGTTAGGACCGAGCAAGCGGCACTGTCACGGACAGGGCAGGTGGCGCAAGCGAGGCTCATTGAAAGATCACCTTGCCATCTGTCCGCGAAGTCTGGCGAGCACTGCGTCTTCTTCAGCGATTAGGCCCAGAACTTTTCTGCGTGCTGCCGTGATCGCATCCAATTGCTGCGCCTCTAGCCGGGCACCGACATAGACCGTTTCGATATCGGCCAGTGCAACAGCCGCGCGGCTGCGAATCGATTCGAGATCGGACAGCGCGACCTGAGCTGAAGCCCAACCATCACTGGCGACTGATGCATTGCGGGCGGAGGATACAATTTTTGATGTTTTAGGGGTAGCTCGTTCGAATTCCGCATGAATTGTGGAGACTGATGCGGTCAAATCGGACAGGCGCTGAATTGTGTCTGCGCTGGGGGCCGCCACCGGGGCAGGTAGGGCGGATTGGCCCGCATTTACTGGATCAAACGATCCCTGCACACGCTCCACATCGCGGATTTCCAGAGAGGGATAGCGGTCTCCGCTTCCAGCGCAGGCGCCTAGGAAAAACAGCAAAATTGCAATGACGGCTTTACGTATCATGGAAACCGCCATAGCAGCCTATGCGACGCATGCCAGTAAGACGAAAAATGAGCCGCCAAAAACCGGTCACTAAAGTTGACAGGTCAGGCAGCTTCGCTTAACGGCTCCCATCTTTCCGGCACCCTTTGCGGGCTGCCGGCGCATTGTCTATGTAAAGCCTTCGTAAGATCGCGATGCTGGATGATGCGACACACGACAATGAACGGATAGAACACCATGTTCGCAGTAGTGCGCACTGGCGGCAAACAGTATCGGGTTGCTGCCGGAGACAAAATCGCGGTTGAAAAGCTTGCTGGCGAAGCGGGCGATACCATTTCGCTGGGCGACGTTCTGATGGCAGGCGATGCTGACGGCGTTAAGGACGCGGCGAAAGTTGCTGTCTCGGCTGAAATCATCGCTCAGGCGAAGAGTGAGAAGGTGATCGTTTTCAAAAAGCGTCGCCGTCACAACTATCGCCGTAAGCAAGGCCACCGTCAGCAGATGACGCTGCTGCGCATCATGGCTGTCGGCGATTCGAAGGCTCCTAAGAAAGCCGCGGCTGTGAAGACGGAAGAATCTCCCAAGAAGGAAGCCAAGGCAGCCGCTCCTAAGGCGGAAGCAGCCAAGAAGGCTCCGGCTAAGAAAGCAGCCCCTAAGGCTGACGACAAGCCAGCAGCCAAGAAGGCCGCTCCCAAGAAGGCCGCTCTTAAGAAGGACGCAGCGCCTAAGAAGGCAGCAGCAGACAAGAAACCCGCAGCGAAAAAGAAGGCCGATTGAGGCCTCAATAGAATTCGGAGCATTTTGCAATGGCACATAAAAAAGCAGGCGGCTCATCGCGCAACGGTCGCGATTCAGCAGGTCGCCGTCTCGGCGTAAAGAAGTTTGGCAGCCAGGAAGTCGTTCCAGGCAACATCATCGTGCGTCAGCGCGGTACCAAGTTCTATCCCGGCGCCAATGTCGGCATTGGTAAAGATCACACACTGTTCGCGCTTTCGGGCGGCCGCGTGCGTTTCCATTCCGGTAAACTTGCCCGCAAATACGTCTCGGTAGACGTGATGGCAGAAGCCGCCGAATAATCGGACGACTCAATAAAAGGGCCGTCCACAAGGATGGCCCCGCCAAGCAATGATTTGGCGTTTCGAGGGAGACGGGGCCACCTTTAACGAGGGGCCTGTCTCCCTCTTTATTTGTGATCGGGTTTTCAACCCGGGCGTTGCACATCTAACCTCCCTCGCAATGAAAGCGTCACGCGAACAGGCTAACAACCTGCTGTAGGGGCGAGAGGAGTTTGACGATGTTTATCCGCACCGACAGGTTATTCCTGCGGCCCGCCTTCCCCGAAGATTGGCAAGCGCTGCATGACCGGCTGGACGATGAAGGCATCGTCCGCAATCTGGCGCGTGCGCCATGGCCCTATCGCGCGGAAGATGCCCAAGCCTTTGCCAAGCGCGCGCAGGATCCATGGCGGCCGGGATTTGTCATTACGATGCCTGGTTTGGATGGCTCGCACATGGTCGGCCAGATTGGCCTCGGCGAAGATGGCGATGACACGCAAATCGGATATTGGATCGCTCGGCCATATTGGGGTCAGGGCATGGCCAGTGAAGCAGGTGCTGCGGTGTTGGAAGTAGCGCGGATGTTGGGCCACAAGCGCTTGGTCGCCGGTCACTTTACGGACAATCCGGAATCGGGCCGCGTGTTGTCCAAACTGGGCTTCCGCTCGACCGGCGAAATCCGCATGGATTTCAGCTGTGGCCGCGGGACGAAGGCGCCTGCGATGCGTTACGAAATGCAGCTGGGCGAGGACAGTGAAGAAAGTGATGTGATGCGCGCGGCTCAAACCCCGCGCGCATTGTTACGTATGCGTCCGCACACTTGCAGGGCGGAGCGCGTGGTTCTACCGCTGGCTTTCTAAGCAGGCTGACAATTGAGATCCGTTACCAATGACCACCCGTCGCCGCCTCTCCCCAGAGGAAAGCCGCCGTACCGCGCTTGAAGCGGCGCGCGCGCTGTTGATCGAAACCGGGCCGCAATCTGTGACGCTGAAGGCTGTCGCCTCAAGGATCGGGCGGACGCACGCAAACTTGCTCCATCATTTCGGTTCTGCATCAGGTTTGCAAAAGGCGCTCGCCAAGCATCTAGCCGCCGCAATTTGCGCCACAATCCGCGAGGCGGTTTTCGCCCAGCGGGCCGGGCTAGGCAGTCCTCGCGAAATTGTTGACCTGACATTTGATGCTTTCGACCGCGAGGGAGCAGGTGCGCTTGCTTCGTGGATGCAGATTTCGGGTAATGAGGATGCGCTCGATCCGATTGTTGAGACCATTCATGAGTTGGTCGACGAGCTGGCGGGCGGTCATGAAGATGCCGAGCCGCTCCACAAGACCACGCTCACGCTAGTGCTCATGGCGCTGGGCGATGCGTTGATGGGGTTGGCAATGTCGCAGGCGCTAGGATTGCCGCGGGATGAGGCGCGCAATGCTGCTGCCGCGATGCTTGACCGTTCGATTGAAGAACACGGCGTTCTAGCGAGTTAGAGCTTCAACCAGATCGGCGCGAGATCCGGTTCAAGATCTGCAACCCGCAAATGGTCGATGGCGAGACCCAATTCAGGATAGGCGATTCGGCGACGTTTCTCGTCGGAACGATCAAGCGAGACGACAAGTAAACGACGGCTGATCTTCTGCCGCCAGTTCATCCGCGCAGTGTTTTCTTGGCCCACGTAACAGCCCTTATCGAAGCTCACTCCTTTTAGCTCAGCCGCGTTGCACTCGAGCCATAGCGTTTCGCCGTCGCCCAGCTCCGCACGGCCCTCCGGAACACCGAGCGATAGGCGGTGGGCATGCCATTCGCTTTCGGCGGCTTCGTCATTGTCTGATACGGGGCCGAGCCAGCGGGCGCCCAGATCGCCAAGCCTTGGGTCCGGCAAGCCCTGATCGCCAGCGTCCTTCTGCCAAAAGACGCCCATGCTTTCGTCTAGCTCGATCGAAACCTTGCGGCGAAGGCGGTATAGCGAGAGCCGTTTTGCAAGCGCCGTTGCGGCACCCGCCTCGCAATCGATCAGCAGTCCGCCGGCTTCAGCGGGCCACACCATGAAGTCGAAAAGGGCCTTTCCCTGCGGTGTTAGCAGCGCTGTCCAGACAGGTAGCACCCCCGTAACATCACTCGTGACTAGCCCTTGCAGGAAGTCTGCGACGTCTTCGCCAGCCTCGGGCGGGGCGAGGCGGATTACGGCGCGGTCGAACAATCTGGTTGCAGTCATGGGTGACAGATAGGTGCGCAGACCATTAAGGGGAAGGCATGAGCGTACAGGCAAGAGATTCGATCACCATCCGCCGTCCAGATGATTGGCATGTCCATCTGCGTGACGGCGACATCATGCAAGGCGTTGTGGCGCATACAGCGAAGCAGTTCGCCCGCGCGATTGTGATGCCGAACCTCTCGCCGCCGGTGACCGACGCAGAGGCGGCAGTGGCGTACCGCGAGCGGATCGAGGCGGCATTGCCGGTAGGTGCGAACTTTACACCCCTGATGACCTGTTACCTGACTGATTCCAGCGATCCTGATGAAATGGAGCGCGGCTTTGCTTCAGGGGCATTTGTTGCAGCGAAACTATATCCTGCCAATGCCACGACCAATTCAGCCCATGGTGTCAGCGATATCGCCGCAATCCGTCCGGCGCTGGAGCGGATGCAGAAAATCGGGATGCCGCTGCTTGTCCACGGTGAGGTCACGGACCATGATGTCGATATTTTCGACCGTGAGGCGGTATTTATTGAGCGCACCATGGCCGGGATCGTGCGCGATATGCCCCAGCTCAAAGTCGTTTTTGAGCATATTACCACTGCTGATGCGGTAGCTTTTGTCGATGCCAGCGGGCCTCAGGTGGCTGCAACCATCACACCCCAGCATTTGCACATGAACCGCAACGCCATGCTCGTGGGCGGAATGCGCCCGCATGCTTATTGCCTGCCTGTCGCCAAGCGCGAGAAGCACAGGCTGACACTGCGCAAGGCGGCTACGTCTGGTTCGGAAAAGTATTTCCTCGGCACTGACAGCGCGCCGCATGCGGTCGAAGCCAAGGAATCGGCTTGCGGCTGTGCGGGGATATTCAATGCGCCCTTTGCTATCGAAAGCTATGCAGCCGTGTTCGATGAGGAGGGCGCGCTGGATAAGTTTGAAGGGTTTGCCAGCATCAACGGTCCCAAATTCTACGGATTACCGGTGAATGAAGACACGATCACGCTAGAACGGATGCCGCATAAGGTGCCTGCGTCAATCGATGCGAATGGCACCAGCATTGTGCCGTTCCATGCCGGTGAAACGCTCAGCTGGCGGCTGATGCCTTAGCAGCGACACGGCTGCGCTGGACAATATCCCACACGAAAATCGTCGCCGCGCTCCAGATCATGATGAAGCAAGCGAGTTGCACCATCTGCAGCTCTTCTTCGAATACTGTCAGCCCCAAAATAAAGACAATCGTCGGCGCGACAAACTGGATGAAGCCGAGCGTCGAGTAATTCATCCGGCGTGCGGCAATCGCGAACAGCAACAATGGTATCGCGGTAAGGAATCCGCCAAGCATGATCGTCAGGGTCATTTTCGTACTTACGGCAACTGCAGATCCATCCGGGCCTGCCGCGAACACCCAAGCAATACCCAGCGCCAGCGGCAACAGAAGACCGGATTCTATAGTAAGTCCGGGCAGCGCCCCCACGGCGACCGTCTTACGCAGCAGGCCATAGGTGGCAAAACTGCTGGCCAATGTAAGGCTGATCCATAAAGTCGTAAGCGCACCGCCTAGCAGCAACAGTATTCCTGCAGCGGCCAAGGTGGCGGCGAACCACTGCCTGCGGGTGAGTACTTCACCGAGGAAAACCGTGCCAAGCACTACGTTCAGCAAGGGGTTGATATAATAGCCCAAACTGGCCGCATAGACATTGCCATTCTGGATCGCCCAAACATAGACGAACCAATTCACGCCGATCAGGAATGCGCTCCCGAACAGCGTAAGCAAAACCCGCTTGTTTGCCAGCGCAGAGCGAATTTCCGGCATTTGTCGCCGCAGCATCACGATCAGCAAGCAAATCGGCACCGTGAAGATAATCCGCCATGCTACAAATTCGGTAGGCGGAACCGCTTTTACCAAAATCAGATAGAGCGGCAGGAAGCCCCACATTACATATGCGCCGAGCGCGGAGACGAGCCCGGTACGATCGGGAGACGACTTTTCTAATTGGGACACGGTGCCTCCTGAGCGTGAGTTCCGCGCTTAGGCTTTGCCGATTAACGGTGCAAGCAATGCGATCCAGATCAATTCGTCCGCTAAAATCGTTCGCTTCACCGACAATTATCATTCCTGACACCGCAGTTGTAATCTGTTCAGGAAAGTGCGCGTAACTATGAACGCACCGGACGAGATAAGAACATCGAGTCGGCCGCCGCAACGAAATAAGGAACGCATTATGAGCACGTTAAATCTTAAAGCCGCCACATTGGCCCTAGCTGTACCCGTCCTTGCTTTTGCCGTTCCCGCCGCTGCTGCGACGTCAACACAGTCGGCCCCGCACGCCGCGACTTCAACTTACGCTCCGGCGTATGGTGCTTCGCCCTACGGCAATGAAATTTACGAACATGGCCGCAAGGACAAGCGCTACAAGCGTGGCCGTGGCCATGATCGCTACGATGACCGCCGTTACGATGATCGCCGTTACGATGATCGCCGCTATGACGAGCGCCGGTATGACGAACGCGTCAGTCGCAACACCCGTGTTTGGCGCGGTAACGATGGCCAGTATTATTGCCGCAGGGAAAATGGCACGACCGGTTTGCTGATCGGCGGTGTCGTAGGCGGCTTGGCCGGACGCGAGCTTGCCCGTGACCGGACGCTCGGCGCTATCCTTGGCGCCGCCGGCGGCGCGCTTCTGGGCCGCGAAATCGATCGCGGAAACTCCCGCTGCCGCTAAGCCTACAACCAGTTTCCGGTCACACGCCACCGTAGGGCCGGTTACGCGGACTGCACCATCCGTGTGAAGGCGTCTTTCCCGCAAGGGGAGGGCGCCTTCTAACTTCTTACAACATATTCAAGATCAGCGATTCCTTAACGGGCGGGGCGTATGAGGGGAGCATGGACCGACCTAGTCTCAGAATCGTGGCACTCTGTGCAGCTGTTATGCCGTGCCTGCTGCTGGTCGCTTGCGGCGATGCTGATGCTGGGCTTCCGGCGCAGCCTGACGACCCGATCATATCGCGTGCGCTTAGCGAAAGTCTGATGATTGATCCGGATTTGACGGGACAAAATCAAGCCGCCGCAGCAATATCGGATGGATCGCGTGACGGCTCTTTGCCGCCGCTCAATGTCACTGAAGAGACAATTGCTCAGGCGCGTTCCGAAGCAGTTGATCTAGTTGGCGGTTTGGCGGAAATGCGTTCTGCTAGCGATTCGGCAAAGGGCAAGGACGCGGCTGGCGGTTTTCGCCCGCTGACACTGGTCGCGAGAATGGAGCGTTCCGGCATCGTAACTAGCGAATGTGCGGACGCGGCCAGCTACACAGCAGCTTGGGCTGCCCGAATGCCTGAAGTGATTCCAGTATATCCACACGGCGCTGTGCAATCGGCTGCCGGAACTGCCGGGGGGGCGTGCCGCGCCAAGGCCGTTAGTTTCAGGACACCCGTGCCCCAATCCAACGTGCTGGATTTCTACTTCACCAAAGCGCGGAAGGCGGGCTTCAAGACCGGGCTCAGCCAGATAGGCGACGAGCAGGTATTGCGCGGGAAAAAGGGTAGCGAGAGCTTTGCGATTTACGCAAGCACGGCATCAGCGGGCATTGCCGAAATTGACGTGGTAACGAGCGGAAGCTGACTGCGCTTAGCTGTCGCGGAAACCCACACCAACTGTCGCGCGCGGTTGCTCCATTTCGGTGCTTGCCACCGGATAGGCGCAGTAATCCGCTGCATAGAACGCACTGGGGCGGTGGTTGCCTGACAAGCCTGTTCCGCCAAAGGGCGCAGCGGACGAAGCGCCATTGGTCGGACGGTTCCAGTTCACGATACCTGCGCGGATATTCGCCCAGAAACGGTTGTATTCTTGCGGGGTGCCACCAACAAGCGAGGCAGCGAGGCCGAACCGGGTGTTGTTCGCTTCGGCAATCGCTTCGTCGAAATCGTCGACCCGGATTACCTGCAGCAGCGGCCCGAACAACTCGACGTCGGGACGGTCAGCCATGTTCGTGGTGTCTATGATAGACGGTGACAAGAATGGTAGATCGTCCTGCGGCTTCACCAGATGCTTGATCGCCTTGCCGCCATTGGACAGCAAATAAAGAAAGCTCTCGGTCAATTGGTCGGCGGCATCATTGTCGATAACCGGCCCCATGAAGGGCTGCGGATCGTCCATCGGCCCGCCCACGATGATCCGGTCGGCGAGTTTCTTCACCTCCTCCATCAACTGATCATACATGCTGGATTTTACGATCAACCGGCGTGCCGCGCTGCACCGCTGGCCAGCGGTGGTGAAGGCAGATTGGATCACAAGCGTCGCGGCATCCATAAACAGGGGGGTGTCCCACACGATCATCGGGTTGTTGCCGCCCATTTCGAGCGCAACGATCTTGCCTGGCTGCGTCGCCAGCTTCTTGTTGATCGCAATGCCTGCCTGAGCTGAACCGGTGAACAATACCCCGTCAACGCCGTGGTGCGCGACCAGAGCTTTGCCTTCGTCCGGGCCGCCCACAACCAGCTGGGCAACTGCTGCTGGCAAGCCGGCATTATGAAAACATTTGAGCAAAAACTCGCCAACAGCCGGCGTCTTCTCGCTCGGCTTGAAGACGACTACATTACCCGCGATCAATGCCGGGACAATATGACCGTTGGGTAAGTGAGCCGGGAAATTATATGGCCCAAGAACAGCCATCACCCCGTGCGGTTTGTGGCGCAGAGCAGCGGTGCCTTGCAGCGCGCTATCCAAGCGCTTTTGCCCTGTGCGGTCGGAATAGGCGCGGATCGAGATTTCGACCTTATTGATCACCGCTTCGACTTCGGTGCGGGCTTCCCACATCGGCTTGCCGGTTTCGCGGGCTATCAATTCGGCGAAAGTTTCGTTTTCTTTGCGGACTTCGTTGGCGAAACGGCGGACGGTTTCCATCCGCGTCGTCAGCGATTGCGCGGCCCAGGCGGGCCATGCGCGGCGGGCACGGTCGACAACTGCGTCGACATCGCTCTTCTCGGCGCGCCACAGTTCAGTACCAGTGGCAGGTTCCACCGATATGATCAGATTGTCGCTCATCCCTAGTTACCCAACTTCCAATTCCTGCCAGCCTTCACGCCCCGTTACGAGCTGATAGCTGGCTAAGATTAACTAGACCAGTGCAGGGACGTATAATCATGTTCAATTAAAGATGTCCTGCCGGAATTGGAGCATCCTTCATTGCATCGCCCATCCGCCGGATCGCCGCAACTTTGTCATAAAGCGGCTGCCAATCATCACGTTCCGCAATTGCAGACCACAGCGTTTCGACTTCATCGATCAGCATTGAAACCGGTGCTCCTTCTGACCAATAGGGATGGTCGCGGTCCGCAGGTTCGTATGATTTCAGAGCATCGGCCAAGTCGCCGGTTGCACCTCTGCCGCCGCGATAGCTGAAGAAGAAGTCCTCCGGCCCGATTTTGCGCTCCCGCATGGTAAGTTCGGACGCTTCCAGCACCTTTGCGTCACTCTCTGCGTCTTTAGGCTTCACTCCCAAACGCCACAGCCAGCGCTTCGCCATTGCCGCCTGATAGAGCGGTCCGAAGCGCTCCAATGCCTCAACCAACGCGTCTCTCTCAGCGATTTGGCTGAAGGCAATGGCGAGCTGGCCGCAGTTCCAGTGGATAGCTTCAGGCTGACGGCCAAAGGCGTAAAGCCCTGTTTGGTCGAAATAGGCGGCGGTAAAGCCAGGCGCCCAGGATGGTAGCCAGCGCCACGGTCCGTAGTCGAAACTTTCACCGCTAATGTTCATATTGTCAGTATTCAGAACGCCATGAACGAACCCCGCAACCATATAGCTCGCTGCGAGATCAGCCATTCGCTCGATCACTTGATGTAACAAAATGATCGCTGGCTCTTCGCGTCCCGCGGCATCCGGCGGCGGCATCTGTCCTGGGAAATGCTTAAGCGAATAGTCGATCAAGGCCCGCAGATGATCTTCCTCTTCCAGCACGGCCAGCCGCTGGAAACTGCCGATCCTGATATGTCCGTGGCTAAGGCGGGTCATGACAGCTGAGCGAGTAGGCGATGGTTCATCACCGCGCGCCAGCTCTTCACCGGTTTCGATAATTGCAAAGGTTTTGGAGGTATTTACACCCAAAGCCTCAAGCATTTCCGTAGCTAGTATTTCGCGTACTCCGCCCTTCAATGTCAGGCGGCCATCGGCGGTTCTGCTATAAGGTGTGGTGCCCGAACCCTTGGTGCCGAAGTCGAGTAACCGGCCCTTTCCGTCGCGCAATTGGCCGAACAGAAACCCGCGCCCATCACCGATTTCGGGATTGTAGGTGCGAAACTGATGTCCGTGATAGCGCATCGCTAACGGCTCACTCAGGTTATCAGGAAGCGGATTGAAACGTCCGAAATGTTTGATGAATTCTTCGTCGCTTAGACCTCCCAATCCAACGGCCTTGTCCCAGCGGTCATTACGGAAGCGCAGCTCCGTCTTCGGGAAACTGACTGCTTTCACTGGATCAGCCAGCCAATCCGCGACCTCCATGATAGCGGGGTCAGCTTTATATTCGGCGGCTTGCGGTTGGGATGGCATGCAGCGATAAGTGGGGCTAAGGCGTGCGACACGCAAGGTATAGGGGTTTTAGACTTACCGATGGATAAGGACTTTACCGACCGCTTCTGGGAAAGCCCCGACGGGTTGAAGCTGCATTTTCGCGACTATCCTGCCAATGCGGATATTGCGGCGGACCGGCCGCCGGTGATCTGTCTGCCTGGCCTGACCCGTAACGCGCGTGATTTTGATGGCGTCGCGTCGCGCATCGCGGGCGAGTGGCGCGTAATTTGCATCGACAATCGCGGCCGCGCGCAGAGCGAATATGCCAAGGATAGCGCGACCTATAATCCGCTGACTTATGTTGGCGATCTGCTTGCTTTGCTCGCGCAGGAGAAGATTGATCGCTTCGTCGCAATCGGAACTTCGCTGGGCGGGTTGATGACGATGCTGCTCGCTGCCACAAGTCCGGAGCGGATTGCGGGCGCATTGCTCAATGACATCGGGCCGGAGCTTGATCCTGCAGGTATCGCGCGGATCAGCGGCTATGTCGGACAGGGGCGAAGTTTTCCCACGTGGATGCACGCTGCAAGGGCGCTGTCCGACGGGAATGGCGATTTCTTTCCTGACTTTGAAACGGCCGACTGGCTGACGATGGCCAAGCGGAATATGTGCCTTACCAGCAATGGCCGTATCGGATTTGACTATGACATGAAGATCGCCGAGCCGTTTGCTGCCGATGAAAATAACGCAGCGCCGCCGGATCTGTGGCCGGCCTATGAAGCGCTTGCCGGACGTCCGGTGACTATCCTGCGCGGTGAGTTGTCGGATTTGTTCTCGCAAGCGACGTTTGAGGAAATGCAGCGCCGGATCCTTGACGCGGAGGGCGTTACCGTGCCGCGCGTCGGCCATGCGCCATTCCTCGAGGAAACCGCATCGCAGGCAGCTATCGATCGGCTTCTGGAGCGTGTGCGGTGAAGACAACCAAGGCAGGGCCGCCGCGCGTCCTGCATCTGCATTCGACCTTCAATGCGGGCGGCAAGGAACTGCGCGCTGTCCGCCTTATGAACGCATTCGGCAAGAAGCTGCATCATACGGTGGTGTCTGCCGAGCCGGAGCGGATGGAAGCCGCCAGCAGGCTTGATAAGAGCGTGCCGGTTAGTTTCCCGAAAGACCTTCCATCCCTGAAAGGCAAGCCAACGCCGGGTAGATTGCAAAAAATTGCCAAGGCGATGCAGGGCTTTGACTTGATCCTGACCTATAATTGGGGCGCGATGGATGCGGTGATGGCGCATACGCTTTTCGCGGAGGCCATGTCGCTTCCGCCGCTGGTTCATCACGAAGATGGCTTCAATGCGGACGAAATTCACAAGCTGAAGAAAACCCGCAACTGGTTCCGCCGGATTGCGCTGGGCCGCACGGCAACGCTGGTGGTTCCGTCCGAGAAACTTGAAGGCATTGCGCTCGTCGATTGGCAGCAGCCGATTGGCCGCGTAACGCGTATACCAAACGGTATTCCCACACGCGCCTACGCGAAGAAGCCAAAGAACGACGCGATCAGGGGCGTGATGAAACGCAAAGGCGAACATTGGGTCGGCACAGTTGCGGGCCTCCGCGAGGTGAAGAACCTGCCGCGTCTTGTTCGCGCTTTCGCACCGCTACCGAATGAATGGCATCTGGTGATCCTTGGCGAAGGGCCAGAGCGTGATGTAATACGCAGCGCGGCAGATGAGCTGGGAATTGCGCACCGGGTTCATTTGCCAGGGTTTATTGCTGATCCGTCAGCCGCAGTCGGCCTGTTCGATATCTTTGCCCTATCATCCGATAGCGAGCAGTTTCCGCTATCCGTCGTGGAAGCAATGGCGGCTGGTCTGCCGGTAGCAGCCCCTGACGTCGGCGACGTGAGGCATATCGTCGCGCAAGAAAATCAGCCCTTTATCTCGCCCGCAGGAAGCGTGGAGCAGCTTTCAGGAAATTTGTTCGAGCTGGCGGGTGACCGTCTGTTACGTACTAAAATTGGCGAAGCAAATCGCCAGCGCGCCCTCGGTGAATTTGACGAGAAGGCCATGATTACTGCCTATGGCCGGCTATACGGGCGCTGGCTCGGAATCGAGGGACTAGCGCGCGAAGATACTTAACCAGCCGCCCTCTTGCTTAATTCGCGGTTCACGCTGTGGGGGACACTTAGCAACACTTGCATTGCATCAGCCATGCCATCGGCTAAACAGCCGCAAGCCAGTCACGACCAATCGGAAAGCGCCCCTTGGCCAAAAAACCAGAACCAAAAACTCGCGAAGAGAAACAGGCAGAGAAGCAGACCGCGTCGGAAGACGTGTTACTGCGCGAAGTCGACGATGCCGTAAGGCAGGATCAGTATTCTAACGTCGCCAAGAAATACGGTGTTCCGGCGATTTCTGTTCTAGTGCTCGGACTGGCCGCATTTGGCGGTTATCTGATTTGGCAGGGCCAAACCGCCGCTGGCGATGAAGAGCGCAGCGAACGGCTGGTTCAAGCGTTAGATCAGATCGAAGCGGGCAATTTGAAGAGTGGTGCCGACGCGCTGGAGCCACTTATCACGGATGGATCAGGCGGAACCAAAGCTGCTGCACAAATGCTGAAGGCCAGTCTGGCGCTTGAGCAAGGCCGTAAGGCTGAAGCCGTTGGCCTATTTGCAGCCCTTGCCGATGATAGTAGTGCGCCAGAAGCCTACCGCTCGATCGCGCGTATTCGCGAAGTTGCCAGTAATTTTGACGCGATGAAACCCGCAGACGTCATTGCTAAGCTGAAGCCGCTGGCCGTGGCCGATACGCCGTTCTTCGGCAGTGCCGGCGAATTGGTCGGGATCGCCTATATGGAACAGGGCAAGAATGCCGAAGCTGGCGCCCTGTTTGCGTCTATCGCCCGCGACAAAAGCGTGCCTGAGTCGCTGCGCAACCGCGCCCGGCAAATGTCCGGCCTGCTGGGCGTGGATGCAATTGATGATGTCGACGACGTGCTCGGCGATAGCGAAATGACGGGCGCCGCTACGGCCCCGCAACCAGCAAACTGACAGAGATTTTCAAAGGAATATCCGTATGATTAGCCGTAAAGCTGTCACAGGTTTGACCCGAAATGCTATGATGCTCGCTATCGCAGCCGCGGTTGCCGGTTGTGGAATCGTGGGCGGAAAAGGTCCTAAGACGACTCCGACTGTCGGTAATCGCAGCCCGATCCTTTCAACCATCGAAAGCGGTGCTGTGGTTGATCCGGCGCTCGCTAGCGTTGCAGTGGTTTTACCGCCAGCTCAGGTGAATGCTGACTGGGCGCAAGTTGGCGGTACAGCCTCCAAATCATATGGCCACCTTGCACTTTCGGCAGCGCCTTCGCGCGCTTGGACCAGTTCGGTGGAAGGCGGGTCAAATCGCCGCCGTCTTGCCGCTTCTCCAGTCATTGGCGGTGGCTCGGCCTATCTTGTCGGTACTGATGGAACCGTCCACGCGCTTGATGCAGCAACCGGTGCGAAGCGCTGGTCATCGGAAATGGGCATCGACAACAGTCTTGAAGCATCTGCTTTTGGCGGCGGCGCTTCCTATGAAGCAGGCCGCGTTTACGCCACTGACGGCGTTGGCGATGTCGTCGCGTTGGATGCAACCAACGGCATCCAGCTGTGGAAGGTGAAGCCAGCGGGTCCTCTACGCGGTTCGCCTACGCTCGCTTTCAATTCGGTGTTCGTCATGACGCAGGCGAACGAGATTTTCAGCCTCAACGCTGCCGACGGCACGCTCAACTGGCAGGATTCGGGCTCGCAAGGCCAGGCCGGCGTATTTGGTGTTGCTGCTCCCGCAGCAGCACAGGGTTCGGTCATTGCCGGTTACAGTTCGGGCGAGCTAGTCGCGCACCGCTATGAAAATGGCCGCGTTTTATGGTCGGATGCTCTGTCGCGCACCTCGATTTCAACGCAGGTTGGTACACTCACTGATATTGACGCCGATCCGATTATCGACAGGGGCCGCGTCTATGCGCTGGGTCAAGGCGGCCGTATGGCGGCTTATGAGCTGGTAACCGGACAACGCATTTGGGAACTCAGCGTTGCGGGTATTTCCACGCCTGCGATTGCTGGCGAGTGGATTTTTGCCCTGACCGATCAGGCGCAGCTGCTCGCAATTGCGCGCACCACCGGCAAGATCCGCTGGCTCACGCAACTGCCGCTGTTCAAGGATGAGAAGGATAAGAAGGGCCGCATCTCTTGGGTCGGTCCGGTTCTGGCAGGTGGACGTTTATGGCTCGCCAATTCGCGCGGACAGGTTGTCTCTGCAGCGGTCGAAGACGGTTCGGTTGCAGACTTCGTCCGGCTTGATGATGCGATTTCGCTGCCCCCGGTCGTTGCTAACCAAACGCTCTATATTCTTGACGAGGGCGGCAAAATTCACGCGTTCAGGTAGCAGGGTCGCCAAGGCCATTTGGTAAGCGGATGCCGTTACTCTGGCTTTAACCCTTTTTCCCTAATGACTGTGCGATGGAAATGCGCGCAATCTCGGTAGGTACGCCCCTAGAAAAGAACCGGCCCGAGCCGCCCATGTCCGATGTTTCGGGAATGGTTGGTATTGTCGGTCTGGCGGGGCTTTTCACATGGCTGCTTTTCTGCCGCTTTTATCCTGAAATTGCGACATTTTTTGATCTGCCCGGAACGCGTGAGCGGCTTTCGGGTCCTTATGCTTCGCTGTTGGCGCTAGTATCCTCGGGTCTGCCGATGGCGCTATGGTCTGTGCTGCATGACAAGGTGCACCGCAGGGCCTCGACCGGCATCGACTGGGATAATTCGCGCCCGCTTTCTGAAATTGTCGAAGTTTCGGTGACCAAACTGGCAGGCCTTTGGGCCACTTGGGCGCTGATAGGCGTCTTTTACTGTGTCGCGCGCTGGTATTGGTCAGGCCAATATCTCTTCGCGATGGAAGTGATCGGGGCCGCCGCGATCCCGCTATTTATCCTCTCGGTGCCTTATGTTCTGTGGATCGACCGCAAGCTGAAGGAACCGCGCGATCACGCATGGCACTTTGGCGCGATGCTGATTGGCCGCGAACCGTGGAGCGCTGATGAAGTTAAACGCCACTGGCGCGCATGGATCATCAAGGGGTTCTTCGGAGCCTTCATGATTTCGATTCTGCCAGGCGGTTGGAATGCCGTTGTCTCAACGAACTTTAGCGACTTGGTCGCCGATCCCGTCCGCACCGGCGTGCTTCTGTTCCAACTGCTGTTCCTGATCGATGTGCAGATCGGCACGGTCGGTTATTTGCTAACGATGCGTCCGCTTGACGCCCATATCCGCAGCGGTAACCCGTTCCTTGCGGGCTGGCTGGCCGCGCTGATGTGCTATCCGCCCTTTGTGGTCGGGATCATGGCCGGCGAGGGGATCATCGCTTACGAAGTGAATACCGCCGACTGGGTCTATTGGTTTGCGGGGCAGACGACCATCCTGTGGATTTGGGCCGCACTGCTTGCATTCCTGACTGCGATTTACGCTTGGGCGACCGTCGCATTCGGCATGCGGTTCTCAAACCTCACCTATCGCGGCGTTATTACTAATGGCCCGTACCGTTTCACGCGCCATCCGGCCTATCTGTCCAAGAACCTGTTCTGGTGGTGTTCTACCATGCCCTTCATGGTGACGAGCGGGAGCATGGTCGATGTTATCCGCAATACGATGTTCCTCGGTATCGTCAGTGCAATCTATTATTGGCGCGCCCGCACCGAAGAAGCGCATATGCTAAGCGAAGATCCGAAATACCGCGAATATTACGACTGGATGGCCGAGCACGGCCCGGTCACGCTGCGTCTGGCCAAGATCATTGCAGTGTTTCGTCCCAAGGGCCGCGCGGCGGCAATCCAGCCTGCTGAGTAACGCTTAGAGCGGAATGCCGTCGCCTGCTTCGTGCATTTTGATATCCCGTTCCATGATGCCGAGCGTTGCTGCAACTTTGCCGAATTCAGCCATATGCGGCGCTTGGCCGTGCGCCTTGAGCGCGGCTGCCGATTCCCACGCCTCGGTAACATGCACAATTTCCGGGTCGACCAGATCGCGTGCAAACGCATAGCGAATGCAGCCATCTTCCGCGCGGGTGGCAGTGATGAGGGTTTTCATCACATCCAAAGCTTGATCCTGTGAGGCGACCGGGATTTTCAAATATCCATTCACGATAATCATTGCGTCATCTCCCATTGAAATGCGGGTAATCCGCGATCAAAAGCTGTATTTATAGACCCGCGAAATATCGCCGTTCCACTCGCCATTATACTTGTCGAGCAAGCGCTGGGCAGGTGATTTTCCGCTGCTGACAATCTCATCCAGCGTATCGAGGAAGCCGGTTTCATTGTCGCCGCTTGTGCCCAGTTTGCCGCGCGCGGACAGGCCTTGGCGGGCAATGGCGAGCGCTTCCTTGCCGATATCTTGCAAAGTACCGCCGCCCGGAATTTTTGCAGCTAAGCCAAGTTTTGGCACGGCGTTGCGCAACGTTTCGCGCTCTTCCATCGTCCAGTGCTTCACCAGATTCCAGGCTGCGTCGAGCGCGCTCTGATCATATAGCAAGCCAACCCACAGGGCAGGCAGAGCGCAAATCCGGCTCCACTGTCCGCCATCTGCGCCGCGCATTTCCAGGAAGCTTTTTAGGCGCACTTCAGGGAATGCGGTCGACAGGTGATCCCACCAATCGCTCTCGGAGGGCTTTTCACCGGGCAGCGCAGGCAATTCACCTTTCAGGAAATCGCGGAAACTCTGGCCCGCCGCGTCGATATATTGCCCGTCGCGGTACACAAAGTACATCGGCACATCGAGCATGTAGTCGACATAGCGTTCATAACCGAAACCGTCTTCGAATACGAAAGGCAGCATGCCCGTGCGGTGCGGGTCTGTGTCCGACCAAATGTGGCTGCGATAGCTGAGGAAGCCGTTGGGCTTGCCTTCGGTAAAGGGCGAATTGGCAAACAGCGCGGTGGCAAGCGGCTGAAGCGCGAGACCGGTGCGGAATTTCTGCGCCATGTCGGCTTCGGATGAATAGTCGAGATTGACCTGAATCGTGCATGTTCGCAGCATCATATCGAGGCCGAGATCGCCGACTTTGGGCATGTGCCGCAACATGATTTCATAGCGGCCCTTGGGCATGATGGGCAGCTCCGCACGGGTCTTGTCAGGCCACATGCCTAGACCGAGGAAGCCAACTCCGCAGCGCTCGCCGATAGCTTTTACCTGCTCAAGGTGGCGACCGGTTTCATTGCAGGTTTCGTGCAATGTTTCGAGCGGCGCACCGGATAGTTCCAGCTGGCCAGCAGGCTCAAGGCTAACCGCGCCATCAGGGCCGGACATGGCAATGACCTTGCCGTTCTCTTCCACCGGTGTCCAACCGAACTCGGTCAGCGCCATCAACATATCGCGGATACCACAGGCTTCATCATAGGACGGAGCGTGAAAATCTTCGCGCTTATATACGAGCTTCTCGTGCTCGGTCCCGATGCGCCATGCGGATTTAGGTTTTTCACCCGCTTGCATCGGCGCGACTAGTTGGTCGCGGGACTCGATCACAGGATCGTTGCTTTCTGAAACTGAACGTGTGCTCATGGCAGCTTGCTAGTGGCACGAACAACTTTTCGCCAGCCAAAATCATCGGGACCAAGAAAACCTTTATCAGGCCCGCCAATCGCCTGCAGAGGCCATCCAGACTGATAGGGCTGCGATTGCAGCAGTTTCTCCGCGTAGGATACGGGGTCCAAGGCTGATAGCCTTCGCTTGTGGCAAAGCGCGGATCGCCGCCCGTTCTGCATGATCGAAACCGCCCTCAGGGCCAATGATGATGGCGGCAGGGCCAGTATGTGCAGCGAATTGCTCTGCCGCGGGCGCTCCGCCTGTTTCGTCGGCAAAGAACAGCGCGCGGTCTTCAGGCCAATCGCGCAGTAACGCATCCAGTTTCACCGGCTGGGTCAGTTCGGGCAGGGCGGTGCGCGCGCATTGTTCGGCGGCTTCGGTCACGATTGTTGTGGCGCGGTCCAAATTGAGGCGGTCAGCAACGCAGCGGCGCGTGACGAATGGTTGGATGGCGCGCACGCCCAGCTCGGTGGCTTTCTCCATTACGAGATCGAAGTTCGGTTTTTTCAGCAGTGCAGCACATAAAGTCAGGTCCGGGACCAGCTCACGCGTGCGAAGTTGTTCGACCAGCTCGACCATTACCGAGCGCTTCCCAGCAGAGGTAACCCGGCTGGCCCATTCGCCGGTTTGGTTGTCGCACAGGATAACGGCGTCACCTTCCGCCGCACGCATAACGCGCGCAAGGTAATGCGCCTGGTTGCCTTCGAGCGTGACGACCTGCCCTAGGGACAAGGGTTCATCGACAAACAAGCGAGGGGCGCTGCGCGGCGGCCATGCGGGTGTAGCGGGCATCAGGGGGTTCTAGTCATTGCCGATGGCTTGGGATAGTGGATGCGGCCATGAGCGCAAAAATGACCCAATTTGCCATCGGGGCGGTGTTTCTCGTCCTTGGCGGCTGGGCGTTACTTTTCCCGGCATCAATTATCGAACTGACGATCCGGCCCGAGTATCAGAGCAAGGACTTCCTCGCTATATTCGCGATTGGTTGTTTCGGCGCTCAGGCTTGCCTGTTTGCATTGGTTGCCTTCACAGCGCGTTTCACGCAACGGACATTTGCGGCTTACGGAATCGCGCTGCTGCCGTTTTTCGCATTCAACTGGTACTTCTACAGCGAAGTGCCTGTGCTCAACGAGCTGGGCATGATGGATTTGCTCGGTAATTTGATCATGCTGGGCCTCTGCTGGCACGGTTGGCGAGTGGCTGAGGAATGACCGAAACAGTCACTCCCGACAGCGAGTATCGCGGCCTTGTCGCGCGCTTGCCGCAAATGCCGCGTGACTTGGCTATGCTTGCCCGTTTTGACCGGCCGATAGGCTGGTGGTTGCTGTTCTGGCCCTGCGTGTGGGGCGTTTGGCTGGTGGGGGCGGGGTGGCAATTAGCAATGCTCGGTTGGCTGCTCCTAGGCTCTATTGCGATGCGCGGCGCTGGCTGCGTGTTCAATGATATTGTAGATGCCAACTTAGACAAGCGGGTGGCCCGGACTGCCGTCCGCCCGGTTGCCAGCGGCAGGGTAAGCAAGAAAGTTGCTGTGGTTTGGCTCCTGGCGCTCTGTTTGATCGGCCTGGTCGTTCTACTGCAACTCCGATTGGAAGCGCAGCTTGTTGCTCTGGCCAGCGTGGCATTGGTTGCCGCCTACCCTTTCATGAAGCGCATCACATGGTGGCCGCAGGCTTGGCTGGGGATAGTGTTTACTTGGGGTGTGCTGGTGGGATGGACACAATTTCGCAGCGATAATCTGGATGTTCTGGCCGCCCTGTATGCAGGCGCCGTCTGCTGGGTCATCGGTTTCGACACGATTTACGCCCTGCAGGACCGCGAGGATGACGCGCTGGTCGGTATTCGCTCTAGCGCGCTCAAGTTGGGCGCAAAGGTTAGGGGCGGCGTCGCGGGATTTTACCTGGCCGCAACTGCCTTTTGGGCTCTCGCGATCTGGCTACTCAGGGCAGATTGGCTGGCGCTGCTGGCTATCATTCCAGTTGCTGCCCACCTAATGTGGCAAGTCACAACCCTCGATCCCGAAGATCCCGCGAACCCGCTAGAGCGTTTCCGATCCAACCGTGTCGCCGGGTTCCTGATGGCTGCGGCGTGTTTCGTTGTCGGAAATGCCTAATGTGTAACTTATACCGAATGACGAAATCGGTAGATGAAGTTGCCCGTCTATTTGGCGGTGCGGGACAGACTGGCAATGCAGGGTCTGACGTCTATCCGGGATACCCGGGATATGTCGCGGAAGGCGGCAAAGTTCGGCAGATGACTTGGGGTTTCCCGCTGTCGATGCGCGGCAAGAGCGGGCAGATGCTCAAACCGCGCCCCGTGAACAATGCCCGCACCGACAAATTGCAAGGCCCGTTCTGGAAAGCCAGCTTCATCGAGCGCCGATGCCTTATACCGGTAACCGCTTGGGCCGAAGCCGAAGGACCAAAGGGCGGCAAGACGCGTAGCTGGTTTTCCGTACCCGGCAGCGAGGTGTTTTGGGTCGGCGGTATCTGGCGCTCCAGCGCCGAATGGGGCGATGTCTATTCCATGATTATGACCGAGGCGATTGAGGCCGCCAGCGCGGAGCACCAGCGCATGCCGGTGATCATCGCAGCAAATGACAGCGAGGCATGGATGAGTGCACCACCCGAATCAGCTTTTGAGTTATGCGTCCCTTGGCAGGGAGATCTTTTACTGGAGCGGACGGGCGATCCGTGGGTTCAGCGAAAAGCGGGCGCTTGATCAGCGGCTCATTCATAGCTGACCACCTCGAATTCAATCCCGTCCCAATCGAAGAAATAGAACGTCCTTGGTCCGGGATCATAGGTGCCGTGATTGAAAGGCTTGAGCCCGGCATCTTTCACGACCTTCTCTGCGGCATCAAGATCATCGACCTGCACGCCGACATGGTTGAGCGGCTGGCCTTTGGTGTAATCGCCGATCACGCTTCCATCCGTGTAGAGCGCAAGATACGCGTGGTCATTTCCGACATGGATTGTCTCGCCGCCCATCATGGACGGGCCGCGCCAGCGTTCTTTCCAGCCGAGAAGCGACTGGAACAGCTCGCTGCTGCGCCGCGGATTGGTAACCGAGAGGTTGACGTGTTCAATTGTTCCGACGGGCATGGTGTGTCCTTTCAAAGCATGGGCGCATCAGCGCGTTTGATCATCATGCAACCTCAAGCTAAGTTGAGATCAAGCTTTGTTTTTCACAGACATGAATTCAGAGGGTTGTAGCCATGACCAGAGACGATCTCTTGCCTATCGGCGACTTGGCGCGAAGAACTGGACTCACCGTATCAGCGATCCGATTTTATGAGGAGAAGGGCTTGCTGCAGGCATTCCGCACATCGGGAAACCAGCGGCGGTTCATGAGGTCGGACATTCGCCGGCTTAGCTTTATCCTGATTGCCCAGAAGCTTGGTCTGGGTCTTTCAGAGATTGAGGAACAGTTGGGCACGTTGCCGCAAGGGCGGACTCCGAATCAGCGAGATTGGCAGAAGATCAGCCTGTCGATGCGCAAAGCGATCGACGCAAAGATTGCGCTGCTCACTCGGACGCGGAGCCAGCTTGACCAATGTATTGGTTGCGGGTGTTTGAGCCTGAAAAAATGCCAATTGTATAATAAGGACGACAAGCTCGGAGCCGGAGGCACGGGCCCCCGGCTTGTACTCGCTGTAAGGTGAAGCGCTAGCTTAGAGGCAGGCTTCCAAGAACGCCTGATCGAAACCGAACTGACGCGCTTTTTCAAGCGTGTAAGGACGCAGACCCGAGGGGCGATATTCGCCGATAATCTTGCCGTTGTCATCCTCGTCCAGATATTCGAACTTGAACAATTCCTGCGTAATGATCACCTCGCCTTCCATCCCGATTACTTCGGTGATGTTGGTAGTGCGGCGTGAACCATCGCGAAGACGCTTCACTTGGACTATCATGTCGACTGATTCCGCGATCTGGCGCGAGATGGCTTCCTTCGGGATCTTGATGTCGCCCATCAGAATCATGTTTTCCATACGGCCAAGAGCTTCGCGCGGGCTGTTGGCGTGAAGCGTACACATCGAACCATCGTGGCCCGTGTTCATAGCGGCGAGAAGATCGAAACACTCAGCGCCGCGAATCTCACCAAGGATAATACGGTCAGGACGCATACGCAGGGCGTTCTTCACGAGATCGCCGATGGTAATAGCGCCTTGGCCTTCAAGGTTAGGCGGACGCGTTTCGAGCGGCAACCAGTGCGGCTGCTGCAAGCGAAGCTCGGCGGCATCCTCGATGGTCAGTACGCGCTCGCCCGGGTCGATCATTTTAGACAGGGCGTTGAGCATGGTGGTTTTACCCGAACCCGTACCGCCTGAAATAACGATGTTCATCTGGCACGCACCGGCAATTTTTAGCGCGGTGGCCATCTTGTCGCTCATCGAACCGAAATCCTTGAGCATATCGATTGTGATCGGTTTTTCGGAGAACTTACGAATGGAGATCGCTGTGCCCTTAAGGCTCAGCGGCGGAACGATCACGTTAACACGGCTGCCGTCCTTCAAGCGGGCATCGGCCAGCGGCGTGGTTTGGTCGACGCGGCGGCCAACCTGATTCACGATACGCTGGGCGATCTGGAACAGATGCGATTCGTCGCGGAACCGGATGTGGGCGAGCGTTAGCTTGCCGTTTTTCTCGATGTAGGTCTGGTCGGGACCATTGACCATAATATCTGATATGTCTGGATCGCCGAGAAGTTCTTCGAGCGGACCGAAGCCCAGCAGCTCGTCGATAAGCACCTTTTCCAGCGCAAATTGCTCACGGCGGTTGAGCGTAACTTTCAGCTCTGCGAGCACTTCCATGATGATCGGGCGGAATTCTTCCGACAGTTCATCTTTGGTGAGCGTTGAAGCGGCTTCGGGGTCGACACGTTCGAGCAGGCGCGGGAGAACCTGTTCTTTAATCTTGTGGACACTGGCCTCGAAGCCTTCGGCTTTATGTTCGCCGGATACGACATTGTTGGCGCGGTCAGTCAGGCGCGCCATCGCATCCGCTGGTTCGGCGCTTTGATTGCCGCCAGCAGATTCGCTGGGCAAAGGCGGGAATTGTTCGCCGCCGGCATCTGCGCCGGGCAATGGTACCGCGTCAGTTTTGGCGCTCTTGCCATCGCCGCCCTTCATAGGGCGCGCAACACCAAATGCAGGGCGCTCGCCTGATTGCATTCCGCCTGGTCCGCTTTTGCGTCCGAAAGCACTCATTACGTGGTCCCCGCCCGTTCTAAATAAATCTTACAATATCTGCTGGCTTCCCAGCGGATGGCTTATGCTTACTAACCGGGAATGGTAAACAAGTTGGAAAGGATCAGGGGTTTTAGCAAAAAGTTGTCTGATCGGGTAAAGGCGTTAGACGCTGTCTGCGTATCTTAAATGCGGATTGCAGCCCGTTGCAGCGCGAAATTATCGCTAGGCCAGATATGCTAGCACCAAAACTGCGGGGTTGTATGGGCATCTGTGGCAAACAGATCAGGGGTTGAATTATGTGACGCTTGCGCTGGTTCTATCAACCGATGGGCGAGCACGCTGGAGACCCAAGCCAGAGCCATACCTACTGGCAGGTCAATCGCATAGTGCCAGCGAGAGGAGATCGCAGCGACACAAATATATGCGAAGATCAATAGGTATGGAACAACAAGCACTCTGGCGTATTTTGCAGCGAAAATCAGAAAGAGGAAGCTTGCCCCCGCGTGAAGAGAGGGCATTGCGGCTAAGCCGACCGTAAGGTGTGCACCGCCATATTCTCGCAACCATTCTGCTCCGCCCGCAAAATTGGCTTGGTAGGCACCATACATTGACGCCTGCGCCAATGTCGGTTGGGCTTCAATTCCAGCTTCGTAAATAAACGGCCCGATTGCCGGCATAATTAGGTAAGCGAATGCGCCGAAACCTTGCAGAAAAAGAGCTGCGAGAAAAAATGTCCGGAACTTTTCCGGAGTTTTTATTGCGTGATAACAGAAGCTTACATAAAAAAGTATGATGAATCCGAACATATAAAAGTTGCTTCCAAGAGGAATGATCGGGGCGATCGCTTTGCGCAGCACAAAGCTAGCGTCAATCAACGGGCGCACCGATTGATCGCTAGCCCATAAAACGTCATCCCACAGAACGGGATTTATATGCGGAATCCATAACTTGATGTTGAAATGGCAAAGAAGCACAGCGGCGTAACATGGTAGCGCGATCAAGAATGTTTGAAATAATTGACGCTTCTGTCCGACAGCCGCCAGGCCAGCCCAGATGCACAAGCCAATCAGCGGATAAAGATAATGCACCCCGACGAAAGCAGCTCGCTCTCCGGAAGGAAAACTGATGGGCAGCGCCAATACCACTGACAGGGCGCACGTTATGGCGATGACCAACATTGTGAAGCCAAGCTCGGGATAGCGAATTAGCAAGGTTCTCATGACGGCATTTCGTCCCTTTTGGCAGAAACCGTCGTATGTTTGTGTACTGAGTGGAGAAGCGCAAAGGCTATCATCGTGCACATCAAGGGAAACGGATGATAAAAAGAACCCTCTAACAGAGACATTGAGCCCAACCCTGCCAGTGTGCCAATTGCTGGAAGAGCGATATCAGGCTCACTTCTCGCCGCCTCACGCATATCGAGTACCGGGCGGACTAACAGAGCGGCCAACCCAATGGATCCGATTGCACCCCATGCATATAAGAACTGTAGTGGTGAATTGTGCGGATGATTATATTCCCCGGCAGCCGCTGCAATCTGGTGCCTGAATTGCCCTTCTCCGTGTCCAAGCCAAGGCTGCGCAGTGAAACCGTTCCATGTGTCGTGCCAAATGGCAAACCGGTTCGAGCTCCAATCATTAGCGCCCAAGTCAGTATGTATTACAAACAAGCGCCCCAGAAGATGACCTGCACCGTACAATTCGTGGGGTGCTAGAATTATCGAAATCGGTAGTGCTGCAAGCAGTAAAACACTGGCAGTGAGAAAAACGCGGACCCGGTTTTTAACTGCCGAAAACATCGCAATCGTGATGATAATCACGGCAACTGACCCAAGGGCAGCGCGCCCACCACTCCAGGCACTCAAGAATAAACCCATGAAAAGGAAACAGGAGATTGTTTTTGTGGTTCGGGAACTCGCGCCCATTGATCCGGCGGCAAGAGCTGTAAGCACAACTCCGTAAAAACCTAATTGGCGGACATTGGTAACTCCCGCCCCAAAGGCCCCCCACGCGAAATCTGCCTGGCCAACCACTGAGGCGGCAAGTAACAACACAATCAGCGTAAATAGCACTACCCCGATCATAAGTGCCAAAATTAACTGGCGTCGCCACGCTCGCCAAGCCTGACTAAGTCGTTCTGACAAGACTATAAAAAACAAGCCATGAATAACAACGATTGTGAACAGAGCGATAGCTGCACTAGGATCCGAACGAGCATATATCGTCGCCACAGTTGCCGATGCGAAAAACAAGCAAGTCGAGAAGAGAATGGTTTTGTCTAAGGAAAGTATGGACTTCGTAATGTTCGATCCAGACAACATTGCGAGCAAGATCACCAGAACTTGTGAAAAAACTATCGGAAGTGAATAGTGCCGCAGCGCAGTATATTCGAAATCATTTTGCCAGCTGATTATGGCAAAAAGTGCGGGAATGGCCCCAAGCAACAGAGCGACAGCTAGAGCGTATTTATTGCCGCATTTGTTGAACAATGAAGAAAAGCCAGATTTCGAGCGCCATGATGCTTCATTTTCTGACTGTAATATTCCTCGCAGCATATTCCCTCGACACAACGATCGCCCGCTTGGAGCATTAATGAACTTCTTCGTAAATTTTTTTGCTTAAGAACCAGTGAAGAAAATAGTCGATTGGCAAAGGGATTTGGGCTGATGATGCCCAAAATCATGATGCGCATGCCAATTGCCTTCGCCGCCTTGATGGCCGATAGGCGCATGGCGCTCACTACCGGGTGCGAATTTTGCCCTTAAGCTGAGGCCAATCTTGCATCAATCGGACCGATCAGGACTGCTATATGCCCTTGCGGGATTTACAGTTCTGTCGCTTGGCGACGGAGTGATCAAAAGTATCGCGGGTGAATGGCCGGCCACGGGCGTTGCTGCTCTGCGTTACACGATTGGCGCGGTGGGGCTCGCCATCATCTTGCTAATCAAGGAGGGCCGTGCAGGTTTCATCTTTCCGCATCCCACCGCGCAACTAATGCGCGGCGTGGGTATGGGTGTGGCAACCGTATCTTTCTTCAGCGCGGCATTTCTGATGCCTCTGGCGACGGCGACCGCCATTGCATTCACCGCTCCGATGATCACCGCCATCCTTTCTCGCATCATTTTGGGTGAACCGGCGCCGCGTGCGACTTGGCTCGCGTCAATCGCAGCCTTGGTTGGCGTGCTTATCATGCTGAGGCCCAGCTTTGCCGATATCGGCTGGCCTGCCTTACTTCCGCTTCTCGCTTCGGTTGGTTTCAGCATCTCGATCATCGGCAACCGGATGGTTGCGGGGCTTGGCAGCACACTGTCGATGCAGGTAATTGTGGCCAGCATTGCTGCAATTTTCTTGGTCTGTGCTGCGTCGCTCGGGTCGCTGAGTGGTATTCCGCAGTTAGCGGTGACGTTGCCCGATTGGACGATATTAGCTCGCTGTGCCCTCGTTGCCGTAACTGCGAGCAGCGCGCATTGGCTGGTCTATATCGCAACTACCAAGGCCGGGGCTGCGACGATTGTGCCGATGACATATGTCCAACTTCTCGTCGCCGCCATGCTCGGCATATTGTTCTTTGATGACATACCCGATGCCATGACGTTGTTCGGCGCGGCAATCATCATCGGCGCAGGATTGTATCTCTGGCACGAAGGCGGGCAGCAACGCCGCGCGAATATGGCCGCCAATAGCTAAAACGAAAAAGGGCCGCCCGAAGGCAGCCCCATTAATTGTTTTGCTGTCGAAAGACTTAGCCGTCGACATGTTCCGCCAGAACCGTCAGCCCGTTGTCACCGACTTCGGCGAAGCCGCCCCGGATTTCGATAATCTCTGGCGCGCCGCCTTCGGTCTTGAAGACCTGAACTGCGCCGTCGCGGATTGTGGACATGAAGGGCGCATGGCCCTCCAGCACACCAAACTCGCCCTCCGCGCCGGGGACGACTACCATGTGGACGTCTTCGGAGCGGACCAGCTTGGCCGGTGTCACGAGTTCGAAGTGAAGTGCCATATTGATTAGGCGTCCTCAGCCATCTTCGCAGCTTTTTCTACCACATCAGCGATGCCGCCGACCATGTAGAACGCTTGCTCTGGAAGGTGGTCATATTCGCCTTCGACAACTGCCTTGAACGAAGCGACCGTGTCTTCGAGCTGGACGAATACGCCGCTGATGCCGGTGAAGACTTCCGCAACGTGAAATGGCTGCGACAGGAACTTCTGGATTTTACGCGCACGCTGAACGGTCAGCTTATCTTCTTCAGACAGTTCGTCCATACCGAGAATTGCGATGATGTCCTGCAGCGATTTGTATTTCTGCAGCGTTTCCTGAACCTTACGGGCTGTTTCATAGTGCTCTTCACCGACAACGCGTGGCTCTAGAACGCGCGATGTTGAATCGAGCGGATCAACAGCTGGGTAAATGCCCAGCTCCGAAATTGCGCGGTTTAGCGTGGTCGTTGCGTCCAAGTGGGCGAACGATGTGGCTGGCGCTGGATCGGTAAGGTCATCTGCGGGAACGTAAATGGCCTGCACCGAGGTAATCGAACCCTTGTTGGTCGAGGTAATGCGTTCTTGCAGGTTACCCATGTCGGTCGACAGGGTTGGCTGATAGCCCACAGCGGAAGGAATGCGGCCGAGCAGTGCGGACACTTCCGAGCCAGCCTGCGTGAAGCGGAAGATGTTGTCGACGAAGAACAGAACGTCCTGACCTTCTTCATCGCGGAAATATTCCGCCATGGTTAGGCCCGACAGGGCAACGCGGGCACGCGCGCCAGGAGGCTCGTTCATCTGACCGAAGACGAGGGCAACCTTCGAACCGTCGGAGGTTGCAACGCCGTTTTCGTCCTTCATGATGACGCCGGCGTCGAGGAATTCGTGATAAAGGTCGTTACCTTCGCGGGTACGTTCACCCACACCGGCGAAGACGGACACGCCGCCGTGACCCTTTGCGATATTGTTGATTAGTTCCTGAATAAGAACCGTCTTACCTACGCCGGCACCTCCGAACAGGCCGATCTTACCGCCCTTTGCGTAAGGTGCGAGAAGGTCGATGACCTTGATGCCGGTCACGAGGATGGCCGATTCAGTGGACTGGTCCACGAATGGGGGCGCTTCTGCGTGGATCGGCATGGTCCTTTCAGCGCCGATGGGGCCGAGCATATCGATCGGCTCACCCACGACGTTCATGATCCGGCCGAGTGTCTTCGGTCCAACCGGCACGGAAATTTGCTTGCCGGTGCTGATCACTTCTTGGCCGCGCGTCAGGCCTTCGGTCGCGTCCATTGCGATGGTGCGAACTGTGTTCTCACCAAGGTGCTGCGCAACTTCGAGAACGAGCGTGTTATCGCCGTTCTTAGTCTCGAGAGCCGAGAGAATTGCGGGCAGTTCACCGGGGAACGCCACATCGACGACAGCGCCGATAATTTGGGCGATGGTGCCATTGGTCGTTAGGTTTTGCACTGGGGCGGTAGCCATGTTTCTATCCTAGTATGTGAGCCGCTTATTCGGCGGAGCAAATTTCTTCATTGGCGGCGAGCGTCCACTCACCATCGGTTGCGGTCAATGTGCCTGTGCGTGACTGCGATGCATCGCCTTCAAGCGCAAAATCGCAGGTAAATTCGGATTGTCCGAGGCCAACCGCTTCGCAAAGCGTTGATTCGACAGGCGCAGCTTCCGGGCAAGTTGCGGCATATGCAGCGGTAAATTCATCCTTGCCGGGAAGGCCAAGCGATGTCTCCTGCGCGGCGACTTCTTCCTGATCCACAGGTGCTGGCGCTTCTTCGGCGCAAGCGGCAAGTGCAGCAATGGAAAGGAGGATGGCGAACTTCTTCATAGCGCTTCTGCTCCGGCAATAATTTCGATCAGTTCAGTCGTAATCGCTGCCTGACGGCTGCGGTTATACTGGATGGTGAGTTTCTGGATCAGATCGCCTGCGTTGCGCGTGGCGTTGTCCATTGCCGTCATCGAGGCACCTTGTTCGGAGGCCATGATTTCCAGCAACGCGCCAAACAACTGCGTCTTCACATAACGTGGGAGCAGTTCTTCGAGAATTTCCTCTTCGCCGGGCTCATACTCGACGACAGCGTCGGAACTGTCAGCAATTGCCGGAGCGGGTACCGGAATAATCTGTTCGATTGTCGGGTTTTGCACCAGCGCGGACTTGAACGTCGGATAGACCAGATGCGCGATATCGAACTTGCCCGCATCATACATTTCGACCAGTTCTTCCGCGATATTCGCAGCTTCTTCGAAGCCGGGATAACGCACGACGCTGGTGTCGAATTGCGTGCCGATCTGGCCGGGAAAATTACGCTTTAGCGGCGCACGGCCTTTTTTGCCGACGAGGTAGAATTCGATCGTCTTGCCTTCAGCTTCCAGCGCCTTGGCCTTTACACCAGCCGCGCGAACGAGGTTGGAGTTGAGACCGCCGCACAGGCCCTTGTCGGTATTCACGACCACCAGAAGGTGGCGCTTGTCCGAACCGGTTCCGGCCAGAAGCTTCGGCGCATCATCGCCCGACACCTTGGAGGCGAGAGCGGCCATGACCGAAGCCAGACGCTCCGCATAGGGGCGTGCTTCTTCGGCTGCTGCTTGCGCCTTGCGGAGCTTGGCAGCTGCGACCATTTGCTTGGCTTTGGTGATCTTCTGGGTCGATTTTACCGACCCGATCCGATCCTTGAGTGCTTTAAGCGAGGCCATACTGGCTCCTTAATTCTCTCTCAGGTTCAAGCGAACTGCTTGGCAAAAGCATCGAGTGCTTTGACCGTAGCGTCCTTGGTATCGCCTTCGAACTTCGTGCTGGTGCGAATGGTGTCGAGAATGTCGGAATGCTCACTGCGCATGAAGCTGAGCATTCCCGATTCGTATTCGTTTACGCGGTCGACAGCTATGGTATCGAGATAGCCATTGGTGCCGGCGAAGATCGAAACTGTCTGTTCCTCAAACGGCATCGGCGAAAACTGGGCTTGCTTCAGCAGCTCTGTCAAGCGTGCACCGCGGTTGAGCAGTTTTTGCGTCGATGCATCGAGGTCCGAACCGAACTGCGCGAACGCAGCCATTTCGCGGTACTGGGCGAGTTCCAGCTTAATCGAACCAGAAACCTTTTTCATCGCCTTTGTCTGGGCGGCGCCGCCAACACGGCTAACCGAAAGACCGACGTTAATCGCCGGGCGGATGCCCTGATAGAATAGGTCGGTTTCGAGGAAGATCTGACCATCGGTGATCGAAATCACGTTGGTTGGAATATAGGCGGAAACGTCACCAGCCTGTGTTTCGATGATCGGCAATGCGGTCAGCGAACCGCCGCCATTGTCGTCATTCATCTTCGCGGCACGCTCGAGCAAGCGGCTGTGAAGATAGAATACGTCACCAGGGTAAGCTTCGCGGCCTGGAGGACGGCGCAGCAGAAGCGACATCTGACGGTAGGCAACAGCTTGCTTGGAGAGATCGTCATACACGATCACGGCATGCATCCCGTTGTCGCGGAAATATTCGCCCATCGCGCAGCCGGTATAGGGTGCGAGGAACTGGAGCGGTGCAGGCTCCGAAGCGGTCGCGGCCACAACGATGGAATATTCCATCGCGCCGTTTTCTTCGAGAGTCTTGACGACCTGCGCAACAGTGGAGCGCTTCTGGCCAACGGCGACATAGATGCAATAAAGCTTCTGCTTCTCGTCATCGCCCGAATGCGCGTCCTTTTGGTTGATGAACGTATCGATTGCGACAGCGGATTTACCCGTCTGACGGTCACCAATGATCAATTCGCGCTGGCCGCGACCAACAGGAACGAGAGCATCGATAGCTTTGAGGCCGGTCTGCACAGGCTCATCGACCGATTTACGCGGGATGATGCCGGGCGCCTTAACTTCTACGCGACTGCGCTGTGTAGTTTTGATCGGACCCTTGCCGTCAATCGGATTGCCCAGCGCGTCGACCACGCGGCCGAGCAATTCCTTGCCGACGGGAACGTCCACAATCGTGCCGGTCCGCTTAACAACGTCACCTTCTTTAATGGCAGCATCGGAGCCGAAGATCACGACACCGACATTATCGGCTTCGAGGTTGAGGGCCATGCCCTGAACGCCGTTGGAGAATTCGACCATCTCACCAGCCTGAACATTGTCGAGGCCGTGGATACGGGCGATGCCGTCACCAACTGAGAGAACGGAGCCAACTTCGCTGACCTGGGCTTCGGTGCCGAAGTTTGCGATCTGGTCTTTGATGACCTTCGAGATTTCTGCTGCGCGGATTTCCATTTTCAGCCTTTCTGAGCGGCGGTTGCGCCGTCAGCCTTCTTCATTTCTTTAGCAAGGGAGATAAGTCGTGTTTTGATCGAACCGTCGATCCGCTTCGAACCGATGGTGACGACAAGGCCGCCAAGCAGTTCGGGGTCAACATTCGCGTCAATTTTTACAGTGCAGCCTTCGCGAGCCGTCAGCTTTTGCTTCAGCTGGTCGAGCTGCGCGTCGGACAATGCGTGGGCGCTGGTAACTTCTGCAGTTACTTCGCCGCGCTGCGCCGCTGCGATGGTGCGATAGGCGCGGATTATACCGTGCAGGTCGCCCAAGCGGCGGTTCTGTGCCAGCACACCGAGGAAGTTCTGGGTAAGCTCGCTGCAGCCGAGCAGCGAGCCAACACCCGCCATCGCCCGTTGCGCGGCACCACGCGAAATTTGCGGATTATGAATGAGGCTGGCCAGTTCGTCCGATTCGCCCAGCGCGGCATGCAGCTTGCCGAGATCTGACTCGACAGCAGTAACCGTGCCCGCTTCCGCAGCCAGTTCGAATAGAGCGGAAGCGTAGCGACCTGCTAGGCTTGCCTGAATGCCGGCGGAAATCTCCACGCGAGAAGGTCCTCTTGGATCACAGAAAAAGAATTGTCTTGTATGCCGTAGCGACAGGTCAGAAACCCCTCTGGCACGCTCGGCGCGCGCCTAGCATTGAGCCGAAACGGATGCAAGCCGACTCCTGACAAGAATCCTCACGATTGATGCATCGCCCCATAATGATGTAATGTTCCCAAAAGAAAGCCCCCAGTGGCCAAATTTGGAGAGATGCGATGAAACTGACCCCGATGGCCCCTGAATGCGGTGTGGAAATTTCCGGAATCCAAATTGCCGATGCGGCGGGCGATGATCTCGAGGCCATCAAGAAGGCTATCTACACCCATGGTGTCGCTGTGTTCCGTGATCAGGAACTAACGCCTGAACAGCATATTGCCTTTGCCAAGCGTTGGGGCGGCATTGATATCAATAATTATTTTCCGCTTGAGGATGAACATCCCGAGATTGCTGTCGTACGCAAGAAAGCGGATCAGGAAACCAATATCGGCGGGGCATGGCATACCGATCATTCCTATGACCAGATCCCGGCGATGGGTTCAATCCTCGTGGCGCGCGTTCTTCCTCCGAAGGGCGGGGACACGCTTTATGCCCATATGGGCGCGGCGTACGATTCGCTTTCGACCGAGCTGAAGCAAGATATCGAAGGGTTAGAAGCGTATCACACCGCCGACCACGTCTATGAAGAGGACGGCCTATACGCCAAATCCGACATGGGCAGCGAATTGCGCGGCCAGCACCAGAAAACTGGCGCGACGCATCCTATCGTGATCCGTCACCCGCATACAGGTCGCAAGCTGCTCTATGTAAACAGCGCTTTCACGATCAACATCGTCGGCAAAACCCGCGAGGAAAGCCTCCCGCTGCTTAACCGACTCTATGATGCCGCTGTGAGCGAGGACAATCAGGCGCGCGTGCAGTGGAAGCCCGGGACGATTGCGATCTGGGATAATCGCTGCACATGGCACAACGCCTTGAACGACTACCAAGGCCACGTCCGCGAAATGCACCGCATCACGCTCAGCGGTGAGGCGCTTGCGGCTTAGGAGCTACTCGCCTTCAATCTGGCAATTATAGACCAGCCGCTCGTTCGGGCGGTCGGGCAGCAGGGCCAGGATCGTCTCCTGCTTGTTGCCTAGATCGCGCGCGGTCTCATCGCCGCCGCCGCATTGCGGAGTTCTGTAACCGCCGCGTTCCTTGCGGGCTTCGGTAATGTCAGCTCGGCCTAGCAGGTAACGCTCGACGCGATATTCAGCAGCGTCCGCGTCATAGCTGTTTACCGACACAACCGCTTCATCATTGGGCACGAACACACGGTTCCATTTGCCGCTCGACAAGCCGTATTGGGTGCGGCCGTTGACGCAGCCATTTTCGCCCCATTCTAGCGGCAGATCATCGGTTTGCGCGCCGGTGATCCGGCTGCGGGTGACGTCAATGGTGCAGAGCAATTTGCCGACGCTGGCAGTGCTAAGCGGATCATCAGGGTTTGAGGTCTCGCCGCCGGTTTCCGCCACCTTAGCTGCGGTCCGGTCATCAAGTTCTGACATGCCGGGGCGTGTGAACCACATTGCGATGGCGGCGATCAGTGCAATTCCGGCAATACTGCCCGCGATAATCGTGCGGCGTTCATTGCCTGATTGTTTGGCCTGAAAAGCGAAGAAGCCCGCGGCGAGCGCAATCACCAGCAGCATCGCAGCGATGGCCATGGCGTTCTCACGCTCTTCCATGATCTCGAATTGTACGTCCTCGCGGGCCTTGGAGCGGGCCTTTCTTGTTGCCGCTTCGGCGCGTTCGGTCGCTGCGGCTGCGCTCATTTGCTTGCGATCAGCGGCTGCGCGATCCGCTGCGTCGAGATCGGCAAGGTCGCGGCACGGCATGCCATTGACGCGCGGCGTGATATTGTTGGCACGCAGGAATGGCAGCAGTTCGCGCATCGAAACCGCGAAGAAAAACTCCGCATCGCCGCCATTCGAATCCGCGCCAAAGCTGTTCACGCCCAGCACCCGCCCGCAGCTATCGAGCAGCGGGCCGCCGGAATTACCGCGTGCAATCGGGGCGGTATGCAGGATCGTATCGAATTGCCGCGATGGACGGTTGCCCGACAAAGAGCCGCGACTTTTCACCGGCGGTTGGCTCTTGAAAATATCGCTGATCTGCAGGCCCTGTGCCTGATCGACATTCATCGGATAGCCGACCGCAGTGACGTCGCCGCTTTCGGGGTTGTCCGCGCCGCCAAGTGTAAGAACCGGCAAACGCAAATCGCCCGTAATCTCGATTAGCGCCAGATCGTTGCGCCGCGAGATGGAGATGACTTTGGCATAGGTCGCCTCGCCGCCTTCGGACGGAACAATGCCAATTCGCAGGTCAGGGTTTGTGATGACTTCTTCAACCACATGGGCGTTAGTCACGATCCTCTTGGACGTGACGGCAAAGCCACTGCCATGGCTGACCGGTATCACTTCACCATTTGCGCTATCAACAATGACCACGCGAACAACACCGCGAGCGGCCGCCGAGATATCTGACGGATCGGCGCTAGCGGGCGCGGTAATGGTAAGGGAGGCCAAGAGCAGCAGACTGATGGCGGCAAGGCGTTTTGCGAGGGCAGAAATCATGCACGGTGGATACGGGCCACGCATTGGCTTGACCAGCAATTTTGCTTTGAACGCAATTTTCGGGAAGCGGCCCCATTCAGGCAGGCCTATTCAGGCCTCGACTAAGCGAGATAAGGATCAGACAATGACGTATCAGATACGCGGCCTCGACCCAGTCCAATTCGAACCACTTTTCGACTTGGATGTAGCTGGGTTGAGGAGCCTGCGCGCGGAAAAGCATATCGCATCGGCGTCCTCCGGTTTTCCGTGCCGCGTTAGTTTGCGTGACGCCGAAGAGGGAGAGGAGTTGTTATTGGCAAATTACACCAATCACGATGTGGAAACTCCATATCGCGCTTCCTTTGCGATTTTTGTGAGAAGAGACGCTAATGAAGCGGCGGAATACATCGATCGATGTCCGCCAGTATTCAAAGGCAAGCCGATTGCCCTGCGAGGATATGATGCGGATGGAATGCTCGCGGATGCGCGGCTTGCCTTACCGGGGCAGGCGGACCAAACCATTCGCAGATTTCTGGAGGATAACCGGATCGCCTATATTCACGCCCATAATGCCGCACATGGCTGCTTTGCTGCCAGAATTGACCGACATGACAGCTGAGACGGGCATCGTAGACGAGGATGCCTGGTCCGCCGTCATGCGGCGTGACCGGACGTTCGACGGGCGCTTCGTAACGGGCGTTCATTCGACGGGGATTTATTGCCGCCCGTCCTGCGCAGCGCGGCATCCGGCGCGGAAGAATGTGGAGTTCTATGCTGATGGCGCAGAGGCGCGGCAGGCTGGATTGCGTGCTTGCAAGCGCTGTGCACCGGACGATGTTTCGCGGGATGAGGCGGCTGTCGCTAAGGCTTTGAAACTGATGAAAGCCGCAGAAGGAAATCTGTCGCTGGACCAGCTGGCCGAGGCGACAGGATATTCGCCGACGCATTTCCAGCGCGTATTCAAACGCAATGTTGGGCTGACACCGGCGGCGTTCCAGCGAGCGGTGCGCCGCGAACGGGCCGGTGAGGAACTGGCCTCTGCGGATAGCGTGACCGATGCGATTTACGCGGCTGGCTACAATGCGCCGTCGCGGTTCTATGAAGACGGGAAGGAGAGATTGGGCATGACAGCTTCGGCTTGGAAGAATGGCGGCGCGGGCGTGACGATCCATTGGGCGGTCGTCGATACTTCGCTCGGGCTCATGCTTGTTGGCGCGACGGATAAGGGCGTTTGCCGCTTGTCCTTCAATGAAGGTCCGGAACAGCTTGAAAGCCGATTCCCGCGCGCAGAGTTAGTTGAAGGGGGCGAAGAGTTTGGCGCGTTGCTGGCGAAGGTTGTCTCAGCGGTGGAGCAACCCGGAACCGCCAACGACATTCCGCTCGATGTCAAAGGCACCGCCTTTCAGGAGGCTGTCTGGCAGGAACTGCGGCGCATCCCTCCGGGCGAAACACGCTCCTATGCTGAAATCGCCGCTTCGGTTGGCAAGCCCAAGGCCGTTCGCGCGGCAGGCTCTGCCAATGGCGCAAACAATGTTGCGGTCCTGATCCCCTGCCACCGGGTGGTCCGCAGTAACGGATTGCTGGGCGGCTATGCTTATGGCCTCGAAGTAAAGCGTAAGCTTCTGGAAAAAGAACAATGAACCCCGTCGAAAAATTCGCTGCGATGCATGTGCGGGGCGAGCCGTTGATCCTGTGCAATATCTGGGATGCCGGATCGGCCAAGATTGCTGTGACTGCTGGTGCTGAGGCGCTCGCTACTGGCAGTTCCGCATTGGCGGGATCGCTGGGCTTCGAGGATGCGCAAGAAATCCCCTTCGATCTGCTGATCGGCGCGGTGATGCAGATATTGGCCGTTTCCGATTTGCCGCTCACCGTCGATTTCGAGGCTGGTTATGCCGCAGATGCCGAGGGTGTCGCGCGTAATGCGAAACGATTGGCAGATTTGGGCGTGGTTGGATGCAATTTCGAAGATCAGGTGATCGGCGGTCAGGGACTTGTCGAGACCGGCCGCCAATCGAAACTGATGGAGGCAGTTGCTGCCAGCGGTTTGTTCGTGAATGCGCGGACCGACATATTTCTTGAGCGCTTGCGGGCGGGTGAAAATGCCAATGATCCCGATTTGCTATCAGGCGCTCTTGAGCGAGCTGCAGCCTACGCGGACGCCGGTGCGCGGTCTTTCTTCGTGCCTGGCCTCAGCGACAGCACGCTCATTGCCGTCATGTGCGAAAAGAGCCCGCTCCCGGTTAACGTCATGCAGCTCCCAGATATGGCCAATAATGCGGCTTTAGCCGAGCTGGGAGTTGCCCGGATTAGCTACGGACCCGGCCCGTGGCGATCAGCGATGGAGCATTTTCGCGGCATCGCGGCGGGGGCACATTCGGACTAATCGCGCGCCCATCCTTCCTTCGCAGGCTTAAGACCTTCCAGCAATTGCTTTGCGCTATCGAGATAGTCACTGCGCTTGTCTTCATCCATCCGGTCCCATGTCGAGAACACTCGTGAAACGCGCGGGTTCTTCTCGAGGAAATTGCGGTTGCGGACCATGAAATCCCAATAGAGCGGGTTAAAGGGGCACGCACCTTCGCCGGTTTTCTTGGACGGGGAGTAGCGGCATTCCTTGCAGTAGTCGGACATCTTGTTGATGTAATTTCCGCTTGCTGCATAGGGCTTGCTGGCCAGCTTCCCGCCATCGGCATGGAGTGCCATCGCTGCTACGTTGGGCAGCTCGACCCATTCATAAGCGTCGGCATAGACCACCAGAAACCAGTCTTCGACCTCTTGCGGCTTTATGCCAGCAATCAACGCGAAGTTGCCGAGGATCATCAGCCGCTGAATATGGTGGGCGTGGGCGTTCTCATGCGTGGAGCGCACGCAATCGGCCATGCAGCGCATATCGGTTTCGCCGGTCCAGTAGAATTCGGGCAGCGGCCGGTTTGCGTCGAGCGCGTTTGCCTCGGCCAGTTCTGGCATTTCTAGCCAGTACATCCCACGGATATACTCGCGCCAGCCAATGATCTGGCGGATAAACCCCTCGACCGCGTTCAGCGGTGCCTTGCCAGCTTTGTAAGCCGCCTCGGCCGCCTCGCAGCATTTGATGGGATCGAGGATGCCGAGATTGATCGAGGTCGATAACATAGAATGGAAAAGGTCGTCCGACCCGTGGACCATGGCGTCCTGATATTTGCCGAAATTTGCAAGACGCTGTTCGACAAACGTGTCGAGTGTCGAATCGGCATCGTCTGATGTCACCGGCCAGCCGAAATGTTCAAGGCTGCCGAAGTGGCCGCCGAACTCTTTTTCGACCAGCTCGATGACCTCTGCCGTGATATCGTCAGGCGGAAATTTCGGCGTTTCAGGAACGTCCATATTCTTGTCAGGCGAAGCGCGGTTCTCCTTGTCGTAATTCCACTCGCCGCCCTCGGGCTTATCACCATCCATCAGCAATCCGGTCTTGCGCCGCATTTCGTGGTAGAAGTTCTCCATGCGGAGCATCTTGCGGCCCTGCGCCCAGCCGAAGAATTCCGAAATCGAACACAGGAACCGGTCGTCGTCGAGAATTTCGACCGGACAATCGAGGTCACTATCCCAGTCCTTCATGGCCTGCTGGACACGCCATTCGCCGGATTCGACAACTCGAACTTCGCGCGCCTCGTGGTGTTTGGCAGCGCGAGCGACTTCGCCGGAGAAGCTGTGGGTGTTTTTCTCATCGGTCAAATAGACGTAATCGACGGTCCAACTCGCGCTTTCCAGCTCAGCAGCAAAATGCCGCATGGCCGAAAAAATTAGCGCAATCTTGGTCTTGTGATGTTTGACGTAAGTGGCCTCGTCCCGGACCTCCATCATCAGGATGACGGTATCGTCCTTGGTTCGCCCCCGCAGGCTGGCAAGCGTGCGGGTGAGCTGATCGCCGAGGATCGGAACAAGGATAGGGCCGGGCATATTCGCTCAATGCACAGAGCGGATGTAAGTGCCCGACTATTCTGTCGGTGTGGTTTCTTCGTTTGGCCAAAGCGCCCAGCGGAACGCCGTTTCTTTGGTCGCGCGGTAGATGGTGCTGTGCTGCTCCTGCGGTTTGGGCATATAAGTCCAGCGCAGCGTTTCGGGCGCGCTGATCTCCAGCACTTTGGCCAGAGCGTTAGTGTGGACATTGATGTCTGCCGCGTCCGAGCTTGCGATCCACAGTGATACGCCTTTACCATCCATAGTGCGGAAATATCTCTCTGACATTTGCACGAGCGCGTGATTGTTCCACCAGAGCGATGGATCCACGGCGATGTGCCGCTGGAACAGCTTTGGCTCGCGCAGGAGGCTGTCGATGACAAACAGGCCGGCAAGCGATTCGCCGACAATCGCGCGCTCGCCATTAGTGCGGTATTTCGCCTCGATCATCGGGATCAATTCATCACGCCAGAACGCGCGGAAACTGGCCGCGCCGTCGGTCATAGGAGCGTATTGCTCGTCATCTGCTGTCTGGGAATCTGGCGTCATGTCACGGCCACGCTCAGTGTTGGCTACGCCCACCAGAATGACCGGTGCAATCTCGCCAGCTTCAGCCAATTTGGCCAGCGTGTTGGCGATATGCGGGAAGTCCTCCTTCACCCCGCCATCGGGCATATATACGACCGGATATTCCGTTTCTCCGCCCGCGTAGCCCGGCGGAGCCCAGACGGCGATTTCGCGCGTCTCTCCTAAGACCTTTGACTCAAGCTGAAACGCCTGATGCTCGGGCAGCGGATCGCCAGCCGCGTAATTTGTTTCATCTGCACCGCATGCCGCGAGACAAAGTGCGATGAAAACAGCGAATATATGACGAATCCCCATTGGCCTTTCGTGGCCTAGTCGAGATTGGGACGCAACCATCTCTCGGCCACTGCCAGATCGACACCGCGTCGCAGTGCGTAGTCTTCGAGCTGGTCCCGGCCTACGCGGGCAACCCCGAAATAGGCGGCTTCCGGGTGGGCGAAGTAGAACCCGCTGACCGCTGCTGTGGGGAGCATGGCGTAGCTTTCGGTCAGGGTGATACCCACCGACTTTTCAGCGTCCAGCAGTTCGAACAGGATCGGTTTGAGTGAGTGATCGGGGCAGGCAGGATAGCCGGGGGCCGGGCGGATGCCGCGATATTGCTCTTTCACCAGCGCTTCGTTGGTCAGCTGTTCGCCGGGGGAATAGCCCCACAGATCGGTGCGAACATGCTTGTGTAGCCGCTCGGCAAAGGCTTCGGCGAAACGGTCTGCCAGCGCTTTTAGCAAAATGTCGGAATAGTCGTCATTATCCGCTTGAAATCGCGCAATATGCGGTTCGATTCCGTGGATGCTGACAGCGAAACCGCCGATCCAGTCACCAGCCGGATCGATAAAGTCGGCGAGGCACATATTGGCGCGGTCGCGTGATTTCTTCACTTGCTGGCGCAGGAAGGGAAGGGTGACATGCTCCTCGCGCTGCACGCGGTGGATTGTCACATCATCACCGTCGCGGGCGCAAGGCCAGAAACCGCAAGTTCCGCGCGCGGTCAGCCATTTCTCGTCGATGATTTTGTCGAGCATCGCTTGGGCGTCTGCAAACAGGGATGTCGCGCTCTCGCCCACCACATCATCTTCTAGAATGGCGGGATAGTTGCCGTGCAATTCCCATGCGCGGAAGAACGGCGTCCAGTCGATATATTCGCGCAGGTCTGCGAGCGACCAATCGTCGAACACATGAACGCCCGGTTGCAGGGGCGGCGCGGCTTTGTCGCTCAAATAGGGATCGTAAGAATTGGCGCGCGCATCTTCGAGGCTGAGCAGTGCGCTTTGCCCCTTGCCGGCGCGGACATCGCGGACATGTTCGTAATCGTTAGCCGTCTTTTTTACGAAACCATCGCGCTGCGTATCGGACAGCAATTGTGATGCCACACCCACAGCGCGGCTTGCGTCGAGCACGTGAATTACCGGCCCGCCATAGGCATTATCGATGCGGAGCGCCGTGTGAACTTTACTGGTCGTCGCGCCGCCAATTAGCAGCGGCATGGTCATTCCGGCGCGCTGCATTTCTTCGGCGACAGTTACCATTTCATCGAGCGAAGGCGTAATCAGGCCTGACAGACCGATCATATCGACGTCTTGCTCTTTCGCGGTTTCGAGGATCTTGGTCCAAGGCACCATCACGCCAAGGTCGATTACTTCATAGCCGTTGCATTGCAGGACCACCCCGACGATATTCTTGCCGATATCATGCACATCGCCCTTTACGGTCGCCATGATGATTTTGCCCTTGGCGCGGGCGCCTTCTTCCTTCTCCGCCTCGATATAGGGGATCAGATGGGCGACGGCCTTTTTCATCACGCGGGCCGATTTCACAACCTGAGGCAGGAACATCTTGCCGCTGCCGAACAGGTCGCCGACGACATTCATGCCGTCCATCAGCGGGCCTTCGATGACTTCGATGGGCCGCCCGCCAGCCGCTTCAGTCGCGGCGCGCATCTCCTCGGTGTCGGCGACAACGTCAGCGTCGATGCCTTTGACGAGCGCATGTTCGAGGCGTTTTTCAACCGGCCAGCCGCGCCATTCGGCAGCGGCCTTTACCTGCGCTTCATCGGTACCTCTGAAACCTTCGGCCAGAGTGATAAGCCGTTCTGTCGCGGTCTCCTCGCCTTCGACAGGCCGCATCAGGATCACATCTTCGCAAGCATCGCGCAGCACGGGATCGATCTGGTCGTAAATGTCGAGCTGACCGGCATTGACGATGGCCATATCGAGGCCAGCGGGGATTGCGTGATAGAGGAACACGGAATGCATGGCGCGGCGCACTGGTTCGTTACCGCGAAAACTGAAACTGAGGTTCGACAGGCCGCCGCTGGTCAGCACATGAGGGCAGGCTACCTTGATCTCGCGCAACGCTTCGATGAAATCGAGGCCGTAGCGGTCATGGTCTTCGATGCCCGTTGCCACAGCGAATACATTGGGATCAAATATGATGTCTTCAGGCGGAAAGCCGATGCCGACGAGAAGGTCATACGCGCGTTTGCAGATCTCGACCTTGCGGGTTTTGCTATCAGCCTGGCCCTGTTCGTCGAAAGCCATGATGACGGCAGCGGCACCGTAATCCATGCATTTGCGGGCCTGCTTAAGGAACTGGTCTTCACCTTCCTTCATAGAAATCGAGTTAACGATTGGCTTGCCTGAAACACATTTCAGGCCCGCTTCGATGACTTCCCATTTGGAACTGTCAATCATTACCGGAACGCGGGCGATGTCTGGTTCGGCTGCAATCAGCTTCAGGAATGTGGTCATGGCGTGGACTGCATCAAGCAGCCCCTCGTCCATATTAACGTCAATCACCTGCGCGCCGTTTTCGACCTGCTGGCGGGCAACCTCGACTGCGGCCGTGTAATCGTCGGCCATGATCAGCTTCTTGAAACGGGCCGATCCGGTCACGTTTGTGCGTTCGCCAATATTGACGAAGCGGGAGGTGTTTGCGTAATCCATCAAGCGGCTATTTCGAACGGTTCCAGTCCCGCCAGCCGGGTCACGGTTGGGGCGGCGGGAATAATGCGCGGTTCCAGACCTGCAACCGCCTTTGCCATAGCTGCGATATGCTCGAACGTTGAGCCGCAGCAGCCGCCCAGCGCATTCACTTGGCCGTTTCTTGCCCATTCACTCACCAGCGCTGCGGTGGTCTCGGGCAACTCGTCATACTCACCCAGATCATTGGGAAGCCCGGCGTTAGGATAGGCCATCAAAAGCGTGTCGACCCGTTCTGCCAAAACTTTGACATGCGCGCGGAGCTGTTCAGCGCCGAAGCTGCAATTGAGGCCGATGGTGAGCGGCTTCGCATGACGCACAGCGTTCCAGAATGCCTCGACTGTATGGCCCGACAGATTGCGGCCCGAAAGATCGGTTAAGGTCATCGACAACATGATAGGTATGTCGCGGCCTTGCTCTGCGGCGAGCTGGCGCACAGCCATGATGCCGGCCTTTGCGTTGAGTGTATCGAAGATCGTTTCGATCAGGATAAAATTCGCGCCGCCTTCAATCAGAGCAGCGGCTTGTTCGCGGTAGACTTTCGTCATCGTGTCGAAATCGACTTCGCGGTAGCCGGGGTCTTCGACTTCGGGCGACAGTGACAGCGTCTTGTTAGTCGGGCCGACCGCGCCAGCGACAAAGCGGACAATGCCATCTTTCGCCGTCGCAGCATCGACCTGCTCACGGATGATACGCGCCGCCTCGCGGTTAATCTCTGGCACCAGCGCCTGCGCGCCATAATCGGCTTGGCTAATGCGGGTCGCGTTGAATGTATTGGTCGCGAGGATCGCAGCGCCAGCGCCGATATAGCGGTTGCATATTCTCGCAATGATATCGGGCCGCGTCAGGTTCAGAAGGTCATTATTGCCCTTCTGGTCAAAGCCCAGATCGTAGCTGCCACGGTATCCCGCTTCGTCCAGTTTTTCATTCTGGATTGCGGTGCCATAGGGGCCGTCCTTGATCAGGATGCGCTTAGCCGCCTCGGTGTTGAATATTGCGCGCGTGCTCATGCGGGGTTCTCCGCTGGACGCATGCCGAGCATATGGCAGATCGCGTAGGACAGTTCCGCGCGGTTGAGGGTGTAGAAATGCAAATCTCGCACTCCGCCAGCGTATAGGCGGCGGCAGAGTTCGGCAGCGATGGTCGCGGCAACGAGTTGACGGCTTGCGGGGCGTGCATCGAGGCCTTCGAACAGACCGTCCATCCATTCCGGGATTTGCGCGCCGCATGCTCCGGCAAACTTACGGGCTTGGGCCACGTTAGTTACGGGCAAGATACCGGGCAGCACGGGTGTGGTAATTCCGCGGGCGGCGAGCTTGTCCTGAAAGCGGAAAAATGTGTCGGCGCTGAAGAAGAATTGCGAGATTGCCCGCGTTGCACCCGCGTCCAACTTGAGCGCGAGATTGTCGATATCGCTATCGGGACACGATGCATCGGGGTGGGTTTCAGGATAGGCTGCCACAGAGATTTCGAAATCGGCGATATCTTTGAGGCCGCGTACTAGGTCAGCGGCGGTGGCATAGCCTTCGGGGTGCGGTTGGAACGGTGCCCCCGGCTCCCCTGCATCACCGCGCAAGGCAACGATATGCCGGACGCCTGCTTCCCAATATTGTTCGGCCACATCGCGGATTTCAGCTTTGCTGGCATCGACGCAGGTGAGATGAGCAGCGGCAGGCAGATGCGCCTCCCGGATTATCCGCGCAACGGTGTTGTGGGTGCGTTCGCGCGTCGATCCGCCCGCGCCGTAGGTAACCGAAACAAAACTTGGATCGAGCGGTGCAAGCTGCTGCACCGCATCCCACAATTGCGCTTCCATCTTCTCGCTTTTCGGCGGGAAGAATTCGAAAGACGCGCGAATATCGCCGGGCAGCGAGGCAAAAAGCGGCGTGTCGGTAGCGGTTTTCGCTTCGTGGACTGGATCAAGAGTTTCGGTCATTTCAGGCCCGCATAGCAAATATAGGCGCGAGGCAAAGCTACAATGGCTTTACAGGCGGAATAGTAAGCTTTTGCAGTCGTTTCAGACGAAACTATATGGGTCAATATCGACACCGACACGGACGCCCCCCGGAAATTTAAATTCGCCAAGCCAATGTCGGATTACGTCCTGAACTGCCGCTGTCCGCCGCGCGTTGATCAGCAATCGGTAGCGGTAGCGCCCTCGGAGCAGTGCCATCGGAGCGGGGGCAGGGCCGAGAACCATCAAATCATCCATCTGCGGACGCCGGTTTCCGATGGCGCGCGCGGCATCACGCGCCTCGATCTCGTCTTCGCTCGACACGATGATCGCGGCCCAACGGCCAAATGGCGGAGCGCCAGCGCTACGGCGAGCCTCGGTCTCGGCCTCATAGAAGGCATCGCGGTCGCCCGCTGCGAGGGCGGCGATCACAGGGGCTTCGGGATGGCGCGTCTGGATCAGAACTTCACCCGGCTTGCTGCCACGTCCCGCACGGCCGGCAACCTGTGCGACTTGCTGATAGGTGCGCTCTGCCGCCCGCAGGTCGCCGCCCTCGAGGCCAAGGTCGGCATCTACTACGCCGACTAGAGTCAGTTCGGGAAAGTGGAAGCCCTTGGTTACCAGTTGCGTGCCCACAATCACGTCGATAGCGCCGCCCTCTGCCTCGGTCACAAACTTCGCGGCCTTTTCTGGCGAATTGAGTGTGTCGGACGTCACCACGGCAACCCGTGCATCGGGCATGATTTCGCGCACCTCATCAGCGATGCGTTCAACGCCGGGACCGCAGGCGACCATGCAATCGGGCTCGCCGCAATCGGGGCAGGTTTCGGGCGGCGTGGTTTCATGGCCGCAGTGGTGGCAGGCCAGCCGCTGGCTCAGCCGGTGCTCCACCAGCCATGCCGAGCAATTGGGGCATTGGAAGCGGTATCCGCAATGGCGACAAAGCGTTAGCGGGGCATAGCCGCGCCGGTTGAGGAACAGCAGAGATTGCTCACCCTTTTCGAGCCGCAGTTTCAGTTCTTCGACCAAGCGAGGCGCCAACCAATGGCCGCGGTCGGGCTTCTCCTCGCGCAAATCGACAATGCTGATATCGGGCAATTGCGCGCCGCCGAACCTGCTGGCGAGGACCAGCTTTTCGTAAATTCCTGTGTCCGCCATATGCAGGCTTTCGAGCGCAGGTGTTGCGCTGGCGAGCACAACGGGCACTTTCTCGAACCGGCCGCGCATTACGGCAACATCGCGGGCGTTGTAGCGCACGCCTTCGTCCTGTTTGAACGAGACCTCATGCGCTTCATCCACGACGATTAGGCCAAGGTTGCGATATGGCAAGAACAGCGATGACCGTGCCCCGACTACGACCTGCGCGCGGCCGCTCGCAATGGCTCGCCAAGCCCGCCTGCGCTCGGTTGCCTTAAGTGATGAATGCCAAACGATGGGCGGCGCGCCGAATCTGTTTTCAAAACGCTTCAAAAAGGCTTCGGTCAGTGCGATTTCCGGCAGCAGAACAAGCACCTGCCGGTTGTTTCTGAGGGCGGTTGCTAGAGCCTCGAAATAGGTTTCAGTCTTGCCCGATCCAGTAACCCCATCGAGTAAGAAAGGCGCAAACTTTTGCGCTTCTACCGCCTCAACCAGCCGCGCCGAAACTTCAAGCTGGCTTGGCTCCAATTCCGGTGGATCATGGTCGGCGATGGCCAATGGATAGGGCCGGTCGATATCGACCTCGACCGGCTCTAATACGCCTTGGCTGACCAATCCGCGCAACACGCCGTCGCTGACACCGGATAGCTCCGCCAACTCGCGGATCGTTGCCTGCTCTCCTTCCAATGCTTCCATCGCGACTTGGCGCTGCGGGGTCATGCGCTCGGGCTCCGCGCCAGTCAGGCGGTATTCAGTCATTGTCGCTGCGCCTTTCAGCGCAGCACCGCTCGATAGCACCATGCGCGCCACTGAGGCGAGCGGGGCGCAGTAATAGTCGGCTGTCCATTCGATCAGGCGGCGCAATTCAGCGCGCAGCGGAGGGACGGGCATGACGCCGCGCAAGGGGCGCAGCTTGCTGTCCGGAACACTGTCTGATGGCAGCCGTTCTTCTTCCCACACAATGCCGACGATTTCGCGCGGTCCCAGCGGCGCGCGCACTACCGATCCCGGGCCGACCTCCATGCCATCAGGCACTCGGTAGTCCAGCGGGCCTAATGCGGCATTGAAGACAAGAAGTCGGACGCGGTTCATATTTCCGTGTGCTATATGGGCGCTCAAACGCCCGAACTACAAGGATGGGGACCCAAGTATGACCGATTTGATCCAAGCCGCCAGTAGCCGCCGCAAATTTATTGCCGGATTGGGCGTGGGCGGTATCGCCTTGACGCTGCCAGCATGTGCCGGCCTTCCCGGTTTCGGGCTGACGGATGCCCTTTCCCGTCTGTTGCTGCTCTCTAGCGAGCGGGCATTTGCGCGGCTGACCGCTGATGGCGGTTTCTGGGACCAGCAGGTCGCGACAGTCGGCCTAAGCAGTTTCCTGGGTGCCCGCGGAAACGTGCTTGGCGATATTCTGACATCCAGCCTGTTCAAGCGCCGTCTCGAAGGTGCATTTGCTGATGTCGCAGAAGAAGGCGCCGATCGCGCCGCCCCGTTTGTAGCAGATGCTGTCCGAACGATCGGCTGGCGCAATGCCGAAGCTCTTGTGCGCGGCGGGCCGACCGCTGCCAGCAGTTTCCTGCGCAGCGAAATAGGCTTGTCCTTGATCGAAGTGATGGTCCCTGAATTGAGCGACTTTATGGTTGCGACACAAGATCCGCTGATCGGCCAAGCACTGGCCGCTTTGACTGGAGTGAACCTGTCAGGCGCGGCCCGTAACATCTCGACTTCGGTTGACGATGTAATCTGGAACGAGATTGGAAAAGAAGAAGCGCTAATCCGCGAAAACCCGCGCAGCACTGGCGATCCGCTGATTATCGGCGTATTTGGCACGGCATTCTAGTAACTCGCGTCTTCCCAGCGAAGGCAGGTGCCTCGTGCCGCTAAGTTGTCCATAGAAATGACGCGATCCCAGTTTTCGCTGGGAAGACGGTTGGGGCTGGGATGACGAAGTGTTGGTAAAGCGCACGAGGGGTGGCGATACTGACTGTGCTCCGTCTATAGCTGTCAGAAGAATCATCAGCCGGAGCGCACCATGAAATTCTTCGCCGACACTGCAGAGATTGACGACATCAAAGATCTGGCCGCCACCGGCTTACTTGATGGCGTGACCACTAACCCCAGCCTGATAGCGAAATCAGGCCGTGACTTCATGGAAGTGACGAAGGAAATTTGTGCGCTGACCGATGGTCCGGTCAGCGCAGAAGTGGTTGCGCTCGATCACGCGACGATGATGAAAGAGGCTGACGTCCTCCGCAAGATCGCCAGCAATGTCTGCATCAAAGTGCCGCTGACGATTGATGGGCTCAAGACCTGTAAGGCGCTCACGAACGACGGCACCATGGTCAATGTCACGCTCTGTTTCAGCGCCAATCAGGCACTGCTCGCGGCAAAGGCGGGCGCGACTTTCGTATCACCATTCGTTGGCCGTCATGACGATAACGGCACCAATGGCATGGAACTCATCCGCGATATCCGCACGATCTATGACAATTACCTGTTCGACACCGAAATCCTCGTCGCCAGCGTGCGCCATGCGACACATGTTCTTGAAAGCGCATTGATTGGCGCCGATGTGATGACTGCACCGCCCAAGGTTATCATAGCTCTAGCGAACCATGTGTTGACTGATAAGGGCATTGAGGGTTTCATGGCTGACTGGGCCAAGACAGGTCAGTCTATCCTCTAACCAAGCGTAGAATTTGTCAGACCAAACTCCCCTCGACCTGTTCAAACAGGCTCTAACCGGCACGGCACGGGCGCTCGCGCACGAGCCTGAGGTGGAGCTTGGCTGGAGTGCGGACACACCCACGCTGTCGGGCAAGGCGATGAAGGTTCCGCTTCCGGGCCGCAGCCTGCCGCCTGAACAGGCCGCCGAAGCGCGCGGTTTTGCCGATAGTTTCGCGCTCAAATTGCGGCATCACAATGAAACGCTGCATATGAAGAATATGCCCGCAGAACCGTCTGCGCGCGCGGCTTATGATGCGGTAGAACTGGTGCGATACGAAGCGCTGGGCGCGCAGCGTTACGCCGGAATTGCCGACAATATCGTAGCGGCTACCGATCTGCGAACAGCCGTCGACCCGATCACGCGCGCTCAAAGCCTAGACGATGTGCCTCTCGAATCCGCATTGTCGTTGATGCTACGTGAAAAGCTGACCGGTCAGCCGATCCCCGAGCGCGCGCAAAAGGGCGTCGATCTGATGCGCGAGTTTATTCAAGACCGCGCGGGCGACGACTTCGAAGCGCTTGCGGGTTCGCTTGACGATCAGAAGGCGTTTCAGGCGCTTTCGCTCGATCTGCTGCGCCACTTAGACCTCACGCTGCCCGAAGATGCCGATAGCGGCTCTGACGAAGACGGTGACGACGAAGAGGGCGAAAACCCCGACGAACAAGAAACCGACGACGAGGACGAGGGCGGCGCAGAACCGCAATCGACCGAGATGGCGGGCGAGCCGACCGAGGGCGACGCAGACGGCGAAAGCGAAACCGAGCCGGGCGACGAAGATGAAATGTCCGATGGCGAAATGGGCGACGAGGGCGAAGAAGGCATGATGCCCGTGCGCCCGAACCGCCCATGGACCGATCTGCCCGACAATTTCGACTACCAGGCCTTCACTGACAGTTTCGACGAAGTGGTCGAGGCGAACGAGCTTTGCGATGCAGAGGAACTGGACCGCCTGCGCGCTTATCTCGATAGCCAGCTTACCGGCTTGCAATCCATCGTGACGAAGCTCGCCAACCGCCTGCAACGCCGGTTGATGGCGCAGCAGAACCGCAGCTGGGACTTCGATCAGGAGGAGGGCATGCTGGATGCTGCCCGCCTTGCCCGTGTCGTCACCATGCCGGGCCATGCGCTCAGTTATAAGATCGAGCGGGATCAAGAGTTCAAAGACACCATTGTAACGCTTCTGATCGACAATTCCGGTTCGATGCGCGGGCGGCCGATTTCGATTGCAGCCATCAGCGCGGATATTCTCGCGCGCACGCTGGAGCGCTGCGGCGTGAAGACTGAAATTCTCGGCTTCACGACGCGAGCATGGAAGGGCGGGCAAAGCCGCGAGGCTTGGCTGGCCGATGGCAAGCCCGCCGCACCAGGCCGTCTCAACGATCTGCGGCACATCATTTACAAAAAAGCCGACGAGCCATGGCGCCGCGCGCGCCGCAATCTAGGCCTGATGATGCGCGAGGGGCTGCTGAAGGAAAACATCGACGGCGAGGCGCTGCTTTGGGCGCATACCCGCTTGCTCGCACGCCCTGAAGATCGCCGCATCATGATGGTAATTTCGGACGGCGCCCCGGTCGATGATTCGACGCTGAGCGTGAACACCGCCGGCTATCTCGAAATGCACCTGCGACGCGTGATCGACTGGATCGAAAAGCAGTCCCCCGTCCAGCTTGTCGCCATCGGCATCGGGCATGATGTGACGCGCTATTACAAACGCGCTGTGACGATCATGGATGTCGAGCAACTCGGCGGCACGATCATCGAACAGCTCGCCGGGTTGTTTGAGGATGATAAAAGATAAATTTCGTCACCCCAGCGCAGGCTGGGGTCGCTATCAATCAGGTCGGGAATTTGCGGTTAGCGATCCCAGCCTTAGCTGGGATGACGCGAACTCATGAACGTATCCGAAGCCGTCGCCACCCGCCGCTCCGTGCGGGCATTTACCGACCAGCCGGTTGATCGCGAGACCCTCCAGCGCGTGTTGGATAAGGCACAGCGCAGTCCCTCGGGCGGCAACACACAGCCGTGGCATGCGGCGGTGCTGACGGGTGCGCCGATGCAGGCTTTATTTGACGATGTTGCGAAGGTTTTGCCCAAGGGGCGCGAGGCGCATTCGCCCGAGTACGACATTTATCCCAAGGGCCTTGACGGAGCCTATGAGCAGCGCCGCCGCGGTGTGGGCGAGGCTCTCTATAGCGCGCTTGTAATCCCGCGTGAGAACAAGATGGGCCGGATGATGTGGTTCGCGGAAAACTTCCGTGCATTTGGCGCGCCGGTCATGATGTTCATCCACACGCCCAAATATATGGGCCCGCCGCAATGGTCCGATATCGGCATGTGGCTGCAGACGATTATGCTGCTGCTGCGCGAAGAAGGGCTGGACAGCTGCGCGCAAGAGGCCTGGGCTATGTATTCCGAACAAGTTCGCCAGCATGTCGAAATGCCCGAGGATCACATCTTCTTTTGCGGGATGGCTATCGGCTACCGCAAGGACGTGCCGGTCAACGCGTTCGACGTTCCGCGCGCAGGTGTGGACGAGGCCGTGCGCTGGGAAGGGTTCGACGCCGCTTGACCCGCAGCGCGCCTTGCAGGCAAAGCCTCCCGCAATGACTGACAGCAAACTCAATCTCTACAACAGCCTCACGCGCCAGCTTGAGCCGTTCGAGCCCGTCCATCCCGGAGAGGCGCGCGTTTATACCTGCGGGCCGACGGTCTATAATTACCAGCATATCGGCAATATGCGCGCCTATGTTTTTGCCGATACCCTGGGGCGCACACTGAGCTGGAAGGGCTACAAGCTCACCCATGTCATCAACATTACCGATGTTGGCCACCTGACGTCTGACGCCGATGAAGGCGAGGATAAGATGGAGAAAATGGCGGCAAGTGAGAGCAAGTCGGCATGGGAGATCGCGGCATTTTACGCGGCCGATTTCGAGCAGGATTTAGCGCGGTTGAATGTCCGAAAAACCGCACATCCGCGCGCTACCGAATATGTTGCCGAGATGATCGAATGGGGTAGCAAGATTGCTCCGGAACATTGCTACGAGCTCGACGGCGGCCTCTATTTCGACACATCGACGATAGCAGATTACGGGAAGCTCGCCCGCGCTGTGACCGAGGACGGTGAAGGCCGCATCCAATCGGTCGAAGGCAAACGCCACGCAGCCGACTTCGCAATCTGGCGCAAAACCCCTGAAGGCGAAACACGCCAGATGGAATGGGACTCCCCGTGGGGCAAGGGCGCTCCCGGCTGGCACTTGGAATGCTCCGTCATGGGCGAAAAATTGCTCGGCTTCCCGTTCGATATACACACCGGTGGGATCGATCACCGCGAAATTCACCACCCGAATGAAATCGCGCAGAACCAAGCATTTTGCGGCAGCGATGCGTCAGGTGCACGTATTTGGATGCACAATAACTTTCTGGTCGAGCGCTCGGGCAAAATGTCGAAGTCGTCAGGTGAATTCCTCCGCCTGCAATTGCTGGTCGAGAAGGGCTATCACCCGATGGCCTACCGCATGATGTGCCTGCAGGCGCATTACCGCAGCGAGCTGGAATTTAGTTGGGAGGGGCTGGATGCTGCGTTGACTAGGCTGAAGCGGATCGTTTCTGCTTACGAGAAAATACAACAAGCCGATGCGCCCAAGGATTTTCAAATCACATCTCTCTCCGAGATTTTGGAACGAGAGAAAGACGTGTTTGAGGGTTCGATTAGCGACGATCTGAATACCCCACGGGCGCTTACAGCTTTTGAAAGCGTGTTGAATTCTAAAGATTGGAAACCGCACGAAAAAGCGAGTTATCTTCTCGAATGGGATAACGTATTTGGCTTTGGGCTTGCAACCATCGGTCGCGCCGACCTCCGCATCCGTCCCAAGTCTGCCGCAATCACCGAAACCGAAATCGAAGACGCGCTCGCCCGCCGCAAGCAAGCGCGCGCCAAAAAAGACTTCGCCGCATCCGACTCCATCCGCGATGAACTCGCGGCCAAGGGTGTCGAGATTATGGACGGCGATCCGCTAGGCTGGGACTGGAAATTATGACAATCGCTGTATTATCTTCGCTGATCCGTCCCGCCATTGAGCCGCATTTACCCGATTGGGTTGAGCCGCGCTGGTTCGCTTCGACTGATGAGTTGATGGACATTGTGCCCGAGGCGGAGATCGGTTGGTTCGACCTCTATGATCATGCGCCCATGGCTGAGGCGGTGAAGCGGGCGGGCAAGCTGAAATGGCTCAATTCGATCTATGCCGGGCTGGATTTCCTGCCGCTCGATCTGCTGGTGGCGCGGAACGTTACCGTAACCAATGGCGCGGGCATTAACGCCATTACCATCGCGGAATATACCGTCATGATGATGCTGACCTATGCCAAGGGTTACCGCGATGTCGTGCGTGCACAGGACAAACGCGAGTGGTTGCAGGATTCGCCAGGTAAAATTGAACTGGCAGGCAGCAAGGCGCTGCTGCTGGGCTATGGTGCTATCGGAAAATTGATCGAAACACGGCTGCAGGCGTTCGATGTTGATGTGACGATCGTGCGGCGTTCGGGCGGAGACGGTGTGCTGGGGCCGAATGATTGGCAGCGGAAGCTTGGCGAATTCGACTGGGTCATACTTGCCGTGCCAGCCACGCCGGAAACCGAAGGCATGATCGGCGCGGCGGAGCTGGCGGCGATGAAGGACAGCGTGGTGCTGGTGAATATCGCGCGCGGCACGGTGGTGGATCAGCCTGCAATGATCGCCGCATTGAAGGACAAAACCCTCGGCGCGGCACTGCTCGATGTGACCGACCCCGAGCCGCTGCCTGCGGATCACGAGTTATGGACGCTCGATAACGCCCATATCACCATGCATCTGTCGGGCAGGGCGCAGGACAAGATGTTTCCGCGTTCCGCCCAGCGCTTTCTGGCAAACCTCGCGCGCTATCACGCGGGAACCGAACTGGAGCCGATCTTCGATCCAGCGCGCGGGTACTAACCTTCCTCAAGCAGCAAGAGCTCGACCGTTACATCCAACTTCGGTTTCGGAAGCATCGCGTGGTCGACCGAGATGATGACCGCATCTGCCACCAGCTGACCGGGAATGCTGGATTCGTGATCGGGCAGGGTGGCGATCAGAAGCTCCGGAGCGGCAATTGCCTCATCTCTGGCAAATGACAGATCAAGCGTGTGGCAGGTCCCGGCAAAGGTAATGCTGGCCCATGATCCTTCGGCATGGCGTTCGACTTTGCCGTGGCCGCCGGACAGCTCCAGCAATACTGCGCGCAGCTTCTCGCCTAACGATTTGCGTGCCGGTTGGGGAACGCGGGGCTGGCCCTTGGTGTCACTCTGCATTGACTGGTTCCTGAAAAGTGTTCATGAAATGTTCCAACCGTTGTTCTGTTGCCGGGCGGGGCAAGCGTCTGTTGCGCAAATCAAGCAAAAAACGCGGATCATGAGTGGCCAAACGGCCGAATTTTGTGGCTGGCATTCCAGTCCGGCGAAGGAATTTTTCGATGTTTCTTATCAGCATGTGCGACCCTGCGATTTGAAATGGGTGATTAGAAGTTGGCGGCTTAAATTTGGTAAGCGACTCGAAGTTGTTGGAAGCCGTTAGTTCACCTGCGAAACCCTACTTTTTTAGGAAAAATCTTTCATCTAGGAAGGAAAAATGAAGAAATCGCAGGAATTAGCCGATTCGGACCCGCGCGCCAGATTGTTGGCCCTTTCACAGGGCCGGGGCGCGAGCTTGTCCGGCCTGTCCGATTTGATCGGCCGCAACGCTAGCTATCTCCAGCAATTCATCCGCAAGGGCAGCCCGCGCAAGTTGGAGGAGCAGGACCGCCGCGCATTGGCGCAGTTCTTCGGCGTGGAGGAGGGTGAATTGGGTGCGCCCGATGATACGGCAAACAGCGGCGCTTTGGCACAGACGCGCCGCTCTGGTTATGCCGCAATACCTCGCTTGCCGCTGGGTGCTTCCGCCGGTTCCGGTGCGGTTAGTGACAGCGAGCGGCCTTTTGATTCGCTCGGCTTCTCGCAGCGCTGGCTTCGCGAGCAGGGGCTTGAACCTTCAATGCTCAGCACGATTTCGGTCGAAGGCGATTCGATGGAGCCATTGCTTCGCGATGGTGACGAGATTTTGGTCGATCGCACTCCGCGTGCCTTGCGGGACGGTATTCAAGTGGTCCGCCTCGGCGATACGCTTCTGGTCAAGCGTGTGCAGGCGGTAGGGGCGCAGCGACTTGCGCTGATTAGTCACAACGAAGCCTATCCGCCGATCGAAGTCGATGTGGGCGAGGCTGAGATCGTTGGGCGTGTGGTTTGGAAGGGCGGCCGGCTGTAATCGACGTTGCAATTCGGGCTGGTGAGCGCCATTTCAACGATATGACCGAGACCAAACAACCACCACTGCGTGCAGCCATCTTGCCCGTAACGCCGCTCCAGCAGAATTGTAGCCTGATCTGGTGCACCAAGACGATGAAGGGCGCGCTGATTGATCCCGGCGGCGATCTGCCGATGCTCAAGGCAGCGGTCGAGAAAGCCGGTGTGACGCTTGAAAAGATTCTCGTGACTCACGGCCATATCGATCATTGCGGTGAAGCAGGCGTTTTGGCGAAAGAGCTGGGCCTGAAAATCGAAGGGCCTCACGAGGCCGACCGCTTCTGGATTTCGCGGCTTGATGAAGACGGCAAGAAATACGGTATCAACGGCCAGGTCTTCGAGCCGGACCGCTGGCTTGATGATGGCGATCAGGTGACTGTTGGCGATCTGACGCTAGACGTGATCCATTGCCCCGGCCACACGCCCGGCCACGTGATTTTCCATCACGCGCCGAGTAAGTTTGCGATTGTCGGCGATGTTTTGTTTCAGGGTTCGATTGGCCGAACCGACTTTCCGATGGGCGATCATCAGGACCTGCTCGAGTCGATCACCAAGAAGCTCTGGCCGCTGGGCGAGGATATTACCTTTATACCCGGTCACGGGCCGACCAGCACCTTTGGTCAGGAACGCAAAACCAACCAGTTCGTGAGCGATTATGCGATGCAGTAAGGCGTTACAGTACACCCATCGCGACCAGCGCTGCTACAATGGCGAGGCCTAGCAGTGCCAACATCGTAATAAGCGTCCCGACCATCCGGCCTTTGCCAAGGCTGCCGCCGTCCATTCCTATACCATGGGCAACGCGGCCGAGCATGTATGCACCTGCAACATAGGCGAGCCAATTGCCGCCTTTGCCAGTCATTTCGATTGCCGCGACCAGCACCAGTAAAAACGGCGCGCTCTCGACGAAATTGGCGTGCGCCCGCATCCGGCGGATGACCTTGTCGTTACCGCCATCGCCGATACTGACTTTTTCGGAAGTGCGGACCTGTCCAACGCGGATCATGAGCCAGATTGCGATAATCGCGGCGGCGGCGGCTGAAGTAAGCGTTACAGGTAGAAGCACAGAAATTCCCCTCAATTAGTTGCATCTCGCTACTTACTTATCTCTTTTTATGCAACCGCTGCGTGCAACTGCGGCTTGCAACTCGGGGCCAGTGCGGTATAGGCCGCGCCTTCGCCGCCTACTCGAAACGTTCGGATCCCGCCTTGTGCGGGGCCGACCCTTCGCCTAAAGCAGCCTCGATAAACAATAGATCTAGACAGAATAGGTGCCGCAATGGCTGTCCCTAAAAGAAAAGTTTCGCCGCATCGCCGGGGCAATCGCCGGTCGCACGATTCGTTGAAGGTTGAAGCCTTCCACGAATGTTCGAATTGTGGTGAGTTGAAGCGCCCGCATATGCTCTGCAACGCCTGTGGCCATTACAATGGTCGCCAGGTAATTGAGCCCAAGGGTCTTTAAGCCTCCTCGACAGGAAGGATTGAGCGCATGAGCCTACCGCGTATCGCAATTGACGCGATGGGCGGTGATGAAGGCGTGCGCGTAATGGTGCATGGCGCTGCAATGGCGCGCCGTCGCCATGACAAATTCAGCTTCCTGCTGGTGGGCGATGAAACGCGCATCAAGGCTGGGCTGGACGATCATCCCGCCCTTCGCCGCGCCTCAGAAATTCTGCATTGTGACGACGTGGTCGGCGGCGATGAAAAGCCCAGCCGCGCCATTCGCCGTGCCAAGACCACGAGCATGGGCCTCGCCATTGAAGCCGTGAAGAGCGGCGATTGCGGTGCTGCTGTGAGCGCGGGCAATACCGGCGCACTGATGGCAATGGGTAAGTTGGCGCTGCGCACTATGCCCGGCATCGACCGTCCGGCGCTCGCGGGTCTTATGCCGACACTGCTCGAAGATGACGTGGTCATGCTGGACCTTGGTGCCAACACCGATTGCGACGCGCGCAATCTGGTGCAGTTCGCTATTATGGGTGCAGCCTATTCGCGCATCGTCACCGGCAAGGCTGCTCCGCGCGTGCGCCTGCTTAATATCGGCACCGAAAGCATCAAGGGCACCAACGATTTGCGCCTCGCAAGTGAACGGCTGCGCGATGCGACCGGGCTCGCCATGCAGTTCGACGGATTTATCGAAGCCGACAAGATCAATCGCGGTGATGTCGATGTGGTTGTGACCGACGGTTTTTCGGGCAATATTGCCTTGAAGGCTATCGAGGGTTCGGCGCGCTTCGTGACCGATCTGCTCAAGGCCGCCTTTACCAGTTCGCTGCGCTCGAAGATCGGTTTCCTTGTTTCGCGACCAGCTACAGAATTGCTCAAGCATCATCTCGACCCGAACAATCACAATGGCGGGGTTTTCCTCGGTCTGAATGGCGTGATCGTGAAATCGCATGGCAGTGCCAACGCTCAAGGTGTGGCCAATGCTGTCGATGTGACGGCGCGGATGCTCGAAGACGATATTACACACCGTATCACCGCTGATCTCGCCGAGATCGAGGCATTGATCAATGGCTCAGGTGCTCAAGACGGCGGCGAAGAGCCTGCTGAAGAGCCAGCCAAATGATCCGCACAGTTGTCACCGGTTGCGGCTCAGCTTTGCCAAAGCGTTGCGTTACCAATGAAGAGCTGTCGAGCGAAGTCGATACCAGCGACGAATGGATCCGTGACCGAACCGGCATCACCCAGCGCTACATCGCCGGCGATGATGAAACGACCGGATCGCTCGGCACCGATGCTGCACGCGCGGCAATGGCCGATGCAGGCTGTACTATCGAAGACATCGACCTCATCGTGCTGGCAACTGCCACGCCTGACCGCACTTTTCCGGCCACCGCTACTACGGTGCAGGCCGCGCTCGGCGGTAAGGGTTTTCCCGCATTCGATGTTGCCGCCGTTTGCTCGGGCTTTCTCTATGCGCTCGCGACAGCCGATGCGATGATCCGCTCCGGCATGGCCAAGCGCGCCATCGTGATCGGATCGGAAACCTTCAGCCGCATCCTCGACTGGGAAGACCGCGGCACTTGCGTATTGTTCGGCGACGGGGCGGGAGCTTTCGTTGTCGAGGCGCAGGACGTCGCGGCCGATGGCCCCGGTTTGCTCGCCACACAACTGCATGCTGAGGGCGAACATTGCGACCTGCTTTATGTCGATGGTGGTCCGTCCACCACCGGCGAAGTCGGCAAGTTACGAATGAAGGGGCGCGAGGTTTTCCGCCACGCAGTCGTTAATCTGGCAGGCGTGTTGCGTGAAGTTCTGGATCAGGCGGGTCTAGAAGCCGGTGACATCGATTGGGTCGTGCCGCATCAGGCGAACCAGCGCATTCTTGACGCTACCGCCAAAAAACTTGGCCTGCCAATCGAGAAAATGATCGTCACCGTCGACCGCCATGCCAACACCTCGGCTGCCTCTGTGCCGCTGGCATATGACGTTGCGAAACGCGATGGTCGTATCAAGCCGGGCGACCTCGTAATGCTCGAAGCGATGGGCGGCGGCTTCACCTGGGGCGCGAGTCTTTTGCGCGCGTAGGATTTTTCCCTAGCTTAACGCACTACATTCCTTGCCTTTGTGACCATTCAGGTTCACTATTCATATGTGGGTCGTGCAACTTGGGGAGTGGGAACGCGATGGATTCTATGCGGTCCGTAGGGACATTAACTCGTGCTGATCTGGCCGAGACTATCAATCACAAGATGGGACTTTCACGGGCGGATAGCCTTGATCTCGTCGAAGCTATCCTCGCCAACATGTGCAGCGCGATGTCTGATGGCGAAAACGTCAAGATTTCCGGCTTTGGCAGTTTCGTGCTGCGCGATAAGAAAGAGCGGATCGGACGCAACCCGAAAACGGGTGTCGAAGTTCCGATTACGCCGCGTCGGGTTATGACTTTCCGCGCCAGCCAGAAGCTGAAAGAGCGGATCGCGGACGCTTCATGAGCGCCACGGGCTCCTCTACAGGGCCGCTTTTTGACGACGGGAAAGCCGATGGCGCGATGCGCACCATTGGCGAAGTGTCGGCTGCATTCGGTATCAAGCCCCATGTCCTGCGCTATTGGGAACAGCAATTTCCCATGCTCAAACCGCTCAAGCGTAGCGGCGGCAGGCGGCTTTACCGGGCTGACGACATCACCATGGTCGGCACGATCGACCGGCTGGTCAATCAGGAAGGCTACACGCTCAAGGGTGCCCGCAAGGCGATGGGCTCGGGCAAGGCCTACGAGGCTGCTCAGGCTCCGCGACAGGGCGCTGGAGTGACGATGGCTGAAACCGCTTCCGCTGATGCGCCGCAACCCGTTCCTCAGCAACCGGGCCCGGAAGTGACGCAGCAATTGCGCGATATCCGCGACCGGCTGGCCGCCGCGCTCGGTTGATTAGCCGCCGGGCTGCGGGCCGAGTTCTGGATCAAGATCTCGCGGTCGGGCGAAATGGACCAACTTGCCGCAACCCGGCGACAGATCATCCCAATTCTCGATATCCAATTCAAAGACGGCGTAGGACGCGGTCGGATATTTCTGCATGACCTCTTCAAACAGCGCGTCTTCGCCATCGGTCGGCACGAGCGTTAGCGCCAGTTCCTGAAGCCCCGGATTATGAGCCGCCAGTAGGATAGAAGCCGGATCGCTCTTTACCGCGCGCAACAGGCCGATCAGTGTCGGCGCGTCTGCAAGATAGGCGGTTTCCTCAAATTGGACTGGCAAACCCAGTTCGCTTGCTTCCAGCGTTCGTTTGACTCGCTCGGCTGGGCTGGCGACGGCGAGATCAAATTTGGCACCGCTGGTGCGGATATGTTCGCCCATCAGCTTGGCACCCTTGCGCCCGCGCTTGTTCAATCCGCGATCAAAATCACGCAGGCGCATGTCGTCCCAATCGGACTTCGCGTGCCGCAGCAGGCCGAGGCGTTTCAAGTGGGCGTTTCCTCTTCGTATTCGGCCTGTG